>NZ_JBSHAF010000008.1:345880-407514 GCF_053611365.1 Streptomyces sp. NPDC054813 | reverse complement strand
GCCGGAGAACAGGATCACCGGCCGTTCGAACTCGCCCGCCACCTCACGGAAGATGTGGACCGCCTCGGACTCCAGCGCGTCCAGGTGGGACAGGGCGTACGGGGTGCCCGTGCCCTCCCCGTGAGCCGCCACGGTCGTCGTCATGCCAGTCCCTTCCCGCTCAGCAGGGCGTGCACGGACGCCGCGGACTCCCGCACGGTCTGGTGCTGCGACTCGATCCGCAGATCGGGTGTCTCGGGTTCCTCGTAGGGATCGTCGACCCCCGTAAGCCCGGTCAGCTCACCGGCGGCCTGCTTGGCGTACAGACCCTTCACATCGCGTACGGAGCACACCTCGACCGGGGTCGCCACATGCACCTCGACGTACGCGGTGCCGTTCTCCTCGTGGCGCTTGCGCACCGCGTCCCGGCTGTCCGCGTAGGGGGCGATCACCGGGACGAGCGCCGTCACGCCGTTGCGGGCCAGCAGCTCGGCGAGGAAGCCGATGCGCTGCACGTTGGTGTGCCGGTCCTCGCGGCTGAAGCCGAGGCCCGCCGAGATGAACTCGCGGATCTCGTCGCCGTCGAGCACCTCCACGAGGCGTCCCTCCGCCCGCAGCAGGCCGGCCAGCTCGTACGCGATGGTGGTCTTGCCGGCACTCGGCAGACCCGTGAGCCAGACGGTGGCTCCGGTCGTCACGTTGTTCTCCTGGTTCGTCGAAGGCGTGGTGGCCGTCATCCGTGCAGCCCGCACTCGGTCTTGGCCCGCCCCGCCCAGCGGCCGGCGCGCGCGTCCTCGCCCTCCAGCACCCGGCGGGTGCAGGGGGCGCAGCCGACGGAGGCGTAGCCGTCCATCAGCAGCGGGTTGGTCAGCACGCCGTGTTCGGCGACGTAGGCGTCCACGTCGTCCTGGGTCCAGCGGGCGATCGGCGAGATCTTGACCTTCTGCCGCTTCTCGTCCCAGCCGACGACCGGGGTGTTCGCCCGGGTCGGGGACTCGTCGCGGCGCAGCCCGGTCGCCCAGGCGGCGTACTTCGTCAGGCCCTGCTCCAGCGGCTGCACCTTGCGGAGCTTGCAGCACAGGTCGGGGTCGCGGTCGTGCAGCCTGGGGCCGTACTCCGCGTCCTGCTCGGCGACGGTCTGGCGCGGGGTGAGGGTGATGACGTTGACGTCCATCACGGCCTCGACCGCGTCCCGGGTGCCGATGGTCTCCGGGAAGTGGTAGCCGGTGTCGAGGAAGACGACGTCCACGCCCTTCTGGGCGCGTGACGCCAGGTGGGCCACCACCGCGTCCTCCATGGAGGAGGTCACGCAGAAGCCCTTGCCGAAGGTGTCCACCGCCCACTGGAGGATCTCCAGGGCGGTGGCGTCTTCGAGATCGCGGCCGGCCTGCTCGGCCAGCGCCTTCAAGTCGTCGGCGGTGCGGTCTTCCTGAGCTGTGGTCATATCTGTTCCCCTCCGGCGTCGGAGTGCTTCAGTCCCCGGGCGAGCAGCCCGAGGAACTTCAGCTGGAATGCGCGGTTGCAGGCCGCGCATTCCCAGGCACCGTGGCCCTGCTCGTTCGGACGCAGATCCTCGTCGCCGCAGTAGGGGCAGTAGAAGGGGGCGGCCCGCTCGCTCATGAGAGGGACTCCTCACTGGCGCGGGACGCCCAGGCGGCGAACCGCTCGCCGTCCTCGCGCTCCGCCTGGAAACGCTTGAGCACCCGCTCGACGTAGTCCGGCAGCTCCTCCGAGGTCACCTTGAGACCGCGGACCTTGCGGCCGAAACCGGCCTCCAGACCCAGCGCGCCGCCCAGGTGCACCTGGAAGCCCTCGACCTGCTCGCCCCGGTCGTCGAGGACCAGCTGGCCCTTGAGACCGATGTCCGCGACCTGGATGCGGGCGCAGGCGTTCGGGCAGCCGTTGAGGTTGATGGTCAGCGGTTCGTCGAAGTCGGGCAGCCGGCGCTCCAGCTCGTCGATGAGCGCGGAGCCCCGCGCCTTCGTCTCGACGATGGCGAGCTTGCAGTACTCGATGCCGGTGCAGGCCATGGTGCCGCGCCGGAACGGGGACGGCCTGGCGGTCAGGTCCAGTGCCTCCAGGGCCTCGACCAGCGAGTCGACCTGGTCCTCCACGACATCGAGGACGATCATCTTCTGCTCGACCGTGGTGCGTACCCGGCCCGAGCCGTGCGCCTCGGCGAGGTCGGCGATCTTCGCCAGGGTGGTGCCGTCCACACGGCCGACGCGCGGGGCGAACCCGACGTAGAAGTTGCCGTCCTGCTGCCGGTGTACGCCGACGTGGTCGCGCCAGCGCTGCAGGGGCTCGGCCGGCGCGGGGCCGTCGACGAGCTTCCGCTCGAGGTACTCGTCCTCCAGGATCTGGCGGAACTTCTCCGCGCCCCAGTCGGCGACCAGGAACTTCAGCCGGGCGCGGGTGCGCAGCCGCCGGTAGCCGTAGTCCCGGAAGATGCCGATGACACCGGCCCAGACGTCCGGGACCTCGTCCAGCGGCACCCAGGCGCCGAGCCGGACGCCGATCTTCGGGTTGGTGGACAGACCGCCGCCGACCCACAGGTCGAAGCCGGGGCCGTGCTCGGGGTGCTCGACGCCGACGAAGGCGATGTCGTTGATCTCGTGCACCACGTCCAGCAGCGGTGAGCCGGAGATCGCGGACTTGAACTTGCGCGGCAGGTTGGAGAACTCCTTGCTGCCGATGAACCGCCGGTTGATCTCGTCGATCGCCCAGCTGCCGTCGATGATCTCGTCCTCGGCGATACCGGCGACCGGCGAGCCGATGACGACACGCGGGGTGTCGCCGCACGCCTCGGTGGTGGACAGGCCGACGGCCTCGAGACGGTTCCAGATCTCGGGAACGTCTTCGATGCGGATCCAGTGCAGCTGGATGTTCTGCCGGTCGGTGACGTCCGCGCTGCCCCGCGCGAACTCCTGCGAGATCTCGCCGATCACCCGCAGCTGCTGGGTGGTGAGGCGGCCGCCGTCGATCCGCACCCGCAGCATGAAGTACTTGTCGTCCAGCTCCTCCGGCTCGAGGATGGCCGTCTTGCCACCGTCGATGCCGGGCTTGCGCTGCGTGTACAGGCCCCACCAGCGCATACGTCCGCGCAGGTCGTTGGGGTCGATCGAGTCGAAGCCGCGCTTGGAGTAGATCGTCTCAATGCGTGTCCGCACATTGAGACCGTCGTCGTCCTTCTTGAACTGTTCGTTGCCGTTGAGCGGGGTGAAGTGACCCATAGCCCACTGACCCTCACCGCGGTGACGACTCACCTTGCGGCGGGGCGTGGAGGCGGCAGGGTTCTGCGGGGTGGCGGCCATGGTGAATACGTCCTTCGGGACAGGCGGGAAAGCGGCTCTTACCTGCGCGTACGGGCGCACGGGGGGCATATCTGCGCGACACTGCGCAAAGGGAAGGTCTGGACAGCAGGGCGCGGCGGTGCTGTGCTCTCAGCCCGCCGGACAGATGGCGCTGGACATGCGGCCGAGGTCGACGTGCCGCCGACTCACCAAGGCGGTTCCAGTTCCAGACATGACGGAAGCGTGTCACGCGGATCTCGGGCCAGTCCACCATCGTCCGTGATTCGGACGGATCTATTCTGAATAGTGAGACAGGGTGGTGTGGGTCACGCCCCGGGACGTGGCTCCGGGCGGGCCCCCGGCCAGGGCCCGGGTGCCGAGACGTCCGGTTCCTCCTCGACCTTCGTGTCGAAGAGCCTGAAGCCCCGTCGCTGGTAGTTGTCCATCGCGTGCTCGCCGTCCAGGCTGCAGGTGTGCAGCCACACCCGCTTCGTCGGCGGCAGTCCGGGCCACCGCTCCGCCAGGTCCCAGGCGCGTGCGGCGCCGTACGACAGCAGGTGACCGCCGATCCGGCGGCCCCGGAACGCCGGTATCAGGCCGAAGTAAACGATCTCCACGACCCCTTCGTCCTGCGGTTCCAGCTCGACGTAGCCCGCCGGGGTGCCCCGGTCGTAGCCGACCCAGGTCTCCACGCCCGGCCGCTCCAGGTGCTCCCGCCAGCGGGCGTACGTCCAGCCGAGCCGGTCGGTCCAGCGGATGTCGCCGCCGACCGAGGCGTACAGGAAGCGGCTGAACTCCGGGGAGGGGATCTGCGAGCGGACGACCTCGACCGTGTCGCCCTCCGGCGCGGCGGCGGGGAGAAGGTCGGCCGGGGAGGTCTGCTCCAGGGACCAGGTGGTCACGACGATGCTGCTCATGGGGGCCAGGCAATCATCCCGGCCCCGGCCGTGTCGATGTCCGTCGCCGGAGCGACGCGCCGGGTCCGTTATCCGAGCGACGCGTCGATCGAGCGCAGCGGCACCGAGAACAGCATGCGGTCCGTGACCGACCACACCTCGCCCGTGTCGGGGGCGTAGGAGAGCGAGCCGGTGTTCTCGGCCCAGCAGCGGTGCGAGGTGTCGGAGCCGCAGCGGGCCGCCCGCGCGCCCGCGGTGTCCTGCCGCCACAGGCTGCCGTGTCCGTCCATGGCGCCGGGGAGGTGACCGACGTACCACTCGGAGGAGGTCGCGCCCGGTGGGCGGTACGACAGGACGCCCCGGATCTCGGAGGCCCCGGTCCGGTACGCCTGGACCGCGTCCGCCCGGCCGACGGCGTCGGTGGCGAGCGATCCGTCGTGCTTCGGGTTCTCGTCGAACGCGTACCGCCACAGCCGGGCCCGCTGATCGCCGCCGGCGGGTGTCCACTCGCCGAGGACCAGGCTGTCCGGGGCCGTCCCGCGGTCCACGGAGAGTGCGCTCGGACAGGGCGCGCCGGCCTCGGAGCAGGCTCCCGCGGTGAACCGGTACGAGCCCACGGCGGGCATCACGTACCGGAAGCCGTCGGCCGACCAGCCGCCGGGCACCCGGCCGACCGCGTCGGTCAGCACCGAGGTGCGCTGGATGCGGTTGAGGTCGTAGACGTAGAGCGCGTCGGCACTGCCCGGGGTGGTGGTGACCAGCAGTTTGTCCTCGTACCAGGCCATGCCAGAGATCTCCGAGGTCAGGCCCCGGTACGTACGGCCGTCGGCGCTGGGCACGGTCAGCAGGACCCAGGAGTACGAGGGGTGTGCCGGGTCGTTCTCGTTCACGACCGCGACCCTGGCCAGGCCCCGGGAGGCGGCGGGACCGCTGGAGGTGCTGTGCGTCCAGCCGGCCAGGACGACCCGGTTGGCGCCCCACAGGCCGTCGTCGTCCGCGTCGGAGGAGGTGGTCACCGAGGCCGGCCGCCAGTCGTCGGTGAGGGTGTCGGTGGGGTCCCAGCAGTACGCCTCGGTGGCCGCCGGGGTGACCGGCAGCGAGTCCCGGTCGTCGGAGTCGCAGTCGGCCGCCCCGCGCAGGGTGTGGTCGGCGTCCGCCAGGACGTCGGCGACCCCGACCGTGCCGCCCATCGCCGAGGCGAGCCGGTCCAGCGAGCGGCGCGGCACCAGGTGTTCCTGAAGCTGGAGGCGCGCGGTGTCGGCGGCGGAGGTCAGCGGCTTCAGCGCGCCCGGGTCCTCGGCGACCGTGGCCTGCGAGGCGCTGACGATCGTGGCGGTCGCGGTGAGCGCCAGCGCGGCCCCGGCCAGGGCCGCGCGCAGTGCCGCGCCCCGCCTGCGCCGCCGGTGTCTGCCGCGATGCTTCATGTTTCCTCCCGAGGCGGGCCAACTGCGCCTCATGGTCCGTACGTTGACCGAGGAGCAGTTGGGGATGCCCGCACCGGGATGCTACGGCAGTCGAGGCGGCCGTACCGCGAAGACCCGGCAAATATGCGGAAGATACGTCACCGGATGCCCCTGATGCGTTGAATGAGCCCCGGGGCGCGGGCGTTCACACCGGCCTTCACCCGGTCTTCACCCCCGGCCTTCACGCCGGCCTTTCACGCGGACCGGGGGCCCGGCCCTCTGCCCGCCGCCACCGCCGGGGCGTTCGAGCAGGGCAGCAGGTCGTGCGGGTCGGCGGGGAGCAGTACCTCGATCTCCGCGTCCTCCCGGAAGCGATAGGGCCGGTGTTCGAGCAGCGCCCCCAGATAGCGCCGGATCCTGGACATCTCGGCGCGCACGGTCACCGTCCGTGAGGCGTCCCCGAAGACGTCCTCGGCCAGCCCGGCCGCGCTCCGCCCGGTGCGCCGTACCGCCAGCAGGTACAGCAACTCGGCGTGCCGGGGACTCAGTTCCCGGGACCAGGAGCAGGCGCCGCCGCCCACCGTCACCGAGGGCCGGCGCGGCTGGGCCAGGTCCAGCACCAGCCGGCCGCCGCCCGCCGGTGCCGGCTCGTCCACCGCCCGCAGCAGCCAGCCCCCCGCCAGCGGCTCCACCGAGCACAGCCCGAGCGCCGGCAGCCAGCGGCGGCCCGGCGACAGGGACTTGGGCAGCGCGAGCCGCTGTGGATACGGCATGCCGGTGACCGCCGCCGTCCAGCCGTCGGCGTCCACCGCCAGCGCCCGCCCGCCCAGCCGGGCCAGCACCGGTGCCGCGACCGCGCGCAGCCGCTCCAGCGCGGCCAGGTGCAGCTCCCGCAGCCGGGCCTCGGCGAGTTTCGCCACCGAGTTCACCCAGGCCAGGGTGGCCGGATGCATGGTCTCCAGCGGACCGCTGACGTCCACCACACCCAGCAGCCTGCCGTCCCGGGGGTCGGTGATGGGAGCGCCGGAACACGTCCAGGAGCTGAGCGAGCGGACGAAGTGCTCGGCGGCGAAGACCTGGACGGGGCGCCGCACCACCGCCGGGGTGCCGACCCCGTTGGTGCCGACGACGTCTTCGCGCCAGTCGGCGCCGGGTGTGAAGCCGACGCCGTCCGCCTTGCGCAGCACCGGCGAGGAACCCTCGCGCCACAGCACCCGGCCGTCGGCATCGGCGACCACCATGATGTGCTGGGCGACGTCAGCGACCGAAAGCAACCCCTCGCGCAGCACCGGCAGTACGTCCCGGAGCGGTGACTCCTCACGTCTGCGCCGGACTTCGTCGGCGGACAGCAGCCCCGAACGGAAGTCGTGTTCGGGGTCGACGCCGCCGCGCAGCATCCGCCCCCAGGACTTCTCGATCACCGGCCGGGGCGCGATCCGCCCACGCTGTCCGGCGAGTCTGGCCTCGCGCAGTTCGCTCAGTAACCGCGCCGCCTGCGCCGCGTCCACCGCGGCGAGTCGCGCCACGTCCATCGGCGGGTTCCCCACTGAGGTCCTCCCGGACAGCCTCGGAAAAGGTGTGGAAGTGTCTTGTCAAGCCGCCCGGGCGGCGGTTTCCGGTCCGACTGTGCGTCTCATACTGCCGTTTTCCAGCGCCGGAGGCACACAGTCCGCACACAGACACCGATATGTTGCAACCCCTTGCAACCCTGGTGAACGGACCTGGGGTGGCCGAAAATTGAGCCGACGCTCCGGCGTCGGTGGCCTGACATGGGCCGAAGAAGCGGGGGTGGTGCCGTGTCGGCGCAGCACCACCCCCGTGCCCGGGCGGAGAGCCGATAGCCGCGGGCGTGCGCTTTCAGGTGCGTTGGCGGCTGACGGTTGCGGTGGGCTTGTCGCGCCCACGCGGCGGAGCAGCACATCGATACTGTCCCGCGCCCCTTCAGGCAGGGATGCGCACCCGTGCTCGATCCACCACGGAGGCCAGGTCCAGGCCCTTCGGCAGGGTGCCGAAGGATGAACCCCAGTCGTTGGCCAGTCTTGACGCGCAGAAGGCGTCGGCCACCTCCGGGGGCGCGAAGCGGACCAGCAGGGAGCCCTGGAGTACCGTCGCCAGGCGTTCCACCAGGCGTCTGGCCCGGGCCTCCATACCCTCCAGGTCGGCCAGTTCGGAGAAGAGGTCCTTGACCGCGCGGTCAAGGCGGTGGTCGGCGCCGTGGGCGCGGCCGATCTCCTGGAGGTAGGCGTCCAGCGCTTGCGGTTCGCGTTGCAACGCCCGCAGGACGTCCAGCGCCTGGATGTTCCCCGCGCCCTCCCAGACCGAGTTCAGCGGTGACTCGCGCACCAGCCGGGGCAGCCCCGACTCCTCCGCGTAGCCGTTGCCGCCCAGACACTCGGCGGCCTCCACGGCGACCGGCGCACAGCGCTTGGTCACCCAGTACTTGGCGGCCGGCAACGCCAGCCGCAGCAGGGCCCGTTCGGCCTCGCTGCCGTCGTCGTAGGCGGCGGCCAGCCGGAGCGCGAGCGTCGTCGCGGCCTCCGACTCGATCGCGAGGTCGGCCAGGACGTTGCGCATCAGCGGCTTGTCGGCGAGTTTCCCGCCGAACGCCTCGCGGTGCGTGCAGTGGTGCACGGCCTGGGCCACCGCCTGCCGCATCAGCCCCGCCGAGCCCAGCACACAGTCGAGCCGGGTCGCGGCGACCATCTCGATGATGGTCCGCACCCCGCGCCCCTCCTCGCCCACGCGCCGCGCCCAGGTGCCGTCGAACTCCACCTCGCTCGACGCGTTCGACCGGTTGCCGAGCTTGTCCTTGAGGCGCTGGAGGAGGAAGACGTTGCGGGTGCCGTCCTCCAGGACACGCGGCACCAGGAAACAGGTCAGTCCGCCCGGTGCCTGGGCCAGCACCAGGAAACCGTCGGACATCGGTGCCGAGCAGAACCACTTGTGTCCGGTGAGCGTGTACGTCCCGGACTCGGCGAGCGGGGCGGCGGCGGTCGTGTTCGCGCGTACGTCGCTGCCGCCCTGTTTCTCCGTCATGCCCATGCCGAAGAGGGCGCCGGCCTTCTGTGCGGCGGGCCGCAGCTCACGGTCGTAGATCATGGAGGTCAGCAGCGGCTCCCACGCGGCGGCCAGCTCCGGGTCGGTGCGCAGCGCGGGCACCGCCGCGTTCGTCATCGACAGCGGGCAGCAGTTGCCGGCCTCGGCCTGGGTCCAGACCAGGAAGGCGGCCGCCCGCCGGACGTGCCCGGACGGCCGTACCCAGCTGCTGGTCAGGCCCGCGCCCACGCCCTTGCCGAGCAGCCGGTGCCAGGCGGGATGGAACTCGACCTCGTCGACACGGTGGCCGTAGCGGTCGTGGGTGCGCAGCCGCGGCGGGTGCTCGTTGGCCTGCGCCCCCCACTCCTGCACCTGCGCCGAACCGGCCGAGACACCGATCGACGACAGCTCGGCGCGCACCTCGTCCAGCAGCTCCGGGGCGGTGTGCCGGGCCACCGCCTCGACGAGGGCGCGGTCGGCGGCGAAGAGGTCGTATCCGACCAGCGGGGGCGGCTGGTTGGTCACGGTATGGGTGGTGGTGCCTGCCATGTCTGCGAACCTACCCGGGGCGACGGCGGTGGTCTCCAGCGTGACACAGGGGTACCCCCGGTCGCCCCGCAAGATCCTGCCGGGTCCGGAAGATCGCTTCGGGACCCCGGAAGATGAGTACTGCCCCGGACGGCGGATACCGTTAGGGCGTGCAGCCAGCAAGCGATACTCCCGAGCGGCCCTCCGGCCGGCTCCACCGGGCCAGGGCCCTCTACCGGAACGTCTCCAAGCGCAGGACGGCCTGGCTGCTGCTCAAGGACACCGTCAATTCCTGCATGGAGTACCGCATCCTCGGCCTCGCCGCCGAGGCCGCCTTCTTCACTCTGCTGTCCGTCCCGCCGCTGCTGCTCAGCCTCATCGGCCTGCTCGGCTACGTCGACGACTGGACCGGCGCCCACACCATCGCCAGCCTGGAGACCAACCTCCTGGACGCCTCCCGCACGGTCCTGTCCGACAAGGGCGTGAAGGAGATCGCGGAGCCGATCCTGCACGACGTGGTGCGGGGCGGCCGCCCCGACGTGATCTCCATCGGCTTCCTGTTCGCCCTGTGGTCGGGCTCCCGCGCGGTGAACGTCTTCATCGACACGATCACCGTGATGTACGGCCTCGACGGCGTCCGGGGCATCGTGAAGACCCGGATCGTGTCCTTCCTGCTCTTCATCGCCGCGCTGCTGATCGGCTCCGTGGCGCTGCCGCTGATGGTGGCAGGGCCGGACGCGGTGGTCGGGATCGTGCCCTGGTCGGAGACGCTCGTACAGGTCCTGTACTGGCCGGTCGTGATCGTCCTGTCCATCGTCTTCCTGACCACGCTGTACCACGTCTCCGTGCCGGTGCGCTCCCCGTGGATCGAGGACGTGCCGGGCGCCCTGGTCGCCCTGGCCATGTGGGTCCTCGGCAGCTTCCTGCTGCGCATCTACCTGACCAGCACCATCGAGGGCGCGACGATCTACGGCTCCCTGGCCGCGTCCGTCGCCGTGCTGCTGTGGATCGGTGTGGCGGCCTTCGCCGTGCTGGTCGGCGCCGCCATGAACGCCGCCATCGACCGGGTCTGGCCGGCCGCCGCCACGGCCGCGGCCCGCGCCGCCAACGAACGGCTGCGGGAGGCCCAGGTCGCCGAGTACGTCGCCCGCGCGGCCGCGGCGCGGGAGGTCGACCCCGACGATCCGGACATGCCGTCCGAGTTCCCGGAACGCTGGTCCCGCTTCCTGCCGCCCGAGGACGTCACGGCGCGGTTGCGTACGCATGTGAAGAGCAGCCATCCGCCGCCGCGGAAGCCGGAGGCTTGAGGGCCGGGGGCGGGTTCGTTTCCGGGGTTCGCCTCGTGGGCGGGGTGCGGGTTCGCTGTGGCTGATCGCGCCCACGCGGCGGCAGCCGCATGTCGAGCACAGCCCCGCGCCCCTGAGGGGGCGCGTCTACGCTGGCGTATGTGTACAAGGAGCGGGCGTCTCGGATCTCCGGTGCGGTCGGCTGGGTGAACACCCCTGGCGAGGGCGGATCGGGGCGCGTGCTGCCCGACGGGTGTATGGATCTGCTCTGGCATGAGGGGCGACTGCTGGTCGCCGGGCCCGATACGCGCGCGTACGTCACCGAGGGCGCCCAGGGGGTGTGGGTGGGCCTCCGCTTCTATCCCGGTACCGCCCCCGCCGTCCTCGGCGTACCGGCGCACGAACTGCTCGACCGGCGTGTGGAGCTGAGCGACCTCTGGCCGGCCGCCGTCGTACGGCGGCTGCGTACCCGGGTCGGCGCCGCCACCGACCCCGTCGCCGCGCTGGAGGAGATCGCTCTGGAACGGGGCGTCCCGCCCGACCCGTCCCTGAAGCGGCTCGTCGAAGCCCTGGACGCGGGGCGCGCCGTGGCCGCCGTGGCCGATGAGCTGGGCCTGGGGGCCCGCCAGTTGCACCGGCGTAGTCGCGACGCGTTCGGCTACGGTCCCAAGACGCTCGCGCGGGTGCTCCGGATGCAGCGGGCGCTCGCGCTCGCCCGGGGCGGGGTGCCGCTCGCGGAGACGGCGGTCCGGGCGGGGTACGCGGACCAGCCTCATCTCGCCCGGGACGTACGGGAGCTGGCCGGCCTGCCACTGACCGGACTACTCGGCGGGTAGCGGGGCGAACAGGTCGACGCCGTTGCCGTCGGGGTCGTGCACGGTGGCGTACCGCTGGCCCCAGAAGGCGTCCCACGGCTTGAGCTCGCCGTGGTACCCGGCGCCGACCAGGTCCTCGTAGACCGCGTCCACCTCGGCGGGCGAACCGCAGCGGAAGGCGAGCCCCACCCGGCCGCCGCCGGCCGGCGGGCGCCAGGCCGGGTGGAAGGAGCGGACCGTCTCCTCGGTGTCCAGGGCGAGGGTGAGCCCGCCGGGCAACTCGGCCTCGACATGCGGCTGTTCCTCGGCGCCGGGCGGGAAGTCCAGGCCCAGGCGCCGGTAGAAGGCGAGGGACGCGGTCAGGTCGGCGGCGACCAGGCCGATCACGGCGAATCGTGGAGTCATGACGTCACCGTAGGCGGGGGGCCGAGCGCCGGTCTTGAAGGAATCGGACACTCAGGAGAAGGTCACGGCTCCCCGCGGGGTGTCGACGGTGAAGGAGATCGCCACCGGTCCCTCGGTCAGGGTCAGGTCCGTGCCCAGGGCCCTCAGCAGGGGGCGGACCACCGCGGGGTCGGGGACGGTCGCGGACACCGCGAGCAGCGGGGTGACCGGCAGCCCGGAGGCCGTCGGGTGGCGCGAGGAACCCCAGTCGATCAGGAACGGAACCAGGCCGGAGGGATGCGCGGTGGTGCTGTCGGTCAGCCGCCACTCCAGCAGCGTTCCGTCGGGGCGTCGGCGGCTCATCGGACGCGGGTCACCGGGGTCGTAGCCCCGGGCCCGCGCGGCCGCGACCGTCGCGTCCAGGTCCCGCGGGCGGATCGCCCAGGTCACCGTGCGGGCGGCGGTGAGCCCGTCGACGCCGAAGGGGCGGGCGCCGGGCGGTACGGACTGCTCCGGGTCCGGCCCGATGATCTCCAGGTAGCCGGCGCCGCCCAGGGAAACCAGATGGTTGCGGGTGCCGAGGTCCGGGTGGGCACCGCCGGCAGCCGGCGTCACACCGGTCCGCCGGGCGAAGTCGGCGACCGTCGCGGCGAGGTCGGGGGTCGCCAGCACCAGGTGGTCGAGGAGGGGCGGGGTGGCGTTCATCGAAGCCGAGGCTAGGCGCCGTCGGCGACGATGGACAAGCGGCGGGGCGACCGGAAATCCCGATGCCTGTGGAACGTGTGTGCGGCACGATGGGCGCATGATCCGTGCCGTGCGCGCCCTGCCGCCGCTGCTCCTCGCCGCCGCCCTGCTCACCGGATGCGGTACCGAGAAGGCGGCCCCCGGAGCCTCCGCCTCGCCCGCCGACCCGGCCGAACTCGCCGCCAAGGCCAAGGCGTTGGGCATGGATCCGGAGCTGGTCTATGTCACCGAGGCCCCGGGGTTCACCCTCGCCCAGCAGTCCGTCGGTGTGCAGGGCGACGACGGATTCTCCGCCGCCTACACGGACAGGACCGGCGCCGTCATCCACCTCTACACCGACCACCTGCGCTACGCCGGGACGCACCGGTACGAGGTGTCGAAGAAGGGCTGCGTGGTGTGGCTCGAAGGCGAGGGCGGGGTCTCCGGCGCCGTACTGGGCAAGGCGCTGCGCGCGATCCACCGCCCCACCGCCGGTGAACTCGACACCCTGCTGCCCACGCCCGACCCGGCCTTCACCGACGACCAGCCGGTACAGCGCGGCGACCTGCCGTCCAACGGCGACGGCGCACCCGACAACAGCGTGCCGACGCCCGGCCTTTGAACCGTCGGCGGCCATGGGCGACCATGCGGCCATGGTCCCTCGACTGCTCGTCCACACCCGAACCACCGGCTACCGCCACGACTCGATCCCCGACGCCGTCGCCGCCGTAAGGGAGTTCACCGATCTCGACGTCGACGCCACCGAGGATCCGGCCGCCCTCGAACAGCCGCTGGACGGGTACGCGGCCGTCGTGTTCCTCTCCACCAGCGGCGAGATCCTGACCCCGCGGGGCCGCGCCCGGCTGGCCGCCTACGTCGAGGCGGGCGGCGGCTTCGCCGGTGTGCACGCGGCGGCCTGCACGGAGTACGACTGGCCGTACTACGGCGAACTCCTCGGCGCCCGCTTCGACCGCCACCCGGAGTACCAGCCCGGCCGGGCGCTCGTCGAGGACCACGGCCATCCGGCGACCCGGGAGCTGCCGGCCGTCTGGGACTTCACCGACGAGTGGTACGACTTCCGGGACAACCCGCGCGGCCGGGTGCGGGTGCTGCTGCGCGCCGACGAGTCGTCGTACGACGGCGGCACCATGGGCGACGACCATCCGCTGGCCTGGTGCCGCGAGCAGGGGACCGGACGGGTGTTCTACACGGCACTCGGGCACGCCCGGGAGGCGTACCGGGATCCGGCCTTCCTTGCCCATCTGCACGGGGGTCTCGCCTGGGTCGCTCAGCTCGGCCAGTGACGTTTCTCCGGTGAACCCGATCCGCCATTGGGGTGAGTAAAGCTCGCGCACGGAGATAGTCACGTGCGTACCTAGAGATGCTCTTGTCTTGGCAAAGGGCTGTCGAGACGCGGAGGCCACCGAGCCGCCGCGCCACCCACCCACAGGAGGAGCCGGACCTTGACTTACGGGAAGAAGCTGCGCGAGCAGATCGCCGGGCCGGGGACCACCCCGTTGATCGGCGTGTACGACATGTACTCGGCGTCGATCGCGGCCAAGCACTACGACGGGATGTTCGTCTCCGGCTTCGGCTTCGCCGCGTCGTACTACGGCCTGCCGGACATCGGATTCATCGCCTGGCCCGACATGGTGGCCTTCGTCCAGCGGTTGCGGGGCGCGTTCCCGCACCACCACCTCCTCGTCGACATCGACGACGGGTACGTCGACCCCGAGGTCGCCTGCCATGTCGTCGAGGGGCTGGAGCGGATCGGCGCCTCCGGGGTGATCCTGGAGGACCAGAAGCGGCCCCGCCGCTGCGGGCACGCCGACGGCAAGCAGGTACTGCCCCTGGAGGAGTACCTGGACAAGCTGGAGAAGGTTCTGGAGACGCGCCAGGACCTGGTCGTCGTGGCCCGTACGGACGCCACCGACGAGCACGACATCCTGCACCGCGCGGAGCGGCTGGCCGCCACCGACGCCGACGTGATCCTCGTCGACGGGGTCCGCAGCGAGGAGTGGATCCGCCGCATCCGCAAGGTCGTCGGCGACAAACCGCTGCTCTTCAACCAGATCGGCGGCGGCAAGTCACCCCGGCTCTCGCTCACCGAACTGGACGAGCTCGGCGTCGACGTCGCCATCTACTCCACCCCCTGTCTGTTCGCCGCGCACGAGGCCATGGAGAGCGCGCTCGGCGAGCTCAAGGCGGCGGACGGCCGGTTGCCCGAGGTGGACGCGGCCGGCGGTGTCGGGGTCAAGGTGTCCACCACCCTGCTGGAGCGCAACATCGCGCGGGAACGGCTCGACGAGCCCGAGCCCGAGGGCGTGGGCGTGTGATGCGGTTGCCGACGGCTGTGGCGGTCGCGGCGGCGCTTCTCGGCGCGGCCGCGGTCTCCTCGCACGCGGCCGGGAGTCTGATCACTGTGATCGACAACTCCCACGCGGACTCCATCCTCGAGGTGGACCGCACGGCGAACGTCCAGGCCGGGCGGGGCACGGCCGGCAGCGACCACGACGGCAGCGCCGTGGACGCGATCCAGGCGCTGCTCGGTGAGCCTGTTCGAGCCGACGACTGAAAGACCGGCCGGTGGGGAACTGCGGGTCCGTTGTGGCTGGACGCGCAGTTCCTCCCCCAGCCTTCGGCCGGGGGGACCCCCAGCGCCCCTGACGGGGCGCGCCGCCTCAGTCCTCGTTCAGATCCGGGCGGCCGTTCTCGTCCAGCTCCGCGTCCTCCTTCGGGTCGTGCTCCTCGCCCGGGGCCGCCACCTTGGTGTGGTGCTCGGCCGGGGCGACGGTACGGGTCGTGGCCTGGGCGGAGCCCAGGACCGTGGCCACGGCGGCCACGGCCAGGGCGCAGGCCGCCGAGGTGCGCAGGGTGAGATTCATGCACTGGAAACGATCTTGACGGGACCCCGGTCACCCTCGTACGGCCGAACGGGCAGACGGGGCGGCCGTACTCGCCCGCACCACCAGCCGTGTCGACAGCTCGGTCCGGGTGCCCTCCGGACGGTCCCCGTGCATCAGCCGCACCAGCAGCCGCAGCGCGGTCGCCGCCATCTCCGCGAGCGGCTGGCGGACCGTGGTCAGCGCCGGGGTGCCCCAGCGTGCCTCGGGCAGATCGTCGAAGCCGACCACACTGATGTCGTCCGGCACCCGCAGCCCGCGCTCGGCCAGTGCCGTGTACACCCCGAGCGCCATCCGGTCCGAGCAGACGAACACGGCGGTCGGCGGTTCCGGCAGGTCGAGCAGTTCGTGCATACGATGCCGGGCCGTGCCCTCGTCGAAGCTCGCGTGCCGCACGTACCCGCCGCGCTGGTGCAGCCCGGCCGCGGCGAGCGCCGAACGGTAACCGGCCACCCGGGCGCCGCTGCACATGCTGCGCCGGCTGCCGGCGATCACCGCGATCCGCTCATGGCCGAGGGCGAGCAGATGCTCGGTCGCGGACACCCCGCCCTGCCAGTTCGCGGCCCCGACCGACACGACTCCCGCCGGGGGTTCGTGGACGGGGTCGAGCAGCACGTACGGGATGCGGTGGTGGTCCAGCCAGGCGTACTGCGACGGCGTCAGCTCGGCCAGGTCGAACAGCACCCCCGAGGAGCCGCGCGCGGTGAGCTTGTCCAGCCAGCCGCGTTCCGGGCGGCCGGCCCGGGTCCGGGTCAGCCCCGCCGACACCACGACCTCAAGCCCCGCCTCGTAGGCCGCCTCCTCCACGCCGCGCAGCACCACGCCCGCCCACGAGCTGTCCAGCGCGTGCACCACCAGGTCGATCAGGGTGGGGGCCTTCGCCGTGTCGAACCGCGGTCTGCGGACGTAACCGAGCCGTTCGAGAGCCGCGGTGACCCGGCGGCGGGTCTCGGGAGCCACGTCGTCACGGCCGTTGACCACCTTCGACGCGGTCGGTACGGAGACGCCGGCTTCGCGGGCCACCACCGCCAGCGTCGGCCCGGCCGCCGCCACGCTCGTACCCCCGGCACGGACCATGGGGAACCGCCTCTCCGGCCCGCCCTTGGGCCAACGAAAGTAACGAAAGTTGCGACCAACGCTGCTTCCGCGGTCTGCGTGCAAGCCGTGCAGTAAGCGCTTCCTACGATAGGTGCGCGTCAACTCGGCGTGAAGACCTGGGAATTCGCGGGATCATCCGCGGCGGGACTTTCGAAACTTCGAACAGGGGTGGGCGGATCAGGCGGGTGTGCAGGTGACCCGGAAATCGGTGAAGTCGGCGGTGAAGGAGGCGTCGACGAGGTCTACGGCGTGGATCGCGGCCATGGCGCCCGTGAAGCGGAGGCGGGTGCCGTGGTCGTCGGAGAGGCGGGTGAAGTCGAGGGACGGGCCGATGGGGTGGCGGGTGCCGCTTCCGGCGTACCAGAAACGGGCGTCGGTGCCGTCGACGGTGACGCCGAGGGTGAGGGGGGCGGTCGCGTCGACCTCGGTTTCGGACACGCGGTGGCTCTCGTTCTCGTCGCGCGAGGTCAGGGCCAGCACGATGCGGCCCGTGTGCTGCCACTGCTGGCCGTGCTGTGATTCGCCTTCCGGTTCCGCCCAGGTGAGGTCCAGGGCGTAGTAGGCCGAGGTGTTGTACCAGAGGAGCAGGCCGGCGGCCTGGGTGAAGGTGGAGGGGCTTGCCTGGAGGGTGACTTGGGCTTCGGTGTGGTGTTCGGTGATGCGGCGGCCCAGGAGGTTGTGGGACCAGAGGGAGTCGGGGCCGTGATGACCGCGGAGGCGCAGCCAGCCGGGGCGGGTGGTGGGGTCGATCCAGGAGGGGGCTGCTGGGGAGCGGAGGGTGTAGTAGGGGGGTGCGTTGTTGTGTGAGGGTGGGTGGGGGCTGGTCGCGCCCACGCCGCGGTAGCCGCCTGTCGAATGCAGTCCCGCGCCCCCAAAGGGGCGCTCCGGCTCAGGTCCTTCGACCAGTACGGCCGGTCGGTGATCCCCGTGCCGGAGTCTCGGCCAGCCCTCCGCGTCCCATGTCACCGCCTGGATCGCCGTCTCGCGGCCGAGAGGGCACTTCGGTCCCTCCGGCGTCCGCAGGGGACGTGCTGTGAGGTGGCTCAAATACCACTCGCCCTCAGGCGTCTCCACCAACTCCGCATGCCCCGCCTTCTGCAACGGCCACTCGGGGTCGTCCCGCGTGGTCAGCAGTGGGCGTTCGTCCAGCGAGTACGGACCCGTCAGGTTCCTGCTGCGGGCCACCCGCACCCCGTGCTCGAAACCCGTGCCGCCTTCCGCCAGCACCAGGACGTACCAGCCGTCCCGCTTCAGCAGCTTCGGCCCTTCGATCAACCGGTCGTGCTGGAGGAGTAGTTCAGTGATGCCGATGGGGGCGAGCGTTTCCCTGTCCAGCTCGGTGGTGACGATTCCCGCGAAGCGCCGGCCGCCCGGGCGGTGGTCGTTCTGGATGTTGAGGAGCCAGATACGGCCGTCCTCGTGGTGGAGAGCGGGGTCGAAGCCGTGGCTCGGGACTCGGCGCGGGGGAGTCCATGGGCCCGACACGTCGTTGGCCGTACTGACGTAGGTGTCCAGGTCGAAGTACGGGGTGCCGACCGAGCGGACGATCGAGTACGTCACCCAGAAGCGTTCCCCGTCCCAGCTCAGCGACGGGGCCCAGATGCCGCCCGAGTCGGGGACACCGGCCAGGGAGTCGCCGGGGGCCGCGCCCTCGACATGGCCGGCGTACTCCCAGTGGGCCAGGTCGTGGGAGCGGTGGATCGGGATCGTCGGGAACCACTCGAAGGAGCTGGTCGCCAGGTAGTACCGGTCGCCGGCCCGGACCAGGGAGGGGTCGGGGGCGAAGCCGCGGATCACCGGGTTGTGGAGCACGGTCACTTGAGGGCTCCCAGGGTGACGCCGGTGCGCCAGTAGCGGCGCATCGCGATCATCATGACGGCCATCGGGACGATGGAGAGCAGGGCGCCGGTGAGGACCAGGCCGGTCAGGTCGACCCCGGATTCGAGCCGTTTGCCGGACCAGTTGTACAGGCCCAGGTTCAGGGTCCAGTTCTCCTCGCCGCGCAGCACGGTGAGGGGGAGGAAGAAGGCGTTCCAGGTGTTGACGAAGGCCAGCAGGAAGACCGTGGCCCCTCCCGTCGTCATCATGCGCAGGACGATCGAGAAGAAGATGCGCAGTTCGCCCGCTCCGTCGATGCGGGCGGCCTCCAGGAGTTCGAAGGGGACCGTCGCCTCCGTGTAGACCTTCGCCAGATAGACGCTGAACGGGTTGATCAGGCAGGGGATCAGCATCGCCCAGGGCGTGTCCACCAATCCGATCTTCGAGAAGAGGAGGTAGAGGGGGAGGGTGAGCAGGGCGATGGGGACCAGGAAGGAGCCGACCACGCAGGCGAACACCAGGCCCCGGCCCGGGAACTGGAAGCGGGCCAGGCCGTAGCCCGTGGCAAGCGCGATGAGCGTGCCGCCGAGCGAGCCGACTCCCGCGTAGAGGAGGGAGTTGGCGGTCCAGCGCAGGAAGATGCCGTCCTCGTAGGTGAACAGCTGGTGCAGGTTGTCCCACAGGTGCCAGCCGGAGAACCAGAGGCCGTTGCTCTGGTAGAGGGCGGTGCGGTCCTTGGTCGCGGCGACCAGCAGCCACCAGACCGGGAAGACGCTGTAGGTGGCGGCCAGGATCAGGCCGAGGAGCAGGAAGCGCTGGCCGCCCCGGGAGCGGGACGCCGGATCGGGCTCGGTGACGCGGCGGACGGGGTTCGTGCGGGTGCGCTCCTCGGTGAGTGCCATCAGTCGGCCTCCTTCGCGGTCAGCCGGTAGAAGAGGAAGGAGGCGACGCCGAGGATCAGGGCCAGCAGCACCGAAAGGGCGGCCGCGTAGTGGTAGTTGCCCGCGTTGAACGCCTGGTTGTAGATCACCATGATCGGGGTGAAGCTGTCGCTCACCGTCTGGGGCGTGACATTGCGGAACAGGGCCGGCTCATTGAAGATCTGGAGCATCTGGATGATCGACAGCATGCCGGTGAGGACCAACGCGCCACGCACGTAGGGGACTTTGATGCTGAGTGCGATGCGGCGCTCGGATGCGCCGTCCAGCCGGGCCGCCTCGAAGAGTTCACGCGGGACGCCCTGGAGCGCCGCGTAGATGATCACCATGTTGTAGCCGATGCCGTGCCAGGTCAGCAGGTTGCCGATGGACGGCCACACCATCGAAGGCGCGAAGAAGTTCCAGGACAGTCCGAACGCCTTGCCCAGCGGGGTGAGCGGGCCGACGTCCGGGCTGTAGAGGTTGATCCAGACGATCGCCGCGACGACACCGGGGATCATGTACGGCACCAGCAGCAGCACCCGGAAGCGGCCGGCCGTCCTGGACGCGAGCGTGTCCAGGAACAGCGCGAGGAGCAGGCTGACCAGCAGCATCACCGGGATCTGTACACAGGCGAACAGGAGCACCCGGATCACGGAGCCGAGGAACGCAGAGTCCGTCAGGCCCTGCCGGTAGTTGGCCAGGCCGGAGAACTCGTCCGTGGTGCCGCCGAGACCGAGTCCGGACGACCGCGCGCGATACAGCGACTGGTGGACGGCGTATCCGATCGGGATCAGGTAGAGGAAGACGAAGCCGAGCTGGAAGGGCACCGTGAAGGCGGCGCCCTTCCAGCGCTGGGAGCGGACCATCCGTGCCGCCTCAGCCCTTGACGTTGATGCCGCGGGACTTCAGGTCGCCCACCGTCCACTCCTGCATATGGGCGAGGAGGTCGGTGACCTTCTGCTGCTTGCTGACGACCTTCGCCCAGCCGTTCTGCAACTCGGTGTACATGGCGGTCCAGTCGGGGCCGAAGGTCCAGTCGGTGGTCACGTCGGCCAGGCTGTCGGTGACGACCTTCTTCGCCGGGGCGTAGTTCGAACCGAGCAGCTTCTGCGAGATCGCCTCGTCGACGTAGGCGCTGCTGTCGGCCAGTGCGGGCATCACACCGTTGCCGGTGGTGGGGCTCGCCATCGTCTTCACCGCGCCGGGGTTCGTGGACACCCACAACGCGGCTTCGGCGGCCTGCTGTTGGTGTGCGCACTGCCCGGTGACGAGCGTGACGCTGCCGGTGAGGTTGGTGCCGGCCGGGGTCTTCGCGGCCTGGCCGGTGAAGGCGGGCCAGGGGGAGAGCGCCCACTTGCCGAAGGACTTGGTGAAGTTCTGCACCATGCCGGCCATCTGCCAGGTGGAGATCTGCCGGGTCGCGGTTCCGCCGTTGTCGTAGTTCCGCTGTACGGCCGCGTAGTCGGCGAACGACAGTTTGGAGTCGAGGTCGTTGTCGATGATCTGCTGGATCACGCCGGCGGCCTTCAGGGTGCCCGCGTCCTGGAAGTTCACCTTCCAGGAGTCGCCGTCGATCGCGTACCAGTGGGCGCCGGCCTGCATGGCGAGCACTTCGAGGGTGCTGGGGTCCTCGCCGGCATAGTTGGTGATCTTGATGCCGTGCTTCTTCAGCACCTTGCCGGCCGCGATGAACTCGTCCCAGGTGGTGGGGGCCTTGAGGCCGTACCTCTGGAAGATGTCGGTGCGGTAGACGGTGAAGTTCGGCGAGGAGCTGGTGGGGACGCCGTAGAGCTTGCCCTGCACCTGCGCGGCCGACCAGGAGCCCGGGTTGAACCTGTCCCTGGCCGGACCGACGTACTTCGTGATGTCGGCGAGGGCGCCCTGGGCGACCCAGCTCGTCACGTACTCGGCGGTGTTCTGCACCAGGCAGGGCGCGTTGCCCGCCTTCACCGCGTTGGTGAGCTGCTTCTGCATGGTCAGCTGGTCGGTGACCTTCGTGTACGTCAGCCGGACGTCCTTGTGGGAGGCGTTGAAAGCCTTCACCACGGCCTCCTGGCCGTTCGCCCAGCCCCAGAAGGGCAGGGTGACCGGGCCGGAGGCCGCATCGGAGCCGCCGGAGCCGGAGCCCGATCCGCCGCAGGCGGAGAGCAGACCCGTCAGCGCGAGGCCCGCGATCGCGGCGCGGACCAACCTGGTGGAGTTCATCAGACCGTGTTCCTTCGGGGTGGGCGCTCTCGGAGAGGAGGGCGGCGGCTCGACGGTGCCTTAGAAACCGGTTTCCACGAGACGGTAGGACGGTCCGGCCGCTCCCAGCAAGGGGTATGAGTCGGAATCTTTCGCTGTCCGGTCGGCCGAACGGGCCGTGAGCAGCAACCGGTACACCAGAGCAACCGGTTGCCGCTGAGCGGCTTTCGAAAGTTCGTCACCCCCCTTGACGACGCCCCCGTACGGGTCGAAGCTCCCCTCACCGCTCATAGCAACCGGTTGCCAAACGAGCCGACGCCCCATCACCTTCCCGAAGAGAGTGGGTAGTCCATGCAGACGCATGCCCGAGCCCCGGTCAGCCGGCGCCGCCTCCTGGCGCTCGGCGGCAGCGCCGCCGCCACGGCCGCCCTCGGCGGCTGTGCCCTGCCGGTGTCCGGCAGTGTCGGCGGCTCGGGCGAGACCGTCACCCTGATGGTCAAGGCCGAGGACCTCGGCACGGATCTCGTCAAGCAGGCCAAGAAGGACCTCGGGATCCGCATCAACACCGTCAGGTACGACATCACCAAACTGATCGCCATGATGACCAGCGGCAACCCGCCCGACCTGGTGCGCGGGGTCGGCGCGGTCGACACGCCGTACCTCGCGGCACGGGGGGTGGCCGAGGAACTCGACCCGTACTTCGCCCGCAGCAGCGTCCTCGACGTCGAGGACCTCGACCCGGTCAACGACCTGTGGCGCTACGACGGCCGCACCCAGGGCAAGGGCCCGCGCTACGGCATGGCCAAGGACTTCTCCCAGGACTCCATGTACTGGTACGACACCGCCCTCTTCGACAGCGCGGGCGTCACCCACCCCTCCCGGACCGAGCCGGTCACCTTCGACGAGTGGCTGGACAAGGCCAAGCGGCTGACCCGGACCAGCAAGGGCCAGACGACCGTGTTCGGCGGCAGCTACAACGGTCTGGGTGCCTCCACCCTCCTTGCCGGGCTGACCGCATCGGCCGGCGGCAGCCTCTTCAGCGACGACTTCTCCCGGGTCGACTTCACCACCCCCGAGGCGCGCACTGCCCTGAACTGGTACATCGAGCTGTGCCGGGCCAGGGTCGGCCCCAGCCTGATCCAACCCGACCCGAACGGCTGGGACGGGCCCACCTACCAGGCCCGCCGGATGGCGATGTCCAACTCGGGCTACTGGCTGGGCGGTCTGATCAACACCGACAAGAAGCTAGCGGCCGTCTCCCGGCTGGCCCCGGCACCGGTCTTCGCCGGCGGCCCGCGTATCAGCTCCTGCCAGGGCGGCACCGGGATGTGGATGCCGAGGAAGGCCCGGAACAAGAACGCGGCCTGGCGGGTCTTCGAGTGGTTCTTCGGCGAGGCCCCGGCGAAGGCGCGCGCGTCGGGCGGCTGGGGGATACCCAGCCTCAAGTCGCTCCGGTCCCTGATGCCGCATCAGGAGGGTTACCAGAAGGCGGTACTGGAGACACAGCAGGCCGAGCTGAAGCACTTCTCGGTGATCTCCTTCACCCCGTACGCCCGGACGGATTCCCTCGACGCCCTCTTCAACCAGGCCGCGCCGGCCGCGATGCGCGGCGAGATGTCCGTCGACAGCCTCGCCCGGCGTCTCGGCTCGGCCATGAACGAGCAGCTCAAGCGCGGGAAGGAGCAGGTGGGATGAGCGTCGAGCAGATACCGGCCGTGCACGGCGGTACGGGGGCCGCGGCCGACAGCCGGGACCGGGCGGTCAGAAGTCCCCGCTCCTCCATGACCACCCGCCGGCACCGCGCCTTCTACCTCTTCACCGCGCCCTGGATCGCCGGCTTCCTGTTGCTGACCATCGTGCCCATGGGGTACGCCCTGTGGCTGAGCCTCACCACCTTCGACGGCCTCTCGCCCCGCTGGCGTTTCGTCGGGCTCGCCAACTACCGCGAACTGCTGGGCGATTCGGTCACCTGGCAGGTGCTCGGCCGGACCGCACTGTTCGCCGTCACCTCGGTCCCGCTCTCGATCGTCGCCGGGCTCGGGCTTGCGGCGCTGGTCAACCGGCCCCTGAAGGCCCGGGGGTTGTTCCGCACGCTGCTGTATCTGCCGGCCGTGGTGCCCCCGGTGGGTGCGGGCCTCGCCTTCAAGTGGCTCTTCGACCAGAACTCGGGCGCCGCGAACGGGGCGCTGACCGGCCTCGGCCTCGACGCACTGAACTGGCTCGCCGACCCCTACGCCCGCTACGTCCTGCTGATGACCGTGCTGTGGGCCGCCGGCAACGTGATGATCATCTCGCTGGCGGGGCTCCAGGACATCCCCCGGGAACTCCTCGAAGCGGCCCGCATCGACGGCGCGAGCGCCTGGCGCAGCTTCCGCAGCGTCACCGTGCCGCTGCTGTCACCGGTCCTGCTCTTCCAGACCGTGACCGGGGTGATCGCCTCGGTGCAGACCATCATGCCGCTGCTGCTGGCCCCGGACGGCACCACCGCGGGCGTCACCGCCGTCCCGCAGTCGAACTACCTCTACATGATGCACGTCTTCGCCGAGTACTTCGCGCTCGGCCGCTACGGCTACGCCTCGGCGCTGCTGTGGGTGCTCTTCGCGCTGATCCTGCTGCTGACCGCGGCCATCTTCAAGGCCACGTCCGGCGTGGTGTTCTACAACGTCGACCCGGAGGCGAAGAAGTGACGGCCACCCTGCCCGCCCCCCGGCCCCGGATCCACGGCCGCCGCCTGGTCCTCTACACCGTCCTGGTGGCGATCACCGGCCTGTTCCTCGGCCCCTTCGGCTGGCTGGTCCTCACCGCCCTCAAGACCCCCGCCGAACTGGCCGCGTCTCCTGTCCACTGGCTGCCCGCCCACATCCAGTGGCACAACTTCGCCGACGCCTACCGCCTGATCGACTTCCTCGGCTACGCCCGCAACTCCCTGATCATCGCGACGCTCTACGCCGCGCTGGTCACCCTCAGCTCCGCCTGGGTCGGCTTCGGCTTCGCCCGGCTCTCCGCGCCCGGCAAGAAGACGTTGTTCGGCATCCTGCTCGGCTCGATGATGCTGCCCCAGATGGTCACCCTGCTGCCGACCTATCTGATCTTCGCCAAGCTCGGCATGGTCGACACCTACTGGCCCTGGGTGCTGTGGGGCCTGGCCGCCACCCCCTATCTCGTCTTCCTCTTCCGGCAGTTCTTCGCCGGACTGCCCCGCGAGCTGGAGGAGGCCGCGATCGTCGACGGCTGCGGCTACGCCGGGATCTTCTGGCGGATCTTCCTGCCGCAGTCCTGGCCGGTCCTCGCCGCGAGCTTCGTGATCGCCTTCACCTGGACCTGGGGCGACTACATCGCACCCCAGCTCCTGCTCTCCACCGACCGCACCACCCTCGCCGTCGCCGTCATGACCACCTATGTCACCGAGGCCGGCCAGCCGGTGACCCACCTCCAGGCCGCCGCCTCCGTCATGTACGTCGTCCCGATCCTGCTGGTCTTCCTCGTCGCCCAGCGCGGCTTCGTCGCCGGCCTGTCGACGTCCGGCCTCAAGTAGCCCGCACCGCAGACCTGTTGCAAGGAGTCATAGATGAACACGCCCTTCTCACGCCGTACCGCCCTGCAGGCGGCCGGAGTCACCGCGCTCGCCGCGGGACTGTCCGGCGGGCTCGCCGCCGGCGCCGCCCACGCGGACGCCCGCAACTCCGCACGCGGGCTGGTCACTTACCCCCGCCCGTCCGCTGTACCGACGAACACCGGGTTCCAGGTGCGGGTGCGCACCGCCCCCGACGGCGACTGGCAGACACTGGACGTCTATCGCCCCCAGTTCGAGGAGATCAACCCGGCCACCGGTTCCGGCAAGGTCTACAACTCCTCCCTGGTCTACTTCGACTTCCGGGGCTCCGTCGAAGTCGAGGTGACCTGCCTCAAGGGCGGCACCACCAAGGCCCGGGTGAGACCGGACTCGTACGGCATCACGCCCGAACTCCTCGGTGACACTCTGCGGTTCACCCTCGACGAGCCGAAGGACCTGGTCGTCCAGATCAACGACGAGATCTTCGACTGCCTGCACATCGTCACCAACCGGATCGAGCACCGCCCGCCGGCCGCCGACGACCCCGACGTCATCTACTTCGGCCCCGGCGTGCAGACCGTCACCGGCGGCGTCCTCACCGTCCCCAGCGGCAAGACCGTCTACCTCGCCGGCGGCGCCGTCCTCAAGGCGACCGTCTACTTCAAGGACGTGGAGAAGGCCGCCCTCAAGGGCCACGGCATGATCTGGGCAAGCTCCGGCCAGGGCGTGCTCTGCGAGGGCAGCAAGCACATCCGGGTCGAGGACGTCATCATCATGAACCCCGGCAACTACATCGCCACCCTCGGCGAAGCCAAGAGCGTCCACATCAAGAAGGTCCGTGGGTTCAGCTCGCGCGGCAACGGCGACGGCATCGACATCTTCTCCTCCAGCGACGTCGTCCTCGACGGCTGCTTCCTGCGCAACTCCGACGACTGCATCGCCATCTACGCCCACCGCTGGGACTACTACGGCGACACCCGCAACATCACCGTGCAGAACTGCTCGCTGTGGGCCGACGTCGCCCACCCGATCAACATCGGCACGCACGGCAACACCGACGCTCCGGAGACCATCGAGAACCTGGTCATCAGGAACATCGACATCCTCGACCACCGCGAACCCCAGATGAACTACCAGGGCTGCATCGCGCTCAACCCCGGCGACTCCAACCTCATCAGGAACGTGCGCATCGAGGACGTCCGGATCGAGGACTTCCGCTGGGGCCAGGTCATCTACATGAAGGTCATGTACAACACGAAGTACAACACCTCGGTCGGCCGCGGCATCGAGGACGTCTACGTCAAGAACCTCACCTACACCGGCACCCACGCCGAACCGTCGCTCCTCCTCGGCTACGACGCCGACCACGCCATCACGAACGTCACCTTCGAGAACCTGGTGATCAACGGGGTCGTCGTCGCCGACTCGATGAAGAAGCCGAGCTGGTACTACACCACCGACACCATCCAGTGGTTCTCCAACGAGCACGTGACGAACCTGAAGTTCATCACGACCGCCGAGGCGGAGGCGGCCGCCCAGTGAGCCCGCTCAGCCGCCGCGCCCTGCTGAAGTCCTCCGGCGCCCTGCTGCTCGCCGCGGGCGCGGACACGCTGTTCGTGCCCGCAGCCGGGGCGGCGGGCGGCCTTCCGGACTTCGCCTTCACCCACCCCGGCATCCTGCACACGGCCGACGACCTGGCCCGCATGCGATCCGCGGTCGACAGGAGACAGTCCCCCCTCTACGACGGCTATCTCGCCCTCGCCGCCCATGGCCGCTCGCAGAGCACCTACGCCGTCCAGAACACCGGCCAGATCACCTCCTGGGGCCGCGGCCCCGCCGACTTCCAGAACCAGGCCGTCGCCGACTCGGCCGCCGCCTACCAGAACGCCCTGCTCTGGGCCGTCACCGGTGACCGCGCGCACGCCGACAAGGCCCGCGACATCCTCAACGCCTGGTCGGGCTCCCTCACCATCGTCACCGGTGCCGACGGCCCGCTCGGCGCGGGCCTGCAGGGCTTCAAGTTCGCCAACGCGGCCGAACTCCTGCGCCACACCGGCTACGACGGCTGGGCGGACGCCGACATCGCCCGCTGCGCGGCCTCCTTCCTCGACGTCTGGTATCCGGCCGTCTCCGGCTACATGCTCCACGCCAACGGCAACTGGGACCTGACGGCCCTTCAGACCATCCTCGCCATCGGAGTGTTCTGCGAGGAACGCACCCTCTTCGAGGACGCCCTGCGGTTCGCCGCCGCCGGCGCGGGCAACGGCAGCGTCCGCCACCGCATCGTCACCGACGCCGGCCAGGGCCAGGAGGCCGGCCGCGACCAGGGCCACGAACAGCTAGCGGTGGGCCTGATGGGCGACGCGGCCCAGGTCGCCTGGAACCAGGGCGTCGACCTGTGGGGCCACGACGGCAACCGCATCCTCGCCAACGCGGAGTACGCGGCCCGCTACAACCTCGGCGGCGACGTCCCCTTCACCCCGGACCTGGACCGCACCGGCAAATACCTCAAGACGGCGGTCTCGGCCATCTCCCGCGGCACCCTGCCCCCGGTCTACGAGATGTACTACGCCCACTACGCGGGGGTCCGCGGCCTCGCCACGCCCTGCACACAGGCCGCCGTCTTCCGCGGCACCGACGGCACCCGGGTCGTGGAGGGCAGCAACGACGACCTGCCGAGCTGGGGCACCTTCACCTACGCCGGCAGTACGGCCCCCGCCCCGGCCGTGCCGACCCCGCCGGCGGGCGTCACGGCGGACGGCGACGAGCGTGCGGTCACGGTGTCATGGCTGCCGTCGGTGGGCGCGATGCGCTACGAGGTGCGGCGCGCCGAGCACCCCGACGGCCCCCATGAGCGGCTTGCCGAGGTCGGGTCGCCGTCGTACACCGACGCAGGGGTACGCCCGGGCCGGACGTACTACTACTCGGTCGTCGCCGCCGACTCCTGCGGGCGGAGCGGGTCTTCGGCCGTCGTGTCGGCGACCGCCGGACTCCCGCGTCCCTGGCGGACCCGGGACCTGGGCGCCGTACGCATCCCCGGTTCGGCACGCTTCGACGGTGAACGGTTCGTGCTGGAGGCGAGCGGCACGGCGGACACCTACCGCCTCGTGCACCTCCCGCTGCACGGCGACGGCAGTGTCACCGCCCGGATCGTCTGGCCGCTCAGCTCGCAGTACGCCAAGACCGGCGTCACCCTCAGGGCCTCGCTCGACCCGTCCGGCGCCCACGCCTCGACGCTGATCCAGGGGCTGCCCCTGCACACCTGGAGCGGGGTGTGGAGCGTGCGTCCGGCGGCCGGTGCCGGGATCTCCGCGACCGGCAGCACCCCGGTGCCGCCGAGCCAGCAGCGGGCCATCACCACCGGCGCCGGCTTCCCGATCTCCGACCTGGGCACGCTGCCCGAGTCGGCGACCCCGCTGGCGGCCCCGTACGTCGAGGGAGCGGGGGACGGCTATCGGCTGCGGGCGCCGTACTGGGTCCGGGTGACCCGGGAGAGGGACCGCTGTACCGGGGCGATCTCGGCGGACGGGGTGCGGTGGACCGAGGTGGGGTCGACCGTGTGCGAGCTGCCGCGTACCGCGTACGCCGGGCTCGTCCTCACCTCCTGCCTGGGCGTCGACGAGGAGTACGCCGAGACCGGCACGGGCGCCTTCGACAACGTCAGTGTGGTGTCCCGGGGCAGCGCGGGATGGCGGGTGCCGCGCCCGGTGCGCAAGGCCGGTGATCTGCTCGCCGCCGCCGGCTCCGACGGGGTCGAGCTGGCCTGGACCGACCCGGACCCGTCGGCCCGCTACACCGTGCTGCGCGCCCCGGCCGCGCACGGGCCGTACCGGACCCTCGTCCGGGACACGGGCGCGGTCGGCTTCGGCACCCGGGTCCGGTACACGGACGGGAGCGGTACGTCCGGGACGACGTACCACTACGCCGTGGCCAAGACCAACTGCGCGGGCCGCGGGCCGCGTTCGGCGTCCGTCAGCGCGGTGATGCCGTCCGTCACCACGGCCACGGCACCCACGGCCGCCGTCGTCCCGGCCCTCCCCGAGCCCTGGACCGGCGGCGACCTCGGTGACGTGGTTCTCGATCGCAGCGCGTACGGCACCCTCGGCGTCGTCGCCGTCCTCACCCCGGGCGACGCGGCCTACGCCGACGGCGCCTTCACCGTGCGTGGCGCCGGATCCGACCTCAACGTCAACTCACAGGGCATGACCGGGCAGTTCGTACGGCGGCCGGTCACCGGCGACTGCGAGCTCACCGCCCGGCTCGTCTCCCGCTCCGGGGCCACCGCCGACCGGGTGGGGCTCCTCATGACCAAGTCGCTGTCGCCGTTCGACCAGGCGGCCGGCGTGATCGTCACCGGCGGGACCAGCGCCCAGCTGATGCTGCGCCCGACCGTCGCCGGAGCCTCCACCTTCACCGGGACCACCGCCGTCCGACTGCCTCTGCTGCTGCGGCTGAAGCGCACCGGGACCGCCTTCGCCGCCGCCGTCTCCGCCGATGACGGCGTCACCTGGAGCCCGCTTGCCACGGGCACGATCCCCGCCTTCGGTGACGCCCCCTACCACGTGGGCCTGGTGGTGTGCTCCCGCACCCCGTCGGCCCTCGGCACCGCGCAATTCGAAGAGGTGAGTGTCGCACTCACCTGAACTCCCCCCCCACCGAAGGAGAACCATCGCGATGAGCCGCCGCGAGCAACACCGTCCCGGGACGGGCGGGTTGAGCCGCCGCAGTGTCCTGAAGTCCGCCGCCGCCCTCGCCGTCGCCGCCTCGGTCACCGCCCCCGGGGTGGCCGGCGCGGCCCCGGCGACCTTCACCCACCCCGGCATGCTGCACAACGCCGGTGACATCAACCGCGCCAAGGTACGGGTCGCCGCCGGCACCGACCCCTGGCTGTCCGGCTGGAACAAGCTGACCGCCAACTCCCACTCCCAGTCGACCTGGACCAACCGGGCGACGGCCACGATCATCCGTGGCGGCGACGGGCAGAACTACAGCCTGCTCTACAACGACATCGCCGCCGCCTACCAGAACGCCCTGCGCTGGCAGGTCGGCGGCACCGAGGCCAACGCCGCCTGCGCCGCGAACATCCTCAACGCCTGGTCGAGGACGCTGACATCGGTCACCGGAAACGCCGACCGGTTCCTCGCCGCCGGCCTCTACGGCTGGCAGTTCGCCAACGCGTGCGAGCTGATGCGCGACTACGCCGGCTTCGACCTCGCCGCGGCCCAGGAGATGCTCGCAGGCGTCTTCTACCCGCTCAACAACAGCTTCCTGACCAACCACAACGACGCCTGCATCACCAACTACTGGGCCAACTGGGACCTGTGCAACATGGCCTCGATCCTGGCCATCGGGATCCTCAACGAGGACAAGGCCAAGTACGACCAGGCCGTCACCTACTTCAAGTCGGGCGCCGGCAACGGCTCGATCGCGCACGCCGTGCCCTACCTGTACACCGACTCCGACGGCTACGCCCTCGGCCAGTGGCAGGAGTCCGGCCGCGACCAGGGCCACACCGTCCTGGGCATGGGCCAGATGGGCGCGATCTGCGAGATGGCCTGGAACCAGGGCGACGACCTCTACTCGTACGACGACCGGCGGTTCATGAAGGCCGCCCAGTACGTCGCCAAGTACAACCTGGGCAGTGACGTGCCCTTCACCACCTACACCTGGGGAACCGGGCAGAGTTGCGCCCAGTCGTCCCAGACGGTGGTCTCCGCCTCCTCCCGCGGCCAGATCCGCCCCGTGTGGGCGATGCTCCACTTCCACTACAACCGGCGTGTCTACCTCGACGACAAGTACATCTCCGCCATGTACTACAACCTGGTCGCCCCCGAGGGCGGCGGCGGGGACTACGGCTCCGACAGCGGCGGGTACGACCAGCTCGGCTTCGGCACCCTGATGTACGCCAAGTAGCCGCGCGCAGCCATCCGAACGCCGTGGGTGCCGGAATTCCGGGAGCCGATGTGCTGCTCTTGTCGTACCGGCGTTGAGGCACGCGCGGCGGGAGGAGCTGGTGGCGGATGACGGCAGAGCGGACGGACGTCAAGGACCCCGTGGTCGGCACCCCGTACGGGGCGGTGCGCGGCAGGTGGGAGAAGTCGGTCGCGGTGTTCCGCGGCATCCCCTACGCCGCCCCGCCCTTCGGGGCGCACCGGTTCCGTCCGCCCGTGCCGCCCGAGCCCTGGGACGGCGTGCGGGACGCGGGCGCCTTCGGGCCGACGGCGCCCAAACCGCCGTACTCGGAGGCGTTCGCGGAGTACCTGTCCGACCCGGTGATCCCCGGCGACGACTGCCTCAACCTCAACGTGTGGACCCCGGAGCCGGGCCCCGGCGCCCGGCTCCCGGTCCTGGTCTGGCTGCACGGCGGCGCCCTGACCAGGGGCTCGTCGACGGTACCCGTGTACGACGGTCATGCGTTCGCACGTGACGGGGTGGTCTTCGTCTCGGTCAACTACCGGCTGGGGGTCGAGGGCTACGGCCTGTTCCCCGACACCCTGCACAACCCCGGCCTGCGCGACCAACTCGCCGCCCTGCGCTGGGTCCACGACACCGTCGCCGGGTTCGGCGGCGACCCGGACCGCATCACCCTCTGCGGCCAGTCCGCGGGAGCCATCAGCGCCGGCGCCCTGCTCGCCGCACCCCAGGCCCAGGGACTGATCCGCAGAGCCGTCCTGCAGAGCGGCCCGCCCGAGGCCGCGGAGCGCGACAAGGTCCGGCGCATGGTCCGCCGGATGGCCAACCGCCTGAAGATCCCCGCCACCGCCCAGGCCTTCGCCGAGGTCGACCGTGAGCTGCTGCTGCGCACCCAGGCCGAGGTCGGCAGGCTGAGCAGCCCGGTCCTGGGCGGCCCCGCCTTCGGGATCGTCGTCGACGGCGACCTCGTCCCGCGCGACCCCCTGCAGGCCCTCCTCGACGGCGGGGCGGCCCACGGCGTCGACCTCCTCATGGGCTGGACCCGCGACGAGTACCGGCTCTGGCTGGTCCCCGGCGGCCTGCTCGACCACGTCGACCGGCTCGGCCCGGTCGCCTTCGCCGGCGCCATGGCCCGCTGCCACGCCGGCCACGAGGTGCCGCGCGGCTACCGCGCCCTGCACCCCGAGGCCGGCCCCGCCGAGACCGTCGGCCAGATGGTCACCGACCACCTGCTCCGCCGCCCGCTGCACCGGCTGGCCGAGGGCCGCCCGGGCTCGTCCTACCTGTACGAGTTCGCCTGGCCCTCCAACCGGCCCCGACTCGGCGCCTGCCACGGCCTGGAGCTGGGGTTCGTCTTCGACACCGGGGACGGGCCCGACGCGGCCCGGCTGGCCGGCGAGGGTGCCCCGCAGGAACTCGCCGACGAGATGCACGGCGCCTGGGTCCGCTTCGCCGTCACCGGCGACCCCGGCTGGCAGCCCTGGGACGACACCCACCCGGTCCGCGTCCTCGGTGACGGCGAGCCCCACACGGTGTCCGGCCCCCGGGACCGCGAGTTCGCCCTCTGGACACCCACCGCCGTGGAGCACCCCGAACGGGCCGCCGAACTGGCCCTGGCCGTACGCCGGCTGCGCCGCTCAATGGCCGCCGTACGCCGCCACTGAGTCCCGTACGACCACATGCGTGCCGAGGAGCAGATGCTCGTCGGCCGAGTCCCCGCCGTGCCCGAGCGCGGTCCGCACGGCGAGCCGCCCCAGCTCCTCGTAGGGCACGTGCACGGTGGTCAGGGCCGGGTGCAGATCCCGGGCGAAGGGGATGTCGTCGTACCCCGCCACCGAGACGTCCCCGGGCACGTCGAGCCCCGCCTCGCGCAGCGCGGTCAGCGCCCCCGCGGCCACCATGTCGGTGGCGGCGACCACGGCGCTGAACTCCAGCCGCCGCGTGAGCGCCTGCCGCATCAGCCGGTGCCCGGAGTCCCGGGTGAAGTCGCCGTGCAGCAGGAGCGCGGGGTCGGGCTCAAGGCCCCGGGCCCGGTGCGCGGCGAGATAGCCGCGCTCGCGCCCCATCGCCGTCGTGTGGTCCGGCTTACCGCCCAGGAACAGCACCCGCCGATGACCCTGCGCGAGCACGTGGGCGACCAGGGCGTGGGCGCCGCCCTCGTTGTCGTACTCGATGACCGTGACCGGCGCGCCGGGCCCGAGCGGTGGCCGCCCGCACAGCACCAGCCGGGACCCGGCCGAGGCCAGCGAGTCGGCGGTACGGCGGGTCCGCTCCCGGTACTCGGGAGTGTCCGCCGCCCCGCCCACGAGAATCACGGCGGCGGCCCGCTGCGCGCGCATCATCCCGATGAACTCCAGCTCACGCCCCACATCGCCGTCGGTGCTGCAGACGAGACTCAGATGTCCGAGTCGTGCCGCCTCCCGCTCCACGCCGTACGCCATGTGCGCGAAGGACGGCCCGGTGATGTCCTCCAGCACGAAGGCCAGGGTGGGCGTACCGGCCCCGGCGACGGCCTTGGCGCGGGCGTCGGCGACGTAGTCCAGCTCGCGGACGGCCCGCAGGACGCGGGTCCGGGTGGCAGCACTGACGGGGTAGTCGCCGCCGAGCACCCGGGAGACGGTGGAGGCGGACACCCCGGCGCGCGCGGCGACATCACGGACGGTGCTCCGCCCCGCTTCCGCGCTTTTCCTGGTCAACCCCACCCCCGAAAACTGGCCAACGCCGGGACACTAGCGCCCCCTCAGGGGCGCGGAACAGTACCAATGTGCGGCTCCGCCGCGTGGGCGCGAACAGCCCCCACCACCCGCAGTCGCGCACGTTCAGGCCGACCCACCGCGATCAGGCGGCCCTCACACCACCCGGGCAATCCCGGCAATCGCCTCCGGCCCCACCCGGCAACACCCCCCGATCAACCGAGCCCCCGCATCCCGCCACCCCTCCACCTGCCCGGCGGCGAACGTCGACTCCCCGGTCCACGCCCGAGCCCGCGCATCCCACAACTCCCCGCTGTTGGGATAGACGACCACCGGCTTCCCCGTGACCCGCGCCGCCACCTCCACCGCATGCTCCACGTCCGCGGGCGCGCAGCAGTTCACCCCCACGGCGATCACCTCGTCCACGTCCGCGGCCAGGGCGAACGCCTCCTCCAGCGGCTGCCCCGCCCGAGTCCGCCCACCCGCCACGCTGTACGACAGCCAGGCCGGGACCCCGAGCCCCCGCACCGCCCGCAGCAACGCCGTCGCCTCCTCCGCGTCCGGCACGGTCTCCAGCGCGAGCACGTCCGGCCCCGCCCCGGCCAGCACCTCGAGGCGCGGCCGATGGAACCGTTCCAGTTCCTCGACGCTCAGCCCGTACCGCCCCCGGTACTCGGAGCCGTCCGCGAGCATCGCCCCGTACGGCCCGACCGAGGCGGCCACCCACAACGGCCGCGCGATCCCCTCCGCCCGGGCCCGCCGTACCGCGTCGCGCCCCAGCTCCACGCTCAGCGCGAGCAGCCGGGCGGCCTCCTCGTGAGGGATCCCCCGCCTGGCGAAGCCCTCGAACGTGGCCTGGTAGCTGGCGGTGATCGCGACGTCCGCGCCCGCCCTGAAGTACGCGAGGTGCGCGTCGGCGACCGCGTCGGGCCGGTCGGCCAGCAGCCGCGCCGACCACAGCTCGTCGCTCAGATCGTGTCCGGCGGACGCCAGCTGGTTGGACATACCACCGTCGAGCACGACCGCCCCGGCGGCGATGGCGTCGGCGAGGCTGGGGGAGTTGTCGCTGGTCATGCCTCGACGCTAGTCGATCCGCCGCCGAACGCCCCACGGTGTCCCCTGCCTGCCGACCGCGGCGGAGTTCTCCCGCGAACTAGCCTTTGGCGCCGCCCAGGGCGCCGTACGGATCGACGACCGGCCGTGGCTGACCCCCGCTTCCTGCGCCGGTACATCGGCAGCAACACCCTCGGTCAGGAGCTCCTGGACGACGACGAGGCCTGGCGGCAGCCCTTGGTCCGCGACCACTTCCCGGCCGGCCTGCGTCGGGAGGCGGTCCGGCTGCACCACGACCGGGAGTGGTTCCTCCAGGTGCTGGAGGCCCTGCCGCGAGCCTTCTGCCACCTCGACATGTGGCCCGCCAACCTCCGCTCCGACGGCCCCGCCGCCGTCGCCCTCGACTGGGCGTTCGCCGGGGACGGCGCGCTGGGCGAGGACCTGGGCAACTACATCCCCGACTCCGTCTTCGACCTCTTCGTCCCGGCCGCCCGGCTGCCCGAGTACGCGACGGCGGCCTACGACGCCTATGTGCAGGGTCTGCGCGAGTCCGGCCGGGACGTCGACGAGCGGCTGGTACGGCTCGCGGTGTGCGCCTCGGCGGTCAAGTACGACTGGCTGACCGCCGCGATGCTGGCCTGCGCCGGTGAGGAACAACTGGACTACGGTGGCGGCCGCCGGGTCTCCGCCGAACTCCGCTACCGGGAACGAGGGGCGACACTCGCCTTCCTGGCGGACTGGGCGAACGAGGCGCGCGCCCTGGCGCCCGAACTGGGCTTTCCGGAAGCGCCCGGCGGGATACGTGCCTAGGACGCACCGGCGCATGCGCCACGGCCCGTCAGACCGCGCTCCGTGGCGCGGCCGTTCGTCGCCGCCTCCGAGCGTGGTCCATCAGGTGCCGTCTGCGCCGAGGCCGCCCGCGACGGTCAGTTCGCGGCTGGTGAACTCGCCGGTGAGCATGGGCATGGCGGTCGCGATCGACTCCTTGGCCTCGGGCAGCCGAAGGGACGCGTCGTGGTGTTCCTTGGAGTCCCAGACCTCCGTGACCACGATCGTGTCCGGGTCGTCGGATGCCAGGCCCACCACGTAGCTCCGGCAGCCGAGTTCCCGGAGACTCCCGGCCGCGGAGAGCAGGATCGCGACCACGTCGTCGCGCTTGCCGGGCCGGGTCCTCATCGAGCCGATGTAGCCGTAGGCCATGTCGTGCCGCCTTCCTCGGAGGTGCGTTGCTCGGCCCCATCATGGCGCCGGACGCGGCCCGGACGGTCACCCCGCGTGCCGCCCGCCCCGCTTCCGGCCCTTCTTCTGGGTGCGCATGCCGGCCGGGACCATCAGGCCGCCGAGGAGGCCGAGGGCCAGGGCGTAGGGCCACCAGCCGAAGGAGTCGGCCGAGTCGGCGGCGGTGCGGGTGGTCACGGCCGGGGGAGCGGTGGATGCCGCGTCGGCGGTGTCGGCCTTCGGGGCGGCCTTCGTCGTCTGCTTCGGGTCCAGGACCACGTCGTTGCCGTCGCCGCCCCGGTAGGTGATCCGGTAGACCGTGTCGGCCAGCTTGACCTCGGCGCCCTCGCGCAGCCCGTCGAAGGAGCCGGTGGTGCGGGCGGTACCGGTGTGGTCGATCACCGTGACGCGGCCGGCCGGGGACCTGCCCGCGGCGGACATGTCGAGCGCGCCGGCCAGGGTGAGGCGGCCCGTCACCTTCAACGGCTTGTCCCGCAGGACCAGTTCGCCCTGCTTGTGCTGGGTGTAGTCGCCCCGCACCGTCAACCCGCCGGCCACCAGGTTGTCGTTGGTCACCGCGCCCCGCACCGTGCCCTTGCCGGACAGGGCGGTGGCGACCCGCAGGCCGGCCGGCCCCACGTCCAGCCGAGCGGTCGCCGACGTCAGCCGGATCGCCTTGCTGTGCACGAGAGTCGCGCCGGAGCGCAGTGCCAGGGTGCCCTTTCCGACGGTCGTCGCTCCCGTGTACGTCACCGAACTCCCGGTCAGTGTGGTCGTCGCCGCACCCGACTGGACCAGCGAGCCGGAGCCGCCCATGTAGGCCAGTTTCACCGGAGTTGACGTGTTCTGTACGTACAGCGTGCCGTCGTTCACGATCCGGCGCCGCTCCGTGCCGGTCAGCAGGGAGCCGTCGCCGCCCTTCGCGCCCGAGCCCAGGCGCAGCACCGCGCCCTTCTCGACCGTGGTCGAACCGTCGTAGTCCTGGGCGGCCGCGAAGGTCACGTCGTCGCCGCGTGTCCCCGCGATCACGATGTCCCCGGCGCCGGGCGCGGCCAGCGTGTCGTGGTAGCGGCCGCCGCCGATGGGGGCGCCCAGCGTCACGGGGCCGTCGTAGTCGAAGGTGAGCCGGGAGCGGCGGCCGCTCGCCTCGTGCAGGTTGATGTAGACGGTGTCCTTCGTCCCCGGCATGAAGATGCGGTGGGTGGTGCCGTCGCCCCAGTGCACGTCGGCGCCCTCGATGTTGGTGCCCCGTTTGTTCAACTGGTGGGCGACGGGCTTCCAGTTGAGGGACGGGTCGCTCAGCGACGGGTTGGTGTCGCCGCCCCGGTCGCTGTAGCTGTACTGGCCGGTGAGCACCACCTTGCTGCCCGGTCGCGAGTGCACGTTGACGTCACTGCCGTACTCCCGCTGGTAGAAGTCCTGCCCCAGGGTGATCGTCTGGTACAGCGGCGTGTCGATGATCCAGGAGCCCTGGTTGAGGATCGCGCGGGCGTGGGGCAGCGCGACCGGGTATTCGGGGCGGCCGACGGCCATGCCGGTGCCGTTGTCGATGACCCCGGAGAAGGGGTGGGTGCCGGCCAGGTCCAGCGTGCCCCACATGTTGCGGGGCTGGGTCACCAGGCCGGAGCCGCTGATGGTGCCGATGTTGAACGTGCGGGTGAGGGACAGGCGCAGGGTGCCGTCGACCCGGATGTTCAGCTGGTTCAGCTGGTAGCCGGGCGTGTTGTACGGGAAGTGGCCGACCAGGCCGGTGCCGCCGCCCGTGCCGTACTGGAGGGTCGTGCCGCGCTCGACCGTGATCGCGGGCGGGTCGGGGTTGGTGACCGTCGTGTACGGGTGGTTGCCGCCCTGGGTGCGGACGACCTGCCGTTGCCGGGACTTCGGCAGGGTGAAGTCGCTGTCCTTGGTGAGGACCAGCGTGCCGCCGCCGCGCACGGTGAGCGTGCCCTCGCCGTGCAGGACGCCGTCGTACGTCGTCGTCCCGGCCGGCACGGTGACGACCGTGTCGCCGGTCAGTGTCACGTCCCGGTCGGCGAGTACGTCGGCGGTGACGTCCCGGGGGCCGGCGGCGGACGCCGGGGGAGCGGAGGCCAGGAGGGCGGCGAGGGCGCCGGCGGCCGCTGCGGTGGTGTGGAGGTGGCTGCGCACGTCATCGGAGACGCGGTGGAAGGCGCCGGATAACAGAAAAACGCGGATGGGCGACGATCGGTTGGAAATCGCTTTCCCCCTTGTCTCGTCAGACCCGTTGACCTGTCCGTAACACACCCTTACCTTTTCGGCGATCACAACGTTCGTGATGGCAACCGCCGTTCGTGATCTCGAACCCGAAGGAGCGTGTGTGAGATGAGACGTGCGTACGCGATCCTGCTGTCCCTCTGCCTGGTGGTGATCGGCGCCCTGGCCACCGCGGGCCCGGCCGCGGCCGCCGCACAGACCGTCACCAACGGCACACAGTTCACCGACACCTCGGGGAACATCGTCCACGCCCACGGCGGCGGGGTCATCAAGGTCGGCTCGTACTACTACTGGTTCGGCGAGGACCGCAACTCCGACAACACCTTCAAGTACGTGGACGCCTACCGCTCCACCGACCTGAAGACCTGGGAGTTCCGCAACCACGTCCTCACCCAGTCCTCCGCCGCCGAGCTCGGCACCGCCTACATCGAGCGCCCGAAGGTCATCTACAACGCCTCCACCGGCAAGTTCGTGATGTGGATGCACAAGGAGAACGGCGTCGACTACAGCGAGGCCAAGGCCGCCGTCGCCGTCTCCGACACCGTCGACGGGAACTACAGCTACCAGGGCAGCTTCCAGCCGCTCGGCCAGTACATGTCCCGGGACATCACGACGTTCGTCGACACCGACGGCACCGCCTACATGGTCTCGGCCGCCAACGAGAACTACGACCTGCACATCTACAAGCTCACCGCCGACTACACCGCCATCGCGAGCCTGGTCGCCAACCCCTGGGCGGGCGGCCACCGCGAGGCGCCCGCCCTCTTCAAGCGCAACGGCGTGTACTTCATGCTGACGTCAGGCGCCACCGGCTGGAGCGCCAACCAGCAGCAGTACGCCACCGCGACCTCGCTCTCCGGCCCCTGGACGGTGTTCACCAACGTCGGTGACTCCACCGCCTACAACTCCCAGACCGCGTACGTCCTTCCGGTCACCGGCACGTCCGGCACCTCGTACCTCTACCTGGGCGACCGCTGGGGCAACTCCTTCGGCGGCACGGTCGACGACTCCCGTTACGTCTGGCTGCCGCTGACCTTCCCGACCACCACCACGATGTCGATGTCCTGGTACCCGGAGGTGTCCGTCGACACGACCGCCGGGACGGTCTCCGGCACCGGCGCCACCTACAACACGCTGATCGCCCGGCACAGCGCCAAGTGCGCCGACGTCCCGAGCCAGTCCCTCTGGGAGGGGATCGCGATCAGCCAGTACACCTGCAACAGCGGCACCAACCAGAAGTGGTGGTTCAAGGACCTGGGCACCGGCTACTACGAGCTGATGGGCCGGGGCAGTTCGCTCTGCCTCCAGGAGAACTCCACCGACGTCACCCAGGAGGACTGCACCGGCGCCACCACCCAGCAGTGGTCGGTCGTCACCTCCGGCTCCTACGTCAACATCAAGGCCCGGACCAGCGGCGAGTGCCTGGACGTGAACGGCGCGTCCACCGCCAACTCGGCCGCCGTCATCGCGTACACGTGCAACGGCGGCACGAACCAGCAGTGGACCCGCGGAACCTGAGCTCCGATCAGGTCAGGCCAGCAGGTCGATCGCGTCGATCGAGGTGCCGGCGCTGAGGAAGGACGTCGTTCCCGAGCCGCTCGCCACATAGATCTTCAGCGTGTTGTACGCGCTGGTGTCCGTCAGCCAGGCGGACGCCGGGACGCTGTAGGTGAAGGTGTAGTTGTTGCCCCGGTAGGAGCCCACGGTCAGTGACCGGGTGCTCGGCTGGCTGGGCGGCGAGGGGACGGCGGAGGTCCAGGTGTCGTTGACGACGACCTGCGGCCTGCCGTTCGCGTAGGCCGTCGTCACGCCGATCCTGAGGGTGTGCGCGGCGGCGGCCTGGGCGGCCGTCAGCCTGAAGTACACGATGATCCCGCTGTTGACGTCCTTCCACAGATAGCAGGGGAAGGCCGAGGTCTCCGTGCCGCTGCCGATGACCACGTTCCCGGTCCAGGACGCGGCCCGCACGTCCGACGGATGCGCGTACGTCATCAGGTCGGCGTTCTTGAACCCGCCCGGCGTGCCGTCCCAGTTGTTGATCCGCCAGATCGCGCTCGCGTTGCTCGGGTCGTTCGAGGACGGGATCGCAAGGGTGTTGAGAGTGGTCGTGCCACCCGCGGTCACCGTCACCGACGTGGTGTACACCGCCAGTTCGCCCTTGAAGACGGTCAGCGTGTACGTCCCCGGAAGCACGCTCCCGATGGTGAAGTAGCCGTCCGACGCGCGGGCCGCACCCCAGTACTGGGCCGCGGAGTTGGCGAGACCCACCGTGTACGCGTACGCCGTGTCCCGGCCGCTGATCCCGACACCCGCGACCTTGCCCCGGCCGCTCGCCGCGACGTATCCGGAGATGCCGAGCGAGTCCGCCCAGGAGGTGGTGAGGGTGCCCGGGTAGAGGGCGGAGGAGGGCGCGCCGCCGTCCGTGAGGGCGATGACGTACGGGCCCTGAAGGCCGTAGCGCTCGGACTCGGTCTGGTTCTCGCCGTAGTACAGGATCTCGTACAGCCCGCCGCCGTCCGCGCTCTGGTGGCGCAGCAGCGAGCGGTAGAACGGGCCGCCGGAGGCCTTCTCGTGGTTGCTGCGCACGACCCACAGGCCGACGCTGCCGGTGGTCCAGCCGATGTAGCTGTAGTCCATCACCCGCAGCTTCGAGTAGTGCTTCGCGCGGGTCTGGCCGTCGGACTTCTCGAAGACGTCCGCGGACTCGATGACGGTGGGCGCGTAAGTGTAGGAATCCGGCTCGTCGTTGAGGAACAGGCCGGCCTTGACGCGCACGATGTAACGGGTCGCGGTGACGGAGGAGTCGGCCTTGTCGGTCCACAGGTAGACGTTGTTCTCGCCGCTGCGGGCCGCGTAGTAGTGCTTCAGCGTGCCGTACGTCACCGAGATCAGGATCGTGGTGCCGGACTGGGCGATGGTCACCGTGGAGGTGCCGAGGCCCGACTCGACATGCGAGTTCTTGCCGCCGTAGCCCTGGTACTCGGTGCCCTTGTAGACCAGCGAGGTGAGGTCGCCGTTGGTCTTGCTGACCTTGAAGACCAGGTTGGCGCCGGTGTCGACGACGTAGTGGGAGCCGTCGTCCGACCAGCCGAAGCCCGCGGCCGAGGCAGTGGTGGCGAGCGGGCCGGCGAGGGCGGCGGTGCCGGCGGCGGCCGCGCTGCCGAGGACGAAGGTACGGCGTCCGAGGGGTCTCCCGTTGACTCCGGACATGGGGGTGCCTCCTTCGGAGGGGCGGGGGTGCGGGTGACTGTGAGAGTGGCAGTTGAATCGATTTCGCGAAAGGGCTTTCACTGTCCCGGGGTTGGCATTCTCGTGAAATCAGTCCAAGGGCTAGAAAGCGCTTGCGAGTGGCGGTACGGTCCCCGCCAGGCCTTGTCGCCGTGACGGAGGAGTCCCGAGTGAGACGTTTCAACGGTGTCCGTACCGCCGTGGCCGCGGCGGTCGTCCTGAGCGCAGCCACCTGCCTGACGGGCACTCCCGCCCAGGCGCACGACCGGCACCTGCCGGTCTCCCTCGCGAACTGCACCGCCGACGCCTGCCACTTCGACGTCCCGCCGGGCGACTACGACGTGACGGTCCGGCTCGGCGGCGCGGCCACGTCCAGCACGAGCATCAGCGGGGAGACCCGGCGCTCGCTGCTCCCCGAGACGGCCGCGCCGGCGGGGCGGCACGTCACCCGCAGCTTCACCGTGAACGTCCGGACGCCCGAGGGCGAGCCGACCGGACCCGACGGAACGCCCGGCCTCGACCTGGCGATCGGCGGCTCGGCGCCCGCGCTCGCCGGCATCCGGGTGACCCCGGCCCGGCACGCCCGGCGGCTCTTCCTGGTCGGCGACTCCACCGTCTGCGACCAGCCCGCCGCCCCGTACTCGGGCTGGGGCCAGCAGCTCCCGCAGTTCCTGCGCACGGGGGTCTCCGTCGCCAACTACGCGGACTCCGGCGAAAGCACGGTGACCTATCTCCAGAACCCTCGACTCTGGGGTACCGTCCAGCCGTTGATCGGCCGGGGCGACCTGGTCCTGATCCAGCTGGCGCACAACGACAAGACGACGGACGAGGCGACCTACCGCGCGAATCTGGAGACGCTGGTGGCGGGCGTCCGGGAGCGGGGTGGGCGGCCGGTGCTGGTGACACCGATCGTGCGCCGCTGGTTCAATTCCGACGGCACGCTGAACAACGACATCGCGCTTCTGGTCAACGGGCTCGGCGTCAATCATCCTGAGGTGATCCGCTCGGTCGCCGCCGCCGAGGACGTTCCGCTGATCGACCTCACGGCGAAGACCAAGGCGCTGGTGGAGTCCCTCGGCGTGGAGGGCTCCAAGGCGCTGTACCTGTACAACGAGGAGAAGGACAACACGCACACCTCCGCGTACGGAGCCACCGTCTACGCGGGTCTGGTGCGTGACGAACTGCTCGCCCGGCACCTGGTGCCCCGGGGCACCGTGCGGGCGGGATGAGCCCCTGGGGCGTCCCGACCGGAACCGGGGCGCCCCAGGTTCGAACGGCACGAGGTTCGGTATGAAATCCGGCACGCGGTCGGGCACGGGGTCCGGTACGAGGTCCGGTACGAGGTCCGGTACGAGGTCCGGTACGAGCGAGAAAGAGCACTGATGCAGCTGCCCGCCGAGGACCGTGGCCCCAGCCCGCGCACCGGCTACACCCGCGCCCACTGGGAGGCCGCGGCCGACGCCCTGCTCGCCGCCGTGGAGCCGTACGCCACTCCGGACCGTGCCCTCTACCACCTCCCCGGCGACCACCAGAGCTGGTCGGGGCACCTCTCCGACGGCCTGGAGGGCTACGCCCGCACCCTGCTCCTCGCGGCCTTCCGCCGGGACGAGACCGTGCTCCAGCGGTACGCCGACGGGCTCGCGGCCGGTGTGTCGGGCGGGTGGCCGCGTGTCGAGGACCGCAGCCAGCCGCTCGTCGAGGCGGCCTCCGTCGCCCTCGCCCTGCGCCTGACCCGCCCCCTGCTGTGGGACCGCCTCGACGACCGGGTGCGGCAGCGCGCCGCGGCCTGGCTCGCCGACGCGCTCACCGCCGAACCCTGGCCCTGCAACTGGGAGTTGTTCCCGGTGACGGTCGGCGGCTTCCTCGCCGAGGTCGGCCACGAGCCGGAGGCCGCGCACAAGGCGGTCGACCACGGCCTGGCCCGCATCGAGGAGTGGTACCTCGGCGACGGCTGGTACACCGACGGCGACGGCCGCAAGTTCGACTACTACAACGGCTGGGCGATGCACCTCTACCCGGTGCTGCACGCCTGGCTGGCCCGCGACGAGCAGCTGCTCGACCTGTACGGCGGCCGTCTGGAACGCCATCTCGCCGACTACGCCCGGCTGTTCGGCGGCGACGGCGCCCCGATGCACCAGGGCCGCTCGCTGACCTACCGCTTCGCGACCACGGCCCCGCTCTGGCTGGGCGCGCTCACCGGACGCACGCCCCTGTCTCCCGGGGAGACCCGGCGGCTGGCCTCCGGAGCGCTGAAGTACTTCCTGGACCGGGGCGCGGTGGACGCCCACGGACTCCTGACCCTCGGCTGGCACGGGCCCAACGTGGCGGTGTTGCAAGGCTATTCGGGGCCGGCGTCCCCGTACTGGGCGAGCAAGGGCTTCCTCGGCCTGCTGCTCCCGCCGGACCACGCGGTGTGGACGGTGCCGGAGGAACCGGGCCCGGCCGAGCGCGCCGACGCGGTCACGCCGATCGCGCCCGCCAACTGGCTGCTCCAGTCCACGCGTTCGGACGGCGTCGTCCGCCTCCACAACCACGGCAGCGAGGACGTCCGCTACGACCCCTACTACACCCGGCTCGGCTACTCGACCGTGACCGAGCCGTCGGCGTCGTACGACAACAGCGTGCTCGTCGGCGGCGATCCGAGCCGGACGGACATCGTGCCGCTGGGCGTCGGGCAGGGCTGGGCGGCCTCCCGGCACACGGCCGCCTCGGGGGCCCGCGTGACGAGTGCCGTGCTGGTGCGCGGGGCCGTGGAGGTGCGGGCCTTCCAGGTGACAGGGGCGGAACCGGGGACGCCGGTACGGGTCACCGGCTGGGCCGCACCGGAGGGGCTCCGGTCCGAACTGCTGCCCGTCGTGGGCCTCGACGCCGAGCTGACCGGGGTCACAGGGGAGGACCCGACCCTGTTCGTGGCGCTGAGCCGGCTCACCGGGGCGGCGGATGCCGTGCCGCTGGGGGAGACAGTGACGGTACGCGCCGAAGGGGCGAAGGAGTTGACCGTGCTGTGGAGCGGGGGACCCGGTCTGCGGGTCCGCTGGCAGGGCGACGGAGTGGATGTGGAGCACATCGTGCCGGGCTGAGCCGCGTCGGGCATGATGCGGATCATGGGGTGGAAGGACGAACTGACCGAACTGCTGGGGCGGGCCGGGCTGGAGCTGGTGGCGGACCCGTGTGTCGAGGAGGTGGTGCCGCCGTCGGTGGCGTGGCGGTACGTGATCGCGTGGGAGGCGGAGCCGACCGTGGAGGTCGCGCTCGACCGGCCCGATTCGGTCGCGGAACTCAACGCGCAGTGGCGTCGGTTGGCGTCCGGGGCGGGTCTGTTCGACGGGGACGGGGTGTTCCTCGTCAACTTCTCCGGCAATCCGAGCAGGCGCTGGGTACGGGTTCGGCTCACCGACGCCTGGGACCTCGCGGGAGTCTTCGGTGAGCGGCCCGGACAGCCGGAGTTCGTGACGCTCTCCCTGGACGGGGACGCCCTGGTCGGAGCCACGACGGAGGAGTACACGGTCCGGCTCGTCGCCGTCGACCGGATCAGGGAGCGGCAGGAGGCGATCGCGCAGGCCGCTGCCGCGGAGACCGAGGAGGACCGGGCGGCCGCCTGGGAGGCGCTGTTCCGGGGGCCCGGGCCCCCGCCGAAGTTGCTGGACTCCTGGGCGAGCGGTCTCTGGCTCAACCCGGCCACCCCGAAGGACCTACGGCCGCTGCTGCTGAAGAAGACCTTCTTCGCCATGTACAGCGCCATGCCGGCGGATGTCGTGGACGCGTTGCTGGCCGACCCGGACTGGAAGGTCCGGATGAGCGCGGCCGAGCATCAGCCGAACATCACGCCCGGGCAGTGGGCGCGCCTGATCGCGGCCGAGCGGGAGGAACGGCACCGGTGGCTCCTCGCCATGGTGGCCGCCGAGCGGCGGGCCGAACTGCCCGAGGACACCTGCCGCGAGCTGGCCGCCGATCCGTCCGCACGCGTGCGCTGCGAGGCCGCACGTCTCAAGGGCCTGCCCGCCGACCTGGCGGTCGCCCTGGCCACCACCGACCCCGACGGCGGGGTACGGGCGGTGGCCTGCGTGACCGCCTGGCCGCACCTCGACGCCACGGCACGGGCGGCGCTCCTGGCCGACCCGTCCGGCGCGGTGCGCGAGCGGACGCTGCCGCTGCACCACCGGGACCACCCGATGCCCCGGTCGGTGTACGCGTCCGGGGACGTCAAGCGCGAGGCGCTGGAGAGCTGCCTGCTGGAGCGCGAACTCGCCGAGCACCTGGCCCGCGACGGCGACTCGGACGAGCGTCGCTCCCTCGCCCACAACCCCCGGCTGGACCCCGACCTGGTCGCCCTGCTCGCAGGGGATCCCGACGCCCGCGTCCGTTGGTCCGTGTCCATCCGGGCCGACCTCACCGAGGAACAACGCGCCGACATCCCCGTCGACTTCGATCCGAACGGCCACTACTTCCCGCTCGACTGGGTCATGGAGCTCCACGACGACCCCGAGGCCATGCGCCGCCTGGCCGCCTCCGCCCACCCCCTCGTCCGCAGAAGCGTCGCCCGCGCCCGGCATCTGCCGCCGGACGCGGTCGCCCGTCTCGCCGACGACGAGGACCGGGTCATCCAGCTCTTCCTCGCGGAATCCTGCGACGACGCGCCCGCCGAGATGCTGCTGCGGGTGTGGCGGTGGTGGACCGGCAGCCTGACCAGCCCCGACCGCCCGCGCGGCCACCCGAACTTCCCGCGCCAGGGCCTGCTGCGCTACGCGGACGACCCGAGCCCGCGGATGCGCCGACTGGCCCTGGACGACCCCGAGTCCACGCCCGACCTGGTGGAACGGCTCAGCCGCGACCCCAGCGACGAGGTGCGCTACCGTGCCGCGACCGACCCCCGGCTGTCCCCGGTCGCCGCCGCCCGGCTGCTGGCCGACCCCCACGAGCACGTACGGCACGCGGCCGCCCTCCATCCCCGCCTGCCGGTAGGGCTCCTGACACAGCTGCTGCGGGGCGGCGGCGCCGAGGCGGCCGCCCGCAATCCGGCGCTGCCCGTCGAGGTCATGCGCCGGATGGTCGAGGCGCTCGGTGGGGCGGCACCCGTCACGGCGTGAGACCGGCGATCCGCAGCGTCGTCGTGGTCGGGGACGCCCCGGTGAGCGGAGTGCCGTAGGCCGGGGTGACCGGCGCGTAGGCCCAGGTGAGGGCGGAGTCCTTGAGGACCGCGATGTCACCGGTGATCCGCGCGCTCACCACCTTGTCGGCGCTGACGAACCTGCCGCTCCAGTCGACCAGCCGCAGGTGTGTGCCGGTGAAGGTGCCCGTGCAGGTGCCCGCCGAGCACCTGGCGTTCTTCAGGGACTCCCAGGAGAGCAGGAGCTTGTCCTTGCCGTAGGGGGCGAGGTGGACATTGACGTTCTCGACGGTCTTGGCGCTGGTGAGGTACACGGCCTTGCCGGGACCAGAGTTGCGGTTTTTCAGGAACGCGATGGCGACCTGGTGGGTGGCGGTCTTCGGGGTGACCGTCCAGCCGCGGCCGCTGGAGTCGTCCGGGTTCTTCTTCGCGGAGGCGGCGCCCCGGGAGGCGAACGCCGTCGCGTACCTGCCGGTCGGCGACTTCACCAGGTCGCCGGTGCGGCTCGGGAAGGTACCGCCGCAGTAGCCCGCCCAGCACTGCTCGCGCTGGACCACCGGAGCTGCGTCCGGGGCGCCGATGCCGGTGGAGACGAACAGCCCCGACCGCCAGTCGTCGAAGCAGAGGGAGGTGAAGGCGCCGGAGGTCTCGGCGTGCAGCGCTATGCCCTCGTTGTGGCTGCAGCCCCAGCTCCAACCGCCGCCGAGCTTCGCGCCCTTGGCGCTGACGTACGACAGCTTGTCGCCGTAGTGCCCGTCGGCGAAGCCGCCCGCGCCGTGCACCACGAAGTAGGCGCCGTACTTGGAGCCGTTCCAGGCGAGCCGGCCGTCGAGGGTGGGGGAGGTGTCGTGGGTGGCGGTGCCGGTCAGCTTGGCGGACCAGGTCTTCCTGCCGCCCGCGTAGCGGACGATCGCGGCCGCCGTGTCCTTCCACTTGTTGGTGTCGGAGACCCGGGTGAGCAGCGCGAAGCCGTCGTCGTGGGCGACCAGGCCGCCGACCTCCTGGGCGCCCTTGACGACCGTGTCGGCCCCGGACCGCTTGCCGGCCGTCGTGAGCGGGGTGACATGGACGCCGTCGGCGGCGGGCCAGGCGACCCGGATCGTGCCGTTGGGGGCGACCGCGGTGGCGGTCCGGTTCCACTCCCGGGTGTTGTTGTAACCGGCGGACAGATAGGGGTACTTGGCGCTGAGGCTCACCGCCGTGGACGTGACCCGGAGGTCGGGGGTCGTCGCCGCGCCGGCGGTGGCGTACCAGGCGCCGGCCAGCAGACCGGCGGCCGCGAGGGCCCCGATCGCGGGCCTGCGGAAGGCGTGGACGCGGCGGTGACGTGTGGTGCGTGGTGCGGAAGTCATGCCTCCCGGTCGTCGCCGGCGCGGGGAAGGTTGCCGTGTTCCGGCGCGGCCGCCGCGGGCAGTGGCGCCGCCCTTCTGATCGGGGTGCCGAGGGCGGCGAGGCCGGTCAGTGTGCAGCAGGCACCGGCGACGGCGGCCACGGCGGCGGTGCCGTACCGCTCGGCCGCCCAGGTGAGGACGGCGGCACCGGCCGGGGCCAGCGCGTACTGGAGGGTCCAGTGCGCGGAGGTGACCCGGCCCAGCAGTGGCTCCGGGGTGATCTCCTGACGCAGGGACATGGAACAGGTGCCCGCCACCCCCACGCAGGCCAGGTAGACCGCGCACAGGACGGCCACGACAGGTACGGTGTGCATCCGGCCGAGCCCGGCGAAGGCCAGTCCGCACACCGTCATCGACGCGATCCAGGTCGGTCCGAAGCCCAGCCGCCGCCGGAGCCGGGCGACCAGCAGTGCCCCGGTGATGGTGCCGACCGCGCCGACCGCCAGCACCGTGCCGACCGTGCCGTCGTCGTGGCCGAGGTCGTGCTTGAGGTGGTAGATGACCAGGTCGTTGATGCCGAGGCTGAGGAAGCTGAAGACGGCGAGCAGTCCGGTGACCGACCGCAGGACGGGGTGCCGGACCAGGTACCCGACCCCGGTCCGCAGGTCGCGCCACACGCCCCGCTTCCCGGCCGGCTGGTCGTCCCCGGCGCGCTCCCGGACCCGGACCAGCAACAGCAGGGCGGCCGACACGGCATAGCTCGCCGCGTCCACGGCCACCGCGTCGGCCGGCCCCGTCCAGGCGGCCATCAGACCCGCGCCCAGGGGACCGAGGACACCGGCCGCCGCCGCGGTGGCGTTGACCCTCCCGTTGGCCTCGGTGAGCCGGGTGACGTCGACAAGTCCCCGTACGACGGTGACGTACCCGACGGCGAAGAGCATGCCGACGGCCTCGCACAGTGGCAGGACCACGTACAGCAGCCAGAGATGCGGCCCGGCGAGCCAGACGACCGGGACCAGGCCGTAGAGGACCATACGGACCAGGTCGCAGGCGATGAGCAGCTTCCGCCGGTCGACCCGGTCCACGACCACCCCGGCGAAGACCGCCGCCAGCACCATCGCGACCCCGCCGACGGCGGTGAGCAGGCCCATCCGGGCCACCGAGCCGGTCGCCTGGAGGACCAGCAGGGGCAGCGCGACGAGACTGAAGGAGTCGCCGAGCACGGACAGCGTCTGAGCGAGCCAGAAGAAGCCGAAGTCCCTCTGTTTCCAGAGCGGTTGACCGGCCGCCGCCTCCTTGGCGCGCGCCGCCCGCTCCGCCCGTCGCGCCTCGCGTGTCACGGCTGCCCCTTCCGCGTCACGGCAACCCTACGCCGACCGCGTCCCGTTGATAATCGCCTGGACCTCGAAACCTAGGACCTCTAGGATTCAGGCTGTGAACCCTAGGGAGGACGCATGGTCCGTGCCGGAATCACCGTCGACCGGCTGGTCGCGGCGGCGGCCGAACTCGCGGACGAGGCCGGCTTCGAGCAGGTCACACTGTCCGCGCTGGCCCGCCGGTTCGGAGTGAAGGACGCGAGTCTCTACTCGCACGTCAGGAGCCTTCAGGACCTGCGGCACCGGATCGCACGGCTCGCGGGCGGCGAGCTGATCGACCGCATCGCCACCGCCGTGGCCGGACGCTCCGGCAAGGACGCGCTCGCCGCCTACGCCGACGCCTACCGCGCCTACACCCTCGCCCACCCCGGCCGCTACGCGGCCACCCAGATCCGGATCGACCCCGCCCTCGTCGACCCGGACGACCCCGGCATGCGCCGCACCGTCGAGATCACCTACGGCATGCTGCGCGGCTACGGCCTCGCCGAACCCGATCTCACGGACGCCGTACGCCTGTTGCGCGCCACCTTCCACGGCTTCTGTGTCCTGGAGGCGGGCGGCGGCTTCAACGCCGCGCGGGACGTCCGCGCCTCCTGGGGCCGGGCGATCGAGGCCCTGCACATCGCCCTTGAGAACTGGCCCCGCGAGGAGACCGACCACCATGCCTGAACTCCACTACGACGTCTCCGGCACCGGACCCGTCCTGCTCCTCCTCCCCGGCGGCGCCGGCCACCCCATGGGCCTGGACCCGCTGATCGGCCACCTGGCACCGCACTTCACCGTCGTGACGTACGACCCGCTCGGCCTCGCCCACGGCCGCCTCGGCGCACCGGTCGCCGATCAGCGGGTGGCGGACTGGAGCGAGGGCGCCCACCGCGTGCTGGCGAAGGTGGCGGGCGAGGACGGGGCGGCGTACGTCCTCGGGACCAGCTCCGGCGGCATCACCGCCCTCGACCTGCTGGCCCGCCGTCCCGGGCGGCTGCGGGGCGTGATCGCCCACGAGCCGCCGTGCGTCACCCTGCTGCCCGACGGGGAGCGGCTGCGGGCCGAGCTGATCGGGCAGTTGGAGGGCGGGCGCCCGCCCGCCGGCGAACCGACGCCCTTCGGGGTCTTCCTCGACCACGTCCTGCGCCCGTTCACCGCCTACCGGCCGGCGACCGGCCTGCCCCGCCTGACGGTGGCCGCCGGAACCGACTCCCGCGAACAACTCCTCCACCGCACGGCGGAGTTCGTCGCCCAGTACACCGGCGGCGACTTCGCCGAGTTCCCCGGCGGGCACCTGGGCACCGTGGCGCACCCGGCCGCCTTCGCGGAGCGGGTCAAGGAGGTGCTGCTCGGCTGACGGCCCCGCCGGCCGGTCAGCCGTTCACCCCCGTGTAGTGGCCCAGTGCCCACCGCCACAGCCAGCGCGACGCCAGGTAGGCGAGCAGGCCGAGGAGCGGGGATCCGGCCGCCAGCCAGTAGGGGGCGCCGGTCGAGTGGCCGTGGCCGGTGAGGACCGCCGCCGGGAAGTACGCGACGAAGGCGAGGGGCAGGCCGTAGGTGAGGAGGCCGCCGACCGCGCGGGGGAGGACGTTCAGGGGGTAGCTGCCGAAGGTGCCGAGGAGTTCCTCCAGCCAGCGCCCCCAGTAGTCGGCGGCCGGGTAGCGCAGCGAGGCGCAGGCCACCACCGTGAAGAGGGCCGCCTCCAGGAGCATCCCGCCCAGGACCGCCGCGACCAGGTAGCCGATGCGGCCCGCCGTCCAGTCCAGCTCGCTGCGGCCGAGCGCGCCCGCCATCAGACCGGCCGCCACCGTCAGGTCGCCGATCGCGTTGGTGGGGAAGAACTCCAGCTGTACCTGGCGGTAGACGGGCAGTGGGCGCAGCAGATAGGCGTCGATCTTGCCCTCCTGGATGCTCCGGCCCAGGCCGTGCACCCGGCCCAGGAGGAGCACGAACAGGCCGTGCGCCAGCATGCGGGTCGCCGGGATCAGCAGGACGTCGCTGCTGTCCCAGCCGCCCATCCCGGCGAACCGGGTGAGCAGCACCGTCGCGAACACGATCACCGACACCTGCCAGACCGCGCCGATCGCGATCATCATCAGGAACTCGGTGCGGTACTCCAGCTGGGCGCGGAAGTTGAGGCGCGTGATGCGCCACATGATCCGTACGGCGTTCATCGGTCTCAGCCTCCTTGCGAGATCACGCGGCGGGCGGCCCGCCGCCACACGAACCGGGTGAACAGGTAGAGGGCCACGACCCACGCGGCCTGGACGCCGAGCTGGAAGGGGGCGTCCGACAGCGGGACGCGGCCCACGTACAGCGACAGCGGCACGCTCAGGGTCGCCTGGAAGGGCAGGAAGGAACTCAGCGTGATGAACCAGTGCGGGAAGTACCACAGCGGCGCGTACACCCCGGACAGCAGGTTCTGCGCGAAGACCAGGATCAGCATCGCGGCCGTGTTCCGCAGCGTCCAGAAACACAGCTGGTCGATGAGGAGCATGACGTAGTAGAGGACCAACTGGCCCAGCGCGAGGCTGAGGACGAACACGCCCGCCACCGCCGCCGAACCCGGCGGCTGCACGACCCCGACCGCCAGACAGACCGCGTACCCGGCCAACGCCCAGGTCAGGCCGTACAGTTGCTCGCCGATCGCGCGCAGGGCGTGGTAGCGCTGGGGTGGCATCGGGCGCAGGTACCAGTAGACGATGGTGCCGAAGTGCACATGCTGCATGACCGTGTCCCGGCCCGCGTACTGGTCCAGCTCCCGCAGCCGGGAGGCCAGTACGGCCATCACGGCGTACGTCACCGCCTGGCCGCGGTCCAGACCCGCGGTGGTACCGGACTGGGCGTACAGGCCGCGCCACAGCGAGGCCACCAGCACCACCTGCACGGTCAGCCGCAGTAGGACTCCGGTGATCCGGGGCGGGGTGTACAGCTCGCCGAGCGGGGTGACCCGGGCGGCCCGCCAGCCGTAGGACAGGGCCATCTCAGACCGCCTCGGCCTGCACGTAGGCCGCCCGCATGACGTCCTCCAGGTCGGCCTCGTCCACCGCCACGCCCGTCACCTCGTACCGCTCGATGACCAGCTTCAGCGCCTTGTGGACCGTGGGTGCGGCCGGGCCGTCCGGGCCGAACACCACCTGGGGGCCGTCCCGGCTCACCAGCGTGATGCCCGGCAGCGGGCCGACCGGGGTGTGCGGGTCGGCGAGGGTGGCCCGCACCTGCCAGGTCGAGCCGAAGGTACGGCGGATCTCGTCCAGGGTGCCGTCGAGCACCAGCCGCCCGTGGTTGACCAGCACCACCCGCTCGGCGAGCCGCTCGACCTCGGTCATGTCGTGCGTGGTCAGCAGCACGGTACGGCCGCGCTCGGCCACCTGGTACCGCAGGAACTCGCGGACCTGCTCCTTCACCACCACGTCCATGCCGATCGTCGGCTCGTCCAGGAACACCACCGGCGGATCGTGCAGCAGGGCGGCCGCCAGGTCGCAGCGGACCCGCTGGCCGAGCGAGAGATGCCGGACCCGGGTGTCCCAGAAGGCGGACAGGTCGAGGAGTTGGTCGAACTCCCGCAGCCGTCCCGCGTGTTCGGCCCTCGGCACCTCGTAGATGTCCCGCAGGATGGCGAACGACTCCCGCACCGGCAGGTCCCACCACAGCTGGGTGCGCTGCCCGAACACCGCCCCGATGTTACGGGCGTTGCGCTGCCGCTCCTGGTACGGCACCACGCCGGCGACCCGGGCGTGGCCGGAGCTCGGGGTGAGGATGCCGGTGAGCATCTTGATCGTGGTCGACTTGCCCGCGCCGTTCGGGCCGAGCAGGGCGAGGAGTTCGCCGGGGGCGACGGCGAAGGTGATGTCGGAGACCGCGTGCTTCTCTACGCGTTCGGGGTTGACCAGTGATCGCAGGGCGCCGGAGAAACCCGGGCGCCGGACGGTGGTGTGGAAGGTGCGGGACAGACCGCGGACCTCGATGCTTCCGGCCACGCTGGGGGACTCCCTCGTTCCGTACACGACGTACGGCCGGCCGGTTTGGGAGGCCGACCGGCCGCGGATACGCAACGACGGTCGCAGAGCGCCGAGGGGCCCGGCAATGGATTAAAGGACCCGAGAGTTGGACTAATCGATCACCGGGAGGCGGACGCGGTACGGGCCGGGCGCACCCCGTTGCGCTGCCCCACGGACCGCAGCGCGCCCTCCAGCGCGAAGGTGGCCGCGCCGAGGCAGACCGGGTCGGTGGGGATGGGGGAGAGCATGATCTCGGTGGCGGCGAACGGCCGCCCGAGCGCATGCCGACGGACGGCCTCGCGGACCTCGGCGAGCAGCGGTTCGCCGAGCCTGCGGGCGACCCAGCTGCTGAGCACCACCAGTTCGGGGTTGAGCAGGTTGACCAGGTTGGCGACCCCGGCGCCGATGTACCGGGCCGTGTCCCGCACCACCTGGACCGCCACCGGGTCACCGTCCGCCACCCCGCGGGCCAGCGCCTCGATCGTGGCTGTCTGGTCCTCGGGGCGCAGCAGCGGGCTGTCCGGGCTGAGTTCGCGCAGGTTGAGCATGATGCCGGGCGCGCCGACGTAGGTCTCGACACAGCCGTGGTTGCCGCAGTGGCACGGCCGCCCGTCCAGGACGAGCGTGGTGTGCCCCCACTCCCCGGCGCTGTTGCTGACGCCCCGGTGCAGTCCGCCGCCGAGGGCGAGCCCGGCGCCGACCCCGGTGCCGAGGTTCACCACCACCGTGTCCCCGCGCCCGCGCGCCGCCCCGAACCACTGCTCGGCCACCGCGCAGGCCCGCAGCGGGTTGTCCAGGTGGAGGGGGTAGGCGACGTGTTCGGACAGCAGGTCGAGCAACGGCACGTCGTGCCAGTCCCAGTTGGGCGCGTACTCGGCGATGCCCGTGTCCCGGTCCACCTGCCCGGGCGCGCTCACCCCGACGCCCAGCACCCGCGCGCCCTCCACCCCGGCCTGCGCCACCACCGAGCCGACGGCGGCGGCGACATGGCTCACCACCTGTCCGGGCCGGTGTTCACCGGGGCGCAGGTCCTCCTCGGCGCGGGCCAGCACGTTCAGCGCCAGGTCGAACAGCTCGACATGGACGTACGTCTCCGCGATGTCCACGCCGATCAGCGCGCCCCCCGAGGCGTTGACCGCCACGAGCCCCCGGGGCCGGCCGCCCGCCGAGTCCTCGAAGCCGACCTCGGTGATCATCCGCAGTTCGAGCAGTTCGCCGACGAGCGTGGCGACCGTGGCCAGACTCAGCCCGGTGACGGACGCCAGCTCCTGCCGGGAGGTGGGAGACTCGGCGATGATGTGCCGCAGCACCTCGTAGCGGTTCGCGGTGCGGATGTCACGTGATGTGTGCTTCACACGGCGCAAGGCTATGGGCTGCGGCGGGATTTCGACAAGGGATTAGGAAAAGGGCTTTATTAAGCCTGTCGAAGGGATACGCGAGCTCGTCATCCGCCCAGTACATCCTGGACGAAGGGATTGGCGAACTTCCCCTCGGGGTCCAGGGTCCGGGCCAGCGCACGGAAGTCGGCAAGCCGCGGGTAGCGGCCGCGGAGCACCTCGCCGGGGACGCTGTGCACCTTGCCCCAGTGCGGACGCGGCTCGAACGGCGCCAGCACCTCCTCCAGCCGGCCCACCGCGGGCAGCACGGCCGCCAGGTCGTCGACCCAGGTGAAGTGCAGGGCCACGGAGTCCCGGCCGTGGGCGGGGCTGAGCCACTGCGGATCGGCGGCGATGGTCCGCACCTCGCAGGTCAGCAGAGCGGGGGAGACCGCCTGCCGGACGGCGTCGACCGCGTGCAAGGCCTCGACGGCCGTCGACCTCGGCAGCAGATACTCCGACTGGAGTTCGTCGCCGCTGCTCGGCGTGAACTCCGCCCGGAAGTGCGGGAGCCGCTCGTGCCAGGGCCCCGGCACCCCGAACTGCTCGGTGCAGTTGCGCGCCGGCATGCCCGGCACCGGGTGCATCGCCTCGGTCGCGGGCGCGGCCCCGCCGAAGTCCACGGCGGGGCGGTCGGTGCGCCGCTTCACCCACACCTGCCGGAAGCCCGGCTCCCGCCAGTCGGTGAACAGGCTCACGCTGTACCCGGCCCCGGACACGGCCGCGAAGTCCAGCCCCGCCAGCGGCAGTTCGACGTACACCGTCTGCGCGACCTCGTAGGCCGGTTCCAGGTCGAGGGTGAGCGCGGTGACGACGCCGAGCGCGCCCAGCGAGGTCACGGCACCCTCGAATCGGGCGTCGCCACGCGCGATCGTCTCCGTCGAACCGTCGGCGAGGACCAGCTCCACCTCCCGGACGGGCGCCGCCAGCGACCCGTTGGTGACGCCCGAGCCATGCGTTCCGGTGGCCACCGAACCGGCCACCGAGATGTGCGGCAGCGAGGCCATGTTGGGCAGCGCCAGACCGTACGCATGGACCGCGCGGGCCAGTTCGGCGTACCGCACCCCGCCCGCGACCCGGACCGTGCGGGCCGCCGTGTCCACCTCGATCACCGGTGGCAGCCCGGCGACCGAGACCAGCAGGCCCTGCGGACCCGGGTCGGCGATGCGGTTGAAGGAGTGGCCGCTGCCCAGCACCCGTACCCGCGCACCGCCCGCCACCAGCGACCGGAGCGCGTCGAGCGAGTCCGGGCGGTGGAACTCCTTGGCCGTGTACGTGATGTTGCGGGCCCAGTTGGTGACCGTCTGCGCCGGATCCGTCATCGTGTCGTCCCATCCCTGTCGTGCCATGCCTGCCGTGCCATGCCATGCCTGTTGTGCCGTGCCTGTCGTGCTCCGCGCTCTCGTCCGCCGGAGAGTGCGTGTGCATTGACCCTCTCATTCGCCGAGACCTACGGTAGAGACCGGTTGCTATCCGCGCGTCACCGAGCCGGAAGGTCACTTCCTTGCCCGAGCGTCCCCAGGCAGTGTTCGCCATGACAGCCCAGAACGTGCCGCACATCTTTCCGCCGGAGGTGCTCGCACGACTGCGCGCGTGCGTAGAAATCGATCCCACTCTGGTGGTGGACGACTTCACCGATCCCCGGGCCCGGGAGACACTCGCCCGCGCCGAGGTCCTCGTCACCGGCTGGGGCTGCCCGACCCTGGACGCGGCCGCCCTGGACGCGGTGCCCGCACTGCGCGCGGTGCTGCACGCGGCCGGCTCGGTCAAGGGCTTCACCACGCCCGAGGTCTGGAAGCGCGGCATCCTCGTCTCCTCGGCGGCCGCCGCCAACGCGCTGCCCGTCGCCGAGTACACCCTCGCGATGATCCTCCTCGCCGGAAAGGACGTCTTCGCCTTCCGTGACCTGCTGCGCACCCGGCGCACCTACCCCTACGGCGGCATCGTCCCCGGCATCGGCAACTTCCACCGCCGCGTCGGCGTCGTCGGCGCCTCCCGCATCGGCCGCCGCCTCATCGAGCTCCTGCGCCCTCACGACCTGGTGGTGAGCCTCGCCGACCCGTACGTCGACGAGGGAGAGGCCGGCCGGCTCGGTGTGCCCCTGCTGCCCCTTGACGAGTTGCTGCGCACCTCGGACATCGTCACCGTGCACGCCCCGCAGACCCCCGAGACCCGCCGTCTGCTCGGCGCCCGCGAACTCGCCCTGATGCCGGACGGATCGGTACTGATCAACACCGCGCGCGGCTCGCTGGTCGACCACGACGCCCTGGTCGAGGAGCTGTGCACCGGCCGCCTGACCGCGATCCTCGACGTCACCGACCCCGAGCCGCTGCCCGCCGACTCCCCGCTGTTCGACCTCCCCAACGCCTTCGTCACCCCGCACCTCGCCGGCTCGCAGGGCAACGAGCTGGCGCGGCTCGGGCTCACTGTCGTGGCGGAGGCCGAACGGCTGCTGGCCGGCGACGGCCTGCGGTACGCGGTCGACCACTCGGTCCTCGAACGGGCCGCGTGACGGCCGTCTCGTAGGGTGACCTGAACACATGACGAAGGGGAGCCGAGCGGTGGCGAAGCGGACACAGCCGGCGCCGAACGGGGACGCCTCGACCGTACGGGACGTGGCCGCACGGGCCGGGGTCTCCGCGTCGACCGTCTCCCGGGTGCTGGGCGGCACCTACCCGGTGGCCGCCACCACCCGCGCCAAGGTCCTGAAGGCGATGCGCGAGCTGGACTACGTGGTCAACGCGCATGCCCGCGCGCTCGGCGGCGCCACCAACAAGACGGTCGCCTTCGTCGTCGACGACGTCACCGGCCCCTTCTACGCGCACATCGCCCGCGGGGTCGAGGAGCAGGCCTCGGCGGAGGGCCGGCTGTGCATGCTCTGCACCACGCACGGCGACCCGCGGCGCATCCTCGCCGTGGTGGAGACCATGCGCGAGCAGCGGGCGGACGCGGTGATCGTGGTGGGCGGTGCCCTGGCGGACAAGGCCTACCACGACCGTATGACCCACTTCGCCCACGCCCTGGACCGGGCCGGCTCCCGGCTCGTCCTGGTCGGCCGGCCGCCGCTCGGCCCCGGCGTCCCGGCCACGGTCGTGGACTACGACAACGAGGGCGGCGCCTTCGCCCTCACCAGCCACCTGCTCTCCGGCGGCCACCGGCGCATCGCCTACCTCGGCCGCGTCCCCGGCCTCTCCACCAGCGCCCAGCGCATCGCCGGTTTCACCCGCGCCCATGAACTCCTCGGCCTCACCCCGGACCTCGACCTGATCGCCGACGGCACCTTCTCCCGCTCCTACGGCTACCAGGCGACCCGTGAACTCCTCGCCTCCGGAAGGGAGTTCACGGCGGTCTTTGCCGCCACCGACATGATCGCCGCGGGCGTGATCCAGGCCCTGCGCGAATCCGGCCGCCGTATCCCTGACGACATCGCGGTGGCCGGGTACGACGACATCCCGGTCGCCCGGGACGTCTACCCGACGCTCACCACGGTCCACGTGCCCCAGGAGGAACTGGGGCGCGCGGCCGTCCGTCTCGCCCTGCGCCGCGACGACCTGCCGGACGGCCAGCACCTGGTCCTGGGCACGCATGTGGTGCTGCGCGAGTCGACACGACGGGCCGGCGGCAGCTGAGGAGAGGGGTGAAACCTCCCGAAGGTGGACGAATCGCATGGCGTGAGGGGACCCGGCACGGCCGACGAACGAGCGGGGGCATACCGTGAGGAGTCGAACGCCTGAGTCGGAAGGAGACACGGGATGGGCAGCCGTACCGCGCTGGTCGAGGATCTGATGGAGAGGTTCCCGCACGTACCGAGGGAAGCCGTCTTCAAGGAGGACCTGCTCCGGGGCGGTGTCGCCTTCGATCCCTCCGCCCTGAGCGACAACGAGAGCGGCGAGGTCAAGCCGAAGTCGTACTTCATCTTCTCCTTCGACCACGGCACTCTGCCCGAGCTGGGCGAGGCCGCGCTGCGTCGGCCCCCGGAGGAGATCATCCTCACGGGCGGTCCGTACGACCTGCGCCGGACCGTCGTCTCCGTACGCGTGAACCCCGCCTCGCCGTACCGGGTGGCCGCCGACGAGGAGGGGCTGCTCGGGCTCTACCTGGACGGCAAGCGGATCGCCGACGTCGGGGTGCCGCCGATGCCGGAGTACTACCGGCACAAGCTCGCCAACGGGAAGTCCGTGATGGAGGTGGCCCCGACCATCCAGTGGGGCTACCTGATCTACCTCACGGTCTTCCGGGTCTGCCAGTACTTCGGCGCCAAGGAGGAGTGCCAGTACTGCGACATCAACCACAACTGGCGCCAGCACAAGGCCGCCGGCCGGCCGTACACGGGAGTGAAGGACGTCGACGAGGTCCTGGAGGCCCTGGAGATCATCGACCGGTACGACACGGCGAAGACCTCCACCGCCTACACCCTCACCGGCGGTGCCATCACCTCCAAGCTCCAGGGCCGTGACGAGGCCGACTTCTACGGCATGTACGCCAAGGCCATCGAGGAGCACTTCCCGAACCGCTGGATCGGCAAGGTCGTCGCCCAGGCGCTGCCCAAGGACGACGTCCAGCGGTTCAAGGACTACGGCGTGCAGATCTACCACCCCAACTACGAGGTGTGGGACGAGTACCTGTTCAAGATGTACTGCCCCGGCAAGGAGCGGTACGTCGGCCGGGACGAGTGGCACAAGCGGATCCTGGACTCGGCCGAGATCTTCGGTGCGCGCAATGTGATCCCCAACTTCGTGGCCGGTGTGGAGATGGCCGAGCCCTTCGGCTTCACCACGGTCGACGAGGCGATCAAGTCCACCACCGAGGGCCTGCGCTTCTTCATGTCGCACGGCATCACGCCCCGCTTCACCACCTGGTGCCCGGAGCCGACGACCCCGCTCGGCAAGGCCAACCCGCAGGGCGCCCCGCTGGAGTACCACATCCGCCTGCTCCAGGCCTACCGGCAGACGATGGAGGACTTCGGCCTGTCCTCGCCCCCCGGCTACGGCCCGCCCGGCCCCGGCAACGCCGTCTTCTCCGTCAGCTCCTTCATGGACAGCCTCCCCGCGGAGGAACCGACGAAGGTGTGACTCGCCGGGTCACCGGACACAGGAGGGCGTCAGGCGGTCTGCCGACGCCCTTCTGGGCATTCCGGACGGCGTCGGCCGGGCTCCCGACTCCGCCCGCGGTGACCGCGCTTACCTCCCGGGCCTCGATGTGTGAGGGACCGAGGAGGACGGTGAGTCGGAACGCGGTTGCGGTGCGTATAGGAGGGCGGAGTTGTGGGCCACGGCGGACACGAACGCGTTCTCCGGCTGGACCGCGATCCACGGCCATGTACCGGCATCGGCCGTCGGCGTACCTTTCGCCCGGTACGGTGACCGCGAGGATTCGGCGCGGTCGGCGTACCCGGTGCGGGCGCTCGACGGGCGGCGGCGGGTGGTGGCCGAGGCGCGGTCAGGGCAGCTGAGCAAGGCGGTTGACGTGACGCCGGGGACCGGTGGTACGGGTGACGGGGAGGATCCGTGGCACGACCATCGGTAACCGGTTTTGAATATGCCGCTTGTCAGTTGTGCAGGAGACGTGAAAAGCTCGGGTCCTGCCGCGAGGTTCCCCCCAACTCCATTGCCGATGTGGTGAGTTGACCTCGCTTTTGATGCAGGAGACCCATGCCCGACCTGCCGATCCCCCAGGACGCCGCCGAGGCAGCGCTGTTCTCCGAATGCTGGGACGCGGTGCTCTCCTACGCCGACCTGTGCACGTCCGGCTCTCTGACGGCCAATCAACTGGCCACCGAGGCCTTCGCCCTCGGTATGCGCGAGGCCCGTGACACGGACTTCACCCCCGTCCGCAGCGTCGGACGACGTGCTGCCCGGCTGCCGATGATCCCGCTGTTGCTCACGGCCGTCCGCAACACGGCCGCCAGTTGGGAGGCCGAGGGGCTGGGCCACAAGCTCGACCCGGACCTCAGACTCTGGCTCAACTCCGAGAAGGCCACGCGATATACGGGCCCGCCCTTGCAGCGGCCCGTCGCACTGCGCGGCCTGCGCGACATGCAGGAGGCGGACGCCGCACTGCTGTGGCTGGCCGAGGTGGAGGCGCTGCCGCTGCCCTCGGTGGCACGCCGGCTCGGGCTCGACCCGGTCGTCGCCGCCCAGGAACTGGAGCAGGTGCGCGGCCTGTTCCGGGACCGCTGCCATCGCGCGCACCTCGACACGCCGATGGCCGCCGAATGCCGCAGCTACGCCCGGCTCCTGGACGCGGTCACCCGGTCCGCCGCGGCCGACACGCCCGACGACCTCTCCCGGCACCTCGCCACCTGCGTGCAGTGCGCCGAGGCCGCCGCCTGTCTGCGTCTGCACGGCGGCGGACTGCCCGCGGCGCTCGCCGGCGGGGTCATCGGCTGGGGCGGCCTCGCCTACCTGGAACGCCGCCGCCGCGCGGCCGAGGTACGGCTCGGCGCGGGCCGCCCGGGCGCCGGCGACAACGACGGCGGTGACCCCAAGGAGGGCACCGGCCGGGGGCGGGTGCTGCGCCACGGGCTGCTCGGCGCGGCGGTCATGATCTCGCTGGTGGCGCTCGGCGTGTCGATGATGCCGATGGGCGGCGGCTCCGGCGACGACACCGCCACCGCCTCCCACGACGACCGTCAGCCGGTCGCCGACCCCACCACCTTGCCCCCGCCGAGCGAGCCGCCCGCCACCCACACGGCCTCCGCCGCCCCGCCCTCGTCGGCCACCGCCGGCAAGCCGGCCGACAGGAACCCCGACCCGGAGCCCCAGGGCACCTCCACCGCCACGGCGGGCACCGGCGGCAAGGCCACCGGCTCCGCCGTCCCCGCTCCCTCTCCCTCGCCCACGGAATCCGCGGCGGCCACCTGCCGGGTCTCCTACGACCTGGTCAACCAGTGGACCGACGGCTTCCAGGCCACTGTCACCGTCACCACCACCCAGGCCCTGTCCGGCTGGCGGGTGCAGTGGTCCTTCCGGGACGGCCAGAAGGTCACCCAGATGTGGGACGCGAGCGTCAGCCAGAGCGGCGGCCGGGTCACCGCGGACTCGGCCGACTACAACCAGTCGGTCTCCCCGAACGGCACCCTGTCCTTCGGCTTCCTCGGTACCTGGAGCGGCAAGAACTCCTCGCCGTACGGCTTCACGCTGAACGGCGGATCCTGCTCGTCGAGTTGAGCCGGAGTGCCGGTACGACCAGCGGGGGGGGGGGGGCGCGGGGGGGGGGGGCGCCCCCCGCGGGGGGCGGGGGGGAAAATATGTGTGGGGGGGGGGGGGTGGGACACGGGGCGTGTGTAATATTTTTTTT
>NZ_JBSHAF010000008.1:275938-345870 GCF_053611365.1 Streptomyces sp. NPDC054813 | reverse complement strand
TTGCGCGGGTGTCCCGTACCCCCCCGCGGCCGGGCGGACCCACGCGGGCGGGCCCCCCCGCCCCCTGACCGTCTGTCAAAAGTACGTGCCAGGCGGTCGTGTCAGCACTGCGACTTGTAGAAGTACTTGCTGACCGACGGGTCGTTCATGTTGTTCTTCGTGATCGCCACCATGTTGGTGCCGATCGTCTTGCTCACCGACTTGCCCTCGAAGGCGTCGGCGAGCTGGTCCACCGCCTGCCGGCCGATCGAAGCCGGGTCCTGGGCGACCAGCACCTGGAGGGTGCCCGCCTTCAGCGCGGCGACCTCGTCGGGCTCGGCGTCGAACGCGGCCACCTTCACCGTGCCCTGCTTGCCGGCCTGCTTCAGCCCGGTGGCGATGCCCGTACCGGTGTTGGTGTTGCCCGCGAACGCCCCGCCCAGGTCCGGGTGGGCGGCGAGCGTCGACTGGATCTGGGAGGCCGCGGTGGCCGGCAGGTCGTTGTCGTAGAGCGTCGGCAGCACCTTGATGTTCGGGTACTTGCCCATCTCCTCGGTGAAGCCCTTGATCCGGGCGTCCGTCGTCGACACACCGGGCTTGACGCTGATGACGATGACCGAGCCCTTCTCGTTCATCAGCTTGGCCAGCGCGTCGGCGGCGACCCGGCCGCCCTTCTCGTTGTCCGACGAGATCCGGGTGATCCCGACGGAGTCGTCGCTCACCGTCGTGTCCACCAGCGCCACCTTGGTGCCCGACGACTGGATCTGCTTGAGCGAGGGCGTCAGCGCGCTGGTGTCCACCGGCGAGATCAGCAGCCCGTCGGGCCGGGCCGCCGCCACCGAGTCCAGGAGCGGCCGCTGCACCGACACGTCCCACTGCGCGGAACCGTCGGCCGTGAAGTCCATCCCCTTGGCCTTGGCCTCCTGCTGCGCGGCACAGGTCATGGTGATGTAGAAGGGGTCGCTCTTCACCCCCGTGATCAGCCGGACCTTCTTGCCCTTGGCGCCGCCCGAACTCCCCGAGCCGCCACCGTCGTCCGACGAACCGCATGCCGAGGCCGCGCCGAGGGCCAGCACCGTGCCCACCGCGACCAGCAACCCGCGCCTGCTGCGAATGCTCCCCATCACAGAGTTCTCCTTGTCCTGCGCGATCGAGTAGTCCCGTGCCCTTGCGTCCTGCGCGGTCGAGCCATGGGTGTGCGCGTCATGCGCGCTCCCGGGTCTTCCTGCGCATCTGGTCGATGTAGACGGCCACGACCAGTACCACGCCCACCGCCACGTCCTGCCAGTACTGCTGGACGCCGATCACGATCAGCCCGGTGGTCAGCACCGCCGGAATGAACACGCCGATCACCGTGCCCAGCACCGAACCCCGCCCGCCGAACAGGCTGGTACCGCCCAGCACCACCGCGGTGATCACCTTGAGGTTGTCGGTGGAGTGCCCGGCGATCGACGTCGTGCCGTACGAGGCCAGCCACATCACCGCGCCCAGTCCGGCCAGCAGCCCCATCAGGCCGTACACCTTCACCAGATGCCGGCCCACCGGAATACCGGCCCGCCGTACGGCAGTCGGGTTCGACCCGATGGCGAGGGTGTGGTCGCCGAACCGGGTGGCGGCCAGCACCGCGCCGAAGATCGCGGTCACCACGGCGGCCAGGATCACCATCCAGGGGATCCCGAACAGCTTGCCGAAACCGAGGCTGTTCTGCAGATGCGTGGAGGCCGCACCGGCCGGGTCCTGGCCGCCGGTGGCGAGTTCGGCGATCCCCAGCGCCGCGCCGAGCCCGCCCAGTGTCACGATCAGCGGCGGCACCTTGCCGCTGGCCACCACCACGCCCTGCAGCGCGCCCCAGGCCGTGCCCACGGCCAGCGCGATGACGACACAGATCGCGACGGTGCCCCAGCCCGACGCCGGGCCGCCGTGATGGAGGTTGTACTCACCCGCCGCCACCGCGGCCAGCACCAGCACCGACCCGATCGACAGGTCGATGCCCGCCGTGATGATCACGAACGTCATGCCGACTCCGAGCACCAGGTAGATGGCCGCGTTCACGGCGATCTGGGTGATGTCGTACGTGGTGAAGAACTTGCCCGGCGCCGCGATGGTGAAGAACACCACCAGCGCCAGGAGGATCACAAAGGTCCACAGTTCGTTGAGCGTTGCCGCGCGCCGGAGCCAGTCCGGCACCCCGGCACGGCTGCCGACGGCCACGGGGGCCTTCTCGCTCTCGGCCGTCATCGTGCGCCCTCCGCTTCCTTGCCCCCGCCCGGCCCGTCCAGGGACCCGGTCATCGCCCCGACGAGCTCCTCGATCGTGGTGTCCGCCGCGGTGTACGACGCGACGCGCCGGCCCAGCCGCAGCACCTCCACCCGGTCCGCGACCGACAGCACCTCGGGCATGTTGTGACTGATCAGCACCACACAGATGCCACGGTCGGCGACCCTGCGCACGGTCTCCAGGACCCGGGCGCGCTGGACCACCCCCAGGGCGGCGGTCGGCTCGTCCATGAAGATGACCTTGTTGGCGAAGGCGACCGCGCGGGCCACCGCGACGGACTGCCGCTGCCCGCCGGACAACGTTGTCACAGCAGCTGTCACATCCTTCAGTTCCACGCCGAGTTCGGCGAAGGCCCTGACCGCCTCCCGGCGCATCGCGGGCCGGTCGAGGACGCCGACCCGTCCGAGCAGGCCTCCGCGCACGATCTCCCGGCCGAGATAGAGATTGGCCGCCGCGTCGAGATCCGGCGCGAGCGACAGGTCCTGGTACACCGTCTCGACGCCGTGCCGCTGTGCGTCCATCGGCCCGGAGAACCGCACCGGTGCGCCGTCCAGGCGGACTTCGCCGGCGTCGGGGGCGAGCACGCCGGACAGGACGTTCACCAGAGTGGACTTGCCGGCGCCGTTGTCGCCGATGAGGGCGACGACCTCGCCGGGGTATGCCGTGAAATCGGCGCCCTGGAGCGCCTGGACGTGGCCGAAGCGCTTGACCACGCCATGTGCGGTGAGCAGTGGTTCCCTTGCAGAGGCCATGTTGTGCCTTCTGGTTGGTATCGTTAACAGCTTGGCTGATTCTTGGGGCGCTCACGGCGGGGTGTCAAGGGTGGTGCAGCCGATCCCGGACCGGTTCGTCCGGCTCCTCAACTCCTCCTGCTTGCACGTCTGTTGATATGCCATCGAGTTGGTAACGTTAACGAGTCGACGCTCAAACGTGACGCAGGTGGAGGACGTGGCGTGGCAGCCACCCGGCCGACCATGAAGGACGTTGCCGCGGAAGCGGGCGTCAGCGCGATGACGGTGTCCCGGGTCGTCAACGGCGATGCGGCCGTCGCCCCGCGCACCGCCGCGCGGGTGGAGGCCGCGGTCCGCAAACTGGGCTACCAACGCGACGACGTGGCACGCCAGTTACGTCGCACCCACGAACTGAGCCAGACCATAGGGCTGTTGGTCGACGATGTGGCCGACCCCTTCATGGCCGCCGTGGCCTCCGCGGCCGAGGACGTCGCCCGGCAGCGCGGCAGCGTCATGCTCATCGGCTCCAGCCGCGCCGACCCGCGCCGGGAACGCGAGGTGATCGCCGCGTTCACCGCCCGCCGCGTCGACGGCCTGATCCTCACCCCGGCCGCCGGCAGCCACCGCTTCCTGCGCCCGGCCCAGGCGCAGGGCACGAAGATCGTCTGCGTGGACCGGGCGGCACCCGGGCTGAACGTGGACGCCGTGGTGGTCGACAACTTCGGCGCGGTGCGGGAGGCGGTGGGGCGGCTGGCGGCACACGGCCACCGCAGGATCGGGTACATCGGCGACACCCCGCGGATCTGGACGTTCGGCGAACGCCGGCGGGGCTATCTGGCGGCGCTGGCGGCGGCCGGCCTCACCGCCGACCCGGCACTGGTCAGGGACGGTCTGCGGCCGGGCCCGGAGGCGGCCGGGGCCGTCACCGAGATGCTGGCCCTGCCCGACCCGCCGACCGCCCTGCTGGCCGGCAACGAGATCCTCGCCTTCAGCGCTCTCACCGTCCTCCCCGCCGGCCTGGCGTTCATCGCCTTCGACGACTTCGCGCTCGCCGACCGGCTGACCCCGCCCGTCACGGTGATCGCCCAGGACCCGGTGGCCCTCGCGACCAGCGCGGCACACCTGCTGTTCGCCCGCATCCACGGCGACGTCTCACCACCGCGCACGGTGGTCATGCCGACCCGGCTGATCGAGCGGGGGTCGGGGGAAATGCCGGGGCCGTTCGCCGCGTAGGGAGGCCGCGCGGCGGGCGCGGAAGGTCGGTGGTGGCGGCTTTGGGCGAGTTCGGTGACGGCCGGCGGGCAAGGTCGGCGGCTGCTGGGAGAGTTCGGTGACGGCGGGTGGCACACCGCATACGGAGAGCCGCGGCCGGCCGGGTGAACAGCGAGCCGCGCGCCGGGGTTTCGCAGAGTCTCCCGGCGATCACGGTGTCCGTCCGGCCGCTGCCCTCACACCCGGCCCGGAACCCGGGCCACCCTCGGCTGGTCGAGCCGGCGTGCCGTCGTCCACCGCGTGAGCATCACCAGCGCGGTGCCCAACGCCAGGCCCATGGTGGGCAGTACGGGGAGCCGGCCGTCGGGCGCGAAGCCCCGCACGGCAAAGCGGGCCAGAGCGGCGATGTCCATGGCCAGGCCGAGCCACAGCGGCCAGGCATGCCGCAGGCCGACGTCCGGAGTGGTCCGTTCGTACAGCACGGCCAGCCCGCGTTCCAGGGGCCGGAGCGCGGACACGACGCCGGCCAGGACGAGGCAGAGCACCAGCAGCCACGGGATCCGCAGCCCCCACCACGCGGCGGACCCGAGGGCCGGTTCGGGCGCGAGGCCGGTCAGGTAGAACGCGGCGGCGACGACCAGTACCGGCAGCATGTGCCACAGATACAGGGTCATGCTGGTCGCCCCCACGGGGCGCACCACGCGCCACACCCGCTCGCGGTCCAGCAGTCGCCGCACCGCCGGCGCGGCGAGGAGGCACAGCCCGACCTGGGTCACCACCCACGCCAGCATCGCGGCCGACGGCGGATTGGTATTGCTGGGGTGCTGCCCGGTCACCAGGATCAGGCTGACCGGGAACGGCCCGAGGGCCACGAGCGCGGCGAAGGCCACCCCGCCGCCCGCCGCCATCATGACCGGCACGAGCCGGCGCCCGGTCAGCAGACCGTCCCGCCAGCAGAAGCCCAGCTGATAGGCGACACCCCACACGAGCACGTAGTTCAGCAGACCCGCGTACGGCGCGTGCACCGACATCACGAGCACGTCGGCCGCCAGGGCAACCGCCCCCATCGCCGACGGGACCAGGAGTCCCCAGCGCCGGTGTGCCGCGTACATCGGCGGCGTCAGGGTGCTGAGCAGCAGATACACCGGAAGGAACCAGAACTGCATCGCCATCGCCCATCCCACCAGCGACAGCGTGCCCGCGTCCACGCCGGCCGCCGAGCAGAGACCGACGGCGAGCAGCACCAGACCGCTGTAGAGGCCCGTCGGCAGCAGCAGCCGCAGCGCCCGCCGCCCAAGCCACCCGGCGGCCGTCCCCCCGGCCGCCTGGGCACGCGGCCAGGAACCGCCCGCGGCGTGGCCCCCGGCCAGGAAGAACAGCGGCATGATCTGGAACCCGAGCGTCAGCCACTGGGTCCAGGGCACGGTCGCCAACAGCTCCGGGGCGGTGATCTGTCCACCGGGCTCCCGGACCAGAGCTGTGATCAGCCAGTGGCCGAGCACCACCAGCACGATGGCCCACGCGCGCAGGAAGTCGACGTAGCGGTCTCTGCTCATGGGCCGTCATGCTGCCGCAGCCAGGGTGCCGTCGTGCCGGGAAGCCCATGCCGCAACCATTCCGTGCCCGGTACGACACCCTCCCCAGGCCACTACGGCCGAGGAGTGATCGACCGGCGGGAGAACCGCCGGGGGCGCGTGCCTTCCGGGGGAGAGCGCCGCGACTTGCACGGTGGTGGGGTGGGGGTGAGCTGACTCGATCTCGTCGTCACGACCATGTCGGCCGCACTGTTCGGTACCGGCCGAAACCGCGCTCAGGGGCGCGCGAGCCGGGCTTGCGGCGTGGCCGTACCTGTCGACCGTTGTCCACGGCGGGGACAGCATCGACCGGCGGCAGGATCACCGTACGTGATCAGATGGCGATTCGATGCGGCTCGGCCGCGGGAGCCCAGGAGCTTCTCAGAGCTTCCCGCCGATCTCACAGGCCTGGCACGGCGGCCGGCCACAGGTGCACTGCATGATGGCCTCGAGGACCTCGCGGTCGTGGTAGAGGCACTCGTCCTTGCAGGTGTGGCGCGGGATGAATCCTGCCGGGATCTCGCCGGGCCACGGCTCGTGGCCTTCCCGGCAGCGGATGAACCGCTCGGGGTCGGCGGAGTGCAGTTCGTGCATGCTCGACCGCGCCTCGTCCTCCAGCTCACGCACTCGTTCCACCAGAGCCTTGAGCTCGGCGGCGATGCCGGAGTACCGGTCGGCGCCGGTCCTTACGTGCGCGGCCCGCAGTGCCATCGCTGCGTTGCCCAAAAACCTGCCGGCATCCTGAAGGTCGGTCACGTGGTGCATCTGAATTCCGGTCACGCCCCGAACCCACACTGCGTCCGTGCTCACTGATCCACCTTCCCGGCGTTCGCCTGGTTTTCTTACGAGAGATTACCCGCGGCGCCGGTATCCCTGCATATTGAAAGCAACCTATTTATGGACGCTAAAGGTCCCGCCCGTGCCCGTCCAGTAAATCGTGGGTGAATCGGATCACAGCCGGATTGGTGGATCTTCTATTCGATCTGCAGTTGATTTCTTGTCCGTCGGACATCCCCGGCCCGTGTCGGTCAACCGGCGACCGTGTAGGAGCTCGCTCCCGTCCCGGCGAGCCCACCGCCTTCGACGATCAGGTACTCCGGGCGGATGGGACGACCGTCCAGCCAGCACTCCAGGATCTCCCGCGCACCGGCCGCGTAGCGTGCCTGAGCCGAGAGGGTCGACCCGGAAACGTGGGGCGTCATCGCCTCGTAGGGCATGGTGCGCCAGGGGTGGTCGGGCGGTGGCGGCTGCGGATACCAGACGTCACCGGCGTAACCGGCCAGTTGTCCGCTGTTGAGGGCCCGCACCACGGAATCCCGGTTGACGATGAGCGCCCGCGCGGTGTTGACGATGTACGAACCGCGCTTCATGGCCCCGAGCAGCTCGTCGTTGAAGAGGTTCTGTGTCTGTGGATGCAGCGGAGTGTGGATCGAGAGCACATCGACGGAGGAGGCCAGCGAACGGGCGTCGGGATGCCAGGTCAGCTCCAGCTCCTCCTCGATCTCCTTGTCCAGCCGGTGCACGTCGCAGTAGTGCAGCGTGACGTCGAACGGCTTGAGGCGGCGCAGTACCGCCTGGCCGATTCGGCCGGAGCCGAGGACGCCGACATCCATGCCTTCGAGGTCGTAGGCGCGCGAGACGCTGTCGGCGATGTTCCAGCCCTTCTTGGTGGTCACCCACTCGTGAGCCGGCATGTAGTTGTGCACCAGGGTGAGAATCTGCATCACGGCGTGCTCCGACACGCTGATGCTATTGCTGAAAGTCACCTCGGCCACGGTCATGCCGTGGGCGATGGCGGTCGGCAGGTCGACGTGGTCCGACCCGATCCCCGCGGTGATCGCGAGTCTGAGCCGGGAAGCCGCGGCGATGCGTTCGGGGGTCAGATAGGCGGGCCAGAACGGCTGCGAGACGACCACGTCGGTGTCGGGAAGCTCGCGGTCCAGGGCGGAGTCCGCCCCTTCCTTGTCGCTTGTGACGACAAGGGTGTGACCCCGGTCCTCCAGGAACCGGCGCAGCCCCAGTTCTCCTGAGACGCAGCCGAGGAGGTGCCCCGGGGTGAAATCGATGGCCTGCGGGGTCGGCGCGGTCTGACCGCCCGGATAGCCGCTGATGGTGGGGATCTCGTCGCGGGCGTAGTCGGGAGGGTAACCGCCCACGGGGTCCGGATAGAGCACCGCAAGGATTTTTGCCATGGCCGTCCTCCATCGGTGGGGCCACTGCTCCTGTGAACGGGTAGGGCACCGGCGAGCCGGTCGAACACCGATGATCTTGAATTTTAGTCGAGTGTGCGTCGGCACTGCAATCCCCCTGGGATAAAGGGGAGGTGTTCCGGTGGATAGGGATGCGACTATTCGATAAGGCTTTTGACAGGAGCTCGGGAGCCGTTCCGCGTACGTCTGCGCGGGGGCGTCCTGGCGGCGGTCGCGCTCGGCGGTCTGCTGGGCGGGACGGCCCGTTATGCACTGGTGCTGGTCCCTGCTGTACGGCGCTTCGAGCCTCGCCGCGGGTCTGCCGGCGGCAGCGGCAGGGCTCGCCATCGGGTCGTTCTGAGAAAGGGCGGACTCGTCCGTCCGGACTTGACACGTCGTTTTACAAGACGTCTCCTTGAAGCAAGGAAACATCGTGTGGCGTGCGCTTGTCCGGGCGCGTCGCACACGCTCGGGTTGGCCAGCGTCCACCGGCATCCGGAGGCTGCTGATGGCAACCTACGAATATCTATGCAGCCGCTGTGGGCCCTTCGATGTGAAGTTGGAAATCGGGACGGCGCCCCAGGTTTGTGACTGCCCTGTGTGCGCAGGCGCTGCGAGACGTGTGTATTCGGCGCCCGGCCTTTCGCTGACCCCGAACGCGGTCGCCGCCCTCCATGTACGGGAGGAACAGGCGCGTGAGGCCCCGGCAGTAGTCTCTGAAGTGCCGCCACGCAGGAGGGCGCCACACCACCCGCACCCCGCGCTTTCGCGGCTGCCCCGTCCCTGAGGGCGGTGGTCGAAAAGGCAGAACGTCTCATGCGGGTTTCGGCATCGGACACGACGTCGTTCCCGTAGCGGTACGCGGAACGCGGAATCACGCGACGCGGGCCGGGAGCCGAGCCGCCCCCTCGGCTGCTCGTCGGAGACACCCCGGGCACGACGCGATTCCGCCCCTCCATGCGGACTTGGGAGGTGTGTCCCCGTGGGAAACGTGGGACTGCTCTTCGTCGGTGCGGTGCTCTACGTGAACGGGCTGTTGCTGCTGGGGAAGGTCGATGCCAGGTCCGCAGCAGTGTTCAACCTCTTCGTGGGCGGACTGCAGGTGTTGACGCCGACCTATCTCATCTTCACGGCAGGCAACGACCCCATGAAGATTCTGGCGGCATCAGGGATTTACCTGTTCGGATTCACCTACCTGTACGTGGGAATTGTGCTGCTCGCCGGGATCGACAACATCTGCGTCGGCTACTACTCCCTCTTCGTGGCGATCGTGGCCCTGGGGTATTCATTCGCCAACTTCCACCTCATCAAGGACTACCCGTTCGGAGTTATTTGGCTCTACTGGTCCTTCCTGTGGTTCCTGTTCTTCCTGCTGCTCGGTCTCAAGAAGACGGAGTTGTCCGACTATGTGGGCTGGGTGACGGCGATCGAGGGCTGGGTCACGGGTGTCATTCCCGCGGCACTGCTGCTCTCCGGTTACTGGAAGCACACCACGGAGATCGCCATCGCCCTCGGTGCCTTCGGTGTCGTCGTGTTCGCGGCGCTGTGGCCGCTCACCAGGAAATCGCGGCAGCCGGCCCCGGCCGGATCGGCCGGAAGTACGGGCACAACGTCCTGACCGGATCAAGAGTGAGAGGCTGTCATGCCTGAAGTCGTATTCAGAGTGGACCAGAGCAAGTCGATGCGAGAGCAGGACGTTCCCGGACACAACAGGTGGCACCCGGACGTCCCCATCGCCGCCATGGTGAAGCCAGGAGCGGAGTTCCGCATGGAGTGCCGTGACTGGACCGACTGTCAGGTCGGCGACAACGACTCCTCCAACGACGTACGCGACATAGACCTGACCATCCCGCACATGCTCAGCGGCCCGATAGGCGTGGAAGGTGCCGAACCCGGCGACCTGCTAGTCGTCGACATACTCGACCTCGGTCCCGTGCCGCAGCAGACCGGGGGCGCGGCAGGGCAGGGCTGGGGCTACACCGGCATCTTCGCCAAGGCCAACGGCGGAGGCTTCCTGACCGACTACTTCCCGGACGCCTACAAAGCGGTGTGGGACTTCCACGGACAGCAGGCCGTCTCCCGCCACCTTCCCGGGATCCGCTTCACCGGGATCACCCACCCCGGACTGTTCGGAACTGCCCCCTCCACCGAGATGCTCGCCCGTTGGAACGCCCGCGAGCAGGCGCTGATCGACACCGACCCGAACCGGGTCCCGCCCCTCGCCGTACCGCCGGACAGCACCAACGCACTCGCGGGCACGGCCACCGGAGACCTCGCCACGCGCATCGCCGCGGAAGGCGCACGCACGGTGCCGGCGCGCGAGAACGGAGGCAACCACGACATCAAGAACTTCACCCGGGGATCGAGAGTCTTCTACCCCGTACACGTCAAGGACGCGAAGCTGTCCGGAGGCGACCTGCACTTCAGTCAGGGCGACGGAGAGATCACCTTCTGCGGCGCCATCGAGATGGGCGGGTTCATCGACTTCCACGTCGACCTGATCAAGGGCGGCATGGAGACGTATGGCATCTCCACCAACCCCGTGTTCATTCCGGGCAACGTCGAGCCGAGGTACACGGAGTTCCTCACCTTCATCGGGATCTCCGTCGACCACGACACGGACACGAACTACTACCTCGACGCGACACTGGCCTACCGCCGGGCCTGCCTCAACGCCGTCGAGTACTTCAAGAAGTTCGGCTACAGCGGAGAGCAGGCCTACCTGCTGCTCGGCTCCTCCCCCATAGAGGGACGTATCAGCGGCATCGTGGACATCCCCAACGCCTGCTGCTCGTTGTACGTACCCACCGCCATGTTCGACTTCGAGGTCCGTCCGAGCGCCGCCGGACCGATGAAGGCCGACCGAGGCCAGTGCGCGCTGGCCAGCTCCTGACCGGACCCCGGCTGCGGCCCCCGCGGATTCGAGACGGCGGGTCGCGGCCGGGACTCTGTCTGCGCGGTTGAGGCCGGTCCGCCGACTGCGGGTGCCGTACGGATGAGCCCCGGACGGTTAATCGCTGGCGCCGCGCCCTGGGGCGAGGCTACGGTTTCCTCGTTCCCGGGCGCGGTCGTGTTCCGTTCCCGGGGAAACAGTGTTGGTTCGTTGAGGAAGCAGGAGGTGAGGACATTGATGACTGTCACGGTGACGGGTGCTGCCCGCATTCAGGAGTTCATCATCGTTTCCACCCCTGTGGTCTCCGGCTGACACCCACACATCTTCCGCGCCGAGCGCGCCGCCGGGGCCACCCTTCGAAGGGTTTCCCTTGTTCCACACTTCGCTCAACACCTCCGCCACTTCTGATGGCCGGTACGCCCTCGCTTCCTACGGGTGGGACGAAGGCTGGACCGCCGAGTTCGCTCCGCACGCCGAGCAGGGTCTGCTGCCCGGCCGTGTTGTGCGGGTCGATCGTGGTCAGTGCGATGTCGTCACTTCGGCAGGCGTCGTTCGTGCCGATACCGAGTTCGTGGTGCCCCGTGACCCGATGAAGATCGTGTGTACGGGGGACTGGGTCGCCGTCGACCCCGAAGGTGATGATCCGCGGTACGTGAGGACGTTGCTGCCGCGCCGTACCGCCTTCGTACGCTCCACCTCCTCCAAGCGGTCCGAGGGGCAGATCCTCGCGGCCAACGTCGACCACGCGATCGTCGCGGTGTCCCTCGCCGTCGAGGTCGACCTCGGCCGGATCGAACGGTTCCTGGCGCTGGCCTGGGAGTCCGGGGCCCAGCCGGTCGTGGTCCTGACCAAGGCCGACCTCGTCCCGGACCCGGTGACCCTCGCGCATCTGGTCCAGGACGTCGAGACCAGCGCCCCCGGCGTGCCGGTCCTCACCGTCAGCGCGATGGCGGGGGACGGCCTGGACGTCCTTGTCTCGCTCGTCCGCTCCGGTACGTCCGTACTGCTCGGCCAGTCCGGCGCGGGCAAGTCCACCCTCGCCAACGCGCTGGTCGGCGAGGACGTGATGGACGTCCGGGCCGCCCGGGACGTCGACGGCAAGGGCCGGCACACCACGACCACCCGCAACCTGCTGGCGCTGCCGGGCGGGGGAGTGCTGATCGACACGCCCGGGCTGCGTGGCGTGGGCCTGTTCGACGCCGGGACCGGGGTCGGGCAGGTGTTCTCCGAGATCGAGGAACTGGCCGAGGGATGCCGGTTCTCCGACTGCGGGCACGAGAGCGAGCCGGGCTGTGCGGTGCGCTTCGCGGTGGAGACCGGGGAACTGCCCGTGCGCCGGCTGGAGAGCTACCGCAAGCTGATGCGGGAGAACCAGTGGATCGTCGCGAAGACGGACGCACGACTGCGGTCCGAGATCAAGAAGGACTGGAAGAAGAGGGGGGCGGAGGGGAAGGCGGCGATGGAGGCGAAGCGGGGGCGGTGGCAGTAGGGGCGGTGGCGGTTGTCGGGTGAGTGCGGGCGCGTGGGGGCTGGTCCCGCCCACGCGGCGGAGCCGCATGTCGATTCAGCCCCGCGCCCCTTACGGGGCACGTTGCAGCCACTCCCAGCGCCACGTCCGATTCCCGCCAGCCCCACCCCTTCCCATCGCCCACACTTGAAGGGTGATGGACGAAGAGACCAGGTACGAGGCGGTGCGCAGCCGGGACGGGCGGTTTGACGGCGCGTTCTTCTTCGCCGTGCAGACCACCGGCATCTACTGCCGTCCCAGCTGCCCCGCCGTCACCCCGAAGCGGCACAACGTCCGCTTCTTCCGCACCGCCGCCGCGGCGCAGGGCTCCGGCTTCCGGGCCTGCCGCCGGTGCCGACCGGACGCCGTACCGGGGTCCGCCGAGTGGAACGCCCGTGCCGACGTCGTCGGCCGGGCCATGCGGCTGATCGGCGACGGCGTCGTGGACCGGGAGGGTGTCGGCGGCCTCGCCGACCGGCTCGGCTACAGCGCCCGCCAGGTGCAGCGGCAGCTCACCGCGGAACTCGGCGCCGGCCCGGTCGCCCTCGCCCGGGCCCAGCGCGCCCACACCGCACGCGTGCTGCTCCAGACCACCGAGCTGCCGGTCACGGAGATCGCGTTCGCGAGCGGATTCGCCAGCGTGCGGCAGTTCAACGACACCGTCCGTGCCGTGTACGCCACGACCCCGAGCCGGTTGCGCGAGGCGGCGCCCGGCGGCCGGGGCGCCCGGCGCGGCTCGCCGGCCGCCGGGATCCCGCTGCGCCTCGCCCACCGCGGCCCGTACCAGGCCGGTCCCGTCTTCGACCTGCTGGAACGCGAGGCCGTACCCGGTGTGGAGGAGGTCACCGGCGCCGCCGGCGCCCGCACCTACCGCCGCACCCTGCGACTGCCGTACGGCCATGCCGTCGTCGCCGTCGAGGAGCGGACCGGCGCCGCGGCCGGCGGTGCCCGTCCCGGCGGCTGGCTCGAAGCCCGGCTGCGGCTCACCGACCCGCGCGACCTGACCACCGCCGTACAGCGGCTGCGGCGGCTGTTCGACCTCGACGCCGACCCGTACGCCGTCGACGAGCGGCTCGCCGAGGACCCACGGCTCGCTCCGCTGGTCGCCGCGCGGCCGGGGCTGCGCTCACCCGGCACCGCGGATCCGGCCGAGGCCGCGGTACGGGCCCTGGTCGGCACCGTCGGCGCCGAGCGGCTGGTTCAGCGGTACGGCAAGGCGCTGGACGCGCCCGCCGGCAGCCTCACCCACCTCTTCCCGGAGGCCGCCGTGCTGGCCGAGGCCGAGCCGGACGGTCCCCTCGGCGCGCTCGCCGCCGCGCTCGCGGACGGCACCGTACGGCTGGACCCGGGCGCCGACCGGGACGACGCGGAGGCGGCCCTGCGGGCCCTGCCCGGGCTGGAGCCGGCGGTCGTCGCCGCGATCCGGGTCCGTGCGCTCGGCGACCCCGACGTGGCCGCGCCCGGCCTGGACATACCGGACGACTGGCGGCCCTGGCGGTCGTACGCCGTCCGGCACCTGCTGGTGGAAGGAGAGCTGAGGAACTGATGGATGTCACGTACTGGACGCGGATCGCTTCGCCGGTCGGGGAGTTGCTTCTGACCGCGGATGCGGACGGGTCGTTGACGTCCCTGTCCGTCCCCGGGCAGAAGGGCGGTCGGAGCGTCGAGGCGGGGTGGCTCGCGGACGCGGGGCCCTTCCGAGCGGCCGAGGAGCAGCTCGCCGCGTACTTCGCCGGTGAACTCGAGGAGTTCCGGCTGGAGTTGAGCGCACACGGGACCGAGTTCCGGGAGCGGGTGTGGGGTGCGCTGGACGGCATCCCGTACGGGGGGACGACGACGTACGGGGAGATCGCCGCGCGGATCGGGGCGTCCAGGATGGCGGTGCGCGCGGTCGGCGGAGCGATCGGAGCCAACCCCTTGCTGATCGTGCGGCCTTGTCACCGGGTGATCGGGGCGGACGGTTCGATGACCGGCTACGCGGGGGGACTTCAGCGAAAGGTGCGGCTGCTGACGCTGGAGGGAGCGGTGGCGGCGGGTTAGGGCTGGGGGCTTACCGGCGCCGGCAGGGTGCCGCTGCGCTCACCCGTACCGCCTGGGTGCACCCCCAGGCCCTCAAGGCACTGGGGGAGGCACGACTGCCCGCGGCTACGACGGGCCCCGTAAGGGGCGCGGGGAACTGCGCGAGCAACCACACACCACCCGCGGCCGGGATGCGGCCCGCAGTTCTACGGCGCGGCTCCGCCAGGCTCGCGCTCCGCCAGGCTCGGGCTCCGCCACCTGGGTGGTCCCCCGGTCAAGTTGCTGCCCCGCCCGGCATCCGTATGTCACCTTCCCCTCCAGTGGGCCTCAGGAAGGGCGGGTGTGGATGGGCAAGGTCGGGCGGGTCCTCGGCGCGGCGCTGCTGATCGCGATGGGTACGACGGGGCGGGCCGGTGCCGAATCGGGCCCCTCGCTCTGGGCGGGGAGCTGGGAGACCGCACCTTCCGGTACCGTCCGCGCGGTGCCCGGCGCCGCCTACCGCAATGTCGTCCATCTCAGTGTCGGAGGCCGTGCGGTACGGGTCCGGATCAGCAACCGGCTCGGCAGCGCACCGCTACGGCTCGGCGCGGTCACCGTCGCGCTGCGCCGAGGCACCGGCGCGGACGCCGTACCCGGGTCCATGCGCGGCGCCACCTTCGACGGCGCCGGCACCGCGGTCGTACCGGCCGGGCAGGACCTGGTCAGTGATCCGGTGCCGCTCGCCGTCCCGGCCGCCGCCGATCTGCTGGTCACCGTCGAGACCCCGGGCGACTCCGGTCCCGCCACCTATCACCGCGTCGCGCTCCAGACCAGCTACCTCGCCACGCACGGCGCAGGCCGGGCCGCCGACGAGCACGGGAGCGCGTACACCAGGACCACCGGGAACTGGTACTACGTCGCCGGTGTCGACGTGCGCAGCGTGACCCTCGGCACCGTGGTCGCCTTCGGTGACTCCCTCACCGACGGCAACGGCTCCAGCTTCGGCAGCAACCACCGCTGGCCCGACCGCCTCGCGGAACGGCTGCGCCCCTTCCGGATCGGCGTCCTCAACGCCGGGATCTCCGGCAACCGGCTGCTGCTCGACAGCACCGGAGGACCGGGCGCCCTGAACCGGCTGGACGCCGACGCGCTCACCCGGGCGGGTGTCCGGACCCTGGTCCTCCTCGAAGGCATCAACGACATCAAGGGCACCCCGGAGGCCACGGACCCCGCCGACTTCGTGCGGGCGTACCGGGCGATCGTGGCCCGCGCCCACGCACGCGGAATCCGGGTCGTGGGCGCGACCCTCACGCCCTACGCGGGGTTCAGCGGCTACACCGACGCCCGGGAGGGCGTACGGCAGCAGGTCAACGCGCTGATCCGCACCCGGCACGTCTTCGACGCGTACGTGGACTTCGACGCCGTCGTCCGCGATCCGGAGCAGCCGACGCGCATCCGGCCCGGCTACGACCCCGGCGACCATCTGCACTTCAACGACGCCGGCATGCGCGCCCTGGCCGCCGCCATCCGGCTCGTCGACCTGCTCTGAGCCCTCAGCCGCCCCAGACCACCGCCACCAGCCAGCCCGCGCTGATCAGCAGGCAGGCGAACAGCTCGGCCAGCACACTGGAGCCGCCCGCGTCCATCGTCGTGCGCAGCGCGGCCAGTGCCTCGGCGCGGCGGCCGAGACGGCGGCGTTCGTGCAGGTAGATCCCGGCCATGAAGCCGGGGATCGCGCCGACCACGGGGAGCAGCACGAAGCCGAGGACGGCGCCGGTCCCGGCGTACACGCCCATGCGGGGGGTGGCCCCACTGGCCCGCAACCGGCGCGGCGGCAGGGTCCAGCGGATCACCTGGGTCAGCAGCAGCACGACCGAGGCGCCGACCAGGACCGCCCAGGCCACCGGGCGCGGGTCGTACAGCGTCCACCACAGCACGGCGGCCCACACCAGCCACGAACCCGGCACCCCGGGCACCAGTACTCCGCACAGGCCGAGCACCAGCACCAGGCCGACCAGCAGGAGTTCCCCTGCTCCCATCTGCCCAGAGTGCCGCGCGGGTCAGTCCCGGGCCACCCAGCCCCGCTCGTAGGAGTGCCAGCCCAGTTGCAGCCGGGTCGTCACCCCGGCCAGCTCCATCAGCCGTTTCACCCGGCGCTGTACGGTCCTGAGGCCCACGTCGAGCTGTTTGGCCACGCTCACGTCGGTCAGCCCGGCCAGCAGCAGCGACAGCACCTCCAGATCGGTGGCGTCGGGGGCGTCCGGCCGCTCCTCGGTCACCCCGGAGGCGCCGAGGCGGAGCGGCAGCGCGGTCCGCCACACCGACTCGAACAGTTCGGACAGCAGCTCCAGCAGACCGCTGGCGTGCACCACCACCGCGGCGGGCTCCGAGGTGTGCGAGGTGAGCGGGACCATCGCGAGGGAGCGGTCCGCCACGACCAGCTTGGTCGGGACCCGATCCACCACCCGCACCTGCTCGTCCCGGCCCAGTGCCGCCGTCAACTCCGTGATCCCGTGCGGCAGATCGAGCACCGCGCGCTCCACCACCACCCGGTAGCGCACCCCGCGGCCGGCCGCCTGTTCCTCCGCCTCGTTCTCCGTTCCGGAGACCACCACCGGGTTGCCGGTGACCAGCGCGCACACCTCGTCGGCGGCGCCCAGCTGGAGCTGGAGGAACCGCTGGGCGACGGCCGGGGCGCCGGTCACCACCTCGACCAGGTCGTGCACCGCCGGCTCGGCGGCCGCCGCCCGGTACTCCTCGGCCAGCAGCGCGGCCGCCAGCTCCGCCTTCTCCAGCTCGTGCCGCTGCTGGGTGAGCAGCGCGCCCAGCGCCACCCCGGGCGGCGCCGCCACCCAGCGGCCGGGCCGGCCCGAGGACTGGGCCGCGAGGCCGTGCCGCTCCAGCCGGCGCAGCGCGCGCTCGGTGTCCGGCTCGGCCAGCGTCAGGCGCCGCGCCAGATCGGGCACATCGGCGGCGCCCACGGACACCAGCGTCCGGTACGCCGACTCGTCCCTCTCGTCCAGACCGAGCGCTGCCAGCATCGACCCGCGTCCCTCCCTCGAAGTCGGGCACCATGGCGGGAACCGGCCACGGCGCAAACCCGCCGCAGCACATCATCGCCGTACCGGCGGTCACTCTGCCAAGATCACGTCGGCGCAGCACCTTCACAGGGGTTCCGGAACCGCGACTCACAGCTGGTCGCAAGGAATGCCCGTCACAATCTGGCCTCCGGCCGACGCGACCGCGTCCGGCCGTGCGAACGGTGACCCGGGCCCATGACGCGCGCACGCGTAGGGGGTCTGGGGCCGGGTCACTCAGGTGTCGCCGGGTGGTTCTCCCGTGGGGGGTGGGACCACCCGGCGACTCACACGTGTAACGGGCACCATCCCCCTCACGCGTGTCGTCGATTCTCTTTCCTCGCACGGGTGTTCAGCGCGTCCCTCGTCCACGCCGTTCGACACCGGGTCGGGTGCGGGATTTTCCCGATGCCCCGTTTTCATCCGGCCCATGCGGTGGACAATTAGGGGCATGAGCCAGCCAGGGGGTAGGCCCACCCGTCATGAGGACGACTGGTGGGGGCAGTTGTACGACGACTCCACCGAGGACACCGGCCCCACGGCCGCACCCGATTCCCTGGACGACCGCTTCGCCTCGGCGAAGAACACGGTGGCGGGACGGGGACGGGCGTGGGGACGGCGGGGCGTCGCGGAGGAACCGGGCGCCGAGCCGCCCGACCCACCGGCCGCATCGTCCCCGCCGACACCGCCGGTCCCGCCGGCAGTGCCGGTGCAGCCGGGCCCGTCCGGGCCCCCGGCCGCGCCGGTCCCGTCGGCCGCTCGGGTGCCGTCGCCCGGCCCGACGGCCCCGCCGACCGTGCCGGCCCCGCCGACCGTGCCGGCCCCGCCGACCGTGCCGGCGCCTCCGGCCGTGCCCGCGCCCCCGACCGTGCCCGCGCAACGCGCGCCCGCCGGCCCCACCGAGGCACCGGGCGAGAACACCGCCACCGTCCGCAAGCCCTGGCCGTGGGACGAGGAGGACCCGGAGTTCGCGGAGGCGGACGACGACGCCTGGGCGGACTCCCGTCCCGCCACCCGCCCCGACCTGGCCACGCTCCCGCCGCACTCCGCCCCGGCCGCCGCCCCGGTCTCCTCCGTGGACTACGTCGGCTCCGGCCCGCCCACCTACGACGCCGAACCCACCGCCCTGCCCGCCGCCGACCCCGACGAACTCGACGACCTGGTCTCCGACACCGTGCTGGACGGCGCCCGCTACGGCACCTGCACCCTGCGGGCCGTCTCCCAGCGCGGCGACTCCGCCCGGTACCGGGGCGAGCCGCGCCGCGACGCCCTGCTCACCGCCCGGTTCGGCTCCGGCGACCAGGCACTGCTCCTGGTCGCGACGGCCACCGGCGCCCGGGCCACCCCCGGCGCCCACCGGGCCGCCGCCGAGGTCTGCGAGTGGATCGCCCGGGCGGTGGGCCGCAGTCACCAGCGGCTCACCGAGGACATCCAGGCCGCCCGGCGCGGCGACCTCAAGTCCGGGCTGCACCGGCTCACCGACCGCAGCCTCGGCAAACTCCGCGCCAGCGCCGCCGAACAGGGCGTCGCCGCCGAGGAGTACGCGGCCAGCCTGCGCTGCCTGCTCGTCCCCGCCCACCCCCAGTGCCGTACCCGGGTCTTCTTCGGGGTCGGGGAGGGCGGGCTGTTCCGGCTCCGGGACGGCCAGTGGCAGGACATCGAACCGCACGTCGACACCGACACCGTCGGTGAGGCCGTGGTCGGTTACGGTTCGCCGCCCGCCGAGACCCCGGAGGGCGACCGGCTCACCATGGACCTCGGCATCCCGACCCCGCCGAGCCCCTACGAACCGGCCCCCGAACCGCCCCGCGACCCCTTCCTCTTCCGGGCCTCGGTAGCCCGCCCGGGTGACGCCCTGGTGATGTGCAGCGGCGGGCTCGCCGACCCGCTGCGCGGCGAACCCGCCCTCTGCGCGTACCTGGCCCGACGCTGGTCCGGCCGTACCCCGCCGGGTCTCGCCGCGTTCCTCGCGGACACCCAGGTGCGGGTGAAGGGCTACGCCGACGACCGTACCGCGGCGGTCGTCTGGGAGGCGTGACGCCGCTCCCTGTGCGTGGATGGGAGGTATCCGCCCACAGGGAAGGGGCACCCGTCCGTCATGGCCAAGCAGAACGTCGCCGAGCAGTTCGTCGACATCCTCGTCCGCGCCGGAGTACGCCGCCTCTACGGCGTCGTCGGCGACAGCCTCAACCCGGTGGTCGACGCCGTCCGGCGCAACTCCGCCATCGACTGGATCCACGTCCGCCACGAGGAGACCGCCGCGTTCGCGGCCGGCGCGGAGGCCCAGGTCACCGGGAAGCTGGCGGCCTGCGCCGGCTCCTGCGGCCCGGGCAACCTGCACCTCATCAACGGCCTGTACGACGCCCACCGTTCGATGGCCCCGGTGCTCGCCCTCGCCTCGCAGATCCCCTCCAGCGAGATCGGCCTGGGCTACTTCCAGGAGACCCACCCCGACCGGCTCTTCCAGGAGTGCAGCCACTACAGCGAGCTGATCTCCAGCCCCAAGCAGATGCCCCGGCTGCTCCAGACCGCCATCCAGCACGCGGTCGGCCGCAGCGGGGTGAGCGTGGTGAGCCTGCCGGGCGACATCGCCGACGAACCCGCCCCGGACCATCCCGTCGAGAGCGCGATCGTCACCTCCCGGCCCACCGTCCGCCCCGGGGACGAGGAACTCGACAAGCTGGTCGCGATGATCGACGCGGCGGACAAGGTGACGCTGTTCTGCGGCAGCGGCACGGCCGGAGCGCACCCGGAGGTCATGGAACTCGCCGGGAAGATCAAGTCCCCGGTGGGCCACGCCCTGCGCGGCAAGGAGCACATCCAGTATGACAACCCGTACGACGTCGGCATGAGCGGACTGCTCGGCTACGGCGCCGCCTACGAGGCCACCCACGAGTGCGACCTGCTGATCCTGCTCGGCACCGACTTCCCGTACAGCGCCTTCCTCCCCGACGACGTACAGATCGTCCAGGTCGACGTGCGCCCCGAGGTGCTGGGCCGCCGGTCCCGTCTCGACCTCGCCGTGTGGGGCGACGTGCGCGAGACGCTGCGCTGTCTGGTGCCGCGGGTGCGGACCAAGGAGAACCGGCGGTTCCTCGACCGGATGCTCAGGAAGCACGCGGACGCGCTGGAGGGGGTGGTGAAGGCGTACACCCGGAAGGTGGAGAAGCACGTCCCGATCCACCCCGAGTACGTGGCCTCCGTACTGGACGAACTCGCCGACGAAGACGCGGTGTTCACAGTCGACACCGGCATGTGCAACGTCTGGGCGGCCCGGTACATCTCGCCCAACGGCCGCCGCCGGGTGATCGGTTCCTTCTCGCACGGCTCGATGGCCAACGCGCTGCCGATGGCGATCGGCGCACAGTTCACCGACCGGCGACGGCAGGTCGTGTCGATGTCCGGGGACGGCGGCTTCGCCATGCTGATGGGCGACTTCCTGACCCTCGTGCAGTACGACCTGCCGGTGAAGGTCGTGCTGTTCAACAACTCGGCGCTCAGCATGGTCGAGTTGGAGATGCTGGTCGCGGGCCTGCCCTCGTACGGCACCACCAACGTCAACCCCGACTTCGCCGCCGTCGCCCAGGCCTGCGGTGCCTACGGGGTACGGGTCGAGAAACCCCGGCAGCTCGCCGGTGCGCTGAAGGACGCCTTCAAGCACAAGGGTCCGGCCCTGGTCGACGTCGTCACCGACCCCAACGCGCTGTCCATCCCGCCGAAGATCAAGGCCGACATGGTCACCGGCTTCGCGCTCTCCGCGTCCAAGATGGTCCTCGACGGCGGCGTGGGCCGGATGGTCCAGATGGCCCGCTCCAACCTGCGCAACATGCCGAGGCCGTAGCTCAGCCCTCGACCGGTACCCACTGGCGGACACCGTTCACGAAGCCGTACCAGTAGTGCGGCAGGCCCTTGATGGAGCTGGTGCGGAACGGCCGGCCGTGGTCGTCGATCCGGACCGTGCCGGAGCGGCCCTGTGAGGACCAGTCCAGTTCGAGGTACCAGCGGCAGTCGCAGCCCTCGGTGCGCGCGTTGACGCGGAGCACCTCCGGGTCCGTGGACGAGACCCGGTAGGGCAGCCGCATGGTCGAGACGGTCTGCCCGTCCGGGCCTTCGCCGGCCACCGGGCGGGCGATGGGGCGGTCCTTGTCCAGGTCGACGTCGAAGTAGCGCGGGGTGAGCCCGCCGCCGCAGCCGTCGGCCATGGAGTAGGCGATACCGGGTGCGGGCGCGCTACGGCCGACGACCCGCACCCGCAGGTCCTCCAGGACGACGGCGGTGGACGAGCGGCCCTGCACCGAGATCTGGACGATCGTGTCGCGGCCGTGCACCGCGTTCTGGGTGGCCGCCCAAGTGCCGGCGTCCTGCGGGACGGGCGGCGGCGGAACCTGCGCCGGCTGCTTGTCGATGACGTAGTCGTGGTCGCAGCCCAACTCCCAGACCTGCGAGCCGGCGGTCCAGGCGAGCGGGACGGCGGTCGGGGCGGGGGTGGCGGGCGTGCTCGGGGTGGCGGGTGAGGGGGTCCTGGTGCCGTCCGGCGAGGAGGACGGCGAGCGGCGGCCGGGCGAGCCGGAGTCGTCCGGTGTCGGACCGGTGGGCGTGGGGTGGTGGCGCCGGGCGTCGCCGGCCGCGGTCGTGGGGGAGGAACCGGGGGACCGGGCCGAGGTGTCGGCGGGCGGCCGGTCGTCCGAGGGGGCGATCAGACTGCCCAGCGTCACCAGGAGCACGACGGCCACGGCCGAGCCGACCAGGGTGCGGCGACGGCGGTACCAGGGGCGGGGCGTGGGCGTGGACCCGGGCTGCGGTACCGGGGCCGCTCCGCTCCCGGCCGCGGCTTCCGGGGCTGCCGGGGTTTCCGGTTCGGCTTCGGTCTGCTGCGAGGCCTCCGGAGCCGTCGGTTCGGGGTCCTGGGGCTCGGTGTCCTCCGCCGTCCGTGGCCGCTGCCGTGCCGCCACCGCCCGTAACCAGCACTCGTGGAGTTCGAGCCGTTCCGCCGGGCTCGCCCCGCAGAACGCCGCCAGGCGCTCGACCGGAGCGAAGTCCAGCGGCACCGCCTCGCCCGCGCAGTAGCGATGCAGGGTGGAGGTGTTCATGTTCAGGCGGCGGGCCAGCGAGCCGTAGCTCCGGTCCGTACGGTCCTTCAACTGCCGCAGCAGCGCCGCGAACTCCTCGACGTCCTCGCGCACGGGCACCTTCCCCCGGTCGTCCGTATCCCAGGCACTCATATACCTGCACGTCAACAGGGCTGGGATGGTTCCAGGCCGGCGGAACGGGCGGTGGCCGTTGCGGTTGCCGCAGCTGACGGCCGATGCTTCTGGTGTCGCACCGACCAGGGCCGGACCGACCAGCCGGCGCCGTCCGCGGCATCCCACACCCATGCACCGATCCAACGGGGGACCATCCATGCCCAAGCGCACCCGAGCAGGCGCGCTCACCGTACTCGCCGGCGCCGCACTGGCCGTAGGCACCACGCTCGCCGTCCCGGCGGCGGCCGCCCCGAAGCCGCCCGGCTTCCTCGCGGCGGCCGACCTGCCGCCGCACCCGAGCTCGTCCTGGACGGCCGGCAAGGTCACCGCGGGTGTGCCGGAGGTGGTCAAGCAGGACACCTGCCTGGGCATCGCCCTCGGCGGCGGCCAGAACACCTGGTACCGGGAGTTCCGGACCGATCTCGACACCAGCGCCCGCCAGGTCAGCGTCGAACTGGCCGACGTCCGCGCGGCGAAGGGCCGGGTCGCGAAGCTGGACGAGGACATCGTGTCCTGCGCGGACCGGATCGAGATGGAGGACCCGGAGACCCGGGCCGCCTTCCAGGACCACGGCGACCTGCCCGTCGGCGACGGCGCCCACGTCTACGCCCTGCACACCGAGACCTCCTGGGGCGCCAGTGACATCCGGCTGCTGTCGCTCGGCCGGGAGGGGAGCACCGTGACGGTCGTGGACTGGGGGCAGCTGGGCGGCTTCCAGGACGCGCCGGTGAAGGCGTTCAAGAAGACGACCACCACGGCCGTGAAGAAGCTCCACTGAAGGACGGGGGCCGTCCTCCCGCTCGGGGGAGGGGAGGACGGCCCCGACAGCCACCACGTACCGACCTGGTACCGAAGCCCAAGTACCGAAGCCCAAGCACAGAAGACCAAATACAGAAAACGGGGAATCAGACATGAGCACCAAGACCCGCACCGTCCTCACCGCCGGCGTGCTCGCCGTGGCCCTCGGGCTCGGCTTCACCGCCCAGGCGTCGGCCGGCGCGCCGCGCAGCGTCGCCGGCGACCCGTCCGCCAACCTCACCCGGATCGCCGACTTCTACGGCGCCTACATCGACGCCGAGACCGACCCGGACGGAAGCGGTGACCTGCCCACCGCGCTGCGCGCGTACTACATCGCCCCGACCTACCTGAAGGCGCTGGCGGCCTGGGAGGACCGGGAGCACGCCGACGGCGTGCTGCGGGCCCAGAACACCCCGCTCAAGTGGAAGGTCACCGACAACGGCACGGCGAAGAACCACACCGAGGCCGTCGTCACCCTGACCTGGAGCCGCAACACCACCACGAAGCTGTTCGTCGACATGAGCCGTGGCTCCCACAAGATCATTCACATCGGCACCAAGGGCCTCGGGGCTAAGTAGGCGGAAGGGAAGGTTTCGGCCAGGTTCGGCGGTGCCGTGGACCGCGTGAAACAGCTCGGGGGGTTGTACGAGGGGCTGTTTCACGTCGGGTCTGCGGCACCGTTGGCGCGTACGGGGCGGTCCGGGAGGCGACGTACGCGCCGGGGCCGGTTCAGGACATGGCCGAACACCCGGTCGTCATCGGCGTGACATGACTGGCCCGTGCCCGAGCGGGCAAGGATCCCCGTGAACGTGTTCGATCAGGAGGGGAACCGGCAACAGCGTGCGGGCGGGGGTCATGAACAGTCAGGCACGAGGGAGCGGTCCCGTGGCCATCGGGGCCTCCTCGGCGCAGGCAGCGGGGGAAGAGACCGACACGACGGAACGGGGACACGCGTCACAGCTCAGGCGCCGGCTGGGGCGGTCGGATCTGCGGGCGGTGCCCGAGGCGCGCCGGGAGCTGCGGGAGCTGCTACGCCACTGGGGGAAACCGGGCCGTTCGGAGATCGCGGAACTGCTCACCAGTGAACTCGTCACCAACGCTCTCGTCCACACCGACCACGAGGCGGTGCTGACGGCGGTCGTGGGACCCAGCCAACTGCGTGTGGAGGTCCGGGACTTCGTGGGCCGCCGGCCCCGCGTGTGCGCCCCGGACACCGGGGACGGCACCCACGGCCGGGGCATGGTGCTGGTCGACTCCCTCGCGGACGCCTGGGGCGTCCAGCCGCACGAGGTGGGCAAGTCGGTGTGGTTCGAACTGGACGCGGAGGCCGCCTGAGGCCGCCTTCCCGAACGGGACGGGGGCGTGACCCTGAAGGTCACGCCCCCGTCCCGAGGTGCCGTCCGGCAGCAGACGATCAACCGAACTGCTGCTCAAGGTCCTTGAGCTTGCGCTCCAGGGAGTCGAGGCGCGGCAACGCCATTGTGTCGTCCTCCGCGGTCAGGTCGACCGTGATCGGGTCAGACGCTTTGCGGACTGGCTGAAGGGAGGGCCGCTGGCGTACGGGCAGCTGCTCCGGCGCCGATATGGCAGGCTCCGCAGTGGGCTGGGAGGGACCGCGCTCGACCTGGTGCACCTCGTCCTGCCGGCCGCGTCCGACGAAGCCCCGGTGGCCCCGGCTGATGGCCTTGAGCTGGGCCCGCTCCAGACGGTCCTGCTCGCGGCGGCGCATGCGGTTCGTCTCCTTCTGGCGCTTGTCCTCGCGCACCTCGTCGACCGCCTCGTCCAGGCTGCGCACGCCCTCCAGGAGCATCAGCGACCATGCCTTGTAGGTCTCACGGGGAGCCCGCAGCCAGCGCACGATCCGGATCTGCGGCAGCGGACGCGGCACCAGGCCCTGCTCCCGCAGGGCGGCCTTGCGGGTCTGCTTCAGCGCGCGGTCGAAGAGGACGGCCGCGGACAGCGACATGCCGGCGAAGAACTGGGGAGCGCCCGCGTGGTCGACACCCCTGGGCGCGTGCACCCAGTTGAACCAGGCCGCGGCGCCCGCGAACGTCCACACGAGTATCCGGGAGCCGAGGGCCGCGTCACCGTGGCTCGCCTCGCGCACCGCGAGGACGGAGGAGAACATCGCCGCGCCGTCCAGGCCGAACGGCACCAGGTACTCCCAGCCGTCGGAGAGGCCGAGGTTCTGCTGGCCGAAGCCGACCAGACCGCGGAACGAGAGCGCCGCGGCGACCGCCGCGGAGCAGAACAGGAGCGCGTAGGAGACGGTGCCGTATATGGCCTCCTTGCGCCTGCGGCGCTCCTCGCTACGCTCCCACGAGTCGTCCTTCGCGTGCTCCCCGCCGGACCGCTTGGAGCGCGCGAGCACCGCCACCGCGACCAGCATGCCCAGGAGCAGTACGGCGCCAGGAAGCAGCCAGTTCAGCGATATGTCGGTCAGTCTCATCTAGGGGTCCCTTGCATTGGGATAGGGCGTATCGCCCGCCATAGTGGCCCAATCCCACCGGCCCTCAGGGGGTTTCGGGGCAAGAGACCGCCAAGGAAGTGCAAGGGGTTGCCCCAGGGCGGCATTCTGCTCGAACTGCCGCGTGAGGGGCGGGAGTTGAGTTCGAGTAAGAGTACCCATACGGGTGGTTCCTCGGAAAGTTCCTGCGGCAAGTGAGGAAGTTGTGAATTCCCTGCCGACGCAAGGGGGATCCCGCCCTCGGTGATCTTAGTGGATCCCGTGGGGTGCTTCGTCCCGGGGGGGCCTGAGGGTGCCTCAGGCCGCTGCGGCCGCCGTGAGTTTGGCGATCCGCTCGTCGTCGCAGGTGCGCGGGCAGGTGGCACAGGTGTCCTCGGGGCGCAGCGTGTAGTACATGCAGCAGCTCGCCCGGTCCCGGGTCGGCAGCGGCTCGCCCGCCGGGCCGGCCAGCACCCGGAAGGCGGCCGAGCCGACGTACGGCTTGGTGGCGCCCGGCAGCAGCCGTTCGAGTTCGGGTGCGGCCCGCTCCTCGTCGCCGAGCAGTTCGGCTACGTACCAGAGCCCCTCGACGATCTCGTCGGTCGCCATGCCCCACAACGCGCGCCCGCGCCGCCGCATCCGCGGCCCGAAGGCGCCGAGTACCGGTTCCAGGTGCTCGGCGACCGCCGCCCGCACCTCGGCCCGCAGCGCCTCCTCGTCGGCGACGACGACCGCGCCGGGCAGCGCCGCCGCCGGGTCGCCCGGCAGGCAGGCGAAGGAGGCGACGCGTATCGCCATGCGGCCGGCCACCCGGTCGTACGAGACATGCGTCACGGGCAGCCGCGGGACCCGGCGGTCCAGGAACCAGGGGAGGGTGATCAGGAGGCAGGCGGCCCAGCCGTAGCGGTGCAGGCCGAAGGTGGCCACCACGTCCGGGCGGCCCGGCTGTCCGTAGTCCCGCAGGATCTGGTCCTCGTCCCAGGCCAGGAAGGAGTCCAGACCGGCCCCGCCCGCCGCGAGCTCGGCGGCGCCGACCCAGTCGCCGCCCCGGGGTGCCGGCTCGCCCGGGCCCAGCTCCGTGACCACCAGGTCCGGGCAGACCTCGCTCAGGCGGGCGTAGGCGGCGGAGACGGGGGAGGCCATGGGTTACCACCGATCGGGTGCGGGCCGACTGCTGGATAAGTAAGCCTTACCTTACCCATTCATTCGGAAATTTGAACTATCGCCCGGGGCGCCTAAGGTGCTTGACGGACAAGTAACAACCCACCGTTAATGGCCCAAGTCCCGACGAGTCGGAGGAGGACCCGTGAACCATCGCGCGCACCCGGCTCCGGCCGAGACGGCCAGGGTGCCGGCGCAGACGCGGTCCGAGGCGCCGGCCCGGGAGACGGGCGGACACCCCGCCGGCGCGCCCGCCGCGCGCGGCGAGCACACGCACTGCGAACGGCCGATCCCGCAGCCCAGGCCCGCCGTGCAGCGGGCGTCCGTGCGGGGGCAGATCCTGGACGCGTTGCGTACCGCGCTGGCGAGCGGGGAGCTGGCGCCCGGTGAGGTGTACTCGGCGCCGGCGCTGGGGGAGCGGTTCGGGGTCTCCGCGACGCCCGTGCGCGAGGCGATGCAGCAGCTGGCCCTGGAGGGCGCGGTCGAGGTCGTGCCCAACCGCGGGTTCCGGGTCGTGGAGCGGGGCGCCCGCGAACTCGCCGAACTGGCCGAGGTGCGGGCGCTGATCGAGGTGCCGGTGATGATGCGGCTGGCGCGCAGCGTGCCGGCCGAGCGGTGGGCCGCGTTGCGGCCGCTGGCCGAGGAGTCGGTACGGGCGGCGGCGCTGGGGTGCAGGGCGACGTACGCGGAGGCCGACCGGGCGTTCCACCGGGCGGTGCTGGCCCTTGCGGGCAACGAGCAGTTGGTGCAGATCGCGGAGGACCTGCACCGGCGGGCGGTTCCGCTGCGCGGGGGACGGGCCGACCTGATGGCGGACGCGGGTGAGCACGCGGCGTTGCTGGACGCGTTGATCGCGGGGGAGCTGGACGCGGTGCGCCGGTTGGTGGCCGGGCATTTCGCCACCGCGGGTTGAGCGGCGGAGGGGTGTTTTCGCGGCGGCCCGCCGCAGGGGTGACGTCCGTCGCCCGGGCGTGGGTCGACGTGGCCGCAAGCGCAGTTCCCCGCGCCCCTTACGGGGCACGTCCCGGCTGCGGGCGGTCGCGCCTCCCTCGGTGCCTCAACGGCCTGGGAGGTGCCCCCACCCGCACCCGGCGTAGAGGTGGCCTCAGCTGCCCTGGGCCGTCTTGGCGTACGCGTCGTGCCAGGCGGCCTTCGCGCCGGAGTCGCCTATGCGGTAGACGTCGACGACCGCACCGGCCGCCACGGCCACCGACAGCACGCCCACGACGATCCGCACCGGAAGGGCCGACAGGCGCCCGCCCGCATTGCCGTCCGCCTCCGGCCCGCCGCGTCGCCTCGCCCACCACACGACCGTGGCCAGCGCGAACAGACCGAGCGCCCACGGCAGCAGCCCGTCACCCAGCTCGGTGTGCCTGCGGACCAGGGCGTCGTCGGTCACGTGCCGCTCCAGCCACTCGCCGGCCTGGGTCGTCAACGGCACGCTGACCAGGGCGACGAGGGCGAGTGCGGGCAGCAGTATGCCCAGCCGCCGGGCGGCCCGCGGCCACAGTGCGGCCGTCACCAGGGCGAGGGCGGCCAGCGGGACCAGGACGACGACGATGTGGACCAGCAGGACGTGGGCAGGCAGCCCGTTGACAGTGCTCATGGCAAAGCGCTCCTGAGGGGGTCGGGGCGCGTCAGCCTGGCACAGCCAACTCTCAGTTTCCTCTGAGGCGAATCTCAGGCGGTCGCCGCACCCGGAGTGGGTGGGGTCAACTGGCTTGCCAGCCAGGTCGGGACGCCCCCCAGGAGGCGGAACAGCCGGCCCGCCTCCTCCCGCAGCCGCGACGCCTCCGGCTCCGGTTCCGTGTCGGCCAGGGACGCGAGTGCCGGTGCCGTCCCCACCAGGTATCCCAGCTCCTCCCTGATCCGCAGCGACTCCGCGAAACCGTGCCGGGCCTCCGCCAGCTCCCCTTCGCGCAGGGCGAGTCCGGCCAGGTGGCGCCAGGTGAAGGACAGCAGCAGCGGGTCGGCGTGGGCCGTGGCGGCCGTGTGGGCCCGGCGGTAGGCCGCCCGCGCCGCCTGCGGGGAGCGGGTCAGGTTCTCCGCCAGCAGGCCCCGGCGGAAGTCGAGAAGCGCCCGTCCCGGCGCCCCCGGAGGGATCAGCGCCGCCGCCCTCCCGAGCGCGGCCCGCGCCTCGTCGGCCCGGTCCCGCACCCCGTGCAGCGTGGCCGCGTAGGCGAGTTGGCCGCGCTCGCAGGCGGCGGCGCCCCGTTCCTCGTCGGTGCGGGCCACCGCCTCCGCCGTCCGCAGCGCATCCTCCGCCTCTCCCCAGCCGCCCTCGGTGTAGAGACACCGTTCGACCATCAGCCCCGCCCGCTGCAGGGAGGACGTCGGCGTGTCCGTCGGCAGCAGTGCCGCCGCGTCGGCCCAGCAGGCCCGCGAGCGCAACCGCCATACCGCGGTCTGGAGCGGATCGTCACCGGCGTTCGTTCCGTTCCCAGACATGGCGGAATACGCCACGTTGCCCTCCCCAGGGTTCTGCCCTTCGGCTCAGCCCGGGGTCGCGGGGCGTGGCACGCGCATCTGCGGCGTTGTCGTCGGTCACCGACGCTCCGCGTCGGCTCCCTCCTCCGCCTTGCAGCTGCACGCACCACGCCCCGCTCATCGGTGTCGCGAGGCGGGTTGCCTCGACACCGACCTGATCCGAAGGGCAGGCCCAGCGCGCCGTCGAGCTGTGAAGTGGTGGCCGCATTCCAGCACCGATCGCCACGCGGGGCCAAGAGGGTGGGTGAATAATTTCACAAAGTCGTGGGACGGCGACGGCACTTGGCGCGAGCCGGTCGCACGCCCGCGTGACCTCAGCTCATCCGCAATGCCAAGAAGAAATCGAGCTTGTCCTCCAGCCGGGAGAGGTCCCGGCCCGTCAACTGCTCGATCCTGCCCACGCGATAGCGCAGCGTGTTGACGTGCAGGTGGAGCCGGGTGGCGCAGCGGGTCCAGGAGCCGTCGCAGTCGAGGAACGCCTCGAGGGTCGGGATCAGCTCGGCGCGGTGCCGGCGGTCGTAGTCCGTGAGCGGGTCCAGCAGGCGGGCGGTGAAGGCGCGACGGACGTCGTCGGGGACGAAGGGCAGCAGCAGGACGTGCGAGGCCAGCTCCTGGTGGCCGGCCGCGCAGACCCGGCCGGGGCGGGCCGCGGCCACCCGGCGGGCGTGCCGGGCCTCCTCCAGGGCCCCGCGCAGCCCCTCCGCCGAGTGCACGGCCGCACTGACGCCGAGGGTGACCCGGCCGTCGTCGTCCAGGCCCGCGGACAGGGGGCCGCGCACCGCCTTCAGGAGGGCGTCGGCGTGCACACCGGACTCCGAGCCGTCGTGCTCGGTGGAGACCGCGGGGAGCGGGACCAGGGCGACCGCCTCGTCGCCGGTGTGGGCGACCGCTATCCGGTCGGACGGCTCCGGGCCGGTGGCCAGCGGGTCGACCAGGATCTCCTCCAGGAGCGACTGCGCGACCGGACCGCCCTCGACCTCCCCGCCGTCCCATTCGGCGCGGGCCACGACCACCTGCCAGTGGGGGGCCGCGCCGAGGCCCGGCAGCAGGACGGGCGCGGCCACCCGCAGGCGCGCGGCGATCTCGGCCGGGGCCGCGCCCGTCTGGACCAGCTCCAGCACCTCCTGGGCGAGCCGGCGCCGTACCGTGCGGGCCGCGTCGCGGCGGTCGCGCTCGACGGCGATCAGCTGGGTGACGCCCTGGAGCAGGTCGAGGCGCTCGTCCTGCCAGTCGCTCGCGTCCGCCTCGACGGCCAGCAGCCAGTCCGAGAGCACGGTCTCGCGCACGTCCCGGGCGCCCTGCGGGGAGCGCCCTGCGCCGGCTGCCGCCGGGCGGTGCCCCCAGGAGCGGATCGGGAAGAGCGAGTACGTGGCGCCGTCGAGGAGGACCCGGTGCGGGCTCCGGCGGCCGGTGCGGGTCGCGGCCAGGTGCTCGGCGGCCAGCCGGGCGCAGGCGTCGGCCGGCAGCGCGGGCCCGGACACCTTGGAGCCCGCGATCAGGCGGCCGGTCGGGGAGAGCACCCAGGCCCGCAGGTCGAGGTCCGAGCCGAGCAGGTCCAGGACCACGTCCGGGCCGCCGCCCGCCGGACCCGAGGTCATCATCCGCCGGTGCCGGTCCACGACGGCCGCGAGGTCCCCGGCCCGCTCGCCGCTGACCTGCCGTACGACATGCTCGGTGATCGTCGCGAACGCCACCGACTCGTGCACCGCGAAGAGCGGGAGACGGTGCTGGGCGCAGGCCACCACCAGGTCGTCCGGGATGTCCCCGAGCTCGGCCTCACCGGCGGCCAGCGCGGCCACTCCGGCCTGCGCCAGGAGTCGTACGAACGGCTCGGAGTCCGCGGCGTCCCGGCGCCAGGCCAGGCCCGTCAGCACCAGCTCACCGCCCGAGAGGTAGCGGCTGGGGTCACGCAGGTCCGTGGTCATCACCCCGCGCACGGTGCGGTCCAGCTCGTCCTCGCCGCCGAGCAGCCGCAGGCCCAGCGCATCGGTGTCCAGCAGTGCGCGCAGCCGCATCTCGTCGCCGCCGTTCTGTGTCTCGAAATCTACGATGAATCTTGCAGTGTCATGGATGGGGCGCCCGGCGTGCGAGGTCACGGGCCGCGATCACGAGGTGCCTGGGCGTTTCCTGCGTTTCCACAGGAAAACCGGGAGGTTACTGATGACCTCCGTTCATACGAATCTACAAGATGCCCGTGCTGGCCAGCCAACTCCTTCATGGTTTCGGTGACTGACCCCACTGGAGTACGGAGCGGTGTACTGACGTCATTCCGCGTTAACAGGACATGAACGAGCCGGGCCCGCCGCACACGGATTGGCTCAATCCGCACGACTCACGAGACTCACGAGACGGAGAAGAGAGCCGGTCATGGACTTCCTTCGCCCCGCCAGCTGGGAGGAGGCGCTCGCCACGAAGGCCGAGCACCCCACCGCAGTGCCGATCGCGGGTGGCACCGATGTGATGGTCGAGATCAACTTCGACCACCGCCGGCCCGAGTACCTCCTCGATCTCAACCGCATCGGCGATCTCTACGAATGGGAGGTCGGCGAGGAGAGCGTACGGCTCGGCGCCTCCGTGCCGTACACCCGGATCATGGAGAACCTGCGCGCCGAGCTGCCGGGCCTGGCCCTCGCCTCGCACACCGTCGCCTCCCCGCAGATCCGCAACCGCGGCGGCGTCGGCGGCAACCTCGGCACCGCCTCCCCGGCCGGTGACGCCCACCCCGCGCTGCTCGCAGCCGGCGCCGAGGTCGAGGCCGAGTCGGTGCGCGGCACCCGGCTCATCCCCATCGACGAGTTCTACACCGGCGTCAAGCGCAACGCCCTGGCGCCGGACGAGCTGATCCGCGCGGTGCACGTGAAGAAGGCCGACGGACCCCAGCAGTACTCCAAGGTCGGCACCCGCAACGCCATGGTCATCGCCGTGTGCGCCTTCGGGATCGCCCTGCACCCCGAGACGCGGACCGTGCGGACCGGGATCGGCTCGGCCGCTCCCACGCCGGTGCGCGCGAAGACCGCCGAGGACTTCCTGAACGCGGCGCTCGACGAGGGCGGCTTCTGGGACAACGGAAAGATCATCACGCCGTCGGTCGCCAAGCAGTTCGCGGACCTGTGCGCCGCCGCCTGCAACCCGATCGACGACGTCCGGGGCACCGCCAGCTACCGCCGGCACGCCGTCGGTGTGATGGCCCGCCGGACGCTCACCTGGACCTGGGAGTCGTACCGCGGCACCACCTATCAGAAGGGGAGTGTCGCCTGATGCGCGTCAACTTCACCGTCAACGGACGTCCCCAGGAAGCCGACGACGTCTGGGAGGGCGAGAGCCTGCTCTACGTGCTGCGCGAGCGGCTCGGTCTCCCCGGCTCCAAGAACGCCTGCGAGCAGGGCGAGTGCGGATCCTGCACCGTCCGGCTGGACGGCGTGCCCGTGTGTTCCTGCCTGGTCGCGGCCGGCCAGGCCGAGGGCCGCGAGGTCGTCACCGTCGAGGGGCTCGCGGACCACGCCCGGCAGCGCTCCTGCGGCGACGCCCACGGGACCTCGCTGGACGCGGCCCGGGGCTGGCAGGCCAAGGGCACCGACTCCCACACCGGCGAAGGCACCCCACTCTCCCCGATCCAGCAGGCGTTCATCGACGCCGGCGCGGTGCAGTGCGGCTTCTGCACCCCGGGTCTGCTGGTCGCCGCCGACGAGATGCTGGAGCACAACCCGAACCCGACCGACGCGGACATCCGCGAGGCGCTCTCGGGCAACCTGTGCCGCTGCACCGGCTACGAGAAGATCATGGACGCGGTCCGCCTGGCGGCCGCCCGGCAGGGAGAGGCGGTCTGAGCGACATGCCCACCATCGGCACTCCCACCAAGATCACCCAGGGCTCCCAGACCAAGGGCGGCGTCGGCGAGTCCACGCTCCGCCCGGACGGCACGCTCAAGGTCACCGGAGAGTTCGCGTACTCGTCCGACATGTGGCACGAGGACATGCTCTGGGGCCAGATCCTGCGCTCCACGGTCGCGCACGCCGAGATCGTGTCGATCGACACCGCCGAGGCCCTCGCCCAGCCCGGCGTCTACGCGGTCATGACCTACGACGACCTGCCGACCGAGGTGAAGAACTACGGGCTGGAGATCCAGGACACCCCGGTCCTCGCGCACGGCAAGGTACGCCACCACGGCGAGCCGGTCGCGATCGTCGCCGCCGACCACCCGGAGACCGCCCGCCGCGCCGCCGCCAAGATCAAGGTCGAGTACCGCGAGCTGCCCGTCATCACCGACGAGGCCTCCGCGACCGCCCCGGACGCGATCCACATCCACGAGAACCGCGACGACCACCACATCGGCCACGTCCCGCACCCGAACATCGTGCACCGCCAGCCGATCGTCCGCGGCGACGCCGACGAGGCCGCCAAGAAGGCCGATGTCATCGTCAAGGGCGAGTACTACTTCGGCATGCAGGACCAGGCCTTCCTCGGCCCCGAGTCCGGCCTCGCGGTGCCCGAGGAGGACGGCGGCGTCCACCTCTACATCGCCACCCAGTGGCTGCACAGCGACCTGCGCCAGATCGCCCCGGTCCTCGGCCTGCCCGAGGACAAGGTGCGGATGACGCTGTCCGGCGTCGGCGGCGCCTTCGGCGGCCGCGAGGACCTGTCGATGCAGATCCACGCCTGTCTGCTGGCCCTGCGCACCGGCAAGCCGGTCAAGATCGTCTACAACCGCTTCGAGTCCTTCTTCGGCCACGTCCACCGCCACCCGGCCCGCCTCTACTACGAGCACGGGGCCACCCGCGAGGGCAAGCTGACGCACGTCAAGTGCCGGATCGTGCTCGACGGCGGCGCCTACGCCTCCGCCTCCCCGGCCGTCGTCGGCAACGCCTCCTCGCTCGGCATCGGCCCCTACGTCGTCGACGACGTCGAGGTCGAGGCCATCGCCCTCTACACCAACAACCCGCCCTGCGGCGCGATGCGCGGCTTCGGCGCGGTCCAGGCGTGCTTCGCCTACGAGGCGCAGATGGACAAGGTCGCCGGGCAACTCGGCATGGACCCGGTGGAGTTCAGGAAGCTGAACGCCATGGAGCAGGGCACCCTGCTGCCCACCGGCCAGCCGGTCGACTCCCCGGCCCCGGTCGCCGAACTCCTGCGCCGGGTCAAGGCGATGCCCATGCCGCCCGAGCAGCAGTGGCTCTCGGCCGGCGAGCAGGCCGACGTACGGCAGCTGCCCGGCGGCCTGTCCAACACCACGCACGGCGAAGGCGTCGTACGCGGTGTCGGCTACGCGGTCGGCATCAAGAACGTCGGCTTCTCCGAGGGCTTCGACGACTACTCGACCGCCAAGGTCCGTATGGAGGTGGTCGGCGGGCAGCCGGTCGCCACCGTGCACACCGCGATGGCGGAGGTCGGCCAGGGCGGGGTCACCGTCCACGCGCAGATCGCCCGTACCGAACTCGGCGTCACCCAGGTCACCATCCACCCGGCCGACACCCAGGTGGGCAGCGCCGGTTCGACCTCGGCCTCGCGCCAGACGTACGTCACCGGTGGCGCCGTCAAGAACTCCTGCGAGCTCGTCCGCGAGAAGGTGCTGGAACTCGGGCGCCGCAAGTTCGGTACGTACCACCCGGCCTGGGCCACCGCCGAGCTGCTCCTCGAGGGCGGCAAGGTCGTCACCGACGGCGGCGAGGTGCTCAGCGACCTGGCCGACGTGCTCGGGGACGAGGCGGTCGAGATCGAGGCGGAGTGGCGGCACCGGCCGACCGAGCCCTTCGACCTGCACAGCGGCCAGGGCAACGGCCATGTCCAGTACAGCTTCGCCGCCCACCGCGCGGTCGTCGAGGTCGACACCGAACTGGGCCTGGTCAAGGTGATCGAGCTGGCCTGCGCCCAGGACGTCGGCAAGGCGCTCAACCCGCTGTCCGTCGTCGGCCAGATCCAGGGTGGTACGACCCAGGGCCTGGGGGTCGCGGTGATGGAGGAGATCATCGTCGACCCGAAGACCGCGAAGGTCAGGAACCCGTCCTTCACCGACTACCTGATCCCGACCATCCTCGACACGCCGACCATCCCGGTCGACGTCCTCGAACTCGCCGACGACCACGCCCCGTACGGGCTCCGTGGCATCGGCGAAGCCCCGACCCTGTCGTCGACCCCGGCCGTCCTCGCGGCGACCCGGAACGCGACGGGTCTGGAGCTGAACCGCACGCCGGTCCGCCCGGAACACCTCACCGGCACCGGACCCTCCGGGGTCTGATCCGGTGAGTTCTCCTGGGGGACTCCGTCCCCCAGGACCCTGAATGTTCGCCTCGGGCCGTCCCCCGGGTCGGGCACCTCCCCAAATCCCGTGCGTCGCCGAAGGCACGTCGCGGGTGCCCCTTTGAACCTTGGGAGTAGGCCCATATGACCCAGCAGTCACTGGAGCCGGAGACCGTCGCCGACGACGCGGGTGAGGGAACCCGCGTCCCGGCCGGACGGTCCTGGCTCGACCGGTACTTTCACATCTCCCGGAGAGGCTCCACCGTCGCGCGTGAGGTCCGCGGCGGCGTCACCACCTTCATGGCGATGGCGTACATCCTCCTGCTCAACCCCCTGATCCTGTCCGGCAAGGACGTGGCCGGGGACGCCCTCGGCCAGAAGGCCCTGATCACCGCGACCGCGTTCGCCGCGGCCTTCACCACGCTGCTGATGGGCTTCGTCGGCAAGGTGCCGCTCGCGCTCGCCGCCGGCCTCTCCGTCTCCGGCGTGCTGTCCTCGCAGGTCGCCCCGCAGATGACCTGGCCGCAGGCGATGGGCATGTGCGTGCTGTACGGCGTGGTCATCATGCTCCTGGTCGTCACCGGCCTCCGCGAGATGATCATGAACGCGATCCCGCTCGCGCTCAAGCACGGCATCACCATGGGCATCGGCCTGTTCATCGCCCTCATCGGTCTCTACAAGTCCGGCTTCGTGCACCAGGGCAAGGCCACCCCGCTCAGCCTCGGCCCGGCGGGCGAACTCACCGGCTGGCCGGTGCTGCTCTTCGCCGGCACCCTGCTGCTGATCTTCATGCTCCAGGCCCGGAACGTCCCCGGCGCCATCCTGATCGGCATCGTCAGCGGCACCGTCGTGGCCGCCGTACTCAACGGCCTGGGTGTCATCGACCCCAGGCAGTGGGCCAACGGCGCCCCCGAACTGCACGGCTCCGCCGTCTCCATGCCGGACTTCTCGCTCTTCGGGCACGTCGAGTTCGGCGGCTGGGGCAAGGTCGGCGCGATGACGGTCGCGATGATCGTCTTCACGCTGGTGCTCGCCGGGTTCTTCGACGCGATGGCCACCATCATCGGCGTCGGCACCGAGGCCAAGCTCGCCGACGACAAGGGCCGGATGCCGGGCCTGTCCAAGGCGCTGTTCATCGACGGGGCGGGCGGCGCGATCGGAGGTGTGGCCGGCGGCTCCGGGCAGACCGTGTTCATCGAGTCGGCGACCGGCGTCGGCGAGGGCGCCCGCACCGGACTCGCCTCGGTGGTCACCGGCCTGTTCTTCGCGGCCTGTCTCTTCTTCACCCCGCTCACCGCGATCGTCCCGCAGGAAGTCGCCTCGGCCGCCCTGGTGGTCATCGGCGCGATGATGCTGATGAACGCCCGCCACGTGGACTGGGCCGACCGGGCCACCGCCATCCCGGTGTTCCTGACGGTCGTGCTGATGCCCTTCACGTACACCATCACCACCGGTGTGGCCGCCGGCGTCATCTCCTACACCGCCATCAAGGCAGCTCAGGGCAGGGCCCGGGAAATCGGAGCATTCATGTGGGGCCTGACAGTGATCTTCCTGGTCTATTTCGCCCTCAATCCCATAGAGAGCTGGCTCGGCATCCACTAGGCGCTCCGCCGGTCCGGCCGTGACGGGCCAGCGGTCGTCCGCGGGTCCGTCGTGGCTGGTCGCGCAGTTCCCCGCGCCCCTTCGGGGGCGCATCTCCCCAACGTCGTCCGAAGGAGACCGAGAGATGCTGGACATCGCCGAGGAGCTGAACCGGTGGGTCGCGGAAGGCCGTGACTTCGCCGTGGCCACGGTGGTGGCGGTCGGCGGCAGCGCCCCGCGCCAGCCCGGCGCCGCCCTCGCGGTGGACGCCGACGGCACCGCCGTGGGCTCGGTCTCCGGCGGGTGTGTGGAGGGCGCCGTGTACGAGCTGTGCCGGCAGGCGCTGGAGGACGGCGACACCGTCCTGGAGCGCTTCGGCTACAGCGACGAGGACGCCTTCGCCGTCGGCCTGACCTGTGGCGGCGTCATCGACATCCTCGTCACCCCGGTACGGGCGGACGACCCCGCCCGGCCGGTGGCCGAGGCCGCGCTGGCCGCCGCCGTGCGGGGGGAGGCGGCGGCCGTCGCGCGCATCGTCACCGGACCGGCCGAACTCCTCGGCCGCGCCCTCCTCGTGGACGCCGACGGCGGCTACCGGGGCGGCTTCGGCGCCCACCCCGAGCTGGACCGCACGGTGGCCGCCGAGGCCGGTGCCTTCCTGGACGCGGGCCGCACCGGCACCCTGGAGATCGGAGAGCAGGGCTCCCGCTGCGGAGCGCCGCTCACCGTGCTGGTCGAGTCCTCTGTCCCGGCGCCCCGGATGATCGTCTTCGGGGCGATCGACTTCGCGGCGGCGCTGGTCCGCGTCGGCAAGTTCCTCGGCCACCACGTGACGGTGTGCGACGCACGGCCGGTCTTCGCCACCAAGGCCCGCTTCCCGGAGGCCGACGAGATCGTCGTCGAGTGGCCGCACACGTACCTGGAGCGCACGCAGGTGGACGGCCGTACCGCCCTGTGCGTCCTCACCCACGACGCCAAGTTCGACATCCCGCTGCTCCGGCTCGCCCTGCGCCTGCCGGTGGCGTACGTCGGCGCGATGGGCTCCCGCCGCACCCACCTGGACCGCAACCGGCGGCTGCGCGAGGTCGGCGTCACCGAACTGGAGCTGGCCCGCCTCAGGTCCCCGATCGGCCTGGACCTCGGCGCCCGTACGCCCGAGGAGACCGCCCTGTCGATCGCGGCCGAGATCGTCGCCAACCGCCGCGGCGGCAGCGGAATCTCCCTGACCGGCGCCCACACCCCGATCCACCACGACACGACATCGACGCCGACGCGGCGGATCGGGTCGGTGGCCTGACTCCCCCCGGGGCCAGGCCACCCCACAGGGAGCGGAGCGCCCGGTCCGTTCCCCCGATCGCCGTACCGGTCCGGGCGCCAGGGGTCGATGGAAGCGCCTTCTGGGGCGTGGTACAGCGTCAAATGACGCATTCGGCGAGGGGAGTTCCGTTCTGATGCGTTTGCGGTGCACGCCTTCCGGCTTCGTGGCGCGAGCCGAGCGGGTCACTCCTCGGCCCAGCGCCGTAACCCCGCCAGATCGAGTACGACGGTGCGGCCCCGCCCGGTGGCCACCAGGCCCTCCTGCTGCATCGCCCGCAGACAGCGCACCACCGACTCCCTGGACGCCCCGGTGGCGGCGGCCAGTTCACGCTGGTTGACCTGAACGGAGACGGCACCCGGCAGGGTCTCCGGCGCGGCCGAGCCGTACTGCACGGCGAGCTTCACCAGCAGCCCGGCGACCCGCGCGCGGGTGGTGCGGGCGCCCTGTTCGGCGCGCAGCCCGTCGGAGTCCCGTAACCGGCCCACGACACTGCGCAGGACGGACAGACACAGTCCCGGGTCCCGTTCCAGGAGCCGCAGGAAGGCGTCCGCGGCGACCACCACGCCCTCCGAACGTCGCATCGCGGTGACGGTCGCGCCCCGCGGGCCGCCGTCGACGCAGGCGAGTTCGCCGAGGAGTTCACCGGGGCCGCGCAGGGCGAGCAGGCTGGTGTAGCCGTTGGCGGAGTCGACCGTCGCCTTCACCAGACCGGCCGTCAGCAGGACGACGGAGTCGGCCTCCTCGCCCTCCCGCATCAGCACCTCGCCGCGGACCCACCCGCGCGGGTGCCCGGCCTCCCGCAACAGCTTGATCTCCCCGGGTGAGAAGAACGCCACCTCCGAGCCTCCCGGCCGCATCGACCCACGGTGACCGTTCGGCACCGGAGGGCCACTGTCCATCGTGCGACCGGGATCTGCCAAGGGGTGGCCACCGGGGCGGCGCCTACGCCTTCCTGAGCAGGGCGTTGACCGCCCGTCCGAACACCGCCTGGGAGGCCCTGCGCACCAGCGGGTCGAAGGCCGACGGCAGCCCCCGCACCCGCAGCTCCTCGTGCCAGACCACGCGGGTACGGCCGCCCGGCCCCGGGTGCACCTCCAGTTCGGCCCAGCCGAGCACCACCCGGCCGTGCTTGACCAGGCGGCAGCGGCCGGAGCCGCCGTCCTCGGGGGGCTCCCAGACGGTCACCTCCATGGGGTCCTCGAAGGACAGCGGCCCGAGCCCGGAACGGGCCACGATGACCGTGCCCTCGTGGGTCGGCGGATCGGTGAGCACGGTGATGCGGGTCAGAGGGACCGCATCGGCGTGCGCGGACCACTCCGTGAGCCGGCGCCACGCCTCGTCGATCGGCAGCGGAGCCGTGCGTTGGAGAAGGAAGGTGACCACGGAACGATCGTAGGGAATCGGCCAGGCTCCGCGGGGTGCACACCGTCTGTTCACAGGGCCGACAGAAACGTCCAAGGCGGGCCGGAACCGGTCCCGGGTCCGTACGATTCCCGCCATGGGCGGGCAAACCGCCTGCTTTCATTATGTGCACCGTGTATAGAATGTGTGTACGAATTCTCTGGACGGACTCGGTCTTCGACACCTTCGGGTGTGACCATGGAAGAAGGGGGCCGACCCCGACCGGAGAGGACGAGCCGTGCGCTACCGGGACCGCGTCCAGGCCGGTCGCGAACTCGCCGCCGTACTGCGGAAGTTGAGCGACGAGGGCGACCTGCCGGACCCGATCGTGCTGGCGCTGCCGCGGGGCGGCGTGGCCGTCGCCGCGGAGGTCGCGCGCGAGCTGTCGGCCCCGCTCGACGTGCTCGTCGTACGCAAGATCGGAGCCCCGCACCACGAGGAGTTCGGTGTCGGCGCCATCGCCGGGGACGACCCGCCGCTCCTCGACCGGGCGACCCTGGCACACCTGGGCATGAGCGAGGACACCCTGGCCCCCGTGGTGAAACGGGAGCGGCGGGAACTGCGCCGCCGCGAGCGCCGCTACCGGCAGGGGCGGCCGGCGCCCGAGCTGCGCGGCCGTACCGTGATCGTCGTCGACGACGGCCTGGCCACCGGGTCCACCGCCCGCGCCGCGCTGCGCCACGTACGGGGCCGGGGTCCCGCCCGGACCGTGCTCGCCGTCCCCGTCGGCGCGCCCGACTCCCTGGACACGCTCGCCGCCGAGGCCGACCTCGTCGTCTGCCCGTACCGGCCGGAGGTGTTCAACGCGGTCGGCCAGTGGTACGACGACTTCGCGCAGCTGACCGACGCCGACGTGCTGGACGCGCTGGGCGACGCCTGACGGGGAGGGGACGCCGTGCCGGAACTGGGCGAGGACGAGGCGCGGCGGCGGTTCGCCGGGGCACGCGTGGCACGGCTCGCCACCGTCGACGAGAGCGGCCGCCCGCATCTGGTGCCCATCGTCTTCGCGCGGTACGGGGCCGAGGGGATCGTCACCGCCGTAGACCACAAACCCAAGACCACGCCCCGCCTCAAGCGGCTGCGCAATATCGCCGCACAGCCGGCCGTGAGCCTGCTCGTGGACGAGTACGACGAGAACTGGGACCACTTGTGGTGGGTTCGCGCGGACGGTACCGCGCGGGTGATTCCCGTCGACACGGCGGTCATCGAACCGCTTCGGGAGAAATACCCGCAGTACCGGGAACGCCCGCCGAGCGGTCCGGTCGTCCTCGTGACCGTGTCGCACTGGACCGGCTGGCAGGCGGCCGCTCCTTAAGGACCGGGATTTCCCCAGGTCAAGTCCCGAGCTGTCGGAACGTGACCCCGCCGCCCACCGCGGGCCTACTGGAAGTGGCGGGCAGAGGTCTTCTCGGCCGTCGCCCACCGCCCATGTGCGTGAGCACCGCCGCCCAGGCGGGACGCCGCACCGCTGGTTTACGATTTGGACAGGTCTGACACGCTACGGGGTGGACATGCCATGGCGACGCGCATCGCGGGTTACGAGGTCGAGGGGGAGATCGGACGGGGCGGGATGGCCGTCGTCTACCGTGCCACGGACCTGCGCCTGGACCGCACCGTCGCCCTGAAGCTGCTCGCCCCGGAGATGGCCCGCAACGACACCTTCCGCCGCCGCTTCACCTACGAGTCGCGGGTCGCGGCCGCCCTCGACCACCCTCACATCGTGCCGATCTTCGAGGCCGGCGAGACGGACGGCGTGCTGTACATCGCGATGCGCTACGTGTCGGGCCCGGATCTGCGCGCGCTGCTGGACAAGGAGGGCGTGCTGCCGGTGGCCGCGGCCCTGCGGATCGCCACCCAGGTCGCCTCGGCGCTCGACGCGGCCCATGAGCACGATCTGGTGCACCGGGATGTGAAGCCCGGCAACGTGCTGGTGGCGCGGGGCACCGACAGCGACCACCCGGAGCACGTCTATCTCACGGATTTCGGGCTCACCAAGAAGTCGCTGTCGCTGACGGGGTTCACGACGGTCGGCGAGTTCGTCGGCACGCTGGACTATGTGGCGCCGGAGCAGATCTCGGGCCGCCCGGTGGACGGCCGGTGCGATCTCTACAGCCTGGCCTGCGTGGTCTTCGAGATGCTCGCCGGCGGTCCGCCGTTCGTCCGGGACGAGGACATCGCCCTGCTCTGGGCGCACCAGTACGACCGGCCGCCCGCGCTGAGCGAGGTGCGGACCGGGCTGCCGCCGGGGCTGGACGAGGTGTTCGCCAAGGCGCTGGCCAAGGTCCCCGAGGACCGTTACGGCTCCTGCCTGGAGTTCGTGGGCGCGCTGCGGCTCGCCGCGTACGGCGTCGTACCGGGAGAGCCGGCCTCGCCGGAGCGCCCCACCGACCGGACCCCCACGGTCCGCCGGGGCACCGGACCCACCCCCGGCCCGCCCGCCTGGGCCCGCCCGGTGTTCGGTCCCTGACCCCTCCGAGTCCGCTCCGAGTCCGCCGGAATGCTCAGTCCCCGGTGAGGAACTGTTCCGCCCAGACGGTCTTGCCGGTGGTGGCGTGGCGGGTGCCCCAGCGTTGGGTGAGCTGGCCGACGAGGAGCAGGCCGCGGCCGCCCTCGTCGTAGGTGTGGGCCCGCCGCATGTGCGGGGCCGTGTTGCTGGAGTCGAAGACCTCGCAGGTGAGGGTGTGGTCGTCGTGGATGAGCCGGAGCCGGACGGGCGGCCGGCCGTACCGGAACGCGTTGGTGACCATCTCGCTGACGATCAGCTCGGTGATGAACGCGGCCTCCTCCAGCTGCCAGGCGACCAGCTGGTCGGTGGCGTGCTTGCGGGCATCGGCGACGGCGGCCAGGTCGAAGGGCAGCTCCCAGGTGGCGACCCGGTCGGCGTGCAGGGCCCGGGTGCGGGCGACCAACAGGGCGATGTCGTCGTCGGGGCGGTGCGTGAGCATGGTCGTCAGGACCCGGTCGCAGACGGTGTCCAGGTTCTGCGCGGGGCGGGCGAGCGCGTCGAACATCTTGTCGAGGGCCTCGTCGATGTCATGGTCGCGGGGTTCGAGCAGACCGTCGGTGTAGAGGGCGATCAGGCTGCCCTCGGGCAGTTCCGTCTCGAAGGACTCGAAGGGCAGCCCGCCCAGGCCCAGCGGGGGTCCGGCCGGCACGTCGAGGAAGTGGACCGTGCCCGAGGTGACCACGGCGGGCGGCGGGTGTCCGGCCCGGGCGACGGTGAACCGGCGGGTGACCGGGTCGTACACGCCGTACAGGCAGGTGGTGCCGACGCCGCCGGCGGTCTCCTCGGCGTTGTCGGCGCCGGCCTCCTCGGCGGAGAGGTGGACGACCAGGTCGTCGAGGTGGCTGAGGAGTTCGTCGGGCGGCAGGTCGACGTCGGCCAGGGTGCGGACGGCGGTGCGGACCCGGCCCATGGTGGCGGCGGCCCGCACGCCGTGGCCGACCACGTCGCCCACGACGAGCGCGACCCGGGTCCCGGACAGCGGGATCACGTCGAACCAGTCGCCGCCCACGCCGGCCTGACTGACCGAGGGCAGATAGCGGGTGGCGATGTCCAGCGCCGCCTGTTCGGGCAGCGTCTGCGGGAGCAGGCTGCGCTGCAGGGTCATCGTGGTGGTGTGCTGGCGCTGGGTGCGTTCGGCGCCGTGGATGCTGGTGGCGGCACGGGCCGCCAGCTGCTCGGCCAGCCACAGATCCTCCGGGTCGAACGGCTCGCTGCGCAGGTTCCGACCGAACAGGGCCACCCCGAACATGGTGCCGGCCGCCCGGAGCGGCACCGCCATCAGCGAGTGCGCCCCGCTCTCCCGGATCCACGCGGCCGCCAGCGGATCCTCCCGCGTCCAGCGGGTCACGATCTCGTCGTCGCTCGCGTACACCGTGCCCCGTCCCTCCGCCAGGCACCGGCCCGACGGCGACCAGGGCGGGCAGCGCAGCACCTCGCCGGAGGGATGGGGGAGCGGTGGGCTCTGGGGCGCCGCCCGTACGGCCGCCCGTCGCAGCGCGCGGCCGTCGGCGGCCGGTGCACCGGGCCTGGCGGCGTCCAGCAGGTCCACGGCGCAGGCGTCGGCGAAGGTGGGGACGACGACGTCGGCCAGCTCCCGCGCGGTGCGCTGCACGTCGGAGCTGGTGCCGATCCGTACCCCGGCGTCGCTCAGCAGCAGCATCCGCCGCCATACCAGCTGCTCGGACGGATCGGAGTGGGCCGTCAGGGTCACCGCCCGCACCCGCCCGTCCGTGTCCGTCAGCGGGGCGAGCCATCCGTGCCAGTCTTGGTCGGGGTCGGCCGGGTCCGGACGCAGGTGGACGTCCTCGGGGCCGCCGCCGGCCAGGATCCGCCGCATACCGGACTCGGCCTCGGCGCCGCCCTCGTACGGCGCGATGTCGGTCAGCCGCAGCCCGCGCATCGTGCCCTCGGCGAGGGACAGGCCGCGCTGCATCCCGACACTGGCCAGCACCAGCCGCAGCTCCTCGTCGAAGACGGCGGCGACGCACGGGGACTGGCCGAAGGCCCATTCCCCGAGCGTCCGGTCGGCGGCGGCCACCGGCGGTCCGGTGACGGCGGACACCACCCGCCACTCCGTGCCGCCCGGCCGATCGCCGGAGGGCCGGCGGTGCACGAGTACGTCCCGGTCCAGCCGGTGCCCGTCCCGGTGGCGCAGGGCCGCGGTCCCGCTCCACCGCGCGCCGGCGGCCGCCTCGCGCCAGGTGACTCCGTCCGGCTCGGCGAGCAGCCGGGCGGCCTCCTGCCCCAGGATCTCGGCGGGCGGGTAGCCCAGCAGCAGCCTGGCCCCGTCGCTCCAGCCGGTCACGGCACCCCGCTCGTCGACCGTGACCGCGGCGGTGTAGGCCCCCTGCGGTACGGCGTGGGTCTGCGCCCGGTTGCTGGGAGGGGTGGGACGTCGTTCCATCGCCGCTCATCCTTCGCGGAACCTGCACGGCCGGCTCTTCTCCCAGGATGATCCCGGCCGACACGGAGCACCAGTCCGCGCCGGTACCACCCGGCCGCCGCCGACATGCGCACCCGGGGTTCCTGTGACACGCCTGTGACGGACGGCGGACAGTGTCATGACGTCGGCTTGTCAGGGTTTTGTAAACGGACAAATCGCCACTATCGGTCAATCCGGCAAGGGAATCCTCATGAGCTTCGCCGTTGTCACCCAGCACACCGAGACCACCGCCGTCGCGCTGGCCCCGCGTGAGCGCGAGACGCTGAAGCACATCGCAGCGGGCTGCACATACCTGCAGGCCGCACGCCTGATGGGGCTCTCCCGGCACACCGTCGACGCCTACCTCCGCCGGATCCGCGCCAAGCTCGACATCAACACCACGGCCGAGCTCACCCGGCTGGCCATCTCTCTTGGCCTGTGAGATCCGCCCGGCCGTGACAGCGTGGGGGACAACGGCTGAGCACGGTGTCCTGGAGGCGGAAGATGACGGTGAACGGGCTCGGACTGGTGGTGCACGGGGGCCGGGCGGAGGCGGTGGACGCCGCCCGAACCGTACGGGCGTGGGCGGCGGAGCACGACGTGCGGTGCACGGACATCGACGTCTGGCACGACGGCGGACGGCACAGCTCCGGGGAGGAGGTCGCGGCCGCGGGCGATCCCGACCTGATCGTCACCCTCGGCGGTGACGGCACCTTCCTGCGCGGCGCCCGGCTCGCCGCCCACCACGACGCCCTGGTCCTCGGCGTCGACCTGGGCCGGGTCGGCTTCCTGACCGAGGTGGCGGCCTGCTCGGTGCGGGAGGCGCTGGACGCGATCCGCGAGGACCGGTTCACCGTCGACAGCCGGATGCTGCTCACCATGCGCGCCTCCCGCCGGCTGGAGGTGCCCTCCGACATGGAGGGGCTGATGCGCTACGGCCGCGGGCCGCTGCTGCCGGCGCCCGAGGTGCGCACCGACTGCGAGGAGGACGCCGACTGGGGTGTGCCCCTGCACGTCACCGCGGTCAACGACGTCGTACTGGAGAAGCTGTCCCGGGACCGCCAGGTGTCCGTCGGCGTGTACGTCTCCGGGCGGCTGCTCGCCTCCTACTCCGCCGACGCGCTGCTGGTGGCGACCCCGACCGGTTCGACCGCCTACAGCTTCGCGGCCGGCGGGCCCGTCGTCTCGCCCTGCGCGGACGCGCTCGTCTTCACGCCGGTCGCTCCGCACATGACGTTCAACCGGTCGGTCGTCACCGCCCCGGACGAGCCCGTCGGCCTGCGTGTCCTGGAACGCTCGGGGCAGGCCGCGGTCAGCGTCGACGGACAGGTGCGGGGCGTCCTGGGACCGGGGGACTGGATCGGTGTGTACGCCGCCCCGGCCAGGCTGCGGGTGGTCCGGCTCGCGCCGATGGACTTCTACGGCCGGCTGCGCGAGCGCATGAACCTCACCGACGCCCCGGCCGCGGTCGCCGACGGCACCCCCGCGCCCCTGTGGTCGACGCGGACGCCCCCGCCCGGCGACATGGCCCATCTCTCCCTGCTGCCCGCCAGTCTGGTGGGCGCCGAGCCGGAAGAGCCGTGCGTCGAGGTGGTGGAGGGCGATGCCGCCCCGGCACCCGGGCGCGGCTGACCTCCGCGGCCGTCGCGTCTCCTGTGGCTGACCTCCGCGGCCGTCGCGTCACCCGCGGCTGACCTCGGCGGCTCCCGCGCCGACCGCGGCTGACCATCGCGCCGTCCCCCCCACTCCGGGCGCCGTCCGGTCGTCAGCGCCGGGGCCTCAGGGGGCGCTCCGGCGCTCCGCGGTGCCTCGATGTCGGGCACGCCGACCCAGCCCGCGCCGTGCAGACCGGTGAAGAGTTCGCCCCGGTCGCCGGTCGCCGGTCGCCGGTCGCCGGTCGCCGGTCGCCGGTCGCCGGTCGAGCTCAGGGTGAGCGCTTCGCTCCGGGAGTACACACCTCGCCGTAAATGGGGGAGCCGGTCCGCGTCGACCGCCGGGCCGCCCGGCGTGCCACCGCCGGGGCGGCCGCACGCATCGCCTAGAGGGACCGGGTTTCCTGGCGGGTGCTGGTCACGAAGCCTGTCACCGCCCGGGCGAAGGCCTCCGGCTCCTCGATGTGGCCGAAGTGCCCGCTGTTCTCCAGGATCAGCAGGTCCGAGCCGGGGATCAGCTCGTGCAGTTCCTCCGCCCACCGCACTCCGCAGATGAAGTCGTGGCGGCCGGCCAGCACGAGGGCGGGCACGGAGAGCCGGCCGAGGTCGGCGCGGTCGTCGACGACGATCGGGGAGAGGTCCTCGTCCAGACCGGAGAGGTAGGTGGACGTCACAGCCGCCCGGAGGGGGGCGAACTCCGCCTCCCGGCCCCAGTAGTCCGCGAAGTACGCGGGGAACAGCCCCCGGGCGACCGCGGTGCGCGCGGTGTCGCTGTCGACGGACGCAATGGCCCGGAACGCCGCCAGTACCTCGGGGAGCCCGGGGCGGTCGGCGTTCCGGGCGGCGAACGCCTCCAACTGGCCGACGGTCTCGGCGATGTGCTCGGGACCGGTCACCGGCAGGCTGTCGTAGAGGATCACTCCGGCGATGTGCTCGGGGTGGTGCAGGGCGTGGTACTGCGCGACGAAGCCGCCGTGCGAGTGGCCCAGCAGGTGCACCTCGGTGACGCCGAGGTGCTCGATCAGCGCGCCGAGGAACCGGCTGTAGCGGGCCCGGCTGTAGCCGTGCGGGTGGGAGGGCAGGCGGTCGGAGCCGCCGCTGCCGACCGGCTCCGGGTAGACGACCGTGAGATGCCGCTCCGGTTCGGGCATCCGCAGGTACTCCCAGGCGATCCCTGGCCCGCCGGACTGCGCGACACACACCGGCCCGGTGCCGTGTACGTGGTAGCGCTGCACGAGACCGTCGGTCTCGACGGTGTGCGTTCCGGTGGCGAGGGGATCGGTCAGGGGTTCGGTCATGGCTTCTTCTCCGTGTCCGGCGGTTCGTGGTGACAACGGCAGGACGCCGGGGACCAAGAGAAGTTCGAACCGGACGATGTGAGGGCGCTCACAGGCCGACCCCGCCCCTGACCGGCGCCCGCGCGCCGGTCGGGGGCGGCTTCGCGCCGGTCGGGGGCGGTCGCGGCGGGGCTCAGTAGCGGCCACCCACCGTCTGTGCGGCCAGTCCGTCCAGCGTGGCGATCTCCTCGGCGGTCAGTTCGATGCCCGCGGCGGCCACGTTCTGCTCCAGCCACTTCACGCGCTTCGTCCCCGGGATGGGCACCACGGGCACGCCGAGCCGCGCGCCGCGCGCGTGCACCCAGGCCAGCGCCAGCTGCGCAGGGGCGACATCCCGCGCCCGGGCCAGCGCGCGGATGGCGTCCGCGATCGCCTTGTTGGCCACCGTCTGGAAGCGCGGCAGCCGCCGTCGCGCGTCGCCCGTCGGCAGGGCGGTGACGTCGACCGTGCCGGTCAGGAAGCCCCGGCCGAGCGGCGAGTACGCCACCAGCGCCACGCCCAGCTCACGCAGGGCGTCCCCGACGGTGGTCTCCAGGTCACGGGACCAGATCGAGTACTCGCTCTGTACGGCCGCGATGGGGTGGACGGCACTGGCGCGCCGCAGCAGTTCGCCGTTCACCTCGGAGAGGCCGATGTGCCCGATCTTGCCCTCCTTCACCAGCTCCGCCATGGCGCCGACGGACTCCTCGATCTCGGCGGTCTGCGGCGGCCGGTGCAGGTAGTAGAGGTCGATGTGGTCGACGCCCAGCCGCAGCAGGGAGGCGTCGCAGGCGCGCTTGATGTAGTTCGCCTCGCCGCGCAGCACCCAGGTGTCGCTGCCCATGCGGTCGATGCCGGTCTTCGTGGCGAGCTGGACCTGGTCACGCCGGCCGGCGATGGCCCGGCCCACCAGCACCTCGTTGTGTCCGAAGGCGTAGGCGTCGGCGGTGTCGATGAGGGTGACGCCCAGGTCGAGGGCGCGGTGCAGGGTGGCGGTCGCGTCGTCCCAGCTGGTCGGGCCGTATCCCTCGCTCATGCCCATGCAGCCGAGCCCCTGGGCGGAGGTGGTGAGGCCACCGAGAGAAACCGTGTCCACGGCATGTCTCCGTTCGATGTTCGCGGTACGTACGATGACAGTTACCGGAGGATCCTCCGGTAGCAATGACGCTAACGGAGGATCCTCCGGTAAGCAAGTGGGAAGAATGCCGGGTACGGTGACCGGCCTGGAGGGGAGTACCGCATGAACGGACAAGGACCCGCACGGCCCGCACGGCCCGTGCGCGCCCATGCCCGCCGCAACCGGGAGAAGCTCGTGGCGGCGGCCCTGGAGGAGTTCACGCGCACCGGCAAGGACGCGCCGCTCGACAGCATCGCCCGGGCGGCCGGGGTCGGCATCGGCACCCTCTACCGGCACTTCCCGACCCGGGAGTCCCTCGTCCTCGCCGCCTACGAGCACGAGGTGGACCAGCTGTGCGCCGTGGGGGACGAGCTGCTCGCGGAGCTGCCGCCGGACCGGGCGCTGCGCGAGTTCATGGGTCGGCTGGCCGGCCTGCTGGTGACGAAGCAGCACATGTCGGAGGCGCTGCGCAGCGCCGGACCCGACGGCGGGGAGTCGTACGCGAAGGTCTACGACACGATCGGCACCCTGTTCACGGCGGGCGTCGCCGCGGGGACGCTCCGGTCCGACATGGACACTGGTGACGTGGTGCGGGCCATGGGCGGCCTGCTGCGCCTGGACGTGGACGGGGACTGGAAGGGGCAGGCCGAGCGCCAGATCCGGCTCCTCATGGACGGCCTGCACACAGGTGCTCCGGCCCGCGCCGAGGGGCACGAGCCGGAGCGGTGAGGGGTGGTGGGGCCGGTCAGTCCGCGGAGCGTACCGCCGGCATGGCGAGCGCGACCGGCCCGCTCTTGCAGGAGTCGTGGCAGTCCTTCTCCAGGCTGCAGCACAGCGAGCAGATCGCCCCGGCGTGGAACGGGCAGTTGGCCACGTCCGGCCGCTCGAACTCGGTCGTGCACACCGTGCAGGTCAGCACGGCCGCCGAGGGCAGCCCGTCCGCGCCCAGCAGCGGCTCCGCCAGGTCGTCGACGCGGGCGATGTAGTACTTCCCCTTGGTCAGCACCGCGAACAGCGGCGAGAGCACCATCGCCAGGAACAACGCGATGAACGGCGAGTACGCCTTGCCGTACTCCCCGAAGGCGTTGAAGTAGGCGGCGATCGAGACCGCCGACGCGATCAGCATCGAGCCGAAGCCGACCGGGTTGAAGTTGTGCAGATGGGCGCGCTTGAACTCGATGTACGACGGGCTCAGCTTGAGCGGCTTGTTGATGACCAGGTCGGCGACGACCGCGCCGATCCAGGCGATCGCCACGTTGGAGTAGAAGCCGAGCACGGTGTTCAGGAAGCCGAACACCCCGCCCTCCATCAGGGCCAGCGCGATGCCGACGTTGAGGAAGATGTAGACGACCCGGCCCGGGTGACGGTGGGTCAGTCGGGAGAAGAAGTTCGACCAGGACAGCGAACCGGAGTACGCGTTCGTCGAGTTGATCTTTATCTGGGAGAGGATCACGAAGAACGTGGCCAGGCCCAGCGCGACCGGCGCCGCGAACGTCTTGAAGCCGGACACGTACTGCTGGATCGGCTCGTTGGCCGTGGCCAGGCCCACGCTGCCGGCGATGTAGAAGGCGAGGAAGGCGCCGCCGATCTGCTTGGCCGCGCCGAGCACCACCCAGCCCGGACCGGCGGAGAGCACGGCCGCCCACCACTTCCTGCCGTTCTCCGGCGTCTTGTCCGGCATGAACCGCAGATAGTCCACCTGCTCACCGATCTGCGCGATCAGCGACAGCGCGACGCCCGCACCCGCGCCGACCCCGAGCATGCTGATGCCGGACCCCGTCGGCGAGTTGCCCGCGAAGTGCGTGAACTCCGAGAACTTGCCCGGCTCCTGGATCGCGATCGACACGAACGGCGCGACCATCAGCACCAGCCACACCGGCTGCGTCCACACCTGCATCTTCGACAGCGCGGTCATGCCGTAGATGACCAGCGGCAGGATGATGACCGAGCAGATCAGATAGCCCACGGCGAGCGGGATGTGCAGGCCCAGCTCCAGGGCCTGCGCCATGATCGAGCCTTCGAGGGCGAAGAAGATGAAGGTGAAGCTGGCGTAGATGACCGAGGTGAGCGTCGAGCCGAGGTAGCCGAAGCCGGCGCCCCGGGTCAACAGGTCCATGTCGATGGAGTACTTGGCCGAGTAGTACGAGATCGGGATGCCGGTGAGGAAGATGACCACCGCCGCGGTCAGGATCGCCACCATCGCGCTGGAGAACCCGTTGGAGATGGCGATCGAACCGCCGATGGCGAAGTCGGCGAGATAGGCGATACCGCCGAGCGCCGTGGTGGCCACCACGTACGGGGTCCAGCGGCGGAAGGACTTCGGCGCGTAGCGCAGCGAGTAGTCCTCCAGTGTGTCGTTCTTCGCCCAGTCGTTGTAGGTCCGTTTGCCGTCCGTGCCGCCGTCCACCACGGCCGGTGGCGCCTCTTTGCCGACGATTTCCGTCACGACTCTGCCCTCTCTCGTCCCCGGTCGTTTGCACGGAAGAGTCGCTGCGCGCTGTTTCCCGAACGTTTCACCTGCTTTAAAAGACAAAGCTTGATACTTCCCGTGGGAAGTATCGGGCGGAGTTGGGGAGTTGGGGTCAGAGTTGGGTGACGATATGGAAGTCGAAGGCGTCCGCCCGCGCCAGGTACAGCCGTTGTGCGAGATGGTTGCCGTGCAGCCGTACGGCACCGCGCGGGCCCTCGTACGACACCGAGTCCCGCACCGCGCACATCGTCCGCACGTCCAGCGACCGGGCCCGTTCGGCCAGTGCCGCCAGCAGCCGTACCCCTTCGAAGCACGACTCGCCGAGGCTCCCCACGACGGGTGCGTGCACGCCGAACCGGGCCGCGTACCGGGCGCTGAAGTCGAGGCTCTCCGCGGTCGCGAGGGTCTCGAAGAAACCGGCCGTCGCCCACAGCCCGTCGGTGGCCTCCGCGCCCGTGGCCAGCAGGATGTTCTCGTCCATGTGGGTGCTCAGCCTGAGACACCGCTGGTGCAGCCCGTAGCCGGCGAACGCCCGGTTGAAGCGGGCCGCGTCCGCCCCGACCAGCAGCATCAGGACCGCGTCCGCCTCGCACCGCTCGATCCGGCGCAGCACCGGCCCGAACTCGTCCGTTCCGAGCGGCACGAACACCTCGTCCCGCACCCGGCCCCCGCACTCCCGCGCATACGTCCGGGCCGCGCGGGCGGTCACCCGGGGCCAGACGTAGTCGTTGCCCACCGTGCACCAGCTCCGTACCCCGGCCGCCTCCGCCAACAGCCGCATACCGGGCAGCAGTTGGGCGGCATCGGTCTCACCGGTCAGGAAGACGCCCTCAGTCCGCTCGCCGCCCTCGTACTGGGCGGTGTAGACGTACGGCACCCGGCCCGCGATCCGGGGCAGCAACGCCTGCCGTACCGCCGAGGTGTGCCAGCCGACCACCCCGTCCACGGCGCCCAGCGCGACCAGGGACCCGACCTCGGCCGCCACCCGCCGCGGCGGCGCCCCGCCGTCCACCGTGAGCAGTCGGATCTCCCGGCCCAACACGCCGCCCGTGGAGTTGAGTTCCTCCACGGCGAGGTGCGCGGCCGCCTCGCACGACGGCCCGAAGACCCCCGCCGGTCCCTGCAACGGCACCACCAGGGCGACGACCAGGGGCGTGCCCGAGGGGTCGCTCGGCGGCGCCCTGTGCATCAGGCCACCTCCGTGCGGGCAGGGGGAACGCGGATTCCGGTCCCGGGCCCCGGCGCCCTCGCGGAGGCTCGTATTGTGCGCGCACAGTAGACCTATCGGAAGGACACCGGCAATGCCGTCCGTACCCTCCTCGCCGGACCTCGCCCACCTTCTCAGCCACGCCGAGCGGCGCGTCGTGCAACGGCTGGCCGCGGTGCTGGCCGAGGAGGACTGCACGGTCGAGGAGTGGCGGGTCCTGTCGATCGTCGGGGACGGCCAGGGGCATCCGATGTCCGAGATCGCCGAGTACGCGCTGATGCCGGCGCCCAGCCTGACCAAGCTCGTGGACCGCATGGTCGCCGGCACCCTGGTGTACCGCCGCCCCGATCCGCACGACCGCCGCCGCGTTCTGCTCCACCTCACCTCGCGTGGCGACGACCTGTACCGGCGCGCCGCCCGCCGGGTCCGCACCGACCAGGCCCGGCTGCTAGCCGAAATAGCCGACGGGGGAGCACTCGCCCGGCTGCTGCCCCGGCTCACGGCGGCGGCCGACGCCCCGACGGCCGACGCCCGGGCGGCAGGCGTACCGAGCGCGGCCCGGCCCGCCTGACGCCCGCGTGCGGGCTGTCAGTCCTCGCGGACGTGTATCGCCCCGGCGGGGCAGAGCGCCACCGCCTCCCGGGCGGCCGTGCGTTGAACGGCGGCATCCGGACGACGGCGTTCAGCGGGAGACCGCCGGATTCACCGGCGGAGGGTCACCACCCGGTGAACAGCAGATGGTTGATCAGGAGCGCGAGCAGTGCCTGTGCCGCCAGCCAGGCGCGCGGCCGGGGCAGGAACGCACACGCCGGGAGCAGCCACATCGCGAACGGCAGCCAGATGCGCTCCGTCTCCGCCTTGCTCATCCCGGACACGTCGGCGACCAGCAGCGCGAGCAGCGCGACCGCCACCAGGAAGGCGAGGCGGACCGGTGCGGAGCCCGTCGTACGGCGGTGGACGAGCGTGGTGCCCGCCCGCCGCAGCCCCGCCACCGTCGCCAGACCGGTGATGACCACCGTGCAGGCCAGGTTGGCCCACACCCAGTAGCCGTACGGGCGGGTGCCGCCGACGCCCTGGTAGTAGCGGGTGACCAGCAGCCGGTACCCCTGCCACCAGTCGAACCCGGCGAGCGTGAACACGACCGGGACGACCGCCGCCCCGGCCACCAGCAGGGCGAGGACCACCGGCCGGGCCCGGACCCGACGCCGGCCGAGCACCAGCACCGCCGCCCCGATGAGTGCGAAGAGCGTCAGGCCGTACGACAGATAGACGGTCAGGCCGTACAGCAGTCCCGCGCCCGCCGCCCACCCCACGGACTGTCCGGTCACCGCCGGCGCCAGCAGGGCCACCGCCCAGGCGGCGACCGCCGCGAAGTACCCGTCGGCGGACGCGCCCACCCACACCGCGGCCGGGGCCATGACCAGGAAGGGCGCGGCCCGCCGGGCGAGCCGCTCGTCGGCCAGTGCCCGCACCGCGATCAGCACGGCGACACAGGCCGTGGACCCGACGGTGATGCACCAGGCGCCCGCCCAGCCGCCGCCGTGCAGCCCGGCCCGGTCAAGGAGGACGAAGGTGAGGGTGGCCGCCGGCGGGTGCCCGGCGATGTGGGCGGGCCAGGGGGAGGGGGTGCCGCTCACGATGTGGTGGGTGAAGTCGCGCAGGGTCGCCGGGATGTCGTGGAAACGGCCGATGACCGTGAGGTACTCGTTCGGGCTGGTGAGCCGGCCGGCCACGCCCCGCTGCCAGCCGTCGACCAGCGCCAGCGACCACGTCCAGGCCAGACAGGTCCCCCAGGCCGCGGCGAGCAGCCCGCGCCAGGGCAGCCGCACGGCCAGGTTCGGCCCGTACGCCACCACGGCGGCCGCGACCAGTACGGCGGCCGGGGTGCCCGGGCCCACGTGCGGGTCCCAGTCGGCGAACAGCGGCGGCCAGTGCACGAACAGGACGCGGTAGGTGTCCTGGAGGTGCCGGCCGACCAGGACGGCGACGAGCACCAGCAGGGCGGCTGCGAGGACGGCGTACAGATCGGCGGGGCGATCACGGTGGGGAGCGCGGGTCACACCGGAACGCTAGGTCGGTGACCGGGCGAAAGAGTGGATCAGGCGGCCGGCGTCAGACTTTCGTCATGGGTCGCGCACCCGTTCCGGGGGTTTTCCCGGCCTACGGTCGGACCATGCGACACGACGACCCACGGCTTCCCACCTCACCCGGCTTCTGGCGCAGCCCGCTGCGCGGCACCTGGTTCACCTCGGTGCTCGGCCTCGTGCTGCTCGTCGGCATCACCGTGCTGTTCGTCACCGGACTGGTGTCGTACGCCGCCTACAACCCCAACCTGGCCCCGGTGAACGACCAGACCCCGGACAAGGGCATCCTCGGCTTCTACCTGTTCTCGTGGCCGACGAACCCGTCCTGGCTCTACCGGTTCACCCAGGGCCTGCACGTCACCCTCGGCGTCACCCTGATCCCGGTGCTGCTCGCCAAGCTGTGGTCGGTGGTGCCGAAGCTGTTCACACTGCCCCCGGCCCGCTCGCTCGCGCACGCGCTGGAGCGGATCTCACTGCTGCTGCTGGTCGGCGGCGGTCTCTTCGAGTTCACCACCGGCGTCCTCAACGTCCAGCTCGACTACGTCTTCCCCGGCTCCTTCTACCCCCTGCACTTCTACGGCGCCTGGGTGTTCTTCGCCGCCTTCGTGGCCCATGCGGCGCTCAAGATGCCGACGGCGCTCCGGGCGGTCCGGCAACGGCGGCGGGACGAAGGAGAGTTGGCGGCCACCCGGCCGGACGCGCCGACCGTGTCCCGGCGCGGGGCGCTCTGGTTCGTCGGGGGCGCGTCCCTGCTGCTGCTCGTCACCACGGCCGGACAGAGCATCGGGGGCGCGCTGCGGCGCACCGCCCTGCTCGCGCCGCACGGCGGAGCCGACCCCGGCAGCGGGCCGAACGGCTTCCAGATCAACAAGACGGCCGCGTACGCCGGGATCGACGCCAAGGTGACCGGCGGTGAGGCCTGGCGGCTGGTCGTCACCGGACGCGACGGCCGGACGGTCCGCCTCAGCCGCACCGAACTGCTCCGACTGCCCCTGCACAGCGCCGCGTTGCCCATCGCCTGCGTCGAGGGCTGGTCCACCGCCGACCAGTGGTGGCGCGGGGTGCGGCTGCGCGACCTCGCGGCACTCGTCGGCTACGACGGCGATCCGCCGGACGTGCTCGTGGAGTCGATCCAGCTGCACGGCGCCTTCCGCCGCGCGGCCCTGCGCGCCAACCAGGTCGCCGACCCGCGCTCCCTGCTCGCCCTCCAGGTGAACGGCGAGGACCTGTCCCCCGACCACGGCTACCCGGCGCGCGTGATCGTGCCCGCCGCGCCCGGTGTCCTCAACACCAAGTGGGTGGCCCGGATGACCTTCGGAGACCTGTGATGCGCTCGCCCCTGCCCGTCCGCGCCCTGCTGCGGCGGCTGCGCCTCCCGCTCGGCAGCCCTCTGCAACTCCTCCTGCTGGCCTGCTCGTTCGCACTCGCCGCCTATGCCGGCGTACGGCTGCTGTCCGGCGACTGGCTCGGTGTGGTGCTGTGGGTGGTGGGTGCGGCCCTGCTGCACGACCTCGTGCTGCTGCCGCTGTACTCGCTGGCCGACCGGGTGGCGGTCCGCGGGCTGGGCGCCGCCGGGCGCCGGGTGGGGGTATCGCCCACGCCTTTGGGGCAGTGGGGGAGGGCGATGTACGTCCGGGTCCCGGCCGCGCTCTCCGCGCTGCTTCTGCTGGTGTGGTTCCCGCTGATCAGCGGGATGGTGGCCGGGCACTACCGGTCGGCCACCGGCCGCTCGGCGGACGGCTACCTGGCCCGCTGGCTGCTGATCACCGCCGTGCTCTTCGGCGGCTCGGCGCTGCTGCTGGCGTGCCGGCTGCGCAGGGCGACGAAGCGGCGCCCGCCGGCCGCCCACTGACCGGAGCGCTCCCAGCCCCACGCGTACCGCAGCAGGGCCGCGGTGCCGAGCCGCGCCCAGAGGAAGGGGGCGCCGACCGCCTCCTGGGCGTCGGTGAGGTGGACGCGGGCGCGTTCGTCGACGTCCACCGGGGCGGTCTCGGCGATCAACAGTCCCCCGGGGGCGAGGAGTTGGGCCGCCCGGTCGAGCAGGTCGCGCGGCTCGCCGCCGATCCCGACGTTGCCGTCCATGAGCAGGACGGTGCCCCAGCGGCCCTCGCCGGGCAGCGGCTCGAAGACCGAGCGGCGCAGCGCCTGGCCGCCGAGGCGCACGGTGTGCTCGACGGCGGCCGTACTGACGTCGATACCGAGGACGGTACGGCCCCGGGCGGCGAGTTCGGCGACGAGCCGCCCCGGGCCGCAGCCGACATCGAGGACGGCGCCCTCGCAGCGGTCCAGGACCTCCCGGTCGACCGGGTCGGCCCGCGCGCACCAGCGCTCGACGTCCAGGGGCAGCAGCCACCCGTCGGTGCGGCGCAGGAACAGCGGGCCGCGGCCGGTGCGCAGGGCGGTGGCGTAGGGGTCGGCGCCGGTCCAGGCGACCGGCGGCGACGTGGTCATCGGCGGCCCGTCCCGCTGTCCGCCGCGTACCGGGCCAGGCGGGCGGCGAAGCGGCCGTGCGGGGCGAGGGCGGCGACGGCGGCGGCGTCCGCGGCGGTGTCCACGTCCCGCAGCCGAGGCAGGTCCTGGACCCGCAGCCCGGCGGCGACGAGCCGCCGCCGCTGTACCGCGCCGGTCTCCGCCGTGGACATCGGCACCCCGCGCAGCAGCGCGGGGTCCGGGTCGGCCAGCCCCAGCGCCCAGAACCCGCCGTCCTCGGCGGGACCGAAGTAGGCGTCGCAGTCCGCGAAGTCCACGGTGAGCAGGGCCGGGGTGACCTGGGGGGTGTCCATGCCGATGAGGAGGGCCGGGCCGGAGCAGCGGGCGAAGGCGTCGGCGAGACGCGCGTCGAGGCCGCCCGCGCACTGCGGTACGACGTCGAAGCCGGGCGGCAGCCAGGGGCCGGGGTCTCCGTCGAGTACCAGGATGCGGCGGGTGGCGGGGGTCCGGGCCACGGCGTGCAGGGTGTCGGTGAGGGACGCCTCGGCGAGCGCGGCGGCCTGTTCGGGCGAGAACGGCGGGGTGAGCCGCGTCTTGACCCTGCCGGGGCGGGGTTCTTTCGCGATCACGAGGAGGCTGGTCATGTGGGGGTTCCTTGGCTGGTGCGGGTGGGTGGGGCGGGGGTGTCGCTTACCGGCGCCGGCAGGGTGCCGCCCGCGCCCACCCGTGCCGCCTGGGGGCACCTCCCAGGCCCTTGAGGCACTGGGGGAGGCACGACTTGCCCGCTGCTGGGGAGCTGCGACGCTCCCCGCGGCTGGTAGGACGCGGCGGGCGAAGCGCCCCGTAAGGGGCGCGGGGGCTGTATCGATGTGCGGCTCCGCCGCGTGGGCGCGCTCAGCCCCCACCGACCCGCACCCGAGGTCGCTCCTTCAGCACCCGGCTCATGTCCCGCACCGCCTGCCACGTGCCGCGCCAGGTCCCCGTCACCTTGGACGTGCCGGTGCGCGGCAGGTACGCCACATCGCGTTCGGTGATCCGCCATCCCGCGTCCGCCGCCCGCACCACCATCTGCAGCGGATAGCCGCTGCGCCGGTCGTCGAGAGCCAGCGCCAGCAGCGGTTCGCGCCGCGCCGCCCGCAGCGGACCGAGGTCGTGCAGCCGCAGCCCGGTACGGCGCCGCAGCATCCGCGCCAGCGCCAGGTTCCCGGCCCGGGCATGCGCCGGCCAGGCCCCCCGGCCCTGCGGGCGCCGTCGGCCGAGCACCAAGTCCGCCTCGCCGTCGCGGACTTCCCGCACGAACGGCACGAGGAGCCCCGGATCCAGCGAGGCGTCACAGTCGCAGAAGCAGACGATGTCGGCGGTCGCGGCGGTCAGCCCCGCATGGCACGCCGCGCCGAAGCCGCGCCGCGCCTCGTGGACGACGGTCGCACCGAGCGCCCGGGCGATGTCCGCGGAGCCGTCCGTGGAGCCGTTGTCCACCACGAGGGCCCGCCAGCCCGCCGGGATCCGGCCGAGCACCCAGGGCAGGGCCTCGGCCTCGTTCAGACAGGGGAGGACGACGTCCACGTCCGTCGTCGGGGAGGTTGGTGAGGTGGTCACGGTGTCACCCTACGAACGTGAACCAGACATAACGGGCGTCGGCTCCTTACGAAACGCGGACGTCGGAACCGGCGGGCCAGATCGCCGGTTTCTTACGAAACACGGACGTCGGGACCGGCGGTCCGCCTCCCCGGCTTCTTACGAAACGCGGACGTCGCGCCCCGTGCCCGCCCTCGGGTGCGACACCCGCGACGCCCGGGTGCGAGGGTGGAGGCATGCAGCAGCCGTACGAGCTCACCGAGGACCGGGCCGCCCCCGCGGCCACCCGGGTCCTGGTCGTCGACGACGATCCGACCGTGGCCGAGGTCGTCACCGGGTATCTCGACCGTGCCGGGTACCTGGTCGACCACGCCGGCGACGGCCCCACCGCCCTGACCCGGGCCACCGTCCACTGGCCGGACCTGGTGGTGCTCGACCTGATGCTGCCCGGCATGGACGGTCTGGAGGTCTGCCGGCGGCTGCGCGGCCGCGCCCCCGTCCCGGTCATCATGCTCACGGCGCGCGGCGACGAGGACGACCGGATCCTGGGCCTGGAGGTCGGCGCCGACGACTACGTCACCAAGCCCTTCAGTCCCCGCGAGCTGGTCCTGCGGGTGGAGTCGGTGCTGCGCCGCGCCCGCCCCGCGCCCGCCGCGCACTCCTTCTCCACCGCCGGCGTCACCCTCGACCCGGGCGCCCGCCGCGCCACCCGGAACGGCACCGAACTCGCCCTCACCCTGCGCGAGTTCGACCTCCTCGCCTTCTTCCTGCGGCACCCGGGGCGGGCGTTCAGCAGGGAGGACCTGATGCGCGAGGTGTGGGGCTGGGACTTCGGCGACCTGTCCACCGTGACCGTCCATGTCCGCCGGCTGCGGGCCAAGGTCGAGGACGATCCGGCCCGGCCGCGCCTGATCCAGACGGTGTGGGGCGTCGGCTACCGCTTCGACCCCGAGGCCGACGAGGAGACCGACTGACATGCGCGACACCCTGCTGATCGCCCTCTACGCCCTGGCCGGCGCCGCCCTCACCGGGCTCGCCGGAGCCGCCGCGCTGCGCCTGCTCCGGCGCCGCTCGCTCACCCTGTCCATCGCCGTCGTCTCCGCGGTGGGCGTGGTCGCGATGCTCGCCGGCACCCTGGCCGTCGCCTGGGCGATGTTCCTCTCCTCGCACGACCTGTCGGTGGTGACGACGGTGGTCGCGATGGCGGCCGCGGTGTCGCTCGCCAGCGCGCTGATACTGGGCCGCTGGGTCGGCGCGCGCAGCCGTGAACTCGCGCTCGCGGCCCGCTCGTTCGGCGAGGAAGGCGACTTCGCCGCGCCTGCGGTCCCGGCCACCGCGGAACTGGCCGAAGTGAGCCGCGAGTTGGCGGCCACCAGTGCCAGGCTCGCCGAATCCCGGCAGCGGGAACGCGCGTTGGAGACCTCGCGCCGGGAGCTGGTCGCCTGGATCTCGCACGACCTGCGCACCCCGCTGGCCGGTCTGCGCGCCATGTCGGAGGCGCTGGAGGACGGGGTCGCCACCGACCCGGACCGCTATCTGAAGCAGATCCGCACCGAGGTCGAGCGCCTCAACGACATGGTCGGCGACCTCTTCGAACTCTCCCGCATCCACGCCGGGACCCTTGCGCTGAGCCCGAGCCGGATGTCGCTGTACGACCTCGTCGGCGACGCCCTCGCGGGCGCCGACCCGCTCGCTCGCGAGCAGGGCGTACGGCTGGTCGGCGACCGGGTGGAGCCGGTGCCCGTCGAGGTGGACGGCAAGGAGATGAGCCGCGTGCTGGGCAACCTGCTGGTGAACGCCATCCGCCGGACGCCGCCCGACGGCACGGTCGCGGTCGCCGCCGAGCGCGGTCCCGAGGGTGTCGTGCTGTCCGTCACGGACGGCTGCGGCGGTATCCCCGAGGAGGACCTGCCGCGTGTCTTCGACACCGGCTGGCGCGGCAGCCACGCCCGGACGCCCCCGGCGGGCGCGGGCCTGGGCCTCGCCATCGTCCGGGGGATCGTCGAAGCCCATCAGGGGCGTGCCACCGTGCACAACATTCCCGGTGGCTGCCGCTTCGAGGTGGTGCTGCCCACCGCCGCTTCCTGATCGTGGGCAGCACCACCGGTCCATGGGGGGCCTATGCGCCCCGCATCCCGGCCTGCGCGAACTCGCGCATCCCCTCCGCGAACCCGACCTCGGCCTTCCACCCCAGCTCGGCCCGCAGCCGCGAGGAGTCGGCCGTGATGTGCCGTACGTCGCCCAGCCGGTACTCGCCGGTGACGACGGGCTCGGATCCGCTGTACGCGGCGGCCAGCACCCGCGCCATCTCCCCGACGGTGTGCGGCTCGCCGCTGCCGGTGTTGTACGCGGTCAGCGCACCCGGCTCCGGCCGCGCCTCCAGGGCCACGGCGTTGGCGGCGGCCACGTCCCGGACGTGCACGAAGTCCCGGCGCTGCCGCCCGTCCTCGAACACCCGGGGCGCCTCCCCCCGGGCGAGCGCGGAACGGAAGTAGGAGGCCACGCCGGCGTAGGGGGTATCACGGGGCATCCGGGGCCCGTACACGTTGTGATAGCGCAGCGACACCGCCGTCCCGCCCGTCGACCGGGCCCAGGCGGCGGCCAGGTGTTCCTGGGCCAGCTTGGTCGTGGCGTACACGTTGCGCGGATCGGCCGGTGCGTCCTCGGCGACCAGCCCCGGAGCCAGTTCCGCCCCGCACACCGGGCACGTCGGCTCGAACCGCCCGGCCTCCAGATCGGCGACCGCGCGCGGCCCGGGCCGTACCACGCCGTGGCGCGGACACTCGTACCGGCCTTCCCCGTACACGACCATCGACCCGGCCAGCACGAGGTGCCGTACCCCCGCCTCGGCCATCGCGGCCAGCAGCACGGCCGTACCGAGATCATTGCGGGAGACGTACTCCGCCGCGTCCCCGAAACCCACGCCCAGCCCGACCATCGCGGCCTGGTGACAGACCGCGTCCACGCCCGTGAGCGCCCGCCCGACCGCCGCCGGATTGCGTACGTCGGCGCCCGGATCGTCGCGCACGTCGAAAACGACCGCCTCGTGCCCGTGCGCCGTCAGCGCCTCGACGACATGGGACCCGATGAACCCGGCACCGCCGGTGACCAGTACACGCATACGGCCACGCTAGGCCCGCGCGGGCACCGGACCACGCGCCCGCGCCCGCACGTCACGACTCCGTAAGAACGGCCATGGTCACCCTGCTCCCCTTACCCGGGTGCCGTGCGCGGGCCCACGTTCCCCCGGCCGGATACCGCCCCTACGCCTTGGGGGGCTTGACGGCGATGTCGAGGTAGAAGGCGTCGATGCTGCGCACCGCCGTCTCGAACTCCTCCAGGTTGACGGGCTTGGTGACATAGGCGTTCGCATGGTGCTGGTACGCGCCGTTGACGTCGTCGGGTGCGACGGACGTGGTCAGTACGACGACCGGGATGGTCCGCAGATCCGCGTCCTCCTTCACCACGGCGAGGAACTCGCGCCCGTTCATCCGGGGCATGTTGAGGTCGAGCACGATGAGGTCGGGGCGCTCGTTGTCCGGGTCGCGCAGGTAGTCCAGGCGCCACACCGACGACCTCGCCGTGCTGCGCCTGGACTGGAACACGAGCGGGTCCGGAGGTCCGGCTCACTCCTCCTGAGCGGTCTTCGCCAGCTCCGCGTTGAACTGGGCGCCGACCAGCAGGGCCAGGTTGGACAGCCACAGCCAGATCAGGAAGATCACGACGCCGCCCAGCGAACCGTACAGCCGGTTGTAGCTGCCGACATGGGAGGTGTAGACGGTGCAGCCCAGCGAGACGACCAGCAGGAGAACCACCGCCAGCACACCGCCCGGCGCCATCTTCGCGACGGGGCGGGAGGACTCGGGGCCCGAGTGGTACAGGACGAGCACCGTGACGACGGCGACCGCGACCACCAGCGGCCACCGGAGCGCATGCCAGGCGGCCTGCGGCCCGGTGCCGAGATCCAGCGCCCGGCCCAGGAAGCCGGCCAGGCTGCCGGTGAGGAACAACGCCAGCACGGAGGTGAGAAGCAGCAGGATCAGGACCAGGGCCCTGGCGATGATGCGCGGCGCGGTCCGCCACACCGGCCGCTGCGAGCTGATCCGGTGCATGGCGTGCAACGCCCGTCGGAAGACGCTCAGATAGCTGGATCCCGACCACAGCGCTCCGGCCCCGCCCAGGAAGATCAGCGTCCAGGCCGCCGACGACTGTCCGGCCATCTGCCGCAGGGTGCCGCGCAGCAGAGCACGGGACGCGAGCGGGGCGGCCTGCGCGATGCGCTCGATGACCTCCGGTCTGGCCGTGGGGATGGTCAGCCCCAGGACCGAGAGGATCACCAGCAGTACGGGGAACAGGGCCAGGACCGCGTAGTAGGTCAGCGCGGCGGCCCAGTCCGTGACGTCGTCGTTCCAGACGGACACCGGGGTGCGGCGCAGCGCCCCCCACCACCGAGCCGTACGACCGCCCACGTCATCCATGAGACGGATGCTCTCACCCCCCGGTGCCCGCGACCGGCAGCAGCCGGGCTCAGTGTCGGCGGGCGGCCCGGACATGAAGATGGTTCAGGGCCTCGACCACCACGGTGTTGTGGTGCCAGAGCAGCCAGCGGCCCACCTCGCCGCCGAGCTGCTGCAGAGCGGCCAGCTGGGCCGGTGCGAGCTCGTGCAGCGGGTGCTCGTGGTGTGCGGAGATCATGCCGACCACGGTGCCCTTCGGGCTGACCAGGGGGACACTGTGGCAGGCGCGGCTGCCGGCCTGCAGGATCGTCTGCCGGGAGCCCTCGTCGAAGGTGTCGCAGGAGCGGACGTCCTTCACGGTGACCTGCCGTGCCTCCTCGGCCGCCTGCGCGCACGAGGTGGTCCCGCTGTCGACGAAGGTGAAGTAGTCGGTGAAGCGCCGGTTCAGCCCGGTGTGCCGCACCATGCGCAGCAGCCGGTTCTCCACCAGCTGCACGTTGCCCATCCGGGTACCCGTGATGCGCAGGGTGTGCCGCAGCGCGGCATCGAGGACCGCCCCCTGACTCTCCGGGCGCGTTCCGTCCGTGCGCAGGGCGGCCAGCGGGGGCGGGCCCCCCTGCGGGCGGCCCGTGACCCACCGGGGGGAGGTCGCCTCGGGGACCGGAAGCCGGACGGCGGCGGCGGCGAGGGTGTGCAGTTTGAGGTTGAACCGCTGGGAGGTGTCGCGCAGCAGCTGGAACGACTCCTCGCGCGACGAGAGTGGGTAGTACGTCAGCAACAGCTCTTCGGCGCGGGCCACACCGGCACGCGCCAGCCGCCTGTTGCGCTCGTCCATGATCCGCTGCTCCTCGGCTTCGGCCGCGTCGGTCGGCGGCGGAGCAGGGGTGTTCGGGTACTCGGCCACAGGCAGACCTCCTCGTCCGGCAACGGGATCACGGCGCCGTGCGGCCGCTCGCGCCGGAACACCGTGCCAGGATGTCCGCAACCCGAAGCGCCCGATCGGCCCTCACCGTACGCATGCCCGCTGAGCGCTCCGACAGGCCACCTGCTCCCACCACACCCTCGACGGTGTGCCGGAGTCCTCCGCAGCGATGAGTTCCGGCCGGGGCGGGAGTCTGTTTCCGGTGACCGTCGTAGGCCTCGGCCGTACGACGGTGCCCGATACCAGACACCACGGAGGACATTATGACCGCCACGCCGGACGAACCGACCCCCGCGCCGCCCGGGCGTCCGCCCGTGGTCGACCTGGCCGCCTGGCAGGCCGCCCGGGACGAGCTGCTGGTCCGCGAGAAGGCCCACACCCGTGAGGGCGACGCGATCGCCGCGGCCCGCCGCCGGCTGCCGATGGTGGAGTTCGACGGCACGGTCGAGGTCGTCGGAGCCGACGGCCCGGTCCCCTTCCTCGACCTGTTCCAGGGCCGCGACGAGCTCGTGGTCTACAAGCACATGTGGCACGACGGCGCGCCGCACCAGGGGCAGTGCGAGGGCTGCACCACCACGGCCTGGCACCTGAAGGACGCCGTCTACCTCAATGCCCGCGGTGTCTCGTACGCCGTCCTGACCACGGGCCGGTGGGACGAGGTGGCCCCCTACGTCGAGTTCATGGGCTACACCCAGCCCTGGTACTCGGTGCGCGACGTGGACGGCCCGGCCGGCGGCCACATGGGTTACCTCGCCGGCTACCTGCGGGACGGCGACCGCGTCTTCCTCACCTACTCCACCACGGGCCGTGGCAACGAGCGGGTCAACGGCTCCCTCGGCCTGCTCGACATGACACCCTACGGCCGCGGCGAGACATGGGAGGACAACCCCGAGGGCCGGCCGAAGGGGGACAGCCCGTGCTGGTCCTGGCGCTCGGACGCGGACGGGAACGCCACCTGGGGCCCGACCAGCCGCCCGGTGCCGCAGTGGTCACGCCCCGGCGCGACCCCCGTGCAGACCCTGGGCCGGCACGGCCACCACCACTGACACCGGCCGGGTCCGCGTCACGGTGCCGGCACGGTCAGGCGGGCTGCCACAGTTCGATGCGGTTGCCCTCGGGGTCGGTGACCCAGCCGAACCGGCCGATCCCGTCCATGTCCTGCGTCTCCTCGGCCACGTCCGCTCCCGCGGCGCGGAGCTGGGCGAGCATGGCGTCCAGGTCGCGGACCCGGAAGTTCAGCATGGTCTGCTGGGTACGGGAGCCGAAGTAGTCGGTCCCGGACTCGAAGGCCGCGAAGACGGTGGGCCCGGCCTGCTGCTGCCACAGCCCGTGGCCGTCGATGTCCAGGCCCAGACAGTCGCGGTACCACGCGGTGAGCCCCGCCGGGTCTGCGGCCCGCAGGAAGTATCCACCGATTCCAAGCACACGTTCCATGCCGTCATCCTGCCAGCACGGCGATGTGCGGGCATCGGCAGCGGTCGGTCGTGCGCGCTGTCGTTCCGCACGCCCGGGGCGAGGAGGTACGCCGGCTCCGGTCCGCGACCTGCCCGAACGGGCATGATCATCGTGCCCCGGAGCAGGTCGGCGGCGGAATTCTGACCACCGGCCGGGATCCGGGGCAGGAGTAGCCTGCCACGCCGTCCCCAAGGAGAGCCGCCACGTGCGTTCCATCCTCCCTCTCGCGCTCGACTGTGTCGTCGGAGCACTGGAGAAGACCCCCGGACCGGCCGGGATCGTCCTGCACCGGGCTCCCGGCCCCGGACGCGCCCAACTGGCGGACACCGGCTACGAGATCGTCAGCACCATGCCCTCCGGGGTACGGCTGGAGATGCTCACGGACGCCACCGAGATCGAAGTGGACGCCCGGCTCACCCAGGCCGTGATGACGGGATCCGAGCCCTCCGACGCCGTCTTCGACCTGGTCGTCGACGGCGAACTGCGGGCCCCCGTCACCACCTCCGACCAGACCCTCGTCCACGTCGACCCGGTCACCATGGCCCTGGACGACCAGCCGGCCCCACCGGCCACCCTGCGGTTCACGCCCGGCGCCGAACCCCGGGAGCGCCGGGTCGAGATCTGGCTGTCCAACGCACGGGCGACCCAGCTCGTCGACGTACGGGTCCCGGAGGGCGCGTCGGTGCGCCCGGCCCCGGCGAGCGGCCCGGTGTGGGTGCACCATGGCAGCTCGATCAGCCAGTGCTCGGAGGCGGACCGCCCGACCGGCACCTGGCCGGCGATCGTCGCCCGGCGCGCGGGCCGCTCCCTCGTCAACCTCGGCCTCGGCGGCGAGTGCCACCTCGACCCCTTCATGGCCCGGGCCATCCGCGACCTGCCCGCCGACGCGATCAGCCTCGAACTGGGCATCAACATCGTGGCCGGCGACACCCTGCGGGAGCGCACCTTCGTGCCGGCGTTCCACGGCTTCCTCGACACCGTCCGCGACGGCCACCCGGACACACCGGTCCTCGTCGTCAGCCCCATCGTCTGCCCGGCCGTCGAAACCACGCCCGGCCCCACGCTGCCGGGCACCGACGGAAAGGTCCACACCCTCGACCGCCCCGCCGAACTGGCGGTGGGCGCACTGACGTTGAAGCGTGTCCGGGAGTTGCTGACCGAGCATGTGGAGCGCCGCCGGAAGGCCGGTGACCACCGTCTCCACGTCATCGACGGCACCACGCTCTTCGGCCCCGAGGACGTCGCCGACCTCCCCGACGGCCTGCACCCGAACCCGGCCGGCTACGCCCGCATGGCCGAACGCTTCCTGCCCCGGGCGTTCGGCGAGGCGGGGCTGTTGCGGTAGATCCGGCGTGATCGTGACGCGCGTGCACAGTCCGACTGGACCCGCAGATTTAACCGCACACGCCTTGTTACGCCATTTCTACGCGCGTAACCTCAGCCGGTCGCATGGATCCCACCGGTCGAAGGCACGTCATGTGCCCTCTCCCCGGCGGACGTTGAAGGAGTCATCCTCGTGCAGATTCACAGACCCAGCGCATCGCGGGTAGCCGGCGCCGCGTTCGTGGCCGCGGCGGCCACGGCGGCCGTCATCGTGGCGCCGCTGCCCGCCGCGTTCGCCACCCCGTCGGCGAGCGCGGTCATCTCGGAGGCGTACGGCGGCGGAGGCAACTCCGGGGCGACGCTCACCAACGACTTCGTGGAGCTGGCCAACCGCTCCACGGCGGCCTACCCGCTGGACGGTTACAGCGTCCAGTACCTCCCGGCCTCCGCCTCCGCGAGCTCACCGTGGCAGGTCACCCCGCTCACCGGCTCGCTCCCGGCCGGCGGCAGCTACCTGGTCGGCGAGGGCGCGGGCGCCGGCGGCACGACCGCGCTGCCGACCGCCGACGCGACCGGCAACACCGCGATGTCCGCCACCGCCGGCACCGTGGCCCTGGTCCAGGGCACCACGGCACTGACCTGCAAGACGGCCGCCGACTGCACCGGCGACGCCCGGGTCGTGGACCTCCTCGGCTACGGCACCGCCGTCGTCCGCGAGGGCAGCGACGCACCGGCGACGAGCAACACCACCTCGGTGTCCCGGGCCGCCTCGCTCGCCGACACCGACGACAACTCGGCCGACTTCACGGCCGGTACGCCCACCGCGACCAACAGCGCGGGCGACACCGCGAGCGGCGGCAGCGGCGGCGGTGGCACCGGTGGCCCGACCGCGCCCGGCGCCTTCCGGATCCACGACATCCAGGGCACCACCCGAATCTCGCCCCTCAAGGGCCAGAGCGTGGTGGGCGTCCCCGGCATCGTCACCGCCGTCCGCACCACCGGCAGCAAGGGCTACTGGATCCAGGACCCCACCCCGGACGCCGACCCCGCCACCAGCGAGGGCCTGTTCGTCTACACCGGCTCCGCCACGCCCACCGTCTCGGTCGGCGACTCGGTCCTGGTCAGCGGCAGGGTCTCGGAGTACTACCCGGCCTCCGCCGCCCAGTCGGTCACCGAGCTGGGCAGCCCGGTCTCCACCACCCTCTCCACCGGCAACGCCCTCCCGGACGCGGTCGCGCTCAACGCCGCCACCATCCCGGGCGCGTACACGCCGACCGACAACGGCGGCAGCATCGAGGGCCTGACCCTCCAGCCGACCGTCTACTCCCAGGACTTCTACGAGTCCATCGAGGGCATGCGCGCCTCGGTCTCGGACGCCCGCGTGGTCGGCGCGACGAACACCTACGGCGAGATGTTCGTGACGGCCAAGCCGCACGAGAACCCCACCCAGCGCGGCGGCACCCTCTACGGCGGTTACGACCAGCAGAACACCGGCCGCATCGAGATCGTCTCGGCCGACGGTACGACGCCCGTCCTGAACGTCGGTGACGAGCTGTCCGGTACCACCACCGGCCCGGTCGACTACTCCGATTTCGGCGGCTACCTGCTCGCCCCCTCGGCCGCCACCACCGGCACGGCCGTCGACAACGGTCTCAAGCAGGAGGTGACGCGCAAGCAGAAGCATGACGAACTGGCGCTCGCCACCTACAACGTCGAGAACCTCGACCCGACCGACAGCGACGACAAGTTCGCCCGGCTCGCCAAGGGCGTCGTCAAGAACCTCTCCTCGCCCGACATCGTCACCCTGGAGGAGATCCAGGACGACAACGGCGCCACCGACGACGGCACCGTCTCCGCCGAGGCGACCCTGGGGAAGTTCACCGCCGCCATCGTCGCGGCCGGCGGCCCGAAGTACTCCTGGCGGTACGTCAACCCGGTCAACGACAAGGACGGCGGCGAGCCCGGCGGCAACATCCGCCAGGTGTTCCTCTTCAACGCCAAGCGGGTCTCCTTCGTGGACCGTGCCTCCTCGGGTGACGTCTCCACCACGGCCGTTTCAGTGGTCAAGGACCGCAGGGGCCAGGCCCACCTGTCCGCCTCCCCCGGCCGGATCGACCCGGCCGGTGCCGCCTGGACGGACAGCCGCAAGCCACTGGTCGGCGAGTTCGTCTTCCAGGGCCGGACGGTCTTCGTCATCGCCAACCACTTCATCTCCAAGGGCGGCGACGACCCGGTCCACGGCCGCTACCAGGAGCCGACCCGCTCCTCGGAGACGCAGCGGGGTCTCCAGGCGCAGGAGGAGAACGCCTTCGTCGAGTCGCTGCTAGCCGCCGACCCCCGGGCCGAGATCGTGGCCGCCGGTGACCTGAACGACTTCGAGTTCTCCGACGCCGTCAAGACCCTCACCGACGACGGCAACGACCTCACCGACCTCATCAACACCCTCCCGGTGTCCCAGCGTTACAGCTACGTCTACGACGGCAACAGCCAGACCCTGGACCACATCCTGACCAGCCCCTCCATCACCCGCTACGACTACGACGTCGTGCACATCAACTCCGAGTTCGCCGACCAGGCGAGCGACCACGACCCGCAGGTCGTCCGGATCGACGTGAAGAACTGCGGCTGGAAGGCCCACCAGCCGAAGCCGCACAAGGGATAACGGCAACGGGCGTCACCGGGACCCGCTTCCACCGCTTCCCGCATCGGACGCCCCTCGATGACGGACGGCGCCGAGCCGGCGCTCCGGAGCCCCCCCCCGCCGCGCCCCCGTCTGGCCCGGCCCCCCCCCGTTCCATAAACCCGACCGGGGCCGCGCCCCGCGCCTGCCGAAGCAGCGACTCGCGGACCTCCGGCACGGGCCGGGGCATGCCGGGCAGCGTACGTA
>NZ_JBSHAF010000008.1:64217-275928 GCF_053611365.1 Streptomyces sp. NPDC054813 | reverse complement strand
AGCCACCCCCCCACCGCGACTCCCCGCGCGCGCCCCCGCGCCCCCCCGCCCCCCGCGCCCCCCCCGCGCCCCCCCCCCCCCCCCCGCCCGGCCCCCCCCCCCCCCCACCTCGCCCCCACCCCGCATCGCCCCCACCCCGAGCCGCCCGCGGCCCGGAACGCCCGGCCGGCTTGGCGGTCCACCGTCCAGGTCGGCGCGTGCCTCGCCGTCCACCATGTCCGGCTCAGCATCGCCCAGTCGGCGTTCCGCGGCCCGATTCCCATGAGCATGAACGGTGTTGCCAGAACGAGCCCGGGTTCCGCGGCGTGGACACCTTCGGCATCCACGTCGCCCATCTCAGGTCCCTGAGCCGGCGCACCGCCGGAGCGAGGAACAGCGGACGGCGGGTTCTGTGGTGTCAGGAGGCCGGCAGTTCCTCGCGGACCGTGCGGGCCGCGCTGACCAGGTTCTCCAGGGAGGCGCGGGTCTCGGATCAGGCGCGGGTCTTTAGGCCGCAGTCGGGGTTGTGAACAGGTGGCGATCGACGGTGCTTGAACGCGTTCTGGCGTGCATGAGTGACTCTCATGAGTGAGTCTTGCGGGCACTGGCGGGCGCACTCCGGGGTGGGGAACGGGGGTTCTTGCGTCGAATGCGTGACCTTCGCCGATGGTGGTCGTTGGGTGTGGTGACGGGTTTCTTCGGCATGGGGGGTGGGGTGGGCGGGCTGCGGGTGATGGCGGCGCCGTTCGTGGTGCCCGGTCCTGCGGGGGTTGCGATCGGTACCCGGCTCAGGGGTCTGACCAGTGAGGACGTGAAGGTGCTGTGCCTGGTCGGTGACCATCTGGGTTCGCTCGCCTCCAGTGATCTGAAGGCGCGGTGTGCGGCCGGGCTGGACCACGACAGTGAGCAGTGGGCTCAGCGCAAGCAGGTCCTGACCGGACAGTCGTCCTCCCGCTGGGCCGGTTCGGTCACGAAGGCCACCCACGACCAGTGGGCGCTGGCCCGGCGTGGTCGGCTCGCGCACATCCAGAGCCTTCAGGCGGGGATTGCGACGATCGCCCACCGGCTGTCCCTGCCCCTGGGCGAGAAGGGCGGCAAGCACGCTCCGGGCGGCTACCGCTCGCGCAGGGAGTGGCATGCCGAGTCCCGGCGTCTGCACGTCCTGGAAGACCGACTCCAGGCAGCACGGGCCGACTGGCAGGCAGGTGTCATGCGCGTGGTGCGCGGCGGCAAGCGCCTGCTGACCACCCGCCATCACCTGGAGCAGGCCCAGTTGACCGAGGAGGAGTGGCGCACACGGTGGCGGGCCGCACGACGGTTTCTCCAGGCCGACGGCGAGTCCGGGAAGCGGTACGGCAACGAGACCATCCGCGTCACTCCTGACGGCGAGGTCTCCCTCAAGCTCCCTACGCCGTTGGCACACCTGGCGAACGCCCCGCACGGCCGGTACGTCCTGGCCGCGACGGTGTCGTTCGCGCACCGGGGCGAGCAGTGGGCCGACCGGATCACCACCAACCGGGCGGTGGCCTACCGCATCCATGAGGACACCGTTCGGGGCCGCTGGTACCTGACCGCGACACCGGGTCCGGCCTCGCGCGGGTAGCCTTCGTGCCGTTTCCGGTGGCCAACGACAGCCCCGGCGGGTGACCGGGAGGCAGCCCCGCGGGAGGCGGCCTCGCACCAGCGGATGCGAGACGGGGCGGGGCCTCACACCAGCGGATGCGCCGATGCGAAGGATCCGTTGTGGTGGACGAGGGCCGGTGCCTCTTCGACCACCGCGCCCGAGTCGATCTCGCCGACGACCAGCAGGTGGTCACCGAGGGTCTGACGCAGGGTGATGCGGGCCGACAGCCAGCCGGTGACGTCGTCGAGGATGGGCAGCCCGTCCGGCTGCGCCCGCCACCGCACCCCGGCGAACCGGTCGACCCCGCTGCGCGCGAACTGCCTCGCCAGACCGGCGTTCGCGGTGCCGAGGACATGGACGGCGAAGCGGTCCGCGAGGCGCGCGGCGGGGGTGCTGGACGCTTCGAGGCCGATGCAGAACGAGACCAGGGCCGGCCGCAGGGAGACGGAGGTGAAGGAGGTGGCGGTGAAGCCGACGGGGCCCGGGAAGGTGATCACCGTGACACCGGCGGCGTGCCGGCGCAGGGTGTCGCGCAGGAGGTCCGCGCCGTCGGGGGCGGTGGCCGTGGACGACGGGCTTCGATGGAGCGGGGCGCTCATGCCCATTCCTTTCGGTACGCGGGGGGAGGGGCGAGAGAGGGACCTGCGACGGCGGCCGTCACCAGGCGCTCGACTCCACCGCGACCGCGGGCACCAGCCCGGTGCGCAGTGCCTCCAGGAAGGTCACGACCTCGGCCGCGACCGAGCGGTGCTGGAGGTCGTTGAGGACGTCGTGGTGGGCGTCGCGGACCACCGCCAGCCGGGAGCGGGACAGCGTCTTCGCGGTACGGGCCAGGGCGTCGCGGTCCGCGAGCGGGTCCGCGTCGCCGACGAGGAGCAGGGCGGGGACGGCGAGGTCCGCGTGGTAGGCCGCGTCGAGCAGCGCGCCGGGCAACGGGGCGTCGAGCGTGCCCCGTTGCGCCTCCGGGTCGTTGCTGAGCACACCTCGGTGGGTCGGGCAGGATGTGCGGACATCGAGTTCGTCGTCCCAGTCGCCGCCGGTCCCGGCGGTACGGCCCGGGAGGCCCGCCAGTACGACTGCCCCTGGCTGCACGGCGGTCGAGGAGCCGCCGAGGCCGAGCAGCGCAGCGACGGCCGCGGCACCGGAGTCCGCGCCCACCAGCACGAGTGGACCGGTCACTCCGCTTTCGGCGGCCGCCGTACCCGCCACGGCGGCGGCGAGCCGGTCGCCGAACCGGGCCAGCGAACCGTTCAGGTCGTCGGCGTCGACCGCGGGGCCGTCCACGACCCGGACGCGGTAGGCGTCGGACGCGAGCCGCCTGCCGAGCCGGCCGTAGGTGGCACGGCTCTCTCCCCGGCCGGGCACCACGACGACGGTGCCGCGGGTGAGGAGGCCCTCGGGGGCGTGGTAGTCGCTGTACTCGGTCATCTCGGGCTCCTGCGCGTTCGGGTGCGGGTTCGGATTGTGGTGCGGGCGCGGTCGGTCCCGGATCGCGTCTTCGGGTGAGTGCTTCTCACGGGGCTCGGTCAGCCGTTCACGAGCCGGCGCTCGTCGGTGTGCCGGTTGACCGGGATCGGCAGGCCGAGGTTGCCGCGCAGGGTGTCGGCCTCGTACTCGGTGCGGAACAGCCCGCGCTTCTGGAGGATCGGGACGACACCGTCCACGAAGAGCTCCAGGTCGTCGTTGGTGCGGAAGGCGAGGTTGATGCCGTCGAAGGTGCCTGCGTCGAACCACTGCTCGATGGTGTCGGCCACGGTCTGCGGCGCCCCGACGAACGGCGACTGCCGGAACTCGCTTACCAGGTTGGCGACTTGACGCAGCGTGAGGTTTTCCGTCCTGGCTCGCTCGATGAGCTTGGCCGCTCCGGTGCGGCCGCCCTTCTCGGCGAGGTGCGCGACGTCCGGGAACGGTCCGTCAAGGTCGTGCACGCTGAAGTCGTACGCGCCGAAGGAACGGCCGAGCAGCGCGAGGTTGCGCTCGAAGTCGTTGTCCTCCTCGAAGATCTCCCGCTCCCGGAGCCGGGCCGCCTCGTCGGTGCGGCCGACGACCGGGCCGCCGTGGATGAAGATCTTGATGTGCTCGGGGTCGCGGCCGTAGGACGCGGTGCGCTTCTTGATGTCCGCGTAGTAATCCTGCGCCTGCTGGAGCGAGCCGCCCGGCGCGTAGATGCCCTCGGCGACCTGTGCGGCGAGGGCACGGCCCTCCTCGGAGACGCCGGCCTGGAAGATCACCGGCTGGCCCTGCGGCGAGCGGGAGAGGTTGAGCGGGCCCGCGATCCTGAAGTGCTCGCCCTCGTGGTTGAGTTCGTGCAGCTTCGCGGCGTCCAGGAAGACACCCCGCGCCACGTCCGCGGGGAACGCGTCGTCCTCGTAGGAGTCCCACAGGCCGCGGGCGACCTGGACGAACTCCAGCGCACGGCCGTACCGGGTGGTGTAGTCGAGGTGTTCGTCGAGCCCGAAGTTCCTGGAGGTGCCGGTGTCGAAGCTGGTCACCACGTTCCACCCGGCGCGGCCGCCGCTGATGTGGTCGAGGGAGGCGAACCGGCGGGCCAGGTTGAACGGCGAGTTGTACGTCGAACTCGCCGTGCCCACCAGGCCGATGTGCCGGGTGTGGGTGGCGACCGCCGACAACAGGGTGAGCGGTTCGAGGCGGTTGAGATAGTGGGCCGGGTAGGTGGCGTTGATGAACTGGCTGTCGACGATGAACAGGGCGTCGAACAGGGCGTGTTCGGCCGCCTGGGCCTGCGCTATGTAGTAGTTGATGTCGATGCTGGCGTTCTTCGCGACCCGCGGGTCCTTCCAGAGACCGTGCTGGCCGGGGCCGCCGACGCCGTAGGGGTGCAGGGCGAGGTGGATCTTGCGAGACATCGGTGAGTCCGTTCTGTGGGACGGGAGTTGGAGGAAGACAGGGGCTCAGGCGTGCAGCAGGGCGCGCAGGGCCTCACGTTCGGCCCGGTCGGCCGAGGCCGTCCGCAGGGTGGGCGCGGAGCTGACGAGCAGGCGGGTGTACACGTGCCGCGGGTCGGTGATCACGTCCCGGGCGGCGCCGACCTCGACCAGCTCGCCCTGGTAGAGCACCGCGATCCGGTCGGCGATGCCGGCGACCGATCCGAGGTCGTGCGAGATGAAGACCAGGGCGGTGCCGGAGTCGCGGAGTTCCCTGAGGATCTGCAGGATCTGGACCCGGTTGGCGGAGTCCAGGGCGCTGACCGGCTCGTCGAGGATGACCAGCTTCGGCTCGGTGACCAGCGCCCGGGCCACCGCGACCCGCTGCCGCTGACCGCCCGACAGCTCCCCGGGCAGCCGGTCGAGCAGCTCCTCGGAGAGCCGGACGCGGGCGAGGAACGTACGGGCCCGGTCGGCCGCCTCCTTGCGCGGCACGCCCTGCACGAGCAGCGGCTCGATCAGCGACTCCTCAATGGTGAGGTCCGGGTCGAGGCTGCGCAGCGGGTCCTGGAAGACGTACTGGAGCACACCGCGCCGGCGCAGACTCCGCCACTGGCGCCTGCCGTACGAGCCGACGTCCTCGCCGCCGATGACGATCCGGCCCGCCGAGCGGCCCACCAGGCCGAGCACGGCGCGGGCGAAGGTGGACTTGCCGGAACCGGTCTCGCCGATGATCCCGACGGTCTCGCCGGGCGCCACGCTCAGCGATACGTCGTGCAGGGCGCGGCGGCGCTGCCGGCGCGCGCCGTAGTGCACCTGAAGGCCGGTGACTTCAAGGACGGCGGGCGGGGTGGTCACGATGCCTCCTGAGGTGCGCGGAACTTCTCCAGGCCGTACTCCTCGTGCTCGGCGACGAGGAGCCGCGTGTACGCGTGCCGCGGGTGGTGCAGCACCTCGCCGGTCGGGCCGTGCTCCACCACCTCGCCCTCGCGCATCACGAGGACCTCGTCGCAGAGCTGGGCGACGACGGCCAGGTCGTGGGAGACGACCACCAGGGCCAGCCCGGCCCGCTCGCGCAACTCGGCGAGCAGGTCGAGGATCTCGGCCTGGACCGTGACGTCGAGGGCGGTCGTGGCCTCGTCGGCGATGAGGACCCTCGGGTCGGCGGCGATGGCGGCCGCGATCAGGACCCGCTGGAGCATGCCGCCGGACAATTCGTACGGGTACTGGCCGTAGACCAGCTCCGGATCGCGCAGCTGCACCGCGTGGAGCAGCTCGATCGCGCGCCGCCGGGCCTCGCGCCGCTTCAGGCCCTTCTTGACCCGGACGACCTCGGCGATCTGCGCGCCCACCCGGATCGACGGATTGAGGTACGACGCGGGGTCCTGGAACACCGCGCTGATCGTCGCGCCCCGCAGCTCCGTCCACTCGCGGGGCGTCAGCGTGGCGATGTCCGTGCCGGTGATCTCGATCTGGCCGGCCGTGACCTCGAAGTGCGGGGGCAGGATGCCCAGGGCGGCCCGGCAGGTGAGGGTCTTGCCGCTGCCGGACTCGCCGACGATGCCGACGGTTTTCCCGGGGGTGAGTTCGAAGCTCACCCCGTGCACGATCTCGCGGTCCCCGACCCGGTCGCCGATGTGTACGTCACGGACGGCGAGCACCGGGGCCGTACCGGCGGATGCCCGGGTCTTCTCGGGGGCGGGGCTCTGGGACAGGGTGGTCATCACGCACCTCCGGCGGGAACGGCATCGGACGTACCGCGCTCGCCCTGCCCGTCCGGGCGGTTGGCGCGGGCCGTGCGGTTGTTGACGAAGGCCCGGCCGGCCTCGCCGGAGACATCGCGGATCGCGTCGGCGAGCTGGTTGCCGGCCCAGACCGTGACCATGATCAGCAGGGCGGGGACGACCGGTGCCCACGGCTGGTATTCGAGATAGCCGAGGTCGGAGGCGAGCAGGCCGCCCCAGGTGGGCGCGGGCGGCTGTACGCCGATGCCGAGGAACGTCAGGCTCGACACGATGACGAAGCCGGTGCCGATGGTCTGGGCGAGCGCGACGGCGATCGGCGGGAGCACCTTGACCCAGACGTGCCGCCGGACGATCCAGCCGGTCGAGGCGCCGGAGACGATCGCCGCCTCCACGTACTGCGAGCGGGCGACGGACAGGGTCGCGGCCCGGCCCACCCGGTAGAAGAGCGGGGAGACCAGCACCCCGGTGACCAGCATCGCCTGGCCGATGCCGTTGCCGAGCAGCGCGATCACCGCGACCGCGAACAGCAGGAACGGCAGCGCGACCAGGGTGTCGGCCAGCCGCAGGGTCAGCCACTCGAAGACCCGCCCGAGATACACCGACAGGATGCCGGGCACCGCACCCACGACCAGGGCGACCAGGGCGACTTCGAGGGCGCCGAGCACGCTGACGCGGGAGCCGTCGAGGAGCCGGCTGAACACGTCACGGCCGAGATAGTCCGTGCCGAGCCAGTGGGCGCCCGAGACCGGCGCGAGCGTGTCGGTGCTGGTGGCCAGGGGGTTCTGCGGGGCGAGCAGCGGACCGAGGACCGCCAGGAGGGCGATCACGGCGAGGATGCCGAGGGCGATCCGGCCGGAGGTGAGGGAGAGAACGCGGCGCACCATGGTCAGACCCCCCGCTGGGACGCGGGCGTCACACGCGCCAGCACCAGGTTGACGATCAGGTTGAAGAGGACGACCAGGACGATCGACACCACCAGCACGCCCTGCACGGCCGGTACGTCACCGGCCTGCGCCGAGTCGTTGGCGAATCGGCCGAAGCCCTGCAGTCCGAAGATCCACTCGGTCACGACGGAGGCGCCGACCAGGGCCGGGAACTTCAGGCCGAGGGTGGCGAGCGCGGGACCGATGCCGTTGCGCAGCACATGGGTGAGGAAGATCCGCCGTGGGCTCAGTCCCCGTACCACCGCGCCGGTCACGTAGTTCTCGCGATAGGCCGCGACGAGACTGCCGCGGAGCTGACGGGCGACGTCGGCGACGACGTCGAAGCTCAGCGCGATCGCCGGGAGCGTGATGTGCGCGAGCCACGGGCCGAACCCCTGGGCCGCCGGGATGTATCCGGCGGAGGGGAACACCTGGAGTCCGACCGCGAAGACCGCGACGAGCACGATCCCGACGACGAACGCCGGCATCACCGAGATCACCGTGACGAACCCGGTGATCGTCCGGTCCACCCAGGTGGTGCGCCGCAGCGCCGCCACCGTCCCGAGGACGAAGCCGAGCAGTACGCCGATGATCAGGGCGAACGTCGCGATGGAGAGGCTGACTCCCAGCCCCAGGCCGATGAGGGTGGAGATGTCGGCGCCGTTGGTCCAGCTGGTGCCCAGCTGCCCGTGCAGGACGCCGGTGAACCAGTCCCAGTACTGGACCAGGAAGGGCCGGTCCAGCCCCCACTGGGACTCGACCCGGTGGACGGCCTCGGGAGTCGCCTCCTCGCCCAGCTGGATCCGCGCCGGGCTGAGTCCGCTCAGCGACCGGAGCGCGAACGTCACGAACGTCGCGACCACGAAGACGGGCACGATGATCGCGATCGACCGGGCGAGGGTGACCAGGACACGGCCCAGCGTGTGCCGCGCCCTGGCCACGGCGACCCCGCGACGGCGGGCAGGCCCGGCCGGTACCGCGGTCGTCGTCGTCATGGGGTTGCCCCCTCTCTGCTAGTGGAGTGGGTGGCGGGGTGTCAGTTGCCGCCGGAGATGGTCACGCCGGTCCAGTCGATGTGGGCCGGGTTCTTCGGCAGGCCGGAGATCGACTTGCTCTTGGCGATGAGGTTCGGCGCGGAGTAGGTGAAGACCAGCGCCTTGCTCCGCAACCCGGCGCGGGTGGCCGCCTGGAGGACCTTGGCGTAGTCCGGCGAGTCCAGCGGGGTCGCACGCACCTTGGCGACGGCCGCCTCGAAGCCGGCCGGCTCGTACGGGGTGCTCAGGTTCAGCGGGCCGTTGGGGCCGAAGTGGGCGGTGAGCGTCTGCAGGGCGGAGTCCCGGCCGGTGGTCCCGTACAGCGAGAACGTCAGGTCCTTGGCGAAGAACGGGGTGGCCCAGTTCTTGTCGATCTTGATGGTGACGGTGATCCCGACCTTGGCCAGCTGCGACTGGACCAGCTCGGCCTGGGGGTCCTCGGCCGGGATGACCAGGTTGAGCTTGATGTCACCGGCCTGGTAACCCGCCTCGGCGAGCAGCTTCTTGGACTTCGCCGGGTCGTAGGGGTAGTCGTTCGCCGACTTCGGGTCGTAGGCCACATAGCCCTTCGGGAACGGCTGGTCGGTCACCGAGCCGTATCCGAACGTGAGCTTGTCCACGAACTCCTGACGGTTGATCGCATAGCGGACGGCGTCCACGACCTTGTCGTTGTTGAACGGCGCCTTGTTGATGTTGAGGCTGATGTTGTTGGCGTTGAAGCCCGGCTGGGAGAAGACGTCCAGACCGGCCTTCTTGGCGGCGGCCGCCTGGCTCGGGGCGAGATCGGCGAAGTTGTAGACGCCGGTGCGCAGACCGGAGACGACCGTGGAGGCGTCGGGCGCCGAGGTCAGTTCGACGTTGTCGATGTGGATGTTCTTGGCGTCCCAGTAGTCGGGGTTCTTCTTCAGGACCGCCTTGGTGCCCGGCACCAGCTGGGTGACGATGAACGGCCCCGCGCCGACCGGGTTCTGGTCCAGCTTCGTGGGGTTCGCGGCCGCCTTGGGACTGGCGATCTGCAGCACCCGCTCACCCAGCAACTGAGGTATCTGGTAGTCGACCTGGGTGAGGTGGAGAACCGCGTCCAGCCCCTTGGCGTCCACCGACTTGATGGAGGTCAGATCACCGAAGAGCGCCGAGTTCTGCTGCTTCTGCGCCCGCTCGATGGCCGCCTTGACGGCGGCGCCGTTCACCGGCTGGCCGTCGCTGAACTTCAGGTTGGGCCGCAGGTGGAAGGTGATCTCGTCACCCTTCTTGTTGTACTCCCAGCTCTTGGCGAGATCCGGCACGGCCTTGCCGGTCTCGTCGGTGCGGGTCAACGACGCGTAGGTGAGGGCGAGTTCGCGGAACTGGGCGCCACTGCCGCTGACCACCGGGTCCCAGTGGGCCGGGAAGTAGGAGGAGGTCCACTTCAGCGTGGCACCACTCCCCGCGGAGGCGGTGCCGGAGCCGCATGCGGTGAGTGCCGGGGCGAGCAGGGCGACGAGGGTGCCGGCGACGGCTGCGGTGCGCGGGCCGGACCGGGCGAGGCCGAGTCCGGGGCGATGGGCGGTGTGGTGTGCGGGCATCTCGTTCTTCCTGTGGTCGGCCCGGTCTGGGTCGGGGCGGAGGGAGCAGGGCGGAAGGCCGGCCGGACATCCGCGCGGACCGTCGACCGGGACCGGACGGGCATGCCGGGGCGAGCGCCGGCACACAGTCGGAGCGTGCGGCGCTCAGGGCAAGGGGAGTTGGCGGCCTCGCGGGGGCGGGCCCTTGGGCTGGGAAGGAGGCGACGGGGAACGCGGGCGCGGAGAGCGGCGGGACGCGGTCGAGCCGGACGGCCGGCGGCCGGGGCCGCACCATCAAGGTGCGGAGGTCAGGCGGCTGCGGGCCGGAGGCGGCGGACGGCTGAGAGCCGGGGACGGCGGAAGGTCAGCGACAGAGTGCGCTGCAGGTGCGCCGCAGGTCCACGTAGCGGCACACCACACCGGGGTGCGTCGTGAGCATGCTGCACATCCTGGGGGCAGCCGCGACCGGCTGTCAATGGACACCAATTGGTGTCTCATTCGGCGGGACGGCCTCTGTCCGCAGATCAGAGGCCCACCGGCGGTCAGCCGGCGGTGGGCCGGCGTGCTGACGCCTCGTCAGGGTGCAGCCACAGCGGGCCGTTTCCGGTCTCCACCCGGACGGCGTGCGGCGGCGGCCACGCGCCCTCGGTCAGCAGCAGCCGCTCCGGTTCCGTCATGCTCGCGTAACGTTGCAGGGCCTCCGCCGGGGAGAGGGCTGCCGGGACGTTCAACAGCCCCGGACAGAGCTCCTCGACAGCGGACGCGTACTCCTCGAAGGGCCGCCAGCCGGGCACCGCCCGGTGGCCGCCGGGCGTACGCACCAGCAGGGTCGGCAGTGCGTACCGGTATCCGCCGTCGGCGGTCTCTTTCGCCGCGCCCGGATGCGGTGAGCCGCTCGCCACCGAGCGCACCTCGGGGACGGGCCGGCGCGCCTCGGCGCGGTCGGCGCGCACCCGCTCCAGGACCGCGTCGGACGCGGCGTCGGAGGCCAGCCGCTCCATGTCCAGCCCCGGCGTTCCCCGGACCGTGGCCAGCGCCGACGCGGCGGTGTCCGCCGGTTCGCCGAGCACGAAGACGGTCTCCCGCAGCCGCCGCAGCGCTCTCCCGGCGACCTCGTCGCCCTGGAGCTCGGCGGCCTTGGCGACCAGCGAGGCGGGCCAGGAACTGGCCGGCATCCGGCTCAGCCGTACCGCCCGAGGGGCCCCGCTGTGCGAGCTGATCTCCTCGACGTAGCGCGTGTACCAGGCTGTCTCCGCCGCCGGATCCGGCGGCGGGTCGTCGTCGTGGTCGAAGAGGATCGAGTACGCCCGCCGCCAGCGGACCCGGCCGGTCAGTGCTGCCCGCAGCCTGCGGAAGGCCGGTTCCGAGCCCCAGGCCCAGGGGCAGAGCGGGTCGGTGTACTCCACCACCTCGACGGGCGGCGGCAGTTCGGCAGCGCCCGTCACGCGGCGCCCGTCCGGGCCAGCCTTTCGGCCGGTTCCCCGGGCAGCAACGACATCAGGGTCACGCCGCCCAGGACCGCCGCCGCACCCGCCTCGACCTCACGCCACACCCCGGGCAGCCCCGCGGCGGGACCGGGGTAGTCGAGCCCGGTCAGTGACTCGCCGCGCAGGGTGATCAACTCGCCGTCGACCGCCCGCGTGACGTCCAGCAGACTGATCTCGTCGGCGGGCCTGCCCAGCCAGTAACCGCCCTCGCAGCCGCGCTGGCTGCGCACCAGGCCCGCTCTGCGCAGCTCGCCCACCACGGACTTCAGAAACCGGAACGGAATCTCCTGCGAGGAGGCGATCGCCTCACAGGTCAGCGGACGAGCAGGCTCACGGGCGAGCTCCAGCAGCGCCCGGATGCCGTAGTCCGCCTTCGCGGAAATATGCATGCGCACATCATGCCCGAGGAGCCGGCGCGGCGAGCCGCTCCAGGCGGCTCGCTCGTTCTGTTGCGGGAACATTGCCGCAGGTGAAACGCAATGGACACCTCTTGACATCCTTTTCCGGGCCGCCCTAGCGTCCAGGCCATGAGCGAGCCGCTGACGACCCCCGGTGAAGGCTTCCACCCGCACCTCCACGAAACCCCGGACCACCCCGCGGCGCCGCTGAGCACCCGCCTGCACCACATCCGCGCCGGCTCCCTGGACGGCGACACCGCCCAGACCGGCGGCATGCGCAGGTTCGCGGCCGTCAGCGGGAAGACGGTCGGTTCCGAGAAGCTGTGGATGGGCCAGACCCATGTGGCGCCCGCCACCGCGTCGTCCGACCACCACCACGGCGAGTCCGAGACCGCGATCTATGTGGTCAGCGGACACCCGGAGTTCGTCTTCCTGGACGACTCGGGCCCGGAGCCGGAGGAGGTACGGCTGCGTACCTCGCCCGGCGACTACATCTTCGTCCCGCCCTTCGTGCCGCACCGGGAGGAGAACCCGGATCCCGACGACGAGGCGGTGGTCGTCATCGCGCGCAGCACCCAGGAGGCGATCGTGGTCAACCTGCCCGGTCTGTACGCGCTTGCGGCCGACGGAGGATGACGGCCCCGCCCGCCCTGTCCCCGGGGCCGTGACTCAGGTGCGCGGACCGGCTTCCAGGAAGTCGTGCAGCGAGGCGGTCATGCGGGTGACGAAGGCGTCGCGGGCCCGGTCGGTGACCAGGTCGAGGGAGAGATAGGGATTGAGGTCCTCCAGCTCGACCAGGAGCAGGGCACCCTCCTGGGTTCGGCAGGCGTCCACGCGCTGGATGCCGTGGTCGAGCGTGTTCCAGTCGATGAAACGCCGGGCGAAGACAAGATCGGCTTCGGAGGGCTCGTACGGTTCGAGGACCCAGCGGCGGCCGGGGTCGGGGGCGTACAGCGCGTACTGGAAGGCGTCGTCGACGTAGTAGAACGACACCTCGTAGCGGAAGTCGACGCGTGGCTGGACCAGGATGTCTCCGTAGGCCAGGCCGGCCAGCCGGTCCCGGGCCACGAAGGTCAGGCCTATGGAGTCGGCTCCCGTCCGGGGCTTGACCGCGTACTGGTCGCTCTCGGGCAGACGGTCCAGAAGCTCGGGCCGGTCGACGGTGGGGATGACCGGGTATCCGGCCGCGGTCAGGTCCGGCAGATACCCCTTGCCGGCCATGTCGCCCCGCCCGTGCAGCGGGTTGTAGACCCGGGTGCCGCACGCCCTGGCCCGGTCGCGGAAGGCGTCGTACTCCCGCTGGTAGTGGAGTACCGGACCGCTGTTGCGGACCACGACCGCGTCGAAGCGGTCCATCAGGGCCGCGGCGTCCAGCGGATGGCACAGGGCGATGTCGAAGTCCGCGCGGAGCCGGGTGGTCAGGAACACGTCCTCGTCGCCGTACCGACGCCCGCGCGCCGGGTAGGCGAGGTCGGTCACGTACAGGAGGCTCGGGCGGGCCGGCATGGCGCTTCTCCTCGGCCGGTGGTCACGGGTGCGGTCAGCCGATGGTGGCACGCTCCCGGCGGGGAGCCCCGCCGCCCCCCCCGATCCGCCCGGCGGGACACCGGTGGCTCGTCCGGCGGCTCCGGAGCACGCCCGGTGCCCGGCGGCCCGGACCCGTCAGCCGCGGGCCGACGGCTTACGACCGGAGGCGGGCGCCGGGGCCCAGCCGGGCGGTGACCTCCCCGGGAGCGAGGGCGGAGTGGTCCGCGGAGCACTGGACGACGACGCGGACCGGAGCCTCGCAGCCGGTGTGGCGGACGTCCAGCGGGGGGCTCTCCCCGGGGCCGAGGGCGTAGGTCTCGCCCCACTGGGTCAGCGCCAGGAGGACGGGCCACAGGTCCCAGCCCTTGCGGGTCAGCCGGTACTCGTTGCGGGCGCGGCTGCCGGGCTCCTGGTAGGGGACGGTCTTCAGGACGCCGGCCGAGATCAGCTTCCGGAGGCGGTCGCTGAGGACCGCCTCCGACAGGCCGATATGCCGGTGGAAGTCGTCGAAGCGGCGGACCCCGTTGACGGCGTCACGCAGGATCAGCAGCGTCCATTTCTCTCCGACCACGTCGAGCGTGCGCTGGACGGGGCAGTTCTCCGTGCTCGCCTCAAGCCACTCCATGACGCCATCGTAGGGGTCTGGCTTCGTCATTGACAGTCAGGTGAACGAGAAGCTAGCTTCGTTTGGAGAAGTCAGAGGGAAGGGTTCAGTGCTGTGGGACGGACGCGTACGTATGAGTGGGACGATCCCGCGGTCCTGGCGGAGGCCGCCGGACGTATGGCCGGTATCGACTTCCTGCGTGAGCTGCAGGCGGGCCGGCTGCCGAGCTCGCCGATCAACCACACCGTCGACTTCGCCCTGGACGAGGTGGAGCCGGGGCGGGCGGTCTTCTCCCTGACGCCGGGCGAGGAACACTACAACCCGATCGGCAGCGTGCACGGCGGCATCTTCGCCGTCCTGCTGGACTCGGCCGCGGGATGTGCCGTGCAGTCGACTCTCCCGCAGGGGATGGCGTACACCTCGCTCGACCTGACCGTGAAGTTCCTGCGTCGCATCACCGTGGAGACCGGCACGGTGCGCGCCATCGGCACGGTGGTCAGCAAGGGCCGTCAAACCGCCCTCGCGCAAGCGCAGTTGGTCGACGGGACGGACCGGTTGCTCGCCCATGCCACCAGCAGCTGCATGCTCTTCCCGGTGCCGCCCCCGCGCTGAGCGGCGAGCCGGAACGGCCCCGGCGTGCCGGTTCGCGGCGCCCGGGGCCGAGCGCGCCCCGGGGTGACCCCAGGGCGCGCGACACCGTTCCTTCGACTCCTTGGCCGACCGGCCTCAGCGGCCGGGCGCCAAGTCCATCACGGGCTGTGCGGTGGCGCGGTCGCGCAGGACGAAGGCCGGGAGCAGAAGCGCGGCGAGCACGAAGGCGCCGATCACCCGCGGGCCGGACCGGCCGGGCGCTGTCCCGAGTGAGTCGTGAAACACAACCAACCAGGGGTAACGTGGCCTCATGGACGTACAACCGCAGCAGGCCGGGGAGTCGCGGACGGGCGGCACCGGGACCGTCGCCAAGCCGCTGACCTTGGTGATGGCAGGCATGCCGGTGGGCGTGCGGCCCTGTTCGATCGCCGCCGCACTGCAGATCGTCGGCGAGCGGTGGTCGCTGCTCGCGCTGCGGGAGATGTCCTATGGCGTGCACCGTTTCGCGAAGATCGCCGGCTACACGGGCGCACCGCGCGACATCCTCGCCGACCGGCTGCGCAAGCTCGAGGCGGCGGGTGTGATCGAGCGGCGGCAGTACAGCGAGCACCCGCCCCGCCACGAGTACCACCTGACGCAGGCGGGACAGGAGCTCTTCCCCGTCATGATCGGCCTGCTGCAATGGGGCGACAGGTGGGCGGTGGACACCCCTGGCGTCGCCTTCCGGCACGAGTGCGGTCACCCCCTGCAAATGGAGTCCGGGTGCCGGCACTGCGAGGGGGACATCACCCCGGAGTCGCTCTTCCCGCAGCCGCCCGACGCGCACTCCTGACCCCGGCACCCCGGCTCGTCGCTCGGACGCGGCGGCGGCCCGTCCGTATGACCCACCGCTCCGCGTCCTCGCCCACCGGTACTCGCAGCCATGCCCCCACCTGTCACCGCCGGGTCAGCGGCGCAGCCCGAGTGCCTCTCGGCCCGCGTAGCGTGCCTGCGTGCCCAGTTCCTCCTCGATGCGGAAGAGCTGGTTGTACTTGGCGGTGCGGTCCGAGCGGGACAGTGAGCCGGTCTTGATCTGGCCGCAGCCCGTGGCGACGGCGAGGTCGGCGATCGTCGTGTCCTCGGTCTCCCCGGAGCGGTGGGACATCACGACCGTGTACCCGGCGCGGTGGGCGGTGGCGACCGTGCCGAGGGTCTCGGTGAGGGTGCCGATCTGGTTGACCTTCACCAGGACGGAGTTGGCGATGCCGTCGCGGATACCGGCGCGCAGCAGCGTCTCGTTGGTGCAGAAGACGTCGTCACCGGTGAGCTGGCAGCGGTCGCCGAGCCGGGCGGTCAGGTCACGCCAGCCGGCGTGGTCGTCCTCGGCCATCGGGTCCTCGACGGAGGCCACGGGGTAGCGGTCGACGAGGGTGGCGAGGTAGTCGGCGTGTTCGGCGGGGGTACGGCGGACGCCCTCGCCCGTGTAGTCGTAGACGCCGTCGTGGAAGAACTCCGAGCTGGCCGGGTCCATGACGAGCGTGATGTCGGTGCCGGGCTTGTAGCCGGTCTGCTCGACGGCGCGTACGACGAAGTCCAGGGCCTCGTCGGCGGTGCGCAGGTCGGGGGCGAAGCCGCCCTCGTCGCCGACGTTGACGCTGTGGCCGGCGGCGAGCAGGTTGCCGCGCAGGGTGTGGAAGACCTCCGAGCCCATACGGACCGCCTCGGCGAAGGTGGCCGCACCGATGGGCGCGATCATGAACTCCTGGAAGTCCAGCGGGTTGTCGGCATGGGCGCCGCCGTTGACGATGTTCATCATCGGCACCGGCAGCAGCCGGGCGTCGACTCCGCCGACGTAGCGGTACAGCGGCTGCCGATGCGCGGCCGCGGCGGCCTTGGCGGTGGCCAGGGAGACGCCGAGCAGGGCGTTGGCGCCGAGCTGCGACTTGGTCTCCGTGCCGTCCAGCTCGATCATCGTACGGTCGACGGTCGCCTGGTCCTCGGCGTCGAGCCCGGTCACGGCGTCCGCGATGCTCTCGTTCACGGCGTCGACGGCACGCCGAACCCCCTTGCCGTGGAAGCGGGTCGGGTCGCCGTCGCGCAGTTCGACCGCTTCGCGGGCGCCGGTGGAGGCGCCGGAGGGGACGGCGGCTCTGCCCAGTGAGCCGTCCTTGAGTTCCACGTCGACCTCGACGGTGGGGTTGCCCCGGCTGTCGATGATCTCGCGTGCGACGACCCGGCTGATGGCGGTCACGGTGTACTCCTCACGCTGGGCCCGTGCACTGACGGGCAGTAAGTTCCATCATGAAACAAAGTGAGTCCCGAAAGGGAACTTACTATGGGCGCATGAGGATGCACAACGCTGACGAGACCTGCGGGACCGCCCAGGCCGCCATGGTCCTGGGGGACTGGTGGAACGTTCTGGTGCTGCGCGAGGTCGCCCGCGGCCATGTCCGCTTCGACGCACTGGCCGCCGAGATCGGCCTGTCCCGCAAGGTGCTCACCGAGCGGCTGGGCAGGCTCGTCGCCCACGGTGTCCTGCACCGCAGCCTCTACCAACGGCGGCCGGTACGTTACGAGTACCTGCTCACCGACGCCGGTGCCGGGCTGCTGCCGCTGCTCGTCGCGATGCAGGACTGGGGCGACCGCTGGGTGCTGGGCGACGGCAGCCTCACCGCGACGGCGGCCGAGGACGGCGCGGAACACGCCCGTGTCCACGCGTTGGTCGGCACCCGCCTGTCCGACGGCCTCGAACTGCCCGCCACCCAGGGCGCCGAGGTGCCCCTGGTCTCCCCGGACGCCCCGGCGACCGTGCTGTTCACCTACCCCGGCACCGGAGTCGAATGGGGCGAGCCGCCGATCCCGGGTGCCGTCGGCTGCACGCTGGAGAACCGGCTCTTCCGGGACGCCTGGCCCGACTTCCGGAAGGCGGGCGTGGAGGTACGTGGGATCAGCACCCAACTCGTCCACGAGCAACAGGAGTTCGCCCGCGTCGAGGAGATCCCGTACCCCCTGCTCTCCGACGCCGCCCACGAACTGGCGGCGGCCCTGCGGCTGCCGACCTTCCGCGGCGCGGGCCGGCTGCGCCACAAGCGCCTGATCCTGGTCGTCGACGCCGAACGCACCGTACGGCACACGCTGTTCCCCGTCGACGACATCCCGCACGCGGTCACGGAGACCCTGCGACTGACGGCGAACCGCGCCCGCGCGACATGAACCGGACTCCTTCCTCGCCGAAGCGGCTCAGACGTCCGCCACCAGGAGCCGGTGGCCGACGTTGACGGTGTCGCGTGCCGCCAGGCCGCCGGTCCGGCTGTACGGCACGCCGGGCGTGTCGTGGGCGGCCGTGCCTGGCAGTGGGCAACGGCTCCTCCAGCAGGCGGAGTTGGCCGGGCGCGCGGGTGGGGCTAGGGAGCCGCGGGTGTCGGTCCGTCGGCTTCCGCCTCCTGGTAGGAGTAGCGCTGCTGCTTCCAGGCGTCGGCGATGTTGTGGTAGCCCCGCTCCTCCCAGAAACCACGCCGGTCGGCGGTCATGTACTCGATGCCACGCAGCCACTTGGGGCTCTTGTAGCCGTACAGGTGGGGGACGACCAGGCGGAGCGGGAAGCCGTGTTCGGCGGTGAGGGGTTCGCCGTTGTGGTGGGTGGCCATGAGGGCGTGCGGCGAGGTGAAGTCGCTCAGGCGCAGGTTGGCGGAGAAGCCGTACTCCGCCCAGGCCATGACGTGGCTGACCCCGGGGGCGGGCGGGACCCGGTCCAGGACGGTGGCGGCGGGGATGCCGTACCACTCGTGGCCGGTGGAGGTGGGGCCGCTCGCGCAGTGCAGATCGGCGACGACCGTGACATGGGGGAGTGTGGCCAGGTCGTCGAAGTGCCACTCGTGGGTCTCGCCCGAGGCGGTGGCGCCGAAGACCCGCAGGTTCCAGCGCTCGGGGCGGAAGCGGGGGACCGGACCGTAGTGCGAGACCGGCCAGCGAGGAGGTTCGCGATCATGCACGAGCCGGCGGACACGGCGATACGGCGGCCGGACAGGCCGTAGGGGTGTACTCGCCCGGCCCCTCACCGAGCAGGGCTTCCTCGGCCATGAACCGGACGTCGACGTCCCGGCCCTGCACACCGCGCCGGCCACCGGCGTCGCCTACGACGAGCCAAGGCCGGGTCACCGCCCGACGAGCCTCGGCCGGGGTCACGTGGTCGCGAGGGACACCTCGGTCGACTTGATCAGGGCCACGACCGGCGATCCGGCCGTCAGGCCGAGGTCGGCGACCGCGTCCTTGGTGATCGCCGAGGTGAGCTCGCCCCCGTCGACGGTGACCTTGACCGTGGCCATCGCCCCGCCCACGGCGACATCGCTGACCGTGCCGGGCAGCCGGTTACGGATGGACAGCCCCGTCACCGGGCCGGTGGCGAGGGCGACCTCGGTGGCCTTCATCATGGCCCGGACGGCCGACCCCTCGGCGAGCCCCAGGTCCTTGACCGCCTCCAGGGTGATCGCGGCGGTGAGGTCCTGGCCGCCGTCCAGGCGTACCTTCACGGTCGCCATCACCTCGCCGGGGGTGACGGCGGTGACGGTACCGGGGATCTGGTTGCGGATGCTCAGGCTCATGACTAGGCGCCTCACAGAAACAGAAAAGGGGACGGGAGTGGGGGATGGGGGTGAATTGGCGGGTTTTGCGTCGGTCGTGAGTCCATAAACTAGCCCGCTTCGGCAACGCCCGTTGCGCCCCCTGTCTCATCCGCCACCCGCCTGCCCGCCCGGCCCTGGCAAATCCGGGAAGGCGCCGAAACGGAGTCCTCGACCGAGCCGGCCGCGCACAGGGCAGGCGAAGTTCAATCTGATTGACTCGCGAGTGCAGCGAAACTTACCTTCGCTGCTATGGCTCATGACGAACCCACACGGGCGGCCCGGCTGCTGGACGCCCAGGTCAAGGCCGAGCGGCTCTTCGCCGAGATGGAGAAGCGGGGGCTGGTGGCGCCGGGCGAAGGAGAGCGGGCGGTCAGCGACCGCGTCCGTGACCTGGCGAACGAACTCTTCGGTACGACCCGGCACTGGCACAAGCGGATCGTGCGCTCGGGCCCGAACACCCTCAAGCCGTACCGGGAGAACCCGCCGGACCGCCTGATCGGAGCGGACGACATCGTGTTCGCCGACTTCGGGCCGATCTTCGAGGAGTACGAGGCCGACTTCGGGCGGACCTTCGTACTCGGCGACGACCCGGTCAAGCGACGGCTGCGCGACGACCTGGCGAAGGTCTTCGCCGCCGGCAAGCGGTTCTTCGAGGCCGATCCGGACATCACCGGGAAGCGGCTGTACGCCGAGGTGGAGCGGCTGGCCACCGAGGCCGGCTGGGAACTGGGCGGCTGGCACGCCGGTCACCTGGTCGGCGAGTTCCCGCACGAGAAGATCGACGGCGCGGACACCGAGTCGTACATCGCACCCGCCAACGACACGCCCCTGCGCCGTACCGACAAGGCGGGCCGTACCTGCCACTGGATCCTGGAGATCCATCTCATCGACCGGCAGCGGGAGTTCGGCGGCTTCTACGAGGAGCTGCTCACGCTCTGAGCCGACTCGGGCGGCGTCGCCGAGCCCCGTCCTGCCTCCGCGGGGCTTCGGCAGGGACCGCGTACCGCGCTTCCCGGCTCGCCGGGTCGTTCGTCATGGGCTCGCCCGGCCGGGGTCAGTCGGTGGCCGTGCCGGGGCGTGCCTGGCGGAGGCACTGGTCGAGGCGTTCCAGGAAGTCGTCGAAGGGCTGGTCGTCGGGCCAGGTCTGGTAGGCGGTCTCGGCGGCGGCGAGGGCGAGGTTGACCTGCAGGGTGGCGGTCAGTTCGTCGCCGTGGGCGGCGCGGGCGGCCACCCACTGGCGGAGTTCGGTGAAGAACCGTTCGCCGAAGTTCTGGCCGGACTGGGCGAGGGCGGGGGACTGCGCCTTGAGGCGGCGCTGCATGGGCATGCGGTCCCGCAGGTTCTCCAGGAAGCCGGTGAGGATCGCGGTCAGCGAGTCCCAGAGCGGCTCGTCCGCGGGGCGGTCGGCCATCAGGTCCTGCCAGGCGTGCCGTTCGTCGGGGGCCTGGTCGAAGACGACGGCCTCCTTGCCCGCGAAGTAGTTGAAGAAGGTGGCACGCGAGACGTTCGCCGCGGCCGCGATCTGCTCGACGGTGGTTGCCTCGTAGCCCTGCTCGTCGAACAGCCGCAGCGCGGCCGACCGGATGGCATGCCAGGTCGCGAGCTTTTTGCGCTCCCGCAGGTTCATCGCACCTCTTTCTCCCAGGGGCATCGTACGTCCCGGACTCTGGACTCTTCTATTTTTGGACTCGTCTAAGTTCTGGGCTACAGTGCAGTCGGCCCCGGGAGGTCTGTCCCGGGGCCGGTCCCGAAGGAGAACACCATGAGCAAGGTCTGGTTCATCACCGGTACGTCCCGCGGTCTGGGCCGCGCGTTCGCCGAGTCCGCCCTGGAACGCGGGGACAGGGTCGCCGCGACCGCCAGGAACGTCGCCTCGCTGGACGGCCTCGTCGCCAAGTACGGCGAGGACGCGGTGCTGCCCGTCGCGCTGGACGTCACCGACAGGGCGGCCGTGACCGCCGCGGTGGCCGCCGCGCACGAGAAGTTCGGCCGCCTGGACGTGGTGGTCAACAACGCCGGCTACGGCCTGTTCGGCATGGTCGAGGAGATCAGCGAGCAGCAGCTGCGCGACCAGATGGAGACGAACCTCTTCGGTGCCTTCTGGGTCACCCAGGCCGCCCTGCCGGTCATGCGGGCCCAGGGCAGCGGTCACATCGTGCAGATCTCCTCCGTCGGCGGTGTCGCCGCGTTCCCCTCGCTCGGCGGGTACCACGCGTCCAAGTGGGCGCTGGAGGGCTTCAGCGAGGCCCTCGCGCAGGAGGTCGCGGGCGCGGGGATCAAGGTAACCGTGGTCGAGCCGGGCGGCTTCTCCACCGACTGGGGCGGCTCCTCGGGCGTGTGGGCCGAGCCGAACCCCGCCTACGACGAGGTCCGTGCGGCCATCGCGGCCCGGTTCGGCGACGCCCGGTACGCCGACCCGGCCGACGCCGGCACCGCCCTGCTGCAGATCGTCGACGCCGAGAACCCGCCGCTGCGGGTGCTGTTCGGCACCGAGCCCATCGAGATCCTCGCGCCCCTGTACGCCGAGCGCCTGCAGACCTGGGCCGACTGGCAGCACGTCTCCCGCACCGCCCAGGGCTGACCCGTTCCTCGGCGGCGCGCCCCGGCCGGCCTACGGCGATGGCTCGGTGGACCGGCCGGGCCACCGGGTGAAGCGGCTGAGCCCCCGCCGCGTGGGCTTGAGTGGCTTGTCCTCGGGAGCGACCGGCCCCTGGCCCGCGGTCACGGCCGGAACCGTGGCCGATGCCGGTACGGACCGGCCGCCCCGGCCGAGCCGGCTCCGGACGGCCTGGGCCATGGCCTGATGGGACGGTTCCAGCAACAGGCCCTCCGTCGACAGGTGCTCCCACATGTGCAGCAACTCCTGCCCCCGGGTGGCCACCTGGCCCTCGTCGATCAGCCGCTGCCATGCCGCGGTGGCGCGGGCCACCTCGGGCGCCGCCCGGTTCAGATCGGTGCGGCAGCGGATGCGCGCGACGGTCAGCGCGAGGACGGTGGAGAGCATGTAGTCGCCGCGCTGGTACGCGAGGTACGCCTCGATCGCCCGTGCCTCCAGAGAGAGTTCGTCCTCCGCGCCCCTGCGCAGCGTGAGGTGCTCCCGCAGCGCGCTGGCGAGGACGAACGCGGCGTGCAGCTCCTCGCGCTGCGCGTGCTGGATGATCCGCTCGACACGGGCGAGCGGCGGGAACGACTCCTCCTCCGCGGCCGTACGTTCACGCCCGGGCGGCAGGTCCTCCTCGTCGGCGATGGTCCGGCTGGAGCCGTCGGGGTACACACGCAGCCGTGCCACCTGCTGCACGGTCCGGTCGATGACGGTGGCCGCCACCGGTGCCCGCAGGGTGCGGGCGAACATGGCGATGGCGTCGAGTATCGCCTCGTTGGGTGGCCGGGTGCCGCCCATCTCCAGCAGATGGCCGTTGACCACCGTCGACCCGTCCTCGGCCACATAGGCGTCGAGCCGGATCAGCGGCGGTGCGCTGAGCGCGGGCAGGTTTCCCCCGTCACGGGGGGTCAGCGAGTAGGTCATCCGTTCAGACTCCGGGTCGGACGACACCGAGGATGGGCATGGAGGCGGCCGGCGCGATCGTGACCGTGCGTCCGGGACGCGGGGCGTGCACGATCTGCCCGTCCCCTATGTACATGCCCACGTGCGTGGCGTCGTAGTAGATGATCAGGTCCCCCGGCTGCACGGAGGCCAGGCCGACCCGGGTCAGCCCCTGCCACTGTGCCTGCGAGGTACGGGGTATGGGGTGCCCGGCCGCCGCCCAGGCCGTGGAGGTGAGTCCCGAGCAGTCGTACGACGAGGGGCCCACGGCACCCCACACGTACGGTTTGCCGATCTGCGCCATCGCGAAGTCGACGGCCCTCGCGGCCGCTCCGCTCGCCTTCGACCCACCGCTGCCCGAGCCGGTACCGGTCGAGGTGCCGCCGGAATCGGGTCCCGTCCACTTGGACTTGGCCTCCTGCGCCTCCTCCTTCTCCAACTGGGCGAGCTTGCGGGTCTGTTCCTTCTTGAGTCCCGCCTCGATCTGCTCGGCCTCGGCGATCTTCTTCTCGATCTTCCCCTTGGCCTCGGCCTTGTCCGCGCGGCTGCTCCTCAGCTCCCGCAATTTCTCGGCGGCGGCGTCGGTCTGCCGGTCCAGCTCCGCGTGGGCGCTCTGCTGCGTCTCGGAGACGTTGACCAGGTTCCGCATGGCCTGGCGGGCCTGGGAAGCCTCGTCGAGGGCCTGGTCGGGGTGGTCGCCGAGCAGCAACTGGATGCCCGTGGCGTCGAGATTGCCCCCGCGGTACTGCGTCCGGGCGGCCACACCCACGAGGGCGTGCAGATCGTCCAGCCGGCTCTGGGTGCGGGCCAGGTCCTTGCGGAGCGACGTCAGCCGTTTCTCCTGCGCGGCCGCCTTCACGTTCGCGGTGTCGTACGCCTCCGTGGCCACCTCCGCCTGGCGGTAGAGGCCGTTCAGCTCGTTGTGGATGTCCTCGATCGACTGGTCGTTCCGTGGATCGGGTGTACCCGGGGCCGCGTAACTCGGGCCGGGTAACAGCGTGATCGCACAGACGAGGGCTGCTATGGCGGCACGGCTGCGCAGCCGTCTGCCGCCGGTCGACACGTTCATCGGCTCCATCTTCAGAGGTCGCGTGCGGGGCGGCTCGGACAGGTGACTTGCCCATCGCGGTTGCCACCGCGGTTCTCACGGAGGACCGTTCGAGCCTCGAACACACTACCTCCCCTTGAACGGCAGCCCCTTGTATCCCCACACGTGTCGCAAACAGCACACAGCGCCTGATCGGGTGCCGGCCGCCCGGCAGTCACTCCCGGAGCCCCGGGATCTCAACGACTCAACCGGCAACTGGTTGCCGGGACAGGGGAGCAGAGAGACACGAAGGTGAACACCGGTACAGAAACGCCGCGTTGTGGTGAGCTTCGTCTCGAAGCTCTCGGCTGTCCGGGCTCAGCCCAGCGCGTCCATCAGGGCGGTGACGTAGGCATCCAGCCGCTTCTCCACGGCCCGCGTCGTCAGTTCCGCCCTACCCGCCTCCCGCCACGGCCGGGCCACCCACGCCACATCCCCGCGAACGCCAGAGCGTCCAGCAGCCGCCAGTACAACCGCTCGTTCGCGGTCGCGGCCAGCACCCCACCGGCCTCCTCGTACGCCTCGGCGAACCGCAGACCCCATGTCGGGCCGTGCAGCAGCGCGAGATTGGTGGAGCAGTGCGCCACATCGAGGTCCGCCGGGCCCCAGGAGGTCTGCACCCAGTCGACGACCCCGGTGATCCGGGGACCCGCCGGGCTCGCGGACGTTGCGTCGAACAGCACGTTGCCGGGGTGGAAGTCCCGGTGCAGGAACCGTCCCTCGTAGGGCGGCGCAGGCTTGCGGATCGCGTCGGCCGCCGCGGCCCACGCGGTCGCGTCGGCGCCGCTGGGAGGGGCGACGGCGTCGGCGGTCGTCCATGCCTGGTACGTCCGGGGACGCTCGGCAGGTCGCAGTGCGTGAAGGGCCACGAGCTGACGGGCCAGCAGGGGGAGGCGCGTCTCCAGTCCCTGGTCGTCAAGGACCGTCCGGCCCGCCAGATGTGTCATCAGGAGCGACGGATACTCGCATTGCGCGGCGGTGGGATCGGCCGCGACCGGTCCTGGAGCCGGCACGCGGGTCCCCGCGAGGAGGGTGAGGGCACCGGTCTCCCGGTTCAGCAGGTCCTCGGCGTGCTCCACGAAGGACGGGTCGACGAAGGTCCGCAGTACCAGGTCGCGGGTGTCTCCGTGCCGTGTGCCGATGGTCAGCCGCCGCATTTCGGCGGTGATGCCGCCGTGCAGCGCCTGGGTTCTGACGATCCGTTCGCCGGCCTTCAGCTGCCGGCTCACCCAAGCCAGGGTCAACGGTCGGACGGCCCCCGCCTCATCGTGGTCGGTCACCCGGCCACCCCATCATCCGGACGACGGCCCGCGCAAAGGCTCTCCCCGGAGGCGACGGCCACACTGCGGATTTCGGTGCCGGCGAGTCACCCGCACGGTCAGAGATCTCTGGACCTGATCCAGGCGACCGAGAGCACCAGAGCCGCGCCGATCACAGCGCCGCCGACTTCCTGGGCCGCACGAACCAGCAGGTCGGAGCGGTCGGCCACGGCCCAGTCCCGGCCCGCGTAGAGCGGTATGCCCGTCACGAGCTCTTCGTCGTCCTGGAAGGACAGGCCTTCGATCTCACGCCGCCCCTGCTGCCCGCCGGGCAGACGCCACGCGCCCCGGCACGGGCCGTCCCATTCGCAGTGAACATGTCCTTCCGTCGACGTCCGGTGACCCTCGACGAACCGGTAGGCGTTCTTGACACTCGACGGACCGACCATCGACCTGAAGGACCGCATGACCAAGTGGCAGTACCTCCTGTAGGCAGGAGCCACTCCGGCACCAAGGCGTACATCAGCCACCTCACCCGGCTGCTGCGCGTCGAGCTCGGCCCCAAGATGGTCCGTGTGGCCACCATCGAGCCCGGCATGGTCGACACCGAGCTGCCCGACCACGTCACCGACCCCGACGCCTCCAAGCTGATGGCCGACCTCATCCACGACTTCGACGTCCTGCAGAGCGCCGACGTCGCCGAGACCGTCGCCTTCATGGCCGCCGTCCCCCGCCACGTCAACCTCACCGAGATCACCATCCTGCCCACCGCCCAGGCCGTCTAGGTCAAGGACGTCACCGCCCGGCTCATCGGCGACGCCGGCTTCGACCCCGTGCACGTCGGCGATCTCGATCCGGGAGCGCGGCTGCCGGAGGAGTGTTCCGGCCTCACCCGCGCCCTGGCCGGCCAGATCGGCCGTTCTTCCACCGCTACGGCGGGCCCGGCGAACCGTGGGCCGCGATGGCACCTCTGAGGCTCCTCAAGTCGCTTGGTGTGCGGCGAACATGGCCGTCAGGCTGAGCCTCATGACAGGAATCACGGGACTGAGCAAGAAGAACACCTTCGTGCTGGCCATCCGGGACGCGGACGTGGTCGCGGCGGCCCTGCGCCAGGCACTGGCGGAAGCCTCGCCGGAGGAACGCCCGGGCCTGGAACGCGCAGCCGCACTCGTGGCGGCCACCGCCTCCGCCACCGAGATCGGGCTGCGCGCCCGCTGGGTCCGCTCCCGGCTGGCCGCCGTCGGCTTCACCGGGGACATCACCTCCGTCGCCGCGGTGAAGGCGCTGCGGCAGGCGGAGCCGAAACTGAGCCTGCTCGCGGCGGTGCAGCTGCAGAAGGAGACGGTGGCGCACCCCGAGTGAATCCGGCAGCCCGCGCACCGCGCCCGGGCGGGCTGCCGGAGGTGCCGTGCTGCTCAGGGGGTGAGGTAGCAGCCCTTCCGGACGCCCGGCAGCGGGTCGGTGCCGCCGAACGCCGCCGTCGTGCAACCGGTCCCGCCGGTGAACGTCCGGTAGACGAAGGTGCCCCGCGCGCCGTAGGCCACGGTCCGCTGCCCGCCGAAGGCGCATGTCCCGGTTTCGTCCGAGCAGTTCGTGGCGTACCCGGCCGGGCCGCCGGTGGCGGTGTAGCACGCTTTCGACTCGCCGGGGATCGGGTCGCCGAACGTCGCGTCGGTGCACGGGGTGTCGCCGGTGGCCCTGAGCGTGGTGAACGCTCCGAACGCGCCGTACGTCACCGGCTGTCCGGCGGCGGCCGGGCAGGTGCCGTTCTGGTCCGCGCACTTGGTCCAGCCGCCCGCCGGTGCTCCGGCGGACGGCAGGTAGCAGGACTTGGCGACACCGTCGACGGGATCGCCGAAGTGGGCGTTGGAGCAGGTGACGGAGCCGTTGGTGACCTGGTGCACGAAGTTGCCGTTCGCGCCGTAGACGACGTCACGGTTGTAGCCGGGCACGGCGCAGGTGCCGCCCTCGGCCGCGCAGGCGGTGTAGCCCGGCGGGCCGCCCGCGTCGGCGACGTAGCAGGACTTCACGAGGTTCGGCGCCGGGTCGCCGCCGAAGGAGTCGCTGGTGCAGGCGGTGCTTCCGGTCACCGTCTGGTACGTGTAGGTCCCGGCGCCGTAGGCCACCGAACGGGTGCCGCTGAAGGAGCAGCTGCCGCCCTCGCCCGCGCACCGGGTGTAGCCCGCGCGCAGTGCACCGGTGGTGGCCGGGTCGGCCGATGCGGCCGGGTTGCCGAGGCCGGTGGCGGTCACGGTGTAGCTCCCCGGGGCGACGCCGGTGAGGTAGACGTACGTGTCGTCCTGGCTCGCGCCGGTGATGCCGGAGGCGGGCGTGAAGGATCCGCCGCGCCAGACGACGCTGCCGTTCACGGACACCGAGACGTCGCCGCCGCCGAACTTCGGGACGCCGATACGGCCACTGGTGCCGGACGGGCTGGTCAGGTGCGCCGTGTAGGTGCCGGCGGCGGGGTCGCGGGTCCAGGATGCGCTGACGGCGCCCTGGGGCAGGGTGATGCGGCCCTCGGCGCTGGTCAGGTCGCCGGGGTGCGGGACGAAGCGGTAGGCGCCGGCCGCCGACTCGGGTGCGGTGCCCAGCACGTCGAAGGTGAGCGTGGAGGTGGGCGCGGTGGACCAGCCGTGGGCCAGGCTCATGAACGAACCGCCGTAGGCGAGCCCGCCGTCGGCCTTGACGCCCTCCCAGAAGGTGCTCTTCGTGCCGATGCCGCTGTCGAGCATGTGACCCCAGGTGCGGCGGATCTGGTCCAGGGCGGTGTAGTCGTCGTTCGCCGTGAAGCGGGCGTTGAGTTCCATGCCGCCCGCGAAGGGCGAGACGTTGCCGCCCCATTCGGGGGTGGTGGGTCCGTACGCGCCCCAGTTCTTCCCGAGCCCCGCGACGACGCTCTTCGCCTTGGCCGCGGAATCGGTCAACCCGTACCAGACAGCGAGGGAGTTGCCGTCCTGCGGGTACAGGCCGCTGGTGGGGTTGTCCTTGTACAGGCCCTTGGAGGCGTCCCACAGACGGGAGTTGGCCGCGGCCTTGATCGCGTCCGCCTTGCCGGTCCAGCTCGCGGCGAGCGCTGTGTCGCCCTCGGCCGTGGCCAGGGTCGCGCCACCCTTGAGCGCCGCGTACAGCAGCGCGTTGGCGGAGATGTTCTCACCGCCCTGGCCGACCCGGGCCCAGTCCTGGGTACGGGTCACGTTGAGCAGGCTGTTGCCGTCGATCTTGTTGGTGATGAAGGCCATCCCGCGCTTGTAGTTGGCCCACTCCGAGTCCAGCCACGCCCGGTCGGCGGTGTACGTGTAGTACGTCGACGTGCCCAGCAGCGTCCAGGTGTGGTACGTGTCCGAGCCGGTGAGGTTGAACGGCGGCCCCGACCAGGGGATTTCGCCCTCCGCCGACTGTGCGTCGTACATCGTCGTCAGCGCGTTGCGGGTCGAGGTGAGGTCGCCCGAGTACGCGTACTGCGTGGGTACGGCGATGCCCATGTCGCCGGGCCACACCGTGCGGTCGCGCTTGGCGCCGTCGACCAGGACGGAGTCACCGACCCCGACGGTCGCGCTGTTGTCCCACGCGGAGGACGGCGGGGGCCAGGCGCGGCCCTGGTGCGAGGCGATCGTGTTGAGCTGCACCGTGTAGGCCCCGGCGTACCAGATGCGGTTGAGCAGGTCGTCGCCGGAGTGGAAGTAGTTGGGGTAGTCGGCCGGGTCGGACTTCCCGGGTGCCGCCGTGAAGCCGAGGCTGACGCCCTTGAGGTCGACCCAGCCCGAGGTGTCGAGGAAGACGGTCAAGTAGCGGAATCCGCCGCGGAGTTGAGCGGTGGGCAGCGTGTAGGTGCCGTTGGCGGAGGCCGTGGCGTAGAGGGCCCCGTCCTCGCCGTCGCGGCCGCTGCTGCGGTCGCTGTTGTTGCCGGCGTACAGGGACGATTCGCTGAAGGCCAGGCCGACCCGTTGACCGCTGTCGCTCGCACTCCCGAAGGACAACGTTGTCACACCGCCGACCTCTTTGCCGAAGTCGAGCGTGATGGCCGACTGGGAGCCGGAGATCCGGGTCGGCTGTCCGCTCATTACGTTCTGCGGGTTCGCGACGCTGCCGGACGTCCGGTAGACGGCGGTCGGCTCGAGGGTGCGTGAGGTCGGCGAGTAGTTCAGCGGGTCGACCGCCGCCGCCCGGGCGCCCCTCGGGGTCACCGCGGCGGATGCCGGTGCGGCGGTGCCGGCGGCCGGGGCGGGGCCCGCGGCGAGCGTGGTGGCCGCGACGACGGCGAGGCCGAGCAGATGATGCCGGCCCGGCGGTCTGCTCAGCGGGGAGCGACGGCGCATGGAAACCTCCTGGGTGGGGGGTGCGGGTGCCAGGGTGGCGCGATTTATGAAACGATTCAAATTCGTGCCGCACGAGGCCTGTTGCCTGTTGTGGCAGCTGGATGTACGAGGAGCATCGCCGAAGTTCCACCGATGATGGGCGCCGGGAAACGGGGTGTCAACCCGTTGCGGCCACACCTCGACTCCCGTGGAACAGAGCTCCCTTGCGGCATTGACAGGGCCCCGCCAAGCCGGTTCACTGCCTCGCAGACAGGTATGGACCAGTGCTCGAATCCGGCCCGGCTCGACAAGAGCCACCGGCCCCCGTCACGCGCGTCGACCGTCGTCCCCCATCGTGAAATCGAGGCGAGTCCCGGTGTCCTCACACAGCTCAGACATCGTTGTCAGATCACGCCTGCTCGGCTTCCTGCCGGCGGCCGCGCTCGCGTTCGCCGCCCTGGTCCCGGCCGCGACACCCGCGTCCGCCGCGACCCAGGTCTGCGTACTGGCCTGCGACACGCTCGACCCCTCGCAGGCCCGCCAGGAGACCTTCCCGGTACCGGACAAGGACCTCAACGGTCGTCGCCTGGAACTGCACGTGTCCGACGCGGACGACATGGCGTGGGCCAGCATCGACGACGGCGTGACCGGGGACTCGGTGTGGCTGGACCGCTCCTGGGACGGCGGCGCCACCTGGGAGGGACTGCTCGGCAAGGCGAGCGTCCCGGGCACCTGGACCGGCACCAGGACCCTGATGTACAACATCACCGACCCCCGCAACCACCGCCGAGGGCTGGTCCGGGCCTGCGGTGACGCGGCAGGCGTGGGCTGCACGAACTGGGTCTATCCCACCGTCTGCGACACCCTCTGCGACGGCACGAGCGCGGGCCAGGCGGCCGGCGACGACCAGCCGGTACCGTCCACCACCCTCTACGGCCGCACGATCCGGCTCCACCTCGACCAGCGGAACTCGATGGCCTGGGCGAGCATCGACACCGGTGGCTCCGGTGACGAGATCTGGCTCGACCGCTCCTGGGACGGCGGCTCGACCTGGCCGGACGGTTCCTCCCTCGGCCGAACCGCCACCCCGTCCGGTGCCACCGGCACCCGTACCGCGATGTACGCGACCCGTGACCCGCGCGGCCTCCTCTACGGCGGCGCGGTCCGCGCCTGCGGGCGGGAGGCGAGCCACAACGAGGGCAGCTGCACCGCCTGGGTCAGGCCCGCGCCGACCCGGGCGCGCGCGGCGGCGGACGCGCTGATGACGTCCTACGACCCCTACAACGGCTGGTGGCCGAGCAGTTGGTGGAACTCGGCGGCCACGCTCACCTCCCTCATCGACTTCGCGAAGACCACCGGCACGCACGACTACGACTGGGTCGTCGCGCGCACCTTCGACCAGAACAAGGGTGTCTTCGCCGCCGGGGTGCGCAGCTCGGACGCGATCGAGGGCGACTTCATCAGCCGGTCCATCGACGACTCGGGCTGGTGGGCCATCGCCTGGATCGACGCGTACGACTACACCCACGACTCCCGGTATCTCGACGAGGCCGTCACCATCGCCGACTACGTCCAGCAATACTGGGACACCGGCACCTGCGGCGGTGGCGTGTGGTGGGACCGTGAACGGACCTACAAGAACGCGGTGACGAACGGCCAGTACCTGTGGCTGACCACCGCACTGCACCAGCGCATCCCGGGCGACACCGTGTGGCTCCAGCGGGCGAAGACGTCCGCCGCCTGGTACCGGGCCAGCGGGATGATCGACTCGTCGGGTCTGGTGAACGACGGCCTGACCTCGTCGTGCACCAACAACGGCTCCACCGTGTGGAGTTACAACCAGGGGCTGGCCATCGGCGGCTTCACCGAACTGTGGAAGTCCACCGGGGACAGCTCGCTGCTGACCACCGCGCGGACCCTGGCCGACGCCGCGGTCGGCCGTCCGGCGCTGACGGTCGGCGGAGTGCTCACCGAGTCCTGCGACGTCGGCTCGGCATCCTGCGACGACAACCAGAAGCAGTTCAAGGGCATCTTCATGCGCAACTTCGCCGACCTGGCGACCGTCACCGGCTCCAGCGTGTACCGGAGTTATGTGCAGAAGCAGGCGGACACCCTGTGGGCACAGGACCGGACCTCCCTCAACGCCCTCGGTGAGCGCTGGGCCGGGACCAGCCCGAACCAGACCGACTGGCGGACCCAGGCCAGTGCCCTCGGAGCGCTCACCGCCGCCGGGTGAGGACGGAACCGGTCGGCGCCGGGGCGCACTTCAGACCCGGCCGCGGAGGGGTCCTTCATGGGTGCAGGGGCTCGTCCGGGGAGGCCGGTGATGCGGCCGTGGGATTCGCCCTGCCTGTCAGCCGGACCTCCTCCACGTCGAGCATGCGCTGGACGGTCCGCAGGACGATGTCGTCGATGCGGCCGGCGTCGCGCAGGTCCGTGAGGGTGTTCCGCTTGACCTGGAGCAGGGCGAGTTCGAGGCGCCGTACGCTCTCCTGGCGCCGCGCGGTGCCGGGAGCGGGGGCCGTACGGTCCTCGATGTCCTGGACCATGCGCCGGGTGTCCCGCTCGGGGACCCCGAACCGCTGCGCCAGCTCCGGCAGGGCGTGCAGTGCGGCACTGCTCATGCGGCAGCGGACGAGGGTGAGTTCGGCGGTCTTGTCCGTGTCCTCGGGGAAGCGGGCCCGGCGGACCATGGCCGGCAGCGTGGGACCGAGGACCGTGAGGGTGACGACGATGACGACGGTCGTGAGGAACACCACGGCGTCACGCTGCCCGACGACATGTCCCCCGGCGGTCGTGGCGGGCACGGTCAGCGCGGCGGCCAGCGAGATGGCGCCACGCATCCCCGCCCACGCCAGCGGCAGCCGCTGGCGTCCGGTGATCCGACGCTCGCGCTGCCGGGGACGCCGGTCCACGAGCCTGACGAGATAGGGGACCGAGTAGAACCAGGCGATCCGGGTCCCGATCACGGCGACGCTCACGGCGAGGGCGGCGAACGCCGCCTGTACCAAAGAGACGGAGGTCAACGCCCGTACTCGGCAGCGACGGTCCGCGATCTGCTCGTGGAGCAGGTTCGGCGGGCTTCGGTCAACTACTTGGAGGCGACACTCGCGTTCGGCGACCTGACTCCTGAAGAGGCCAAGGCCAACCTGGACGCGTTCGCGACGACCGTCATGCCCGCCGTGCGCGAAGCGGCCGACCGATGAGCGCGCCGACTCGGCGCGGGCCGTCGGCCCCGCTGCCTTCCGTTCCGTCCTCGGCACCTTCTGCACCGGAGTGACCGTCATCACGGCGCTGGGACCCGATGGGCCGCTGGGCTTCTCCTGCCAGTCCTTCGCTTCGCTGTCCCTCGACCCACCGCTCATCCTGATCAGCCCTTCCAGGAACTCGACGACCTGGCCGAAAATGCGGGAGATCGGGTACTTCTGCGTCAACATCCTCGCGGAGGAGCACGAGCGGCTCAGCGGGCAGATGGCTCGTTCGGGCACCGACAAATTCGCAGACGTCGAATGGGACACCACCCACCTGGGCGCACCGCGTCTCAGCGGTGCGCTCGCCTGGCTCGACTGCGCCGTCGCCGCCGAGAACGCCGGGGGTGATCACACCGTCGTCGTGGCCGCGGTCCACGATCTCGCCGCCTCGCCGCACGGCAACCCGCTGCTCTACTACCGGAGCAGGTACGCCGCCCTCGACCGGAACGGAGAGCGAGCGGTGTCTTCGTGAGGATCTGGTGGTCGTGGTGATCGACGGCTCGGCCGGCTCACGCCTGGAACTCGGTGAGATCGATGGTGTGAACGCGCAGCGGATAGCCGTACACCGGGTGCGCCGTCTCTCGCTCCGGCACCATGCCGAGCTTGCGGATCACGTTCTCGGAGGCGTCGTCACCGGCGCGGGTGATGCTGATGACGCGGTCGAGGCCACGGTCCTGGAGCGCGAATTCGAGCGTGGCCTGGGCGGCTTCGGATGCGTACCCCTGGCCCCAGAACTGTGAGCCGAGCCGCCAGTTGATCGCCACGGCGGGCAGTACCTCCGGCAGGAATTCGGGCACGGACAGACCCGTGAGGCCGGCGAGCTCACCCGAAGCCAGTAGCTCGACGGCGAAGAGCCCGAAGCCTTCCTCGTCCCACTCCTCCTCCCACTGCTCGATGGCTTCCGCGGTCTGGTCCAGGTCGCGTACCGAGCCGTCGTCGATCCAGCGCATGACCCGGGGGTCCGCGTCGATGTCCGCCATGGGCGCGAGGTCGTCGTCATGCCAGCGACGGAGGAGAAGGCGGGGTGTACGGATCTCGGTCATGCCCCTCATCCTGCCGAAGGCGACGGCCTCATGGGTAATCGACACCAACCCGTACTGCCGCTCCGGGACGGCCTTGACCTCGGATTTCACGGAAGCTTCGGGTGGGTGAGAACGCCGGCGGAGGGCGTCCGATGCGAGCGGCAGCTGTTCCAGGCGGTGTTCGCGACCGACGATCCGAACGCAAGGTCGGATTACCGCCAGCCTGCGGCGCTGACGACGGCAATGCTCAACGGCATGAACCGACTCGAAGGAAACACGGCCTTGATCACGGGCGGCAGCCGGGGCATCGGTGCCGCTGTGGCGTTACGGCTGGCCGAAGAAGGCGCCGACGTCGTCCTGACCTATGAGAACAGCGCGGAACGCGCCACCCGGGTGGTGGAGCAGATCAAGGCCGGAGGGCGCCGGGCACTGGCCATCCAGGCCGACAGCGCCATCCCCGAGGCACTCACCGCCGCGGTGGACGAGACAGCCGCGATGTTCGGCGGACTTGACATCCTGGTCAACAACGCCGGGGTCTTCCTCGTCGGGCCACTCGAGGACCTGGGGCCGGCAGAGATCGATCGCACCCTGGCGGTGAACGTCCGGGCGCCGTTCGCGGCGTCCCGGGCGGCAGCGCGTCACATGGGCCAGGGCGGCCGCATCATCAGCATCGGCAGCAATGTCGCCGAGCGTGCGGTCTTCCCCGGACTGGCGCTGTACTCGATGAGCAAGACGGCTCTGGTCGGGATGACGAAGGGCCTGGCCCGAGAACTCGGTCCGCGTGGAGTCACCGTCAACCTGGTGCATCCCGGCCCCACCGACACGGATACCAACCCTGCCGACGGGCCGAACGCCGAGGTGATCGCCGGCTTCACGGCTGTGGGCCGCTATGCGGAACCGGCCGAGATCGCATCCACCGTCGCCCACCTGGCAAGTGCGGACGGCGCGTACATCACCGGAGCCTCGATCCATGTCGACGGCGGCTTCACCGCCTGACCTGCGACGCCGATGCGGTCCGCGATCACCTACGTGCCTGCACCACCGGACACCTCGGCACCGATGGTGGCGTCGTACTGGCCGATGCCCAGGACGGGCAGGCACTCCTCGACGCCGGTCAGTTCGATGTCGTCCCGGCGGATCCGCTCCCACGCGCCCCGAGTGAGCCGCCACTGCTGGATCCGCGCGGGCTCACCGCGGCGGGTGTCCCAGTCCGTGCCGTTCGGTTCGTAGCCCAGGCCACGGGAGACGCGGTTGGACGCTTCGTTGTCGATGAAGGCGTCACTGCCGGCTTCGCGTGCGCCCAGCCCGGCGAAGGCCAGCTGCAGGACCGCCGACCGCATTTCTTTGCCGAGCCCCCGTCCGCGGCTGCCGGGGGCCAGCCACGAGAAGCTGGACACCGTGCCGAACCGCGTGAAGTTCCTGCCGATGAGGTCCTGCATGCCGACCGGTTCGCCGTCGACGAGCACGGCGAAGTACAGCCGCCACGAGTCCGGGCTCACGCGGGCGCGGCCGGCCCAGATGGCGCGCAGCCATTGCCATTCGCGTTCGGGGCTGTCGGCGTAGAACGAGATCGGGTCGTCGAACGGCCACGGCTCGGCGTCGGCGACCCCGGCCCGCACGAGCGGCACAAGACGTTCCAGCAGTTCGTCGGACGCGCCGGCCAGCGTCAGACGCGGCGTGCGGACTTCGACGTTCAGCGGGGGATAGGTATGGGCCACGCCCGGACGGTAGCCAGCCTGCCCGGCCGCCGCATCCGGATTTCCCCAGGCATCGGAGGGGTGCCCGCACCGCGTCGCCCGCCGCGGCAGCGGCTGACCGGCCACGCCTCCGCCTCCTCGCAGCGGCACGCCCCCCACTCTCGGCTTCGCCCGGGCGGGAGGTACCCCCATGACCCCGCTCGGCCCGGCCGGGAAACGCCGCTCGCCACCACCGGTGGCGGTGGGGCCAGTGACCTTTAGCACATACATGTATGAGGCGGGTGTGTGCAAGATCCGTGTTTCCTTAATTCTCTGAGAAAGTTTCTACAACCATCCGCCCTAGGTGTCCGTCTGGTTAACGCAAGGGTGTCTAGAGGTTGATGTAGAGGAGCTCAGAACGTGACGGTGCGTTCCTTTGCCCGGCGGGTGCGACCGCGAGTCGAGCGGAAGGCCGCCGAGAAGGTGTGGCAGCTGCGTACCCTGCGGCGCCGCCGCAGGGCAGCGGTCACGGACCCGGTGCTCCGCCCGGTGGCGGTGCGCGGCCAGCAGCTCTACGGACGGGTGGTGACCCGGTTCACCGCAGCCGAGGCGGCCGCCGCCAACCTCGGCCTGGTCCTCGCCGCGCTGGAGCAGGAGGGCATCCCCTACTTCCTGGTGCCGGCCTCGCGCACACGCCACACCCTCGGCGTGAACGCCCTCGACCGGGAGCGTTTCCTCACCGCCCTCGAGGCGCGGAACGCGGGGAAGGCGGTGTTCATCGGCAGACCGCTGCCCGGCGGAAAGCTCAAGCACCCCGCCCTGTTCATGGACGGTGTCCTGCCGGCCCCGCTGCGTACGGCCCCGGTCCTGCGCGTCGGGGAGAACCTCCTGGGCCCCGCGGGCCAGCTGCTCGCCGGGCCGGAGCTCGCCTGCGACGTCGAGTTCTGGGAGGACGGGGCGGAACTCCTCGCTTCCGACAAGGGCCCCCGGCGCCTGGCCGCGGTCCAGCCGCAGGCGTCCGAGGACATCTTCGCGGAGTCCCTCGTCGCGCCGCGGAACAACGGCATCACGGACGTACTGCCGGCGTCCGAGCAGAAGCCGGCCATGGTGCGGATCGGCGACCGGGAACTGCCGAGCTTCGTCGCGCTCACCCAGCCGACCGTGAACGACGTGACCTTCCCCGTCGACGTCGTATACACCTGGGTGGACGGCGAGGAGCCGGAGATGCGCGCCAAGCGCGCCCGGTACCAGGAGCGCGGCACCGCCGAGATCCTGGACAAGGAGACCAACGCCTCCCGCTACACCAGCCACGACGAGCTGAAGTACTCACTGCGCTCGCTCGCCATGTACGCCGACTTCGTCCGGCACATCTACATCGTGACCGACGGCCAGAAGCCGCACTGGCTCGACGACACCGCCCCGGGCATCACGGTCGTCGACCACCGCGACATCTTCCCGGCGGACGTCCTGCCGGTGTTCAACTCGCACGCGATCGAGACCCGGCTGCACCACATCCCCGGCCTGTCGGAGCACTACCTCTACTTCAACGACGACGTGTTCGTCGGCCGCCGGGTCACCGCGGAGCACTTCTTCCACGGCAGCGGTCTGATGAAGATCCCGGTGTCCCCGCTCAAGATCGGCGTCGGCAAGCCGCACGCCGAGGAGACGGCGACCAACTCCGCGAGCAAGAACGTCCGCCGGCTGCTGCTGGAGAGGTTCGGGCGGATGACCACGAACAACTTCATGCACACCCCGCTGCCGCAGCAGCGGGAGACACTGCGGGCCCTGGAGGAGCTCTTCCCGGAGGACATCCGCCGCACCACGGCGTCCCGCTTCCGTTCGCCGCAGGACATCGCCCTGACGGCCCCGCTGCTCTACCAGTACGCGCTGATGACCGGTCACGGCGTGCCGGGCCGGTTCGGCTTCCGGTACGTCAACATCAGCCGCCCGGACGCGGAGGCCCGCCTGGCCGATCTGCGCCGCAACCGCCGCTTCGACTTCTTCTGCCTCAACGACGTCGACGTGCCGCCCGAGGAGCGGGAGCGGGTCGGCGTCCGGATGAGTGAGTTCCTGGAGGACTACTTCCCCTTCGCCAGCCCCTTCGAGAAGCAGGACTGACGGGGGTCGGGGGGCATGGACATCCGTCACCGTCTCACGGCGCCCGCGGGCCTGCGCGCCGCCGGCAGCCTTCTGGTACGCCTGTGGACCCGGCTGTCGGCCAGGCTCTGGGCGCTGCGCACGACCCGGGCCCGACGACGCCTGCGGGCCGCCGTCCCCGGAACGCGGAGGATCACCCTCGGACCGACGCGGCTGTACGGCCGTACGGTCGCCGCGTACACCGCCTCGGACGCCGTCGAAGCCGATCTCGAACGCGTCTGCACGCTCCTGGAAGGGCTGCAGGTCCCGTACTTCCTGGTTCCCTCCGACCACGGGCACGGCGCGCCGCGGCAGATCGTGGGCGTCGAGGAGTCGTACCGAGGCGCGGTCCTCGCCCGGGCCGCCCAGCGCTTCGCGGGCACCGCCGGGTACGTCGGTGCCGTCGGGCCGGACGGCACCGTGACGACCGCGGTGCTGTGGGCCGACGGCCGGCTGCCGCGGGCCCTGAGGCGGGCCGCGGTGCTCCGCACCGGTGTGGTGCGCCTCGGCCCGGGAGGGCAGGTGCTCAGCGGCCTCGAAACGGGGTGCGACATCGAGTTCTGGCGGCACGGCCGGGACCTCGGCGCCGTCTCGGACACGGCGGCGGGCATCGCCCCGGGTACGGCCGCGGGCACCGATCCCGCCTGGCTCACCGTGCCCGGCAGCCGGCTGCCGGACGTCTTCGGCCCGGCGCTCGTCGCCCCGCGCCGCAACCCCGTGGCGGAAGTGCTGCCGGTGGCCGCGCGGCAACCGGCAGCGGGGCGCCACCGCACCGTCCCGACGTTCGCCCCGTTCGCCGAGCCGGGCATCGACGAGGTGCTGTTCCCCGTCGACGCCGTGTACACCTGGGTCGACGGGGACGACCCGGCGATGGCCGCGAAGCGCCGCGCCCATCAGGAACTCTCCGACAACGTCATCGCTCCGCGCGAGACCGGCGCCTCCCGTTACACCAGCCATGACGAACTGAAGTACGCGCTGCGCTCACTGGAGATGTACGCCGGGTTCGTGCGGCGCGTCTACCTCGTGACCGACTCCCAGATCCCCGCGTGGCTGAACGCTGACGCGGAGGGCCTGACGGTGATCGACCATCGGGACATCCTCCCGGCCGACGCGCTCCCCGTCTTCAACTCCCACGCCATAGAAAGCGGCCTGCACCGCATCCCCGGCCTGTCGGAGCACTACCTCTACTTCAACGACGACGTCTTCATCAACCGCCCGGTAGGACCCGAGCACTTCTTCCACGGCAACGGCATCGCCCGTATCCCGCTGTCCCCTCTGAAACTCGGAGTCGGCGCCCCGCACCCACTCGAACCGGCCCCGAACTCCGCCGGCAAGAACGCCCGCGAGGTGATCAGGCGCTTCCACGGCAGACACATCACGCACAAGTCGCTGCACACCCCGCATCCCCAGCTGCTCTCGGTCATGCGGGAGATGGAGAGCCTCGGAATCGAGGAACTCGAACGGACCGCCTACTCGCGCTTCCGTTCCACCTCCGACGTGGCCCCCGCGTCCACGCTCCATCACCACTGGGCGATGGCAACCGGCCGGGCCGTCCCCGCCGACTACCGCTTCCGCTACGTCCAGCTGGGCACACCGGACATGCGCCGCCGGCTGGCCCGCCTCACGGCCGGCGAGGACATCGACTTCTTCTGCCTCAACGACGTGGACACGCCCCCGGAGACCAGACCGGCCGCCCAGGCCGCGATCCGCACGTTCCTGGACCGGAAGTACCCGTTTCCGAGCCGCTTCGAAGGAGCACCCCGCAGCACCGTCCGCCCTGTCGCACCGCTCACGACGAAAGTCCCCTCCCAGCCGACGCGGGAGGAAGCACAGCGCCGCGAGTGAACAGGCCCGGAACCGAGCCCGGACCCCACCCGAGGCCGCCGGCCGCCGAGCGGAACACTCGCCGGCCGCCGGCCGCGGAGCGGGAGACGTCGCTCGACTCCGTCGGCCGTACGCAGACACCTCCGGCAGCCGCGTCAGGCCGGGCCGGGACAAGGCCGTCGTGCGTCCCTTGGGCCGAACTCTCTGTTCACCAGGGAGACTTGCGCGTTGGCCTGCCCATGTTCAGGGGGCACTCACCGGCAACGGACGCACGTCCCGGGCAGAGACCCGCGCGATTCGGACGCTCGACCGCCTGCACCATTTCGCGGGGCACCGTCGTGTCCGGAGCGCACGAGACGACCAGGACCGAGGCACAGGACCTTTCCAAGAGCTTCTCTCGGCCATCGCGGTGCGGGGGGTTGTCCTGACATTCCTCCGGACCTAGGGTCCCTCCGAGAGCAAGCGCTTTCTCCGCGTCTTGGTCCCCGGAACTCCTAGGAGGACCGCATGTCCCCCCACCACACCCGCCGCCGTGTCGCCGTGGTCGGCACCGGCTCGATCGTCAGCGGCAGCCATCTGCCCGCCCTCACCGCCCACGCCGACCGTGCCGAACTGGTCGCCGCGGTCGACGTCGACCAGGCCCGGCTCGACGCCTTCCGGGAACTCGCCGGCGGCCAGGTCGCCGGGTACACCTCCGTCGAGGCCATGCTGGACGCCGTACGGCCCGACCTCGTCCTCGTCGGCACACCCCCGTCCCTGCACCGCGAGCAGACGGTCACCGCGCTCAAGGCGGGTGCCTGGGTGCTGTGCGAGAAGCCGCTGTGCCTGTCCCTCGCGGAGTACGACGAGATCGCGGCGGCCGAGGAGGCATCCGGCGCCTACGCCTCCGTGGTCTTCCAGCACCGCTACGGCTCCGGCGCCGTGCACGCCCGGGAGCTGGTCGCGGGCGGCGAGCTGGGCGCCCCGCTGGTCGCGCACTGCCAGACCACGTGGCACCGGGACGCCGCCTACTACGCCGTACCGTGGCGCGGCACCTGGGCCGGCGAGGGCGGCGGCCCGACCATGGGCCACGGCATCCACCAGTACGACCTGCTGCTGCACCTGCTCGGCCCGTGGACGGAGATCCGGGCCATGGCGGCGCGCCTGGTCCACGACACGGAGAGCGAGGACGTCTCCACGGCCCTCGTGCGTTTCGCGAACGGCGCGCTCGCCACCGTCGTCAACAGCGTGCTGTCCGCACAGGAGGTGAGCCGCATCCGCGTCGACTGCGCGGACGCCACCGTCCAACTCACCCACCTGTACGGGCACCGCAACGAGGACTGGGTCTACACCCCGGCCCCGCACGTCCCCGCCGAGCGCGCCGACGCCTGGCGCACCCCGGAGGCGGACGTGCCCAGCTCGCACACCGCGCAACTCGGCGCCCTCCTCGACGCCCACGACGCCGGCGCCCGGCCGCCGGGCAGCGGCCCGGACGCCCGCGCCACCCTCGAATTCGCCGCCGCGCTCTACAAGTCGGCGTTCACGGGCCGCCCCGTGCACGCGGGCGAGATCGGCCCCGGCGACCCCTACTACGCAGCCATGCACGGCGACCACCCTCACTGGGCCCCCACCGAGGAGCGCGCATGAGCATCCGCGTCACCCACGTCCACGGCGAGCACATCGCGGTCGCGGCGGCGGACGGCACCGAGATCCTCCGCTACGTCTACCGCCCCGACCCCGAGGCGTACGAGGCGCGCAAGCCGTACGCCCACCCGGTGCGCACCCTCGCCGGACGGACCGTCACCGGCTACCGGCCGAGCGACCACCGCTGGCACAAGGGCCTCCAGATGACGGCCAGCCATCTGTCCGGCCAGAACTTCTGGGGCGGCAACACCTACGTCCACGGCCAGGGCTACCTGGTGCTGCCGGAGCGCGTCGGCTCGATGCGGCACGACGGCTTCACCGAGTTCGCCGTCGCGGACGACCGGCTCGCCTTCACCGAGGAGCTGACCTGGGTGGAGAACGGCGGCACGGAGTGGGCGCGGGAGGTGCGCGGGCTCACCGTCCACTCCGTCGACGAGCGGGCCGGCGCCTGGGCGCTCGACTGGTCGATCCGCCTCACCAACGTCCGCGACGAGCCGCTGACCTTCGGTTCCCCCACCACCGAAGGCCGCGAGATGGCCGGGTACACCGGACTCCAGTGGCGCGGACCCCGTGACTTCACCGGCGGCACCGCGTTCGGCCCGGACTCCGGCGCCGACTCCGGCGCCGAGAAGCTGATGGGCACCCAGGGCCCCTGGCTCGCCTACACCACCGAGCACGACGAGGCGGACGGGCACTCCACGATCGTCTTCGCCCACGCGCCCGAGAACCTGGACGCGCGGACGGCGATCCACGAGTCGCACTGGTTCGTGCGCGCCGAACCGATCCCCACGGCCGCGTTCTCGTGGGCGTTCTTCGAGGAGTTCGAACTGCCGCCCGGCGAGTCCTTCGCCTACCGATACCGGATCGTCTTCGCCGACGGCGCCTGGGACGCCGACCGCGTCGCCGCACACCTGGAGGGCCTGCCGTGGTGAACACCCCTGAAGGGGCCGCCGTGGCGGACGGACCCAAGCCCGCCCTCCCGCACCCGCTGCCCGGCGCGGTCGGGCTGTCCCACCTCAGCGCCTACGACTGGGAGGCGGCCGACGGCGTCTGCGGCGGCAGTCCGCATCTGCATCTGGTGTGCACGGAGGCCTACGTCGTCACCGGCGGCCGGGGCGCCGTGCAGACGCTCAGTCCGGACGGCTACCGGGACATCCCGCTGGAGCCCGGATCCGTCGCCTGGTTCACGCCGGGCACCGTGCACCGCATGGTGCAGGGCGGTGATCTGCGCATCACCGTGCTGATGCAGAACAGCGGGCTGCCAGAAGCCGGGGATGCCGTCTTCACCTTCCCACCCGAGGTGCTCGCCGACCCCGGGCGATACGCGGCCGTGGCAACGTTGCCGCCCGGCACGGGAGTCGAGGTGGAGCAGGCGGCCCGCAGGCGCCGGGACCTCGCCGTCGAGGGCTACCTCGGCCTGCGTGAGGCGCTGGTCGCCGGGGACAACGGTCCGTACGCGGAGTTCCAGCGGGCCGCCGCCCGGCTGGTGCACGACAAGGTGCCCCGCTGGCGTGAGCTGTGGCGGGCCGGCGCGCTGGCCACCGCCGAGCGCACCGGCGCCCAGCTCGACGCGCTGCTGGCCGGCGAGCCGTCGTATCTCGGCGAGGCGACCGCGTACGAGGCCGCGCCCACGCGGCTCGGGGGGTTCGGTATGTGCGGCCGCCGCGACGAGTACAACCTGCCGGGGACGACGCTCCCCTACGGCGGCGAGTAGCAGCTTTCCCAGGGGGACATGGGGGGCGTCAAGAAGACCGAGGAAGGGATGAGGTGACCTCGGCATGCCCGAACACAGGACAAAGGGGTTCTGCGCTTCGGCCCTCGCACTGGTGCTCTGCACCGTGCTGGCCGGCTGTGGAGGAGCCGGAGAATCGGCCGGCGGCGGCAAGGTCGTGCTGCGCTACACGTGGTGGGGCAACCCCGACCGCGCGGAGCGCACCGACCAGGCGCTCGCACTCTTCGAGAAACGGCACCCGGACATCCAGGTGCGGACGTCGTTCTCGGACTACAACGCCTACAAACAGAAGCTCGCCGTCCAGGCCACGGGCGGCGACGCACCCGACGTGATGCAGCTCGACTACCGGCAGATCGACCAGTACGCCTCCGGTGGCGTCCTGCTCGACCTGGCCCGGCAGAAGGCCGTGCTGCGCACCTCCGAGATCGATGCCGGCCTGCTCGCCACCGGCCGCGTGGACAACGCCCAGTACGCCGTTCCGCAGGGCCGCGGCAGCGAGACGGTCGTGTACGACGTCAAGGCGTGGAAGGACTCCGGGGTCCCCCTCCCCAGGCGGGGCTGGACCTGGGACGACTGGGCGAACGACATGCGGGCCCTGGCCAAGGCGACCGGCAAGCCCGGCGGCACCGACCCCGGCTGGAGCGAGGACGCCTTCGAGGTCTGGCTGCGCGGGCAGGGCAAGTCCCTGTACACCACGGACCGCCAACTGGGCTTCGGCGCCGAGGATCTCGCCAGATGGTGGACCTTCACCAAGGGGCTGCAGCGGGAGGGAGCCGTCTCCCCGGCCGAGCAGAACACCCAGCTCGACGGCTCGGTCGAGAACACCCCGCTCGGCCGCGGCAAGGCGGTCGCCGACACCAACTGGGACGCGCCGACGAGCGGTTATCTCGCGCTCGTCCCGACCGGCATCGCGCTCGCGCCGATGCCGTCCGGCGCGGACGGCACACCCGGCCAGTACTACAAGCCGTCGATGTTCCTCGGTATCTCCGCCCACACGGCCCACGCCAAGGCGGCGGCCGAGCTGGTCGACTTCCTCATCAACGACGAGGACGCGGCCAAGTTCCTCGGCGCCACCCGCGGCATCCCCGTCAACGAGGCCATCCGCAAGGAGACCACGCCGCTGCTGAAGGACTTCGACAAGACCATCGCCGACTACCAGGCGTCCGTCGAAGGCACCCTCGACGACCCGCCGCAGGCCCCGCCGCCCGGCGACAACTCCCTCCAGACCACCTTCCAGCGCGACTACGACCAGGTCTCCTTCGACCTGATGTCGCCCGCCAAGGCGGCCAAGGACTACATCACCGAGGCGAAGGCGGAGCTGAGGTCATGACCACCACCGCGATCCCGACACCGGCGAAGCCCGCCACCACCGCGGCCCCGAAGCGCCGGTCCAGGCGCGAACGCCAGGGCGCCGCCTGGGTGTTCCTCTCCCCGTGGCTCCTCGGTGCGAGCGTCCTGACGCTGCTGCCGATGGCCATCTCGCTGTACCTGTCGTTCACCGACTACAACCTCTTCGACCCGCCGCACTGGGTGGGCCTGCGCAACTACACCCAGATGTTCACCCAGGACCCGCGGTACTGGCGTTCGGTCCTCACGACCCTCACCTACGTCGTGATAGCCGTGCCCCTGCAACTGGCGCTCGCGCTCGGCGTCGCGCTCGCCCTGAAGCCCGTCAAGCGAGGCAAGGGTTTCTACCGGTCCGCGTTCTACGCCCCCTCGCTGCTCGGCGCCTCCATGTCCGTCGCTCTCGTCTGGCGGGCGATCTTCAACGACGGCGGCACGGTGTCCCACCTGCTCGGCACCGGCGGCTGGGTGAACCGACCGGGCTGGGCGCTGCCGGCCGTGGCCCTGCTGACGGTGTGGCAGTTCGGCGCCCCGATGGTCATCTTCCTCGCGGGCCTCCAGCAGATCCCCGCCGAACTGTACGAGGCAGCGGCCTGCGACGGGGCCGGGAAATGGCGGCAGTTCGCGTCCGTCACGGTGCCGATGCTGTCCCCGGTGCTGTTCTTCAACCTGGTGCTCCAGATGATCCAGGCCTTCCAGGTGTTCACACCCGCCTTCGCGGTCAGCGCCGGCAAGGGCGGCCCCGCCGACTCGACCCTCGTCTACACCCTCTACCTCTACGACCGGGGCTTCGTCGCCTCCCACATGGGCTACGCCTCCGCCATGGCCTGGGTACTGCTGCTGGTCATCGCCGCCGTCACGGCGGTGCTGTTCCGAACCTCACGCTCCTGGGTCTTCTACGCCTCCGAGGGGGACCGATGACCGCCGTATCGACCACCGCACCAACTGCCGCACCCCGCAAGCCGGTTCCCTGGGGCCGTATCGCCCTGCACGTCGGCTGCGTCGCCGCCCTGCTGGTGATGCTCTACCCGCTGGCCTGGCTGCTCGCCACCTCCCTCAAGCCCGCCGACGAGGTGATCGCCAGCCTCAACCTGCTGCCCAGCCACCTGGAATGGTCCAACTACAAGACCGCCTTCGACGGCGTCAACGACGTCTCCATCTGGCGGCTGCTGGGCAACTCGCTGCTGATCGCGGGCGGCGCGGTCGTCGGCAACGTCATCAGCTGCTCGCTCACCGCCTACGCCTTCGCCCGGCTGCGCTTCCGCTTCCGCGGCCCGCTGTTCGCCTTCATGATCGCGACGATCATGCTGCCGCACCACGTGGTGCTGATCCCGCAGTACATCCTCTTCAACCGGCTCGGCCTGGTGAACACCTACTGGCCGCTGATCCTGCCGAAGTTCCTCGCCACCGAGGCGTTCTTCGTCTTCCTCATCGTGCAGTTCATGCGCGGCCTGCCCCGTGAGCTGGAGGAGGCCGCCCGCATCGACGGCTGCGGTCCCTTCCGCAGTTTCTTCAGCGTGATCCTGCCGCTCACCCGCCCCGCGCTGATCACCACGGCGATCTTCACCTTCATCTGGACCTGGAACGACTTCTTCACCCAGCTCATCTACCTCTTCGACCCGGACAAGTTCACGCTCACCCTCGCGCTGAGCTCCTTCGTGGACTCCTCCAGCCAGTCGGCGTTCGGCCCGATGTTCGCGATGTCGGTCATCGCCCTGTTGCCGATCGTGCTGTTCTTCCTCGCCTTCCAGCGGTTCCTGGTGGAGGGCATGGCCAGCTCGGGGGTGAAGGGATGAGCGGGCTGCAGACGCGCGAACCCGGCGAGGTCTTCGGGCCGCGCATGACCCTGTTCGCCGACATGCTGAGCGTCGGCCTCGCCACCGCCGCGGTCTGCCTGCCCGTGGTGACGGCCCCGGCCGCCCTGTCGAGCGCGTGCGAGGTGCTGCGCGGCGCGGTGCACGGTCGACCCGCCACCGCCGGACGGTACTTCACGGTCCTGCGACGGCGGCTGCGCCCCGCCGACCTGCTGGCGGGCCTCGTCGGCCTGACCGGCGCCCTGCTGTGCGCCGCGGATCTGGGGCTGGCCCGGGTGGGGCTGCCGGGAGCGGCACCGTTCGCGGTGGTGGCCGGGGCGATCGGAGCGGGCGCGCTGGCCGTGGGCCTCAGGGCCTGTGCCCGCCCGGAGTCGCTCACCGACTGGCCGGCCGCCGTGCGCGAGGCCGCCCTGGACACCGTACGAGACCCGGGCGGCAGCGCCCTGGTGCTCCTCGCGGTGGCGACCGCGGCCCTGTGCGCCTGGATGCTGGTGCCCCTGGCCTTCCTGGCCCCGGGCCCGCTGGCACTGGCACTCACGGCTGTCGGCCTACGGCACGCCCGGCGCTGACCCGCCCAGGGTGATGGCGTGGTCCGGGACGGGACGGGCGTCAGCGGCGTGGAGGGGGTGGACAGTCTGTGGAAGACCCGGTCCGCGGTGACGGAACCGGGCCAACCGCTGCTGTCCGCACCGGATATGCAGGCGTGGACGGTGCTCGAGCCGGAGCTGTTCTGAGGGTGATCGGCAAGGACCCCACGGCCGAGGCGGTCGAGGCGAGCCAGGTCGCCAGGACGGGGGCGGCCGGCGCGGCAACGGGTGCGGTCGCAGCGGCGGGGAGCAGGGCGCGTCGTGAGAGCAAGAGGCACTCCTGGGCAGGACCGAACCCGTGTCCCCGGCACACGAGTACTCGATTGGTGTAGACCTGTTTGGCAGTGTTGGATATTGATCATGCACTTGTCAAGATGTAGGGCCGTGTGGCTGTTTGTGAGGATCGGGCGGCGCCGTCACCCCTGGCTGGACCGGCGATGCCGTAGGCGGGGTTGGGCGCAGGTTCTCTGGCGCAGGCCTTGACTGTAAATCAACAGGACTCCACACTGACGCCCAAACCTCCACGCACGGTTCGGTAATGCGCCCACTTTGAGAGCGCTCTCAAAAGCAAGTCCTCACCCCCCACTGGAGAAGGACGACGCTGTGCAGCGAACCCTGAAACACCTCCTGCCCCTGTGGCTCACGGCTCTTGTGGCAGCCCTTCTTGTGGCCGGTGTGCCACCGGCCCACGCGGCGACGGCCACGACGATCACGGTGGACGGCGGTCAAGGCGGCCGGACGTTCGACGGGATCGGCGCGATCAGCGGTGGCGGGGGCAACTCCCGGCTGCTGCGGGACTATCCGGCCGCCCAGCAGTCGCAGATCCTCGACTACCTGTTCAAGCCGGGATACGGCGCGACCCTGCAGTTGCTGAAGCTGGAGATCGGCGGGGACGCCAACTCCACCGACGGCTCGGAACCGTCCATCGAGCACAGCAAGGGACAGATCAACTGCGATGCCGGCTACGAGTTCTGGCTCGCCGAGCAGGCCAAGGCCCGAAACCCGGACATCAAGTTCTACGGTCTGGCCTGGGCCGCTCCCGGCTGGATCAACGGCGGGTTCTGGTCCACCGACACCATCAACTACCTGATCTCCTGGCTTGGTTGTGCAAAGCAGCACGGCCTGACCATCGGTTACCTCGGCGGCTGGAACGAGCGGGGCCACGACGCCGACTGGTACGTCCAGTTGCGGTCCGCGCTGGACAACGCCGGATACGGCAGCCTGCAGATCGTCGCCGACGACTCGGGCTGGAGCGTCGCGGACGACATGGCGAGCAACGCCTCGTTCGACAATGCCGTGTCGGTCATCGGAGCGCACTATCCCTGCCAGGGCGGTGACGGCGGCAATGCCGACACCTGTTCCAGCACCACCACGGCGAAGAACAACGGCAAACCGCTGTGGGCGTCCGAGAACGGCTCACTGGACATGGACGCCGGAGCCCCGGCGCTGAGCCGTTCCATCGTGCGCGGATACGTGGACGCGCGGATGACCGCCTACCTCAACTGGCCACTGGTCGCGGCGATCTACTCCAACCTGCCGTACAGCACAGTCGGCCTGGCCACCGCGAACTCGCCATGGTCCGGGAACTATTCGATCGGCGAGAACACCTGGGCCACCGCCCAGATCACCCAGTTCGCCCAACCGGGCTGGAAGTTCATCGACTCCGCCTCCGGCTATCTCGGCGGCAGCGAGTCCAACGGCACCTACGCGACGCTGAAGTCGCCGAACGGGTCCGACTACTCCACGGTCCTGGAGACCACCACCGCCACCGCCCCGCAGACGGTCGACGTCCAGGTGAAGGGCGGCCTTTCCACCGGCGCGGTGCACGTGTGGGCGACCCGGGTGAACAGCCCGAGCCCGTCCACCGACTTCGTGCACACGCAGGACATCACCCCGGCCGACAGCTCGTACGCGCTGACGCTTCAGCCCGGCTGGATCTACACGGTCACCACGACCACCGGCCAGGGCAAGGGCACCGCCACCGCGCCTGCCGCCCACGCCCTCGCGCTGCCCTACGCCGACACGTTCGATAACGATGTCACCGGTACCGAAGCCACGTACCTGTCCGACATGCAGGGCTCGTTCGAGGCGCGCCCCTGCGCCGACGGACGGACCGGTCAGTGCGTGCAGCAGGTGACCCCGGTCAAACCGCTCGAATGGCAGGACGACTCCGACGCCTTCTCGCTGCTCGGCGACCCGACGTGGACCGACTACACCGTCAAGGCCGACGTCAACCTGCAACAGGCCGGTACCGTCGAACTCCTCGGCCGGGCGGGCACCCAGAACCGTCCGCAGAGCCACCAGGCCGCCTACGAACTCCGGGTGAGCGACACCGGCGCCTGGTCCATCGTCAAGAGCACGGCGGCCGGCAGCCTGACCACGCTGCTCTCCGGAAGCCGTACGGCGCTGGGCACACACGCGTGGCACACGCTCGCCCTCGGCTTCTCCGGCGACCAGATCACCGCCACCGCGGACGGCGCCGCCCTCGGCACCACCGACGACAGTTCCTTCGCGGCGGGCCAGATCGGCATCGGCGTGGTCGGCTACCAGACCGACCAGTTCGACAACCTGTCCATCACCGCCGACCCGCCGGGCAACCACAGCGGCATCCTCAAGGACCGCCAGTCCGGTCTGTGCGCGGATTTGCCCGGCGCGAGCCGGACCAACGGCACACAGGTCGCGCTCTGGGACTGCCACGGCGGCGCCAACCAGTCCTGGACCCTGACGCCGTCCGGCCAACTCACGGTCTACGGCGGCGCGAAGTGCTTGGGCGCCAAGGGCGGCGCCACGGCCGACGGCACCCCGGTGCAGATCGACGACTGCAATGGCACCCCCGGCCGGCGCTGGACCGTGAACAGCGACGGCACGGTGGTCGACGCCGGCTCCGGCAAGTGCCTGGACGCCACCGGAGGCGGCACCGCCCCCGGCACCCTGCTGGAGCTCTGGACCTGCACCGGCGGCTCGAACCAGAGCTGGCAGCGCGGCGCGGTCTCGGGGGCGGTCAAGGGGCAGGAGTCCGGCCGCTGCGTCGACGTCCCGGGCTTCAGTCAGACCAACGGCACCAAGCCGGCCCTGTGGGACTGCAACGGCGGCACCAACCAGACCTGGACCTCCTCCACCACCAACCAGCTGACCGTCTACGACTCCAAGTGCCTGGAGGTCACGGGCGGCGCCACGGCCGACGGCAGCCCGGTGGAGATCTGGGACTGCAACGGGGGCACCGGCCAGCAGTGGCGGGTGCGTTCCGACGGCAGCGTGGTCAACGTCGGATCCGGCAAGTGCCTGGACGCGGCCGGGCACGGCACGGCCAACAGCACGGCGCTGGAGATCTGGACCTGCAACGGCGGCGCCAACCAGATCTGGCGGCTGTCCTAGCCACCCCTGTTCCCGCCGGGCCTCAAGCCGCCCCACTCGTGCTCACGGCCCGGCGCCGGCGATGCGCGGTGCACGCTGCCCGGCCGCCCGACACATCGCGGTCCGCGCGTAACCCGGATCCCCGTCGTCCGACGATCGCGCCACCACCCGTCGTCGCCCCCGGTCGTCACCACCACTCACCTCGATGAGGGAGACCCATGCCCATCACCCCGGTCAGACGCCTGCTGCAACGCTGCCTGACGGCACTGCTGTTGCCCGTGGCCCTCCTGGTCGTGCCGGCGCACGCCGCGGCCGCGGCCACCGGCTGGACCGTCACCGGCCCGTCCGCGGGCTCCCCGACCGCCGCGCAGGTGACGCTGGACAACGGCACCCTCACCTTCGCCGCCTCCAGCCACGGCCGGACCGTGCTGTCCCCGTCCCCGATAGGCATCCGCACCAGCGCCGCCGACCTGACGAAAGACCTGACGTTCCGGCAGCGCAGCGACCGGACGGTCACCGAGTCGTACACGGCGACCACGGGCAAGCAGCGCAACCGGCAGACCGCCTACACCGAGACGACCCTGTCCTTCTCAGGCACCGGCGGGGCCCGGCTCGACGTCGTGGTCCGTGCCTCGGACACCGGTGTGGCCTACCGTTACGTGCTGCCGGGCAGCGGATCGGTGACCGTGACCGGTGAGGCGTCGTCGTGGACGGTCCCGGCCGCCTCGAACGCGTGGCTCGTGCCGCCCGACCGCGAGGACCAGGGCCAGTGGTTCGCCACCACCGCGGCCGCAGCTCCGACCAACACCTACCACCTGCCTGCGCTGTTCCAGGTCGGCGACGCCTACGCGCTGGTGGCCGAGACGGACCTCGACGGCCGGTACGCCGCCTCCTACCTGTCCCACACGTCCGGCTCCGCCACCTACACCGCCCAGCTCGAGGGCGGGATCACCAGCACGCTGCCGCTGTCGACGCCGTGGCGCACGGCGGCCGTCGGCGACCTGGCGAGCGTCACCCGGTCCACGATCGTCGACGACCTTGCCGCGCCCTCCAAGGTCACCGACACCTCGTGGATCAAGCCCGGCGCCGTCGCCTGGTCCTGGCTGAGCGAACACAGCAGCCCCTCCAGCGAGGCCCGGCAGAAGCAGTACATCGACTTCGCCCAGCGCCACGGCTGGGGCTACGTCCTCATCGACGAGGGCTGGTCGTCCTCCTGGGTACCGGACGTCGTGTCCTACGCCAAGGCCAGGGGCGTCCAGGTCATCCTCTGGTTCAACTCCTCCGATCTGCGCACCGCGGCACAGCGCGCCCAGTGGCTGCCCCAGGTCAAGAACTGGGGCGTGGCCGGGGTGAAGATCGACTTCATCGACGAGTACAGCCAGGCGACCCTGCAGTGGTACGACGCCGTCCTCGCGCAGACCGCGGACCTGAAGCTGATGGTCAACTTCCACGGCACCGCCATGCCGCGCGGCATGCAGCGCACCTGGCCCCACGTGGTCGCCGCCGAGGCGGTGTACGGCTCGGAACAGTTCCACAACCGCGCCGCCTTCGACACCATCCTGCCCTACACCAGGAACGTGATCTCCAGCATGGACTTCACTCCCGTGGTGTTCAGCATGACCGGCCGTGACACCACCGACGCCCACGAACTGGCCACCTCCGTCGTGTTCGAGTCCGGCTGGCAGCACTTCGCCGACAGCCCCGAGAGCTACGAGGCACACCCCGAGGCGCTCCGCATCCTCGACCAGCTCCCCACCGCCTGGGACGAGACACGGTTGCTCGGCGGCAGCCCCGGAAAGGAGACGTACCTGGCCCGCCGCGCCGGCGGGCGCTGGTTCGTCGGCGGCATCTCGGCCCTGCCCGCCCAGACCTTCCAGACCCCGCTGTCCTTCCTCGGCGCCGGACAGTGGCTGGCCGAGACGGTCCGTGACGGCTCCGGCGGCCTGACCCACGAGACCCGCGTCGTCACCAGCGCCGACACCCTGTCGGTACCGGAGGCCACCAACGGCGGCTTCGTGACGGCCCTGTGCCCCTACACGTCCGGCATGTCGACCTGCTCCACCCGGGGCCAGGCCGGCGCGCTGAAGGGCAGCCAGTCCGGCCTGTGCGCGGACGTGCCGGGGGCGAGCCGGACCAACGGCACGCAGGTCGCGCTGTGGGACTGCCACGGCGACGCGAACCAGACCTGGGCCGCCTCCCCGACCGGGCAGCTGACGGTCTACGGCGGGGCGAAGTGCCTGGACGTCAAGGGCGCGGCCACGGCGGACGGTACGGCAGTGCAGATCTACGACTGCAACGGCTCCATGGCCCAGCAGTGGACGGTGAACAGCGACGGCACGGTGGTCAACCCCAACTCCGGCAAGTGCCTCGACGCCACCGGGGGCGGCACCACCACCGGCACCCTGCTGCAGATCTGGACCTGCAACGGCGGCACCAACCAGACCTGGTACCGCGCCAACACCACCGCCTCCTACCAGGAGAAGCAGTCCGGCCGATGCCTGGACCTGCCCGGCGGCAACCAGGCCAACGGCACCCGTCCGGCGCTGTGGGACTGCAACAGCGGCACCAACCAGACCTGGTTCTCCACGGTGAGCGGTGAACTGACCGTCTTCGCCAACCGCTGCCTGGAGGCGGCCGGAGGAGCCACCGCCAACGGCACCGCCGTACAGATCCACGACTGCGACGGCACCTATGGCCAGAAGTGGCGGGTCCGTTCCGACGGCACGATCGTCAACCTCGCCTCCGGCACCTGCCTGGACGCGATCGACGGCGGCACGGCCAACGGCACCCAACTGCAGCTGTGGACCTGCGACGGCGGTACCAACCAGGTGTGGACCAGGAACTGACGGCCCCGTGCATCTTCACCGTCTCCAGCACCACCTCCAGTACGCCACCAGCCCGGAGGAATCCGTATGAGATCACCGTTCACGGCGACCGGCGCGGCCGAGCGCCGTACCGCACGCGGCCTGGCTCTCGGACTGACCGCTCTGCTGCTGGCCGTCGCGGCCCTGCTGGGACTTCCCCGTCCCGCCCAGGCCGCGGCGGCGGGCGTGGCGGTGTACCCGCGTCGATCTACCAGGCGTCGACGGACTACACGCTCACCGTCAACGGAACGTCCGTCCCCGTCACCAAGTACCCGGGGTACGACATCGCCCAGTTCGCCCTCGGTACCGGCACCGCCACCATGGCGGTGACCAAGACCAACAACACCGGCATCGGCTCGTACAGCATCAGCCCGCAGAAGCTGGACCTCAGTGGATCGGTCAGCGGTTCGACCCTGACCTTCACCGTTCAGCACGACGACTACCTGATCGTGAAACTGGACGGCCGCCCCAACCTGGTGATCGCGGCCGACCCGCAGGAGTCCGACCGACCGTCGTCCACCGGCACCGGCATCTTCAACGTGCACAGCGCCCCGTACAACGTGCAGCCGAATACCGGCGCCTACACCACGACGGCCTTCCAGACCGCGCTGAACGACGCCGCCGCGTGGGGCTCCGCGAACGGCCGGCAGGGCATCGTCTACGTGCCCGCCGGTGTCTACACGCTGGGCAACCTGTACCTGCGGAGCAACCTCGCCCTCTACCTCGCCCCCGGTGCGGTGCTCCGCTACACCGGGGAGGCCGACCACTACGTGGTCTACGGGCACAAGGACTCCCAGGGGCGTGACCTCACCTGGTTCCTCTCCACCCGCTACTCGTCGTCGAACATCAAGATCTACGGCCGGGGGATCATCGACGGCAACGGGGCGGCCTCGCTCAAGCCCGGCAACCTGGGCGTGAACCTCCTCATGCCCGTCTACACCGACGGTTTCACGGTCGACGGCATCACGTTCCGGGAGTCGAGCAGCTGGGCGGTCATCCCGTTGCGGTCCTCGAACATGACGTTCCGCGACATCAAGCTCTTCAACAGGTTCGACATGGGCGAGAACGACGGGATCGACGTCACCGAGTCCACGAACGTCACCGTCACCCACGCGATCGGCATCGGGCTCGACGACCCGTTCTCCACGAAGACCTGGGGCGATGTCGCCGACATCTACAGGTCCGTCCCCGGTACCGCACGCCCGTTGAAGAACGTCACCTTCGACGACCTGGTCTCCTGGACCTACTGCTACGGGGCCAAGGTGGGCCAGGGCGTCATCCAGCCGCAGGACGGCGTCACGTTCCGGCACGTCGTCGTCTACGACGCGGCTGTGGGCATCGGCGTCCATCACAAGTACGGAGCGTCGAGTGCCACGAACATCCGCTTCGACGACATCGACATCGAGCGGCTGGACTTCACCAACGACGACAACAGGACCTGGCTGGCCCTGATGACCGGCGACACCCAGGGCGTCGGCCCGGTCACGGGCGTCACGATCTCCCACGTCAAGGTCCGCAACGCCGGCACCACGGCCGCGCGCATCAACGGCCGGCCCGGTGCCCCCATCACCGGGGTCACCCTGAGCGACATCGTGATGCCGGCGAGCACCACTGCCGCGACCACGCTCGCCCAGATGAACCTCACCAACCTCTCGGACTACGGCCCCGTCACGATCACGCCGTAGGCACCTGCCTTTCGAGCGCTGATCTCCCACCGGCGGTGAACGCTCCGTCGAGGGTGAGACCGGATCCGGCGATGAAGGCAGCCTCAGAACCGGTCACAGAGGCGACCGCGCGAACATCTTCAACGTCGAGATGTGCAAGCCGGCCCTGGCCGCCGCGGCGTCGTCCCCGTGCGGCAGAAGGACGAGCGGTGGAAGGCGTCGCGCAAGGACGGCTTCCACGCGCTCCGGCACACGTTCGCCATCAGACGCTCCATCGGCGCCGCGTGGGTGGGTGCTCGACCCTAGAGCCAGTCCCGCCGCTTGAAAATCACGTACAGACTGGCACACACGATCCCCATCAAGCCGATGGCGAAGGGGTATCCGAACCCCCAGTGCAGCTCGGGCATGTGGGAGAAGTTCATGCCGTAGATCGTGCCGACCAGCGTCGGAGCGAACAAAATAGCCGCCCACGACGAGATCTTCTTGATCTCCTCGTTCTGTTCGAAGCCCGCTTCCGCCAACGCCCGCATCTCCGCGTTCTGTTGCTGGGTGACCAGGGTCGCGTTGACCGTGAGGATCTCCGGGAGGGCCTGGCGGAGGCCGTCCACGCGTTCGCTGATGTGGGTGACGTGGTCGGCGACGTCGCGGAGGTGGCGCTGGAGTTCCTCGTCCGTGTCGTACTTGGCGAAACCGGCGATCAGGCTGTGCAGCATGCCGACCAGGGGGCGGGTGGCGCGCTGGAACTCGACCATCTCGCGGGAGAGTTCGTAGATGCGGCGGGAGACCTCCGGGTCGCCGCGGAAGACCTCCGTCTCGATCTCGTCGATGTCGATCTGGACGCCCTCGACGACCGGGGCATAGCCGTCCACCACCGCGTCGAGGATGGCGTAGAGGACCGCCTCCGGGCCGAGTTTGAGCAGGTCGGGGCTGTCCTCCATACGGTGGCGGACCGCCGAGAGGTCCGGTGCCGCGCCGTGCCGGACCGTGATCACGAAGTCCGGGCCCACGAAGACGTGCAGCTCCGCGAAGTCAACCTCCTCCGGCGCGTCCAGATAGCGGGCGGCACGCAGGACGACGAAGAGCGTGTCGCCGTACCGCTCCAGTTTTGGCCGCTGGTGTGCCTCCATCGCGTCCTCGACCGCGAGCGGATGCAGGTCGAACTCGGAGGCCAGCGAGAGGAGTTCGTCCGCGGTGGGGCGGGCCAGGCCGATCCACGCCATGCCCGCGGGCTGGTCGCGCAGTTCGCGGTAGGTCTCCGCGAGGGTCGCCGGCGTCGACACCCGCACCCCGTCGCGGTACAGCGCCGCCTCCACCACGCTCAGCGGCTCGCCCGGTGTCGCCGCCGCCGCGGAGCCCGGCTCCGGCAGCTCGGCCGTGTCCTGGTCCGGTGGCAGGGCGCGGCGCCAGACGGACCTTCTGGTGCTCCGGCCGCTCCTGCCGTTCCCGGAGTTCTTCGAGGCCGGACTGGGGCGTCGCTCGGACATCGCGGCCGCCTCTCGATGGGGACTGCATCGGCGTGATCTGTGTGATCGTAGTGGTCGGGTGTGATGGGGCGTGATCAGTGGGTCTTGGGGCAGGATATACGGGGCATACAGGCCCGGCGGAGGGAATCAAGGACGGGATTCGGTGAGAGAAGCGGACAGGATCTGTCCGCTACGGACGTTAGCGTGCGCGCCATGGCGAAAACCTCTCCCGGCCCGGTCCTCGGCACCCGCGCCCTCAACCGCGCCACCCTCGACCGTCAGCTTCTGCTGCGCCGCTCACCCCGGTCGGTGAAGGACGCCGTGGAGCATCTCGTCGGCCTCCAGGCGCAGAACGTGAAGCCGCCGTACCACGCCCTCGCCGCCCGCCTCGACGGCTTCGACCCCGAGCAGCTCTCACAGCTGATGGCGGACCGGGAGGTCGTGCGTATCGTCACCCTGCGGTCGACCATCCACACCCACACCGCCGACGACGCCCGCACCCTGCGCCCGCTCGTCCAGCCCGCCCGGAACCGGGAGCTGACCGCCTTCCGCAAGGGCCTCACCGGCGTCGACCTGGACCGGCTCGCCGTCCTCGCCCGTGACCTGGTCGAGGCCGAGCCGCGCACCATGGCCGAGCTGCGCCAGGCCCTCCTCGCCGAGTGGCCCGACGCCGACCCGCAGTCCCTCGCCGTCGCCGCCCGCTGCACCCTGCCCCTCGTCCAGGTCCCCCCGCGCGGCCTGTGGGGCCGGTCCGGGCAGGTCGCCCTCACCACCGCCGAGCACTGGCTGGGCCGCCCCGCCGTACCGGCCCCGGCACCGGACGACACCGTGCTGCGCTATCTCGCCGCCTTCGGGCCTGCCTCCGTCAAGGACATGCAGACCTGGGCCGGACTGACCCGGCTGCGCGAGGTCTTCGAACGGCTCCGGCCCCGCCTCCTCACCTTCCGGGACGAGCACGGCGTCGAGCTCTTCGACCTGCCCGACGCACCCCGCCCCGACCCCGGGACCCCCGCCCCGCCGCGCTTCCTTCCCGAGTTCGACAACCTTCTCCTCTCGCACGCCGACCGGACCCGGGTCGTCCCGCCCGAGCACCGGGGCCGCCTCTGGCAGGGCAACCAGCCCCATCGCACCCTGCTCGTCGACGGCTTTCTGGCGGGCGTGTGGAAGCCGGTGGACAACACCCTGGTCATCGAGGTCTTCGGCCCGTTGAGCCGGGCCCAGCGGGCCGCCGTGCTGGAAGAAGGCGCGCGGATGCTGGCCGTGCTGCACCCCGGGACGCCGTACGACATCCGGTTCGGAACCGTCGTAGCCCGGTGATCTCTCAGCGCGGCGCGATCGTCGTGACGCGTCCCGCGCCGCTCACCCGGAGCACATTCACGTGACGCCTCCCGCGCCACTCATTCGGAGCACCTTCGAACGGGGCCTCTAGAGTCGGGGCCATGGAACTGCGGCAGCTCACCTACTTCGTCGCCGTCGCCGAGGAGTTGCACTTCGGGAGGGCCGCCGACCGGCTGCACATCGTGCAGTCCGCGGTGAGCATGCAGATACAGCGGCTGGAGCGGGAGCTGGGCGCCGAGCTGTTCGACCGTTCGCCGCGCCGGGTCCGGCTCACCGGCGCGGGGGAGCGGCTGCTGCCCGAGGCGCGGGCGGTGCTGGCGGCGGCCGAGAAGGCCCGGGCCGCCGTCGCCCCGCCGGCCGGGCTCAGGATCGGCACCAGCACGGGGCTCGGCGCGCACCTGGAGCGGGTGCTGGCCGCGTTCGCACGCCGCGCGCCGGACGTGCCCGTCGAGCTGTACTCGCTGCCGGTCGATGAGCGCCTCGCCCGGGTCGCGGGCGGGCGGCTGGACGCCGCGTTCGTCCGCGCCGTGGAGCCGGTGCCCGGCATACGGGTCCATCCGCTGTGGCCCGACCCCCTGGTGGCCGCCCTCCCGGCCACCCACCCCCTCGCCGGTCGCCCGGAGATCGGTGTCGGCGACCTGGCCGGGCTGCCCCTCGCGCTCACCGGGCGCCGTAACAACCCCGCCCTGGTCGACCTGGTCGTCGGTGCCTGCCGGGACGCCGGTTTCGAGCCGCTGCCCGGACCGTCGGCCGGCTCCCTCCAGGACACCCTCGCCAGCATCGGCACCGGGCTGCTGTGGACGGTCGTGTACGCGTCCCACGCGCGCGGGCTGCACACCCCGAGGGTGGCCTTCGTACCGTTCCGGGCGCCCGGTCTGGCCCTGGCGACCGGTCTCGCCGTGTCCGCCGTCGCCCCGCCCCCGCACCTGGACGCCCTGCTGCTGGCCTGCGACGATCACGAACGCTGATCGCTGTGGTCGCGATCTGCTTCTTGGTCACGGACGCACCGTGCGATGGAGTGGACCCACCGAACAGGAAGCGCACTCGGAGGAGTTCAACGATGCCGATCGTCACCATCCAGCAGGGCCCCCGCGACACCGAACTCAAGCGGGACCTCGTCAAGCGGGTCACGGACGCCTTTGTCGACGCCTACAAGATCCCCGCCGAGACCGTGCAGGTGTGGATCCACGAGGTCCCGGCGGACAGCTGGGGCGCGGCGGGCAGGCTCACCGCCGACAAGTAGCCGGGCCGGGACATGGATAGGGGGGGGGGGGGTGTGTTGTGGGGGGGGGGGGGGGGGGGGCGGGGCGGCCCGGCACCGGGCGGGGGACGGCGCTGGGGGGCGGCGGTGGGGGGGGGGGGGTGGCGGGGGGGGGCGCCGGGGCGCGGGGAACTGCGCGCTCTGCCCCCACCCACCCGCACCTGACCGACAACCGCAACCATCCCCTTCCGGCCCCCTCCCTACGGCTCGGTCGTCTCCGACTCCAGGGCCGCTCGGGTGGCCGTCCCGTACACCCCCGACTCGTCCGTCAGGATCCCCCGCGCCAGCTGGTACGTCCGCACCGCGCTCTCCGTCGTGCTGTCGTAGTGGCCGTCGGCCTTCCCCGAGAAGAGCCTCAGCTGCGCCAGCCGCAGCTGGAGCTCCGTCACCTCGGCGCCGCTGTCTCCGAGGCGCAGGGCCGGCGCCGACGTGGGCTGGGCGGAGGCCGCCGTGCCGGTCGTCGACGCCGACTGGGTCGGCGTGGCGGAGCGGGACGCGGTCACGGACGGACTCGCGCTCACCGTCCGTGAGGGCGAGGCCGTCGGCGACGCGCTCACGCCGGCGGACGCGGACGGCACGGGTGGCGCCGGCGCCCCCGCCGACGTCACCGGCGCCGCCGCCGAAGGCGACCCCGTGCTCGGCGTCACGTCGGGAACGCTCGCCCGGACGTCCTTCGGCGCCGCCGTGTCCCGTGTGGGCGTCACATGGGAGAACAGCCCGCTCGCGAAACCGGCCACCGCGAGGATCCCGAACACCGCCCCGGCGATCGACAGGACCAGCACCCACCGGGGCCGGCGCCGACGGGGTTGCGTCAGGTCGGAGGGGGGCAGTGCCGGTTCCGGCTCCGGTACCGCCCGCAGTGGCATCGTCGCCGCCTCGACCACCGGCAGCGGCTCGGTCTTCCCGCCGTCGGCTGCGGCCCGGCCACCGGCCCCGGCCGTGGCCCGCTCGTCGGCCCTGGCCTCGGCCTCGCTGTCTGCCTTCGTCCTAGTCCTGGTCCCGCCGTCGGCCCCGGCCTCGGTCCCGGCCCCGCCGTCGGCCCCAGTCCCAGTCCCGGCCCCGGAGAGATCGACGTACGGCCGTATCCGCAGTGGGTCGAAGTCCTCCGCGGCCGCCTGTTCCGCCGTACGGGCGTCGCGCAGTGCGTCCGATGCCCGTCGGGTGCAGTCGCAGGAGGGCGTGTTGTCCGCCCCCCTCGGCGCCCCGCACTCCGGGCACCGGTGACCCCCGGTCGTGTCCGTCACGGTGCTCGTCCCCTCCCCTCGTGTCCCCTCGTGGCCCCTCGCGTCCCCCCGCGAACTCCACAGGTTATGCGGCGTACCTACACGTACGTTCGCCGGATCCCCTTGTTTCAGACGGGGCGAAGAGGGCTCGACGGGCCATACCGGGTGACACCGTCCACGATGGAAGATGGCTGAAAGCACCCCGGGAGGTCTCCATGGCCCTGGACATGACGCACACCCAGGCGAAGGACGCGGAGCACGTACCCGGCAATGTGCTCGTCCCGATCGGTGCGCTGCTGCTCGGCCTGCTGCTGGCCGCACTGGACCAGACCATCGTGTCGACCGCGCTGCCGACGATCGTCAGTGACCTGGGCGGGCTCGAGCACCTGTCGTGGGTGGTCACCGCCTACCTGCTGGCCTCCACGGCCGCCACCCCGCTGTGGGGCAAGCTCGGTGACCAGTACGGGCGCAAGCGGCTCTTCCAGGCGGCGATCGTGATCTTCCTCGTCGGGTCGGCCCTGTGCGGGATGGCCCAGAACATGGGCGAGCTGATCGGCTTCCGCGCCCTGCAGGGGCTGGGCGGCGGCGGGCTGCTGGTGCTGTCGATGGCGATCGTGGGGGACCTCGTGCCGCCGCGTGAACGGGGGCGCTACCAGGGCCTGTTCGGTGCTGTCTTCGGTGCGACCAGCGTGCTCGGGCCGCTGCTCGGCGGGGTGCTCACCGAGCATCTGAGCTGGCGCTGGGTGTTCTACGTCAACCTGCCCGTCGGCGTGGTCGCGCTCGCCGTGATCGCGGTCGCGCTGCACATACCGCGCAGGACCTCCCGCCACCGGATCGACTATCTCGGCACGCTGCTGATCGCCGCCGTCGCCACCTGCCTGGTGCTGGTGGCCTCGCTGGGCGGGACGACCTGGCGCTGGGGGTCGCCGCAGATCATCGGGCTGGCGGTGCTCGGGGTGCTGCTCGCCGTCGCCTTCGTGGCCGTCGAGCGGCGGGCCGCCGAACCCGTGCTCCCGCTGAAGCTCTTCGGCATCCGCACCTTCACGCTGGCCGCCGTGATCAGCTTCATCGTCGGCTTCGCGATGTTCGGTGCGATGACCTACCTGCCGACCTTCCTCCAGGTCGTGCAGGGCATCTCGCCGACCCTGTCGGGTGTGCACATGCTGCCGATGGTGATCGGCCTGCTGCTGTCCTCCACCCTGTCCGGCCAGATCGTCAGCCACTCGGGCCGCTGGAAGGTGTTCCCGATCGCCGGCACCGCCGTCACCACCTTCGGCCTGCTGCTGCTCCACCGGCTCGACGAACACAGCTCGACGATCGAGATGAGCTGCTACTTCTTCGTCTTCGGCCTGGGCCTCGGACTGGTCATGCAGGTGCTCGTGCTGATCGTGCAGAACTCCGTCTCCTACGAGGACCTCGGCGTCGCCACCTCCGGCGCGACCTTCTTCCGCTCCATCGGCGCCTCCTTCGGCGTGGCGATCTTCGGCTCGGTCTTCGCGAGCCGCCTCGCCGACAAGCTGGCCGACGCCTTCCAGGGCGTCCGTCTCCCGGCCGGTGTCACCCCGGGCACGCTCAAGGCGGACCCGCGCGGCATCACCGAACTGCCGCCCGCGCTGCGCCCGGCGGCCCTGCACGCGTACGCGTCCTCGATCACCGACGTCTTCCTGTACGCCGCCCCGGTGGCCGCCCTCGGCTTCGTCCTGGCCTGGTTCCTCAAGGAGGACCGGCTGCGCGGCTCGGTCACCGCGCCGGACGCGTCGGAGACCATCCCGCCCAACCCGGTGCAGCGCTCGTCGTACGACGAGTGCTGCCGGGCCCTGTCGCTGCTCGGCACCCGCGAGGGCCGCCGGGAGATCTACCGGAAGATCAACGAGCGGGCCGGGGTGGACCTGCTGCCCGCCGCCGGCTGGCTGCTGCTGCGGATCCGCAGGTACGGCTCGGTGGAGCCGGGCCGGCTCGCCGAGCGCGGGGTCGTCCCGATGACCGTCGTCCTGGAGGGCGCCCGCCAGCTCGAGGAGCGGCACCTCGTCGACCGCCTGGGCCTCGACCTGACCCTGACCGAGCAGGGCCGCGCGATCGCCGAACGGCTCGCCAAGGCCCGCGAGGAGTCCCTGGCCGACCTGCTCGGCGACTGGTGGAGCTCGGACCGGCCCACCGACCTGGACCGCCTGGTGCGCGACCTGACCGACGAACTGTGTGGCACCGAACGCGAACAGCCCCAGAACCCGGCCTCCCGGCACGTCAGTTGACGAGTTCCTTGCGGAACCAGTGCTCGGCGTAGATGTCGTCGTTGTGCGGTTCGGTCTCGGTGTAGCCGAGCCGTGCGTACAGGGCGCGGGCCTCGACGAGGTCGGTGCGGGTGTCCAGCACGAGCCGCCCGGCCCCGAGCGCGCGGGCCGCGTCCTCGGCCGCCGCGACGAGGAGCGCGGCGCCGCCCCTGCCGCGCATCCCCTCGTGCACGAAGACCCGGGTGAGTTCGGCGGTGGCCGGGTCCAGGAGCCGTACGCCCGCGCTGCCGGCCGGCGCACCGTCGTACCGTGCGATCAGCAACCGCCCGGTGGGCGGGGCGAGTTCGGATCCCGGGTGGGCGGCGATCTCGCGTTCCAGCTCGGCCGGGTCGGTGCGCCGGCTCTCGTGGCGCAGGTACCAGCGGTCGCTGACCTCGGTGTAGTACGCCCGCCACAGGGCGGCGGCCACGGGTGAGTCGGGGCGTTCCGGGGTGATCGTCCAGGTGGTCATGGAGGGCAGTCTCGGGTGGGCCCGGGTGGGTCGTGCAACCGGATTTGGTGCGGGCCCGGTTCGGCCGCATGGTCCGGGGCTGTTTGCGGGGCGCTGTGCGGGTCACCCGGAGGGCGAGCCGGCCCGTCGGGCCGAGACACCGGAAGGCAACCATGTCCACAGGCTTGATCATCGCGATTGTGATCGTGGCCGCCGTGGTCGTCGTCGCGGCCGTGCTGGCCGCGCGCTCCAGGAGCCACGGGCCGCACGGCCTGAAGCAGCGCTTCGGGCCCGAGTACGAGCGGGCCGTGGCCCAGCACAGCGGCGACACCAAGGCGGCCGAGCAGGAGCTCGCCGAACGGGTGCAGCGCCACGGCGACCTCCACGAGCGGCCGCTGGAACCGGCGGAGCGCGAACGCTACGCGGCCCGCTGGACGACCGCACAGGAACACTTCGTCGACTCGCCGCGGGAGTCCGTGACCGAGATCGACCGGCTGCTGGCCGAAGTGGCGGCCGCCCGTGGCTTCCCGGCCGGTGCCGAGTACGACGACCAGGTCGCCGCGCTGTCCGTGCACCACGCCGACCACGTCGACGGCTACCGACGCGTCCACCGCGCCGCCCAGGCGCCCGTGGACGGGGCCCAGCAGAACCAGTCGGGCACCGAGGAGATGCGTACGGCCATGATCGAGGCCCGCTCCCTCTTCGACGACCTGGTCACCCCGTCGACCGGCGAGACCGGCCGGCACCGCGCCGGTGTCGGTGCCGACACCGGCGGTCATCCGCATCTGCCCTGGTCCGCCGACCGGAGCCGTCCGAAGGAGAGCTGACCGACATGACCGACGCGAGGACAGAGAAGGGCCGCCTGCAGGGGAGCGGCGACATATATCCCGGCGACGAGGCGATGCCGGGACGTGAGGAGCGCACGACCGAGGCCACGACCGACCGCGGCGACGCCTCCGTCAGGGGGGTCACCCCCGGGCGCGAGGACATCGCGGCGGAGCGCAGGACCGACCGGGACGAGGCGCCCGGGCAGGCGGTGCTGGTGGCCGGCGAGGGTCCGGGCCATGCGCCGGACGCGGCCCGCGACGACCGGCCGGCGCGCAAGAACGACCGGCGGATGTCGACCGACGACCGGCGGATCCCGAACGATGACCGGCCGGTGGCGCACGACGACCGGCTGATGCCGAACGAGGAGTGCGGGCAGCTGGAGCGGCGCCTGCAGCACGCGGTCACCGGTTTCGTCGACGAGCCGCGCGCGGCCGTGGAGGAGGCCGACCGGGCCCTCGAGGAACTCAGCGCGCGCTTCACCGACGCCGTCGACCGGCGCCGCCGTACCCTGCGCGGCAGCTGGCAGGAGACCGACCGGGACCACCCCGGCACGGCCGACACCGAACAGCTTCGGCTGGCCCTGCGCGACTACCGCGAACTGGCGGACCGACTACTGCACATCTGACTCACCCGAGTCACCTCAGCCCGGTTCCGACCCGGCCGCCGCCCGGCGCTCCCGCCACTCGCGTACGACCTCGTCGACGTCGTACGGCTTCTTGCCCAGCGGGGGCCCGGGCGGCGGCTTGAACATCATCTCCCGGATCTTCACGTTGACCTCCGTGATGATCCCGCGGACGATCCGCTCCGAGGGGGCCGCGTAGGCGGCCGCCAGAGCGTCCTCGGCCTCCTTGCGCAACGCGAGGGCCGGAGGCAGCATCGCCAGGCCCTCCCGGGCCATCTTCCGCTTGATCCACCACAGTTCGTCGTACGGCGTGTCCAGGTCGGCCGGCAACGGCTCGCCCACGCCCGTGAGTTGATCGAAGTCACCGCGCTGCTGCGCATCACGGATCTGCTTGTCGACCCAGGACTCGAACGGTACCCCGGGTGGCTTTCGCTCGGTCATGACTTCATTGTGCCGGACGCCACCCCGCCGGGCGTTTTATCATGCGCCGGAGATCCAGGAACGATTCAGGAACCGCGCAGGGGGAACGCACGTGCTCGAACTCACCATGGCCTCCGTGTCCGGGGACGCGGGCGAGACGGCCGGCATGCTCATGGCCGACGCGCCCAGCGAACCGGGCGCCGTGCTGCGAGTGGGCCGCGATGCCGCCGCCTGCCGGCTCACCACGCCCGACGACTGGCTGTTCGTCTCCCGGGTGCACCTGGAGTTCCTGTGCGGGCCCGAGGGCGGCTGGCAGGTCACCTGGCTGCGCGGCTCCCAGGCCGAACCGTCCTCCGAGGTGCTGCTGACCGTCGGCGAGTACGCCCAGGCCATCGGGTACGGAGGCACGGTCGCGCTGCCCCGGGGCGGCTCCGGCGAGATCGTCGTCCGGGACCGCACCGCCCCGCGCAGCGTCAACGTGGGCTTCTACCACGAGGGTTGAGCGGCACCCCTCAGTCGAGCACCCGGGCCAGGGCGAAGCCGTCGTAGCCCTTGCTGCCGACCGTCTGGATAGCCGTGCCGGTCAGCCTCGGGTGGGCGGCGATCAGCTCGATCGCGGCGCGGGTGCCGACCACGTCCGGTTCGCTGCTGTCGGCGTCGACGACCCGGCCGCCGCGCACCACGTTGTCGACGACGATCAGGCTGCCGGTGCGGGTGAGCCGCAGCGCCCACTCCACGTAGTGCGGGTTGTTGGCCTTGTCGGCGTCGATGAAGACCAGGTCGAAGGGGGCCGGGTTCTCGTCGGCCAGCTTGGGCAGCGACTCCAGGGCGGGGCCGACCCGCACCTCGACGAGCCGCTCCAGGCCGGCGCGGGCGATGTTGCGGACCGCGACCTCGGCGTGCCGGGCGTTGTACTCCAGCGAGATCAGCCTGCCGTCCTCGGGCAGGGCGCGGGCCAGCCAGATGGTGCTGTAGCCGCCGAGGGTGCCGATCTCCAGGATGCTCCGGGCGTCCTGGATCTGTGCGAGGAGCTGGAGCAGCTTGCCCTGGTTGGCGGTCACGCTGACGTGCGGGAGGTCGTTGGCCTCGCTCTCGCGCAGGGCCGCCTGGAGCGCCTCGTCGTCCGGCGAGAGGTGGCTGGTGAAGTAGAAGTCGACGTCGTCCCAGAGCTGAGAGCCGCTCATGCGTCCGCTGCCTTTCGGATATCCGGTAACTGCCCTCTGACAGCTATCTGCTTAGCACTACTTAGGCGGCGGGTGCCTCGGTGATCCACCGCCCCGGTACCGGACGGAACTCAGCCGATCGGCGCAGGGGGACGGGCCGGGGGCGGTGGCGGCTGCACCGGCGGTGGCGGCGGCAGGACCGGACGGCGGGAGCGTCGTACGGCCGCCACGGAGGTGACCGTGACGACCAGCAGCAGCGCGCCGCCGACCGTCAGCAGCCACAGCGGGATCCCGGCCGCCTCGCGCAGCCGGTCCTCGTAGACGACCTGCTGGAAGGGGGTGTCCGAGGAGGCCCGGCGCAGCACGTGGTCGCCGGAGATCCGGGACGGGTACGGGAACTCCTGGCCGATGGCCGTCAGATACGGGGTGCCGGCGGCGAGTTCGCGGAGATCGCCGGCCGGACGGCTGAGCCGGCCGGCGTAGACGACCCTCGGGCGTTCGCCGCCGATCGCCGCGCGCGGCTCCATGCGGTGCGCGGCGAGCACGTACAGGCCCAGTGACTGCGGGGTGGCCGCGAGCCTGGACAGCCGCATCGGGTAGACCGGCCGGTCGCTGGCGAAGGCGAGGTGCAGCGGGTCGAGGGCGCCGGTCAGCGTGGAGCCCGCGGTGTCGGGGGCGAGCCTGACCGCGACGTACTCCCAGCGCTGGTCGACGTAGGGCCGTAGCGCGGTGTCAAGGCGGGGCGGGATCGGGAAGCCGTTGTCGCGCAGCCAGCCGTCCAGGGCGCCGGGGTCGGTGGCGGTCAGCTGGGCCACGTCGAACGGGCCGAGCCGCCGGCGGTCGACCACGCCGACGCGGGGGGCCTGCGCGGCGCCGTCGGGCGGGCCTGCGGCCGTGGTGCGGCCGGTGGTGAGGGGCCAGTCGCCGTTCTGGGGCCAGAGGTGGTAGCGGGTGCGGTGCACCGGGGACGTGAGGGTGTGCAGCTCGTCGAAGAGGGCCGGGTCGCCGAGGGCGACGGTGGCGCGGTGCGGGACGGGCATGATCCAGGCGGCGTGGTCGGCGTCGCCGTCGACCGTCAGGCGCATCACGATCTGTTCGCGGGTGCCGTCCCAGCGCAGGACCGACTCCTCCCGGCCGACGGTGACCTGCTGCCGGTCGCCGGGGACGAGGGCGCCGCAGCCGCAGGCGAAGGCGGGGGCGGCGAGCCAGCTCAGCTGGATGCCGAGGAGTGTGAGCAGGACCGCGAGAACACGTGCGCGCCCGACCATGAACCGATGCCCTCCGCCCGTCTGTGGATCACCGACTACAGACGGTATAGCGGAGGGCATGCTTCGTGCGCCTGTTCCGGACAGCCACCGTCTGTCTACCGACGGTACGCACAGGGGGTGCGGATCGTTCGAACAGTGCAGGCGGGTGGGGGGCTGAGCGCGCCCACGCGGCGGAGCCGCACATCGACACAGCCCCGCGCCCCTAAAGGGGCGCTTCAACCGACGGCGCTGAACCAGGCAGGGGCTTGCCTGCTGTTTCTGTCATGCGCCAGGCCGCGAAGCCGCCGATGACCGCCGCCGCCATCATGTAGTACGCGGGCATCATCATGTTGCCCGTCGCCCCGATCAGGGCCGTCACCACCAGCGGGGTCGTGCCGCCGAAGAGGGAGACCGACACGTTGAAGCCGATCGACAGGGAGCCGTAGCGGACCCGGGTCGGGAACAGGGCCGGGAGGGCCGCCGGCATCGCCGCCGTGAAGCAGACCAGGAGGAGGCCCAGGGCGCCCATGCCGAGGGCGACCGCCAACAGGCTGCCCTGGCGGATCAGGAGCAGGGCCGGGACGGAGAGCAGGAGGAAGCCCGCACAGCCCGCGGCGATCACCGGGCGGCGGCCGACGCGGTCGGTCAGGGCGCCGGCGAACGGCTGGACGATCATCATCAGGACCATCACGGCGAGCACCACCAGCAGGCCGTGCGTCTCGTCGTACTTCAGCTCGCTGGTCAGGTAGCTCGGCATGTACGACAGCAGCATGTAGTCCGTGACGTTGAAGACCAGGACCAGGGCCATGCACAGCAGCAGGGCCTTCCACTGGCCGGTGATCATCTCGCGCAGCGGGACCTTCGGGCGGGACTGCTCGGCCTTCTCGACCTCCGCGGCGAACGCGGGGGTCTCCTCCAGGCGCATCCGCAGGTACAGGCCGATGATGCCCATCGGACCCGCGATCAGGAACGGGATACGCCAGCCCCAGGAGGTGAGGTCGCCGTCGGAGAGCAGGGCCGTCATCAGGGTGACCAGGCCCGCGCCGCCGATGTAGCCCGCCAGCGTGCCGAACTCCAGCCAGCTGCCGAAGAAGCCGCGCTTCTTGTCCGGCGCGTACTCGGCGATGAACGTGGACGCGCCCGCGTACTCGCCGCCGGTCGAGAAGCCCTGCACCAGGCGGGCGGCGAGGAGCAGGATCGGGGCGCCGACGCCGATCGTCGCGTACGAGGGGATCAGGCCGATCGCGAAGGTGCCGGCCGCCATCATGATCATGGTGACGGCGAGGACCTTCTGGCGGCCCACGCGGTCGCCGAGCGGGCCGAAGACCAGGCCGCCGAGCGGGCGGACCAGGAAGGCCGCGGCGAAGGCGCCGAACGTGGACAGCAGCTGGGCGGTCGGGTTGCCGGACGGGAAGAAGACCTTGCCCAGGGTCACCGCGATGTAGCTGTAGACGCCGAAGTCGAACCACTCCATGGCGTTGCCGAGCGCGGCCGCCTTCACGGCGCGCTTCACCATCGCGGGGTCGGTGACGGTCGGCGCGGGCGCGGCCGTACGGGGGCCGGGGATCTTGACGGACGGGGTGACGGCTGTGGCGGTCGCCAAAACGGGGCTCGCCTACCTTTCGACGGGGACGGGGGCGCGGCCCGTACGGCGCCGGACGGGTCGAAAAGCGACGATAGGAGGACTTGGGCCCGTTACGTCGCGTACACGCATCCGTGCACTGTGCAGCTAAATGCGGTGTACGCAGGGACGTATGCCCGCTCCTGCGCCGGTATCCGGACCACGCACTGTGATCCTTGTCGCGCTCCACGCAGGCAACCGCACCCCCTCCGCGCTGTCGCCATCCGGACGAAACACGGACGGGCGTCAGGTGAAGAGGGGGTTGCCCGCGTCTCTCACAGAAAGGAATGGGAGCCTCGTAGGGGTTCTCAGGGTTCTCAGGATTCTCAGAGCGAACGAGCGGGGCGGCCGGACTACGGCACCCTCACCCAGCTGACCAACCAGTACGCGGCGATGCCCTCGCTGCACTTCGGCTGGTCGCTGTGGTGCGGGATCGTGATCGCCGTCGTCGCCCCGAAGTGGTGGCTGAAGGCCTTCGGCCTGCTCCACCCCCTCCTGACGGTCTCGGCGATCATCGCCACCGGCAACCACTGGGTCCTGGACGCGGTGGGCGGCGCGGCGGTGGTCGGCGCGGGCTTCGGCGTCGGCTACCTGCTCCAGGGGCCGCGGGCGCGGGCCCTGCGGGCGGCGGGGGCCGACAGGGAAGACCGGGAGCCGGTGACGGTGCCGGCTCCCGGGTGAGGCCTTGCGCGGGCGCTGAACGCCGAGTTGTCGTTCGTCCGCGACGCCGTCGTGGCTGGTTGCGCCCACGCGGCGGCAGCCGCACATTCAATACAGCCCCGCGCCCCTTCGGGGCGCTGACCTTCGGGGCGCTGCCGAACAGCAGCGGACTTCCCCCGGCCCGCTTACAGCCGCTGGATGATCGTCCCGGTCGCCAGGCCGCCGCCCGCGCACATGGTCACCAGGGCGAACTCCTTGTCCGTGCGCTCCAGTTCGTGCAGGGCGGTGGTGATGAGGCGGGCGCCGGTGGCGCCCACCGGGTGCCCCAGGGCGATGGCGCCGCCGTTGACGTTGACCTTGTCCAGGCTCTGCTCGAAGACCTGGGCCCAGCTCAGCACCACCGACGCGAACGCCTCGTTGATCTCGACCAGGTCGATGTCCTTGAGGGTCATGCCGGCCTTGCCGAGCACGGCCCGGGTCGCGTCGATCGGGCCGTCGAGGTGGAAGTGCGGGTCGGCGCCGACCAGGGCCTGGGCGACGATCCGGGCCCGCGGGCGCAGCTTCAGGGCGCGGGCCATCCGCTTCGAGGCCCACATGATGGCGGCCGCGCCGTCCGAGATCTGGGAGGAGTTGCCCGCGGTGTGGACCGCCGTCGGCATCACCGGCTTCAGGCCGGACAGCGCCTCCATGGACGTGTCCCGCAGGCCCTCGTCCTTGTCGACCAGGCGCCACATGCCCTGGCCCGCGTGCTGCTCCTCCTCCGTCGTCGGCACCTGCACGGCGAAGGTCTCCCGCTTGAAGCGCTCCTCGGCCCAGGCGTGCGCCGCCCGCTCCTGTGAGAGCAGCCCGAGCGAGTCGACGTTCTCCCTGGTCAGGCCCCGGTGGCGGGCGATGCGCTCGGCCGCCTCGAACTGGTTGGGCAGATCGACGTTCCACTCGTCGGGGAAGGGCTTGCCCGGCCCGTGCTTGGAGCCGGAGCCGAGCGGCACCCGCGACATCGCCTCGATCCCGCAGCTGATCCCGACGTCGATGACCCCGGCGGCGATCATGTTCGCGGTCATGTGCGAGGCCTGCTGCGAGGAGCCGCACTGGCAGTCGACGGTCGTGGCCGCGGTCTCGTACGGCAGCCCGACGGTCAGCCAGGCCGTACGCGCGGGGTTCATGGACTGCTCGCCGGCGTGGGTCACCGTGCCGCCGACGATCTGCTCGACGCAGTCGGCGGGGATGCCGGTGCGGCCGAGTAGTTCACGGTAGGTCTCCCCCAGGAGATAGGCGGGATGGAGATTGGCGAGCGCGCCACCGCGCTTGCCGATGGGGGTGCGTACGGCTTCGACGATCACGGGTTCCGCGGCCATGGGGGCTCGGTCCTCTCCTCGGTCACCCGCGCGGCGCAGGGGCGTCCCGGCCCGGCCCGCCACGCAGAACTAGAACGCGTACTAGTTCTGTGTGCAGTCTGCTGACAGCCTGTCCGCAACCGCAAGGGGGGTGCACGCAATTGGGGTGACCGTGCCCCTTGCGACTTGTAGAACCCGTTACTACCTTCACGGCAACCGACCCTCTCTGATGGACCGTCAGGTAGGCGTCGTCAGACCTACGTATCCAGGTTCGTACACGGTGGGAGTGAGTCGCCATGCCCTGTCCCGCACTGCCCGACGGGTTCGACCTCACCGACCCCGATCTGCTCCATCACCGGGTGCCGCTCCCGGAGTTCGCCGAGCTGCGCCGGGCGGAACCGGTCCGCTGGATCGAACAGCCGCACGGCATCGCAGGCTTCGCGGACGACGGCTACTGGGCCGTCACCCGGCACGCCGACGTCAAGTACGTCTCCACACACCCCGAGATCTTCTCGTCCTGGCTCAACACCGCGATCATCCGCTTCACCGAGCACATACCGCGGGACGCGATCGACGCCCAGCGGCTGATCCTGCTGAACATGGACCCGCCCGAGCACACCCGGGTCCGCCAGATCATCCAGCGCGGCTTCACGCCCCGCTCCATCCGCGCCCTGGAGGACCGGCTGCGCGCCCGCGCCGGGGCGATCACCGACGCGGCCCGCGCCCACTCCGGCCCCTTCGACTTCGTCACCGAGGTCGCCTGCGAGCTCCCCCTCCAGGCGATCGCCGAACTGATCGGCATCCCGCAGGACGACCGGGCCAAGATCTTCGACTGGTCCAACAAGATGATCTCGTACGACGACCCGGAGTACGCGATCACCGAGGAGGTGGGCGCCGAGTCGGCCACCGAGCTGATCGCCTACGCGATGAACATGGCCGTCGACCGCAAGCAGTGCCCGGCCAAGGACATCGTCTCCACGCTGGTGGCGGCCGAGGACGAGGGCAACCTGAACTCCGACGAGTTCGGCTTCTTCGTGCTGATGCTCGCGGTGGCCGGAAACGAGACCACCCGCAACGCCATCACCCACGGCATGCACGCCTTCCTCACCCACCCCGAGGCCTGGGACCTCTACAAGCGGGAGCGCCCCTCGACCGCCGCCGAGGAGATCGTCCGCTGGGCCACCCCGGTCAACTCCTTCCAGCGCACCGCCACCCAGGACACCGAGCTGGGCGGCAAGCTGATCCGCAAGGGCGACCGGGTCGGAGTCTTCTACGCCTCGGCCAACCACGACCCGGAGGTCTTCACCGACCCCGACACCTTCGACATCACCCGCGACCCCAACCCCCACCTCGGCTTCGGTGGCGGCGGCCCCCACTACTGCCTGGGCAAGTCCCTCGCGGTCCTGGAGATCGACCTGATCTTCAACGCGATAGCCGACGCGATGCCGACCCTGCGCCTGGTCAGCGACCCGGACCGGCTGCGCTCGGCGTGGATCAACGGGGTGAAGCACCTCCAGGTCACCACGGCGTAACCCCTCGACCCGGGCCGACGGCTCCCGGCGCCGCCGGCCCGCCCCGAGGGAGGCAGGAGCATCCCCTTCCTACGCCCCGTTCCTGCCTCCCCCGAGACGCCGGTGCCGCTCACTCCTGTCCCTCCCGTCACTCCCGCCCGGACGCCACCACCGCCAGAACCCCGGCGACCACCGCCGCGACGAGCAGCGGGATCCCCAGGTTCTCGTGGAGGACCAGCCAGGCGCCCAGGACCGCGCCGGCGATCAGCGCGAGGACCGCGGCCGCGCGGCGCGGGGAGTGCGGCCTGGTGGCATCGCCGAGGTGGGACTCGGAGACCAGGCCGGTGAGGGTCGTCGTCAGGACCGTGGTCGCCGTCAGGTCGGGGATCCCCAGCTTGCGGACATTCGCGTTGCGCAGCCCCATCGCGAAGGCGGTCAGCGCGATCAGGGTGTACGTCGTCGCCGTCCCGCCGGGCCGGGCGAAGGCCACCACGGCCGCCCCGGCCACCGCGACCGCCTCCGCGGCCAGGATCACCCGCATCCACCGTCGGCGGGAACCGCCGCCGAACCGGGCCGCGACCCGGCCGCCCGCCGCCGCGCCCACCAGGAAGGCGGCCAGGGAGGCCGCCGAGTGGGGCACCGAGAAACCGGGCGCCCCGGCGGCCGCGAAGCCCAGGACCACCACGTTGCCGGTCATGTTCGCGGTGAAGACATGGCCGAGGCCCAGATAGCTGACGGCGTCGATCAGGCCGCTCAGCGCGGTCAGGGCCAGCAGCACGAAAACCAGCCGCACACCGCGGGTCTCGGGATCGCGGGTCGGTGTCGCCGTGGGCATCGCTCCTCCGGTGGGTCGCGCCGGACCGGGCGGCTCGGTGGCCCCGGGGTCCGGCGGCTCTGGGGGCATCAGTCCACCACGTCCGGACATGCGTCGGCACCCTCGCCCGGGAGGAGGGGGCGAGGGTGCCGAGGTGCGGGGGAGCGGTCCGGCCGGCTCAGTACCAGCCGTTGGCCTGCCAGAAGCTCCAGGCGGCCGTCGGGCTGCCGTAGCGGGAGTTCATGTAGTCCAGACCCCACTTGATCTGGGTGGCCGGGTTGGACTTCCAGTCGGACCCGGCGGACGCCATCTTCGAGCCCGGCAGGGCCTGGACCAGACCGTAGGCGCCGGAGGAGCTGTTGGTGGCGCTGGGGTTCCAGCCGCTCTCATGCGAGACGATCTTGCTGAACGCGTTGAACTGTGCGGCGTCCGGGATCATCTTGTGCGCGATCGCCTGAGCGGAGGAGGCCGAGCCGGTGGCGGCCTGGGCGGGCGCCGCGCTCAGCGCCATACCGGCGGTGGCGGCGGCCACGGCGGCGGCGGTGAGGACCTTCTTCGGGGAGGCGATGCGGCGGATGATGGACACGGACACGGAGAACCTCGTTCGTCGGGGACAGGGGGTCGCCGTGCTCCGTCACCACCCGTAGGCGGTGGCCGTGTGCGTCGGCTCCGTGGCCCGCTGGGAGCCGGTGGTGCCTGGCGACGTCGTCCAGAGAAGCAGGCCGGAAACCCGTCCGCAATCACCCCTTTTACTAGTTGTGGTCGCATAGGCCGTGATGGCCCGTTGTGTGGCGTGGCTCTCAATCCCCAGGTCAGAGCCCCTGGCGAATCGGGCATTCAGGAAAAATCTGATTACTAGCCGGGGTCGTAGGTGACGTGGGTCATGTGGGGTGCTTCACCGGTCGCGTCACCGGATGCGTACGACGCCTCACGCCCCGAGGCCGTCGAATGTGACCGCGGTCTCGAAAGCGGCCCTCCTGGTGGCCCGGCGCAGTGCCCGCAGCAGAGCCGGCCCGAGGACGAGGGTGAGGACGACCGTGCACAGGGCCCGGCCCAGGTTCCAGCCCATGGCGGTGGCCAGGCTGTAGGCGAGGAACCGGGCCAGATTGGCGGCGGGCCCCGCGTGCGGGTCGAAGGCGATGTTCGAGGCGGTGCCGGCCAGCAGCGGCCAGCCGGCCAGGTCCACGACCATGCCGTAGCCGAACGCGGCCAGGAAGCCGTAGCCCGCCAGCAGCGCCAGCTCACCGCGCCCGCGCAGCCGCCCGGCCCCCGGCAGCAGCCCGGCGCCCATCGTGAACCAGCCCATCGCCAGCATCTGGAACGGCAGCCACGGCCCCACCCCGCCGGTGAGCAGCGCCGACGCGAACATGGTGAGCGAGCCGAGGGTGAACCCGAAGCCCGGCCCCAGCACCCGCCCGCTCAACACCATCAGGAAGAACATCGGCTCGATCCCGGCGGTGCCCGCGCCGATCGGCCGCAGCGCCGCCCCCGTCGCGGCCAGCACGCCGAGCATGGCGACCGCCTTCGGACCGAGCCCCGACTCGGAGATCGTCGCCCCGAGCACGGCGACCAGCAGGAGCAGCAGGCCCGCGAAGAGCCAGGGCGCGTCCTGGGCGTGCGAGGTGATCCGGGAGCCGGGCGGGGCGAAAAAGGGCCAGCCGACGGCGACCACGCCGACGGCACTGACGAGGAGCAGGGCGGCCAGCGAGCGGGGGCCGAGCCGCACCGGGCCGGTCATGCGAGCGCCTTGCGCACCTGGGCCACGGTCAGCCACCGCTGCGGCGCGAGGACCTTCGTCACCTGCGGCGCGAAGGACGGCGAGGAGACCACGATGTCGTCCGTCGGCCCGTCCGCGATCACCTCGCCCTCCGCGAGCAGCACGACCCGGTGCGCGATCTCGGCGGCCAGCTCCACGTCGTGCGTGGCCAGCACGATCGCGTGTCCGTCGGCGGCGAGCCCGCGCAGCACGCCGACCAGCCGGCCCTTCGCCGCGTAGTCGAGGCCCCGGGTCGGTTCGTCCAGCAGGAGCAGCGGCGGCCGGGCGGTCAGTACGACGGCCAGTGCCAGCGCCAGCCGCTGACCCTCGGACAGATCGCGCGGATGGGTGGCGTCGGCGACCCCGGGGAGCAGCCCGGACACCAGGTCACGGCAGGTTCCCGGGGCCGCCCCCGCGTCCCGGTCGGCGGCCGCGCACTCGGCGCCGACCGTGTCGGCGTACAGCAGGTCACGGGGTTCCTGCGGGACCAGGCCGACCAGGCGTACGAGGTCACGCGGGCGGGTGCGATGCGGCACCGCCCCGCCGACCCGGACCGTCCCGGAGCCCGGCTCCACCAGCCCGACCAGGGCACCCAGCAGCGTGGACTTCCCGGCGCCGTTACGGCCCATGAGAGCGACGGTCTCGCCGGGCGCGACGGTCAGACCGACACCGCGCAGCGCGTCCACCCGGTCCCGGCGGACGGTGAGGGCACGGACCTCGGCGAGCGGAGTGACGGGGGCCGCGGGGTCGGCGGGGGTCCGCTGCTCCGGGGCCCGTCCGGCGAGGCGCTCCCGCAGCCCGCCCGCCCGGCGCCGGGCGTCCCGCACGGTCATCGGCAGCGGCGACCACCCGGCCAGCCGTCCCAGCTCCACCACCGGCGGGCACACCGGCGACACGGCCATCACCTCGGCGGGAGTGCCGCACACCGGCGCGGCCCCCGGCCCCGGGAGCAGCACGACCCGGTCGGCGTACTGCACCACCCGCTCCAGCCGGTGCTCGGCCAGGAACACCGTGGTCCCCAGGTCGTGCACCAGCCGCTGGAGCACGGCCAGCACCTCCTCGGCGGCGGCCGGGTCGAGTGCGGAGGTCGGTTCGTCGAGCACCAGGACCGAGGGATGCGGGGTGAGCACCGACCCGATCGCGACCCGCTGCCGCTGCCCGCCCGAGAGCGTGGCGATCGCCCGGTCCCGCAGCCCGTCGAGCCCCAGCAGATCGAGGGTCTCCTCCACCCGCCGCCGCATCACGGCCGGAGCGATCCCCAACGACTCCATCCCGTAGGCGAGTTCGTCCTCCACCGTGGCGGTCACGAAGTGGGCGAGCGGATCCTGCCCCACCGTGCCGACGACATCGGCGAGTTCACGCGGCTTGTGCGTCCGGGTGTCCCGCCCCGCGACGGTGACCCGGCCGCGCAGGGTGCCGCCGGTGAAGTGCGGCACCAGCCCGCTGACGGAGTTCAGGATCGTCGACTTGCCGGTACCGGACGGGCCCACCATGAGGACGAGTTCACCTTCCGGCACCTCGAAGTCGACGCCCCGGACGGCCGGCCCGGCCGCGCCCTCGTACGTCACGGAGACGTCCTCGAAACGGATCACGACGGCTCCTTCGGCGCGACGAGGGCGGGCAGCAGCCCGAGCAGCACGGCGGCCGCGGGCCACAGCGGAAGCGTGGGGGCGACCAGCGGTACGACCCCGGGCTGCAGGGCGTCCGGATCCCGCACCGCGGCCAGCGCGAGCAGCCCGGCGACGGCCGCACCCGACCCGGACACCAGCCAGGCCCGCGCGTCCCACGCGTCCGGCCGGTAGCGGGTGCGCAGCGAACGACGGCCGCCGAGCCGCAGCCCCGCCAGCGCGGCGACCACCCCGGCCAGCAGCAGGGGCAGCCCGTAACCGCCACCCTCGGCGGTGAGCAGCCCGTACGTTCCCGCGCACACGCCGAGCAGGCCGCCGAGGGTCAGCGCGGCCGTCGTACGACGGACCCGGTCCGGTACGTCGGCGCTGCGGCCGTAACCGCGCGCGTCCATCGCGGCGGCGAGGGCGACCGAGCGCTCCAACGCGCCCTCCAGGACCGGCAGTCCGACCTGGAGCAGACCCCGGATGCCGGAGTCGGGGCGGCCGCGCAGCCGGCGGGCGGCGCGCAGCCGCTGGACGTCGGCGATCAGGTTCGGCGCGAAGGTCAGGGCGACGACCACGGCCACGCCCAGCTCGTACAGGGCGCCGGGCAGCGACTTGAGGAGACGGGCCGGATCGGCGAGCGCGTTCGCGGCGCCGACGCAGATCAGCAGGGTGGCGATCTTGAGGCCGTCGTAGAGGGCGAAGACCAGCGCCTCGGCGCTGACCCGGCCACCGAGCCGGATGCCCTGCGCCCAGTGGGGGAGCGGGATCTCGGGGAGGGTGACGAGGGTGTGCGAGCCGGGGACGGGAGAGCCGAGGAGGACGGTGAAGGCGAGCCGGACGATCAGCACGGCGAGGGCGAGCTTGGCGAAGGCGGAGTAGGAACGGGCCCCCTGCGTCCGGCTCCGGCAGGCGGCCACGACATAGCCGGTGACCGTGACGAGAAGGGCGAGAAGGAGCGGGTTGGTGGTCCGCGAGGCGGCGACCCCGAGCGAGAGCGCCCAGAGCCACCAGGCACCGGGGTGCAGAGTGCGGCTACGCCGGGACCGGGGCACGGGGGGTTTCACTCGCCCGCGCTCGCGGGAGGCACGCCTGCCCGCAGCCGAGTGAGCCGACATGACTGCCGACGGCTGAGGAGCGCCCCAAAGGGGCGCGGGTCGTATCGATGTGCGGCTCCGCCGCGTGGGCGCGACCGGCCCCCACCGGCCCGCACTGTGACGATCACGCATTCTTCCGCCGCCGCGCCTGCCAGAAGGCGCCCGCAGCCACCACCACGACCACCCCCACCCCGGCCAGCAGCCCCAGCGACGGCCCGCTGTCCGACGCACCTTTCGCCGATATCTCCTCCCCGCACCCCTTCTCCGGATACCCCCCGATCGCACACAGCAACGCGTTCGTGTCGTACCGCAACGGCTTGGCCACCGCGGCCAGCGCGTCCGCGGCCGTCGCGTCGTCCGGCACCACCGCGCACGCGGTCCGCCGCACCGGCGGCCGCTGCGCCGACGGCGCGTCCGCCGTCGTACCGAAGTCGATGACCAGCCCCACCCGCTTCTGCCCCCGGACCGCGGCCGTGTCGGCACAGATCGTCCCGAAGTCCGCCGTCCCGCGCGGCTGCGACGCGTCCCCGGAGTCCTCGCTCACCGCGAACCGGAACCCCTCGACCGCGCCGTCGTCCGGCCGCGCCGTGGCGGGTCCCTGCGTGGCGTACGTCCACCGCGAACCGTCCCGCTCCCAGAACGACCAGTAGCGGTAACCGGCGGCCTCCGCCGGCGCCGCGGTCGCCAGCAGGGTCAGCGCGGCCGTCACCAGCAGCGCCGCACGGCGGACGCGGACGCCGGTCACGGCTGCCGCTGCTTCCGGCGCCCGCTGAACAGGAAGCCGATGCCGATGCCGGCGACGAGCCCGGTACCGACGATCCACCAGACGCTGGTGCCCGACGACTCCTTCTTCTCCTCGGTGTGCTCGGCCGCGGCCGCAGGGGCGGGCCCCGTCGCGTTGAGCGCCGTCACCAGGTCCGTGCCGCCGAAGTCGCGCGGATCCGCGCCCATCGCGTGCGCCGCGAAGATCAGCTCGGCGTAGGCCGCGGGCCCGCTCTGCTTGGCCCACGGCACGGCGTGGGCCTCCAGCCAGGCGTACGGCTTCCGTGCCGGCTCGGTCGAGCCCTGCGCTGCCATGGCCACGACCGCGTCGGCGGTGTTGCCGTAGTCCGGCTGGGGCTTGGCGCCGGCGAGCGTGGAGACCAGGTGCCCCTGGTCGTGCGTGGCGTCCGCCAGATACGCGGCGCCGTTGCGGGCCACCTCCGCCGGTGTCAGCGCCTTGTCGGAGTTGGCGCAGACATAGCCCTCCGCCGGGGCCTTCCCGGCCGTCGCCGCGAACCCCTTGCCGAGGACACCGAGCACCCCGGCGGCGGTCGCGTCCGCGTTGGCCGCCAGCTTCCCCTTCTTGTCCGGCTGGTAGGCGAGGCCGCCGCCGTCCTCGTCACAGGGGACGGACCACTTGGCGAGGAGGTCGTCCGCGGCCTTGTCCGGGGTCTCGCCGGCTGCCGCGAGCGCGCCGATCACCACGCCGGTGGAGTTGGTGTCGCTGGGCGAGCCGGGGGTGTAACCCCAGCCGCCGTCCTTGTTCCGCTGCGACTTCAGCCAGGTCACCGCCTTGCCGACGGCGTCGTCGTGCCCGCCGACCGCCGCCAGTGCCTGTACGGCGGCGGCCGTGCTGTTCGTGTCGACCGTCACCTTGGCGTCGCAGGCCGCGGTCGGCTCGGCGCGGAACGCCGCGTACGAGCCGTCGGCACACTGCTGCCCGGCCAGCCAGTCCACCGCCTTCGCGGCCGGGGTCAGGCCCACCGTGTGCTGGGCGAGCAGGGCGAGCGACTGGCGCCAGACGCCGTCGTACTTGGGGTCCGTACTGCCGAACAGCCCCGACGGGAGCACCGTCGAAGCGGACGGGGACGGGTCGTCGGCGGCCGTCGCGGTCATGGCGGGCGTGGCGACGCCGATGACGGCGGTGGCGGCCAGCACCGCGGCGCTGCGGCGGAGGACGGTCATGATCGGCGGGTGCCTCTCCCTGCGGGGGAACCGGGCGGCACGGGACACCCCGGCGGCTCGGCTCCGTGAACCTCGACGGTGCCGTGCGCCGACGGGTGCCGGCGCACATGAGCCGATCAACGTCCCGCGCGGGGCGGTCCGGCTCACCGTCGGTGCGACGGTTCACGGACAGGGGTGTCCCCGGTTCGGGCGAAGCCGAGAACCGGGGAAGGGGTCACGCCGGGTTTGCACCGGCTTTCCCCCGTACGGGTGATGACGACCCGGCTACTTTACCGGCCGCCGAATCGAAGCTGAGGGGCGGCTGTGGGTCGTAGCCGCTGGTTATGGTCATGCCATGACGGGGAGACTGCTCGGTTCGGGGCGTTCGGCCGACGTGTACGAGATCGACGAGGCGTGGGTGCTGCGCCGGGACCGGGACGGCTGGGGGGACGCGGCCGCCGAGGGCGCGGTGATGACGTACGTACGGGAGCACGGGTACCCGGTGCCCCGGGTGCGGCCCGCCGGGTCCCGTACCGACCTGGTCATGGAACGGCTGTCCGGGCCGACCATGCTGGCGGCGCTGCTCACGGGGGAGATGGGCGCGGCGGCGGGCGGTGCGCTGCTCGCCTCGCTGCTGCGGCGGCTGCACGCCGTGCCCGGGCGGGACCCGGCCGATCCCGGCTCCCGTGTCCTCCACCTCGACCTGCATCCGGACAACGTGATGATGACCCCCGACGGGCCTCGGGTCATCGACTGGACCAATGCCGAGGACGGGCCGCCCGGCCTCGACTGGGCCATGTCCGCGGTGATCCTCGCCCAGGTCGCGGTGGGCGAGCTGCCGGTGGCCCGCGAACTGCTCGCGGCCCTGCTCGCCGATCCGGGCGAACTGACCGAGGAGGGGCTGGCGGAGGCCCTGCGGCGACGGGCGGCCAATCCGACGATGAGCCGCCGGGAGGTCGAACTGCTCGGCACGGCGGAGAAGTTGATACGAACCTTGATATAACCGCAGGCCGGCCTCGGTGTCCTAGGCCGCTGTCACGACCGGGGCGATGCCCGCGGACAGGTGGCGGCCCATCCGGCGCAGGGCGTCGTCGCAGCCGGCGGGGTCCTCGCCGACGGCCACCCAGAGCGCCAGCCGGTCGTCGACGGTCGCGTGCGGCCCGGCGGTGACGTGGTGGCCGGCGTCCCGGGTGAGGATCATGCGGTCGGCGCCGGGTTCCCCGGCCGCGTCGGGGGAGAGGGTCAGGTGGTCGAGGCGGCCGGTGGCGGCGGGATAGGCGAACCGGATCGCGGCCGCCCGCTGCCGGGTGGGCGTGGTGTCCGGCACCTCGCCGGTGGCCAGGGCGGCGGCGGCCTGCGCGAGATCGACGCCGGTGGCACGTTTGACGAGGAGCGGGATCAGGTCGCCCGGGAGGCACGGGGTGACGTCGGTGACCCGGGGGCCGCGGTCGGTGAGCCGCAACCCGATGTGCAGCACACCCCGGGTGAGGCCGAGGGCGTGCACGGTGCGGTCGACGGCGAGACGCAGGAAACGGTTGTGCAGCAGGCCGTCGTGGGCGTGCACGGTGTGCCGCAGCGGCTGCCGGGCGGGCGCCGGGCCCAGGGTCGTACGGGTGATGGCGACGATACGGATCTCGCCGTCCAGGACGACGGTCTCGGCGCAGACCCTGGGCGTACCCGGGTCGTCGACGGGGACCGCGCCGGCGGCGAGCGAGGCACCCAGTACGGCCGGGTCGGCGCAGGTGGCGGCCGTGGCGGGGGAGGGGCCGGGCAGCCCCAACTGCCCGGCGATCCTGGCCGCGGCGACCGTGTATCCGGCCGACTGGGCCAGCACCCCGCGGACCCGGTGCCGGGCCGCGAACCGCACCACCGCCGACGCGGTCGCCCCGTCCTTGCCGGGGTCCGCCGCCAGATGACCGGCCAGGCACGGACGTGCCCAGTCGGGCGGCGCGACGTCCACCAGCACCACGGGGCGGGCCGCGGCGATGCGCGTCAGCACGAACTCGTCGTACGCGCACCGGCGGCCGGCACCGAGGAGCAGGACGGGCTGCGACATCCGTTCGCCTCACCTTCCGGGAGGAGGCGGGGCGGCTGGTCGCCCCGGATGCCGCTCCCCCATAGGCGGCACCCGGGGCGGGTCGGTTCGACCATGGCCTGGTGACGTGATCGTTCCCGATCCTTTCTGGCGAACCGTCATATGTCAACGATTGCTGCCCCGTTCCGCAGTGACCCTTGTCATGTCTGGTGGCCGGGCACGGGAATTCGATAGCCTCGCGTCTGCTCGGCCGACCGCCTGCTCGGCTGACCGACCGTTCAACGACGTGTCTCCTGGGGGACCTTGGTGAGTGACGCCCATGCCCCGCTGACCGGCGTACTGGCACGGCTCGGGGAGCTGACCGGACGGCCCGGGCGGCTGTGCGAGGTGCTGGACGTGGCCGACCTGTCCCACCGCACCGGGATTCCCGTCGGGACCGTCGCCGAACTGCTCGCCGGCGGAACCGCGCCCGAGGCGGGGCTCGCCGAACGGGTGCGCCAGCGGCTGGACTTCATCCGCGAGAACCGGCGCAGGCCCGACGGCAAGCGGTACTCGCTGGGCGAGCTCGCGGCGATCGCCGGCACCAGCAGGCAGTGGCTGAGCGAGTGGCGCAAGAGCGGCATGCCGGGCCTCGAACACACCGACCGGCTACGGCGGTTCTTCGGGCTGCCGCCCGGCTTCTTCACCGCCGACGAGCCCGAGGCGCTGTACGAGGCGCTCCAGCCGGTGTTGCAGGGGCTGGAGGCACAGGCCGACCCGCTGTCCCGGCTGCGCGAGAGCGGCCTGGTCCGGCTGGCCGCCCGCGCCCCGCAGATGAACGCACGTCAGCTCACCACCCTCGCCGACCTGGCGGAGATGCTCATCACGTCCGAGACGGGCGCCAACCAGGTCGCCAACCAGGCCTGAACGGGGCTGTCCCAGGACTCCGAGGACCGCCGGCAGGCGGCTGCGACAGGAGGTCTCCGTCCTCATGCCCGACATGTCTGACACGCTCGGCCGAGGGATCGCGACGGGCCGGCGTACCGCGATCGTCGTCGGTGGCAGCACCGCCGGACTGCTGACCGCCTCGGTCCTCGCCACCCGCTTCCACGAGGTCACCGTCATCGAGGCCGACCGGCTCCCCGAGAGCCCCGCGCACCGCAGGGGCCTCCCGCAGGCCCGGCACGCCCATCTCCTGTGGTCCGGGGGCGTGGCCGCCCTCGAGGACCTGCTCCCGGGCGTCACCGGCGAGCTGGTCGGCAGGGGTGCGGGGCTCATCGACGTGATGAAGGACCTGGTCAGCAAGGCGCCGTCGGGACAGTGGTTCAGGAGGTTCACCGATTCACGGCACGGCATGGTCGTGTGCAGCCGGGATCTGCTGGACGCGGTGGTCCGCGCCGACGTGCTGGGCAGGCGGCGGGTGACACTGCGGGACGGCACCCGGGCGGTGGGCCTGGTGGGCGACCGGAGCCGGGTGACGGGGATCCGTCTCTCCGGCGGGGGCGAACCCGGCTTCCTGCACGCCGACTTGGTGATCGACGCGAGCGGCCGCGCCTCCCGGGCCCCCGGGTGGCTGACGGAACTGGGCCTGCCGCCGGTCGCGGAGCGCGTCGTGGACGCCGGGGTGGCCTACGCCAGCCGCGTCTACGCGGCTCCGGCCGCCACCACCGCCCTGCCCCGCTACCCGGTCGTGAACGTCCAGGCCGACCCACGCAACTCGCCGGGCCGCGGCGGGGTCCTCATCCCCATCGAGGGCGGACGCTGGCTGGTCACCGTCTCCGGCACACGAGGCGGCCGGCCGACCGCCGATCCGGCCGAGTTCGAGCGGTTCGCGCTCACCGGCCTGCGGGACCCGATCATCGGCCGCCTGATCGCGAACGCCAGGCCGCTGACCGCCCCGGTGACCACCCGCAGCACCGCCAACCGCCGCCGCTACTTCGAGAACGCGCCCACCTGGCCGGAGGGCTTCGCGGTGATCGGCGACGCCGTCGCCGGCTACAACCCGGTCTACGGCCACGGCCTCTCGGTTGCGGCCCAGAGCGCGATCGCGGTCCGCGAGGTCCTGGACAGGCACGGGGCGGGCGCTCCGGGCACCGCCCGCCGCATCCAGCGGGCGGTGGCGCGCCCGGTCGGCAACGCGTGGAACCTGGCGGTGGGCCAGGACGTGCACTACCCCGGAGCGGCCCCGGAACCCCCGACGCCGGCGGAACGCCTCCTCACCGCCTACGTCGACAAGGCGGTGGCGGCGGCCTCGGAGAACCCGCGCGCCCTGCACGGCCTGCTGGACGTGATGAGCCTGAAGACCCCACCGGCACGGCTGTTCGCCCCCGACATGCTCAGGAACATCTTCTTCGGGGGACGGAAGGGGCCGCTGGGCGAGGTGCCGCTGTCGGTTGTGGAGCGGGAGGCGGCGGGCCTGGAGGGGTAGTTCGCGAGCGACGTTGCGAGGGACTCTGCTACACCGCCACGTACGTGACCGGCTCGCTCCCCGTCACCGGCTCCACAAGACCCAGTTTCACCAGGCGCCGCAGATGGGCCTCCGCCTCCGAGACGGCGATGTTCCGTGATCCGTAGGGGATCTGCTCCCAGGGCCGGTTCCACTCCATGCGTACGGCCAACTGCCACAAGGTCAGCGGCTGTTGGAGGAGGGCCTGGAGGGCGGTGAGGCGTTCCTCGTGGTGGGCCAGGAGCTCCCGTACCCGTGCCGGCGCGTCGGTGAAGGTGTACTGATGGGCCGGGAGGACCTCGGCGGGGGCGAGGCGGCCGATGCGTTCCAGGGAGTCGAGGTAGTCGCCGAGGGGGTCGGTGACGGTCGCGTCGTCGGGATCCTCGTAGAGGCCGATGTGCGGGGTGATCTCGGGGAGCAGATGGTCGCCGGAGAACAGGCGTCCCAGGCCCGGGAGTTGCGCCGGATGCTCTTCCTCCAGGTGCAGGCAGACATGGCCGGGCGTGTGCCCCGGCGTCCAGATGGCGCGCAGCCGGCGGCCGGGCAGGTCGAGGAGTTCGCCGGGGAGGATCTCGCGGTCGGGGAGGGCCGGGGACAGTCCCGGCGGCGAACTGCGGCGGCGGGGCCCGCCGCGCAGGGGCGCCACGTGTTCCTCGGGCGCTCCCGCGGCCGTCAGCTTCGCCGCCATGTACGTGAACCAGCGCTCGGGGCGGGTCTCCCGGGCCCGCCGCACGATCGCCGCGTCGGCCGCGTGCATGGCGAGCCAGGCTCCGGACGCCTCCCGCACCCGCCCCGACAGCCCGTGATGGTCGGGATGGTGGTGGGTGATGACGACCCCGTGCACCTCACCGACCCCCGTACCGCACGCCGCCAGCCCCGCCACCAGCACGTCCCACGACCCGGGATCGTCCCACCCGGTGTCGACAAGGACCGGCCCACGATCGGTGTCGACGACGTACACCAGCGTGCACCCAAGGGGATTGTCCGGAATGGGAACCTCGACGGACCGTACGCCCCCGCCATGATCGTGAACGGTCACCTCCGGCCGCACCGCCGTGGACTCGTCCTGCTCGCCCTGACTGTTCGCCATTCGTCGCCCTCCGCCCCCGCACCGCCTCACGGCCATTGCTCACTATAACTAGAACTGGTTTCAACGGTCGCCCAAGTCGACTGATGCTGAAGGGCGTTGGGTTGACCTGCGCTGATGTGTCCGCTACCTGTCATCGCTTGTCGGCGTTGGTCACCGTCGGACGGCCCAGAGACGGCCCAGCCGTCGGAGCGGTGCTCCTGGGCGCGGGGGTGGGCATCCGCGAAGGCCTCGGCCGGGCATTTGCTGCTGCACCACAGCCAGCGGCGCACGGGGTGGTACGCCCCGCCAACTGCTGCCTACGCGGCGCCCCCTGCACTCCAGGCCACTACACCCTTGCGAGTGAAAACAGCCAAAACGTACTTGCGTGATTACGGATCGTCGACTATTGCGATCCGCTTGATCCTCAAGTCATACTGCCTCCACCAACCCGACTGACAGACAGTCGGCATGACGGGGGCTCAACCATGTCTCGCATCCTCGAAATACGTACGCCGCGGATCTGACTGCTGATCATCTGCGGCTCCCGAGATGCACGTCGACGCGGAAGCACGTTGGCACGCCGAGTGGATCTCCACCAGGGACTTGGGAGCACGTTGCTGCCGTAAGCGGCACGCTGTGACCAAGATTTTTTGCTGTGAACGACCCTCATCCGGCTTCCAAGAGGCTGAACACAGCAAAGCCCTGAGAGGCCCCGAACATGCAACAGTTCTTGGAACTGGTCAGCCCGAAGCATCTCCTCGCGGCTCTGCGCATCCTCCCTCTGATCATTGCTGTCGTACTCCTTGCGCCGGCCTGGATCTGCTGGATCTTCCTGCCCGAGGGACGACAAAAGCGCGTCATCGACCTCGTGAAGCAGTTGATCGAGTGGACAAAGGCGACACGTGATGAGCCCTCCTCCGTCTGAATCTTTCCCACCACCGGGTCGCCCGGGGCCTCAGCTTGGGAAGCTGCGGGCATTCGGGGGCGGTCTGGGTGCTGACCTGGGCGCACGAGTTAAGTGCTGCCTCGTCGGAGGAGGTGGCTTTCACCGTGATTCACCGCTGTTCCCCGCTCGACCTGGTGCGCTTGTGGTGCGGGGATGAACGGACACGGTCGAGGGGTGCCAGGCTCGCAGGGTGGGTTGTCAGTGGCCACGACTAGGGTCTTGGACGCGCGGTCGGCTTCCGAGGTGTCCAGCTCTGTAGAGCAGCTGCATCCCCGGTCCTGTCTGGGGGCGGCCCGGGGGGCAACCCGGGACCTAACCGACGGTCGGGCTTCGTCGATGGCCAAGAGTGAGACCTGCCAGCGCCGGCCGCGCACCAATCAGCGCTGCACGTCGACCGCATGTGCACGCTTTCCAACTGTCCGCGCGGCTGTCCGGGGGCGTTCGCAGGGGTTCGTAGCGCAGGTCAGAGGGAGTGCGCGTACGGCGGCGAACGGTGATGGCCGTGGGCGCACTGGACAAGACCAGGACAACGAGGCGACCGACGCCCGCTTTAGGAGCGAGGTTGGGTGACCACACGTGTGACCTGGCGTTCCCTGCCGTGAGTTGACCGCCTGCCATTGTTCCCTTCGGCCCTCCGGTTCCCCGCGAGTCCCCGCCTGTTCTGGCACGAGAGTGGCACGGACGAGCCTGAGCCCGGCCTGATCCATCGTGGTCGCTGATCGCCCTCGAACGGCTGACAGATGGCGTGCTTTGTGGGGCCGTGGGCCTACCCGCATGATCGGCGGAGTCGCATGACGGGCTCGGATCACGCAGGACCGCTATTGTCCGTGCGTGCAGATATTCGTCAGCGCGCTCTTTGGTGTGATCGCCCTGGTCAACTTGATACAGGTGGTTGTAGGACGTCAACTGGTCGGGCGGTCCCGGAGTCGACGCGTAGGCGGCGCGGTGCGCTGGGAGTCCGCTGCGACAGCCGTGGTGGGTGTGGGCGGCATGGTCATGGTCATGAGTAAGGGATGGGGCTTCGCCCTGATTTTCTTGGGCTTGGTGGCCCAGGAGCTTGTACGGCGGAGTGCCCGTCAGCAATGAGCGGCCATGAGACGGCCCGAGCTGTCCCACGTGATCGGCGGAGTCTCAATGGTCGAGTTAAGGCGACTGGCGCCGGCCCGCGTGAGGGCGGCGCCCGTACAAGGTCAACGCTTTGAGGTCTGTGCTCATCCTTATCAGGTCGATCACCGGGACCGTCGACGTCGGCGAACCGGGCCCGAGCCTCGGCCGATCGTCCGCTGGAGGTTCGGCGCCGATCGCTGCTGTTCGTGCTTGTTGGTGTCAGCCGCAGGTGTCATCCGCCGCACGCAGTCTTGACAAGCGCGGCCTTCTCTCCAGCCTGGAGCACTAGTTCGGAAGATCGCGTACGCACCTCCTGCCCGAGCAGCCACCCCACTGAACTGCACGTTCCCGCCAGCCTCCCCGCAGTTCCCCGAGCCTCCCCATGCGGAGCCATCCCATCAGGCACGCGGGGGGGCACGTCGGCTAGGGCACGGGCAGCATCTGATCCGTAGGCGGGTTCACCCCGGATGCGTGCCCCGTGGACAGTGTCCGACGGTCGGCGGAGCGGGTGGGTGGCGGTGCCTCCAGGGCTGCACGGCGGTGTTCAGCCTGTGCAGCCCAGGACACTTCCGGGCGGAGCGCAGTTGTCCGGGGTGTTGTTACGAACCACGGACCGGTCGAGGCTCAAGGAGCCGCCGGCTTTGTAGATGCCGCCGCCACTGCCGGGGCCGCCCGTCGCGGTATTGCGTTGCACCGTGGAGCGGGTCACCGTCAGCGTTCCTTGGTTCCAGATGCCGCCGCCGAAGGGGGCAGTGTTGCTGTACACCGTGGAGCCGGAGACCGTCATCTCGCCCAGGTAGTTGAGGATGCCGCCGCCGTCACTCACTCTCGCGGTGTTGTGGTGCACCGATGAGCGGATCAGCGTGACCGTTTGGCCGGCGAGGTAATTGAAGATGCCTCCGCCATTGTCTCCGGAATTGCCGAACACACTGGAGTCACGCACCGTGAGGGACCCGTTGTTGTTGATTCCGCCGCCGGCGCCGATTGAGTAGTTGTCCCTCACCGTGGAGCTGACCACCGTCAGCGTGCCCAGGTTGTGGATGCCTCCACCCGCGCCTGAGGGCGCCGTGTTGTCTCTCACCGTGGAGTGGCTCACCGTCAACGTGCCCTCGTTGTCGACGCCGCCGCCGGAGGACGCAGCGCTGCCATGGGTGAGGATCACGTGGTCCAGGAGAACCCGGGCTCCGCTGCCGACCGTGACGGTGGAGCCTGCGTGGTTACCGTCGAGCACCGCCCCACCGACGCCCCTCAGGGTCAGGTCCTTGTCGATGGTGAAGGGGCCGGTACAGGTCCCTCTCACCAGCAGGGTGTCGCCGGGCGAAGCGGCGGTAATGGCGGGCTGCAGGGCGTTGGGGTTGGCGCTGCAGCTCACCGTGGTCACCTGGGCAGCCGCGGCCGGTACCACTCCGGCCAGGCCGGCTGCCCCTGCCGCTACCGCAACTGTCGCCTGTGGCAGCCAGCGGCGCCGTAGGAACCTGCTTACTTCGATGAGCATCTGGCTTCTCCTGGCCTTTCAGTACGCATATGCGGGAAAGAGGTACGCCCTAACGTCGTTCTCTCAGCGCGGCGCGAGCACCCCGTGATCGAACATGTGGTGCCCCGGTCGGACAGCGCAGCGTCGGGGGCGATCGGCTTGTCCCTCGAATAGTCCGACAAACCTGCCTGATCGGACTACGCGGACTGTTCGGGCTTGAGGAACGTAGGTAAGGCATGAGGGAGTCACAGCGTGGACTGGAAGGCGATCGCAACCGTTGCTGTCGGAGTGATCGGGCTGATGGGCGTCATGGCGCAGCGCCGCTACAACAGGGCACAGGGGCGGGACCGAGCGAAGGCCGATCTGGACCGGTTGGCGCTATTGCCAGAAGACAGCTCGGTGCGTGAAGAGCTGCGCAATCACATTGACGAGACCATCCGCCATATCATTAGTGTCGAAGATTCGGAGAGACGTGATGGTTTTGGGATCACCCTTGCGTCCGTCTTCCTGATAGTCAGCGCAGGCTTTGCGTACTACTTCATCGAGCACAGTGGGTGGTGGCTTGCTCTGGCGGGCGCCTTCTTCCTCGTCTTCGGGTTGGTCGGACTTGCCAGTGATGTGCCGCGCAGGCAGAGGGATAGCCAGGGGAGGCGGGTGTGAGCGGCTTTCATTGGCGTCAGCCACACTCTGCCCCGCTGTCATCCCGTCTGCCGTCGACCCACACGGAGTGATAGCGGGGCAGGGTTCTGGGGCCCAGGTGGAGCGCCCTGCTGGACGAACGACCTGGGCCCCAGAAGCCTGGTCTGCTATGGCTTGCCTGGGTCGACGGCAGACGGGATGACAGCCCCCACCTCCAGCACAAACCGGCCCGCACTCGCAGTGCCGGCCCCCCTCCGTCATCCCGGAGCCTGAGCGCCCCCGCCGGAGGCATTGTTCTCACCCTGACCCGGAGGTGCGTACGGTCCCGCGGTTGGCTGAGGGTGAGGGGTCTGGTGCTCGCTGCGGCAGTTGATGACGGCCGCCTCGCGCGGAATCCCTGCGGGGTGTGCTCGGTACGGCGTCCGAAGCCCGCCGCCGGTCGTGTTGCTCCGTGGTCCGCAGAGCGTGTGTTCTCCGTGCGGCGGGGGCTGCCTGACCGGTTCCGGGCCATGGTCGACGTCGGGGCCGGATGCGGACTTCGGCACGGGGAGATTTTCGGGTTGGCCGTCGACGAAGTGGATCCGCTGTCCGGGGTCCTGCACGTCACCCAACAGGTCAAGGTCGTGGAACGGAAGTTGGTCTTCGCTCCGCCGAAGAACGGCAAGCTCCGTGACGTGCCGCTGCCGGACTCGGTTGCCTTCGCGCTCGCCGAGCACATGACGGCCTTCCTGCCGGCCGAAGTCACGCTGCCCTGGATGCACCCCGACGGAGAGCCGGTGACCAGGCTCCTGTACTTCACAGGCGCTGAGGGCGGGGCAGTCTGGCGCAACGCCTTCAACGCGCACGCCTGGAAGCCCGCGCTCGCCACGGCGGGAGTGATCCCCAAGCCCGGGCCGGGGGAGAGGTACAAGGAAGCCCGGGAAGACGGCATGCACGCGCTACGGCACTTCTACGCTTCGGTGCTCCTCGACGCAGGGGAGAGCATCAAGGCCCTGAGCTCCTACCTCGGCCATGCCGACGCCGGGTTCACGCTCCGCACATACACCCATCTCATGCCGAGCAGCGAGACGCGTACGCGGAAGGCCATCGACGGTATGTACCGCGCGGCCCACGAGGCCCCGACGGCCCCTTGACGGCCCACGGTTTCGGGCCTCGCCCCTGATCATTGGGAAACCGCTGGTCAGGGGCATTCTCGTCTTCTCCGTGGACTACTTTAACTAGAACTGGTATCAGTTCTGAAACATCGTCAGGAAGGGTGGCGGGGCGCCATGACCGAGTTCCTGGAACATGGGCAGCTGTTCATCGGCGGGGAGTTGACCGACCCCCTGGGCAAGGACGTCATCGAGGTGGTGTCGCCGCACACCGAGGAGGTCTTCGGGCGGGTGCCGCATGCCTCGCGGGACGACGCCGACCGGGCCGTCGGGGTCGCGCGGCGGGCCTTCGACGAGGGGCCCTGGCCGCGGATGAGCCTTGAGGAGCGGGTCGAGGTCGTCACTCGGATCAAGGACGCGATCGCCGTACGGCACGAGGAGATCGCGCGGGTGATCTCCTCCGAGAACGGTTCGCCGTACTCGTGGAGCGTGCTCGCGCAGGCGCTCGGCGCGATGATGGTGTGGGACGCGGCGATCAGGGTGGCACGCGACTTCACGTACGAGGAGACGCGCGACGGGGTGCTGGGGAAGATCCTGGTGCGGCGGGAGCCGGTCGGGGTCGTGGCGGCCGTCGTGCCCTGGAACGTGCCGCAGTTCGTGGCCGCCGCCAAGCTCGCCCCCGCGCTGCTCACCGGCTGCACGGTGGTGCTCAAGCCGTCCCCGGAGTCGCCGCTGGACGCCTACATACTCGGTGAGATCACCAAGGAGGCCGGCCTGCCGGACGGGGTGCTGTCCATCCTTCCGGCGGACCGCGAGGTGAGTGAGTATCTCGTCTCGCATCCGGGCGTCGACAAGGTCTCCTTCACCGGCTCGGTCGCGGCCGGCAAGCGGGTGATGGAGGTGGCCGCACGGAACCTCACCCGGGTGACCCTGGAGCTGGGCGGCAAGTCGGCCGCGGTCGTACTGCCGGACGCCGATGTGGCCGCCTCCGTCGCCGGGATCGTCCCCGCCGCCTGGATGAACAACGGCCAGGCGTGCGTCGCCCAGACCCGCATCCTCGTCCCGCGCTCCCGCTACGACGAGTTCGCCGACGCCCTCGCGGCAGCGGCGAGCGCCCTGAAGGTCGGCGACCCCCTCGACCCGGCCACCCAGGTGGGCCCCCTCGTCGCCCGCCGCCAGCAGCAGCGGAATCTGGACTACATCCGGATCGGTCAGGAGGAAGGCGCGAAGATCCTCACGGGCGGCGGCCGTCCGGCGGGTCTGGAGAAGGGCTGGTACGTCGAGCCGACCCTCTTCGGCGACGTCGACAACTCCATGCGGATAGCCAGGGAGGAGATCTTCGGTCCGGTGATCTGCCTCCTCCCCTACGGCGACGAGTCCGAGGCCCTGAAGATCGCGAACGACTCGGACTACGGGCTGAGCGGCAGCGTGTGGACGGCGGACGTGGAGCACGGCATCGAGGTCGCGCGGCAGGTCCGTACGGGCACCTACTCCGTCAACACCTTCAGCCTGGACATGCTCGGTCCGTTCGGCGGCTACAAGAACTCCGGTCTGGGGCGGGAGTTCGGGCCCGAGGGCTACAGCGAGTTCCTCGAACACAAGATGATCCATCTCCCGGCCGGCTGGGAGGGGTGAGAGGCCGCCATGGGTGACCGCTGGCACGTCGAGGTCGACCGTTCGATCTGTATCGGCTCGGCCCAGTGCGTCAACCGCGCCACCGGAGCCTTCCGCCTCGACTCCGCCATGCAGTCCCACCCCGTGGACCCGGAGACGGACGCCAACGGCAGGATCCTCGACGCGGCGGAGAACTGCCCGGTGGAGGCGATCACCATCACCCTGCTGGACAGCGGGGAACCCGTCTTCCCACCCGAGGAGTAGCTTCCGCTCGAGGTCCGGCTTCCGCTCGAGGTCCGGCTTCCGTCCGAGGTCCGGCTTCCGTCCGAGGTCCGGCTCCCGCCCGCGGCCTAGCGAGGCTCAAGAGCGGCGAACAGTGCCCTGGCCCGGCTGCCGTCCGGCTGCTGCCAGGCTCCGGTGACATACCCGGCCGCGTCGGCGGGCGGCAGTGCGCCGGAGGTCAGTACGCGCCGCAGCCGCAGGACCAGGCCCTCGTCGGCCACGGCGAACTCGGTGCTCTCGTCGGTGTCGACGGGGGCGCCGAGGCCGGGGAGCGGACCGGCCGCGGCGTACCCACGGGCGACCTCCCGGTCGGGCGTGTCGGTGATGCTCTGGGCCTGCGCCGCGGCACGTCCCTCGATCAGGGCCGCCAACCCGGCCGTCAGCACGGGGTCGTGGCAGCCGTCGTAGGCCCAGCGCGTGCCGAGCACCCCGTGCTCCATGGTGCCGAGGAGCGCGTGCTCGGCGCCGTCGAGCGGGGCGCCGCGGTAGGTGAGCGGTACGAGATACGCGTCCGAGCCCTCCGTGACGATCATGAACTCGATCCCCACCTCACCCTCCGGGTCGTCCAGCCGGAACCCGCCGGCCTTCACCAACTCCGGTGCGGCGGGGCCGCGGTACCAGGGGCGGGTGGGGAGCCAGCCGGCGAGGAGTTCGACCTTGGTGGGCTTGAGGGTGGTGCGGTGGATGAGTGCCATGGGGAGATTCTCCGATCAGGGGCAGGGGTCCCGCCAGAGGCTTTTCCCCCCGGGGGGTGATCCGGGGGCTGACTCGGCGGCTGATCCGGCAGCAGACGGGGTGGCTTGGCGCCGGCCTGCCAACGGCCCGGCGTGGCCCGTAAGTGGCCCGTCGGTGGCCCGGCCCGGCCTGTCGGTGGCCTGGGATACGCTCCTGCGGTCCGACGGGCCGACCAGGGTGGGGAACGTGCGCAAGACCGAGGCCGAGGGCCTGATCAAAGCGGCCTACGAGGCGTGGGAGGCCGAGGAGTGGCTGTCCGCGGCCGGGCTCTTCGAGCAGGTTCTCGCGCGGTTCCCGGACGAGGAGCGGAGCGCGGTGTGGTGGTACGACGCCGCACTCGCCCACAAGTTCCTGCGCAACTGGGCCAAGGCCTACGCACTGGGCCGCGAGGCCGCCGCCCGTGCTCCGCGCGGCGAGGGCGACCCGGCCTTCTGGAACCTCGGTATCGCGGCCACCATCCAGGGCGACTGGGCCACCGCCCGGGACGCCTGGGCCGGCTTCGGCATCGAACTCCCGGCGGGGGAGGGGGAGATCGACGGGCGGTTCGGAGCGGCCTGTGTGCGGCTGGACACCGGTGGCGAGCGGGAGGTCGTGTGGATCGACCGGCTGTGCCCGACGCGGGGGAGGGTGATGAACGTGCCGGTGACGGCGGGGCGGCGGTTCGGGGAGATCGTCGTGCACGACGGCGAGCCCACGGGGCGCCGGGTGGTCGAAGGCCGCGAGTTCCCCGTCTTCGACGAACTGCTCCTCCTCCGGGCGTCCGGGCTGCCGACCCTGGAGGTGACGGTGAACGCCGGCGAGGCCGCCGACCTCGACGCGCTGGTCGCCCTCTTCGTCGAGCACGACTTCGGCGCGGAACCCGCGAGCAGCCTGGAGATGCTCTGCTCCTGCTGCAGCGAGGGCACCCACGAACAGTCGCGCAAGGTCCACGCGGGGGCCCAGCGGGTGTCCCTGGCGGCCCCGGAGGCGGAGGCCCGGCTGCTGCTGGAGCGCTGGGCGGGGGAGACCGCGCTCGGGCGGAGCTGGAGCGGGCTGGAGACGGTGGGATAGCGGGCTGGAGACGGTGGGGTAGCGGGCCCGAGGCGGTGGGGTAGCGGGCCCGAGGCGGTGGGGTTGCGCGCCGCAGGCGCTCGCGTGTGACCCGTATCAGGAAAAGTAGAAAAAATCCACCATTGGGGTGTTCTATTCCCCTCCAGGCGTTCTATCCTGGAATCAGCCTACGAGGCGAGTGAGGGAGTCCGAGCGGCGTAGCCGACTCAGGCGTGACGCAGATGCATACGCATCCGCCAGTGCCGACGTCGACGGTCGGGCTGAGAGGTCGGAAGGCAGCGGTTTTGCCGGACGGCGACCCCCATCACCTGATCCGGACAATGCCGGCGAAGGGAACCCGTCTCGTAGGTCTTCGCATGCCCCGAGCCGTGCCCCGAGCCGTGCCCCGAGCCCGCCCGGGCTACGGCTTCCCGCCCGGCTCCGTCAGGTCGATCAGCCGGCAGACCGTCTCGATGTCGATTTTGACCTGGGCGATGGAGGCGCGGCCCGAGAGCCAGGTGATCAGGGCCGAGTGCCAGGTGTGCTCGATCACCCGGACGGCGGACAGCTGGGCGGGCGTGGGGTCGGTCAGGCCCATCGCGTCCAGGATGATCGCCGTCGTCTGCCGGGACACCTGGTCCACCTCGGGGGAGACGCTGCGGTCGGCGAAGGTGAGGGCCCGGACCATCGCGTCGGCCAGGTGCGGCTCCCGCTGGAGGGCGCGGAAGGCCCGCATCAGGGTCTCGGCGACCCGCTCCGACGCCGTCTCGCCCGCCGGCGGCTTCTTGCGCAGCGTGCCGTGCATGTGTTCCAGCTGGTCCTGCATGGTCGCGACCAGCAGGTGGACCTTGGAGGGGAAGTAGCGGTAGAGCGTGCCCAGCGCCACCTGGGAGGACTCGGCCACCTCGCGCATCTGCACCGCGTCGAAACCGCCCCGGCTGGCCAGCTGGGCGCTCGCGTGCAGGATGCGGCGGCGCCGGGCTTCCTGCCGCTCGGTGAGCGGCGGGGTGGCCGATCTGGCGCCGATGTCCACCTTGGCTTCCGCAGGCATGGGTCCCGTCCGTGACAGTCGGTGAGGGCAGTGCTCAGGGCGAGTGATCAGACAGCATGGCAGGGGTCGCGTCGTGGCGCGAATCACCTGATCCACTGCTCACTCCGCCCCTACCTGCCGGTAGATTCAGAGCCTCTTGAACGATCAAGTCTGAAACTTGTTCTAGATTAGCGTCCCGGCGTAATCTCGCGGGAAAGTGCAGGGAGAAGGGGGCCCAGAGTGACCGCTGAGGCCAGGCGGACGGGTGCCGACGAGGAACCCGCCGCCGACGGCGAGCGACCGCTCGACATCGCGCTCCTCACCTATAAAGGGAACCCGTTCTGCGGCGGCCAGGGCGTCTACGTACGGCACCTCTCCCGCGAGCTGGCCCGCCTCGGGCACCGCGTCGAGGTGATCGGCTCACAGCCGTACCCCGTCCTGGACGAGGGCTACCCCGCGCTCACCCTCACCGAGCTGCCCAGCCTCGATCTGTACCGCTCCCCGGACCCCTTCCGGACGCCCGGGCGGGACGAGTACCGGGACTGGGTCGACGCGCTCGAAGTGGCCACCATGTGGACCGGCGGCTTCCCCGAACCGCTGACCTTCTCCCTCCGCGCCCGCCGCCATCTGCGCGCCCGCGCCGGGGAGTTCGACGTCGTCCACGACAACCAGACGCTGGGATACGGCCTCTTGGGGGACGTCGGCGCGCCCCTCGTCACCACCATCCACCACCCCATCACCGTCGACCGGCAGTTGGAGCTGGACGCGGCCGAGGGATGGAAGCGGCGGTACTCCGTACGGCGCTGGTACGCCTTCACCCGGATGCAGAAGCGGGTCGCCCGCCGGCTGCCCTCCGTGCTCACCGTCTCCGGCACCTCCCGCCAGGAGATCGTCGACCATCTCGGCGTACGGGAGGACCGCGTCCACGTCGTCCACATCGGCGCCGACACCGACCTCTTCGCGCCGAATCCCGCCGTACCCCAGGTGCCCGGCCGGATCGTCACCACCTCCAGCGCGGACGTGCCCCTGAAGGGGCTGGTCTTCCTCGTCGAGGCCCTCGCCAAGGTACGGACCGAGCACCCCGCCGCCCATCTCGTCGTCGTCGGCAAACAGCCCACCGAGGGGCCCGTCGCGCAGGCCGTGGAGCGGTACGGCCTCGACGGCGCCGTCGAGTTCGTGAAGGGCATCTCCGACGCCGAACTCGTCGACCTGGTCCGTTCGGCCGAGGTCGCGTGCGTGCCGTCGCTCTACGAGGGCTTCTCGCTGCCCGCCGCCGAGGCGATGGCGACCGGCACCCCGCTGCTCGCGACGACGGGCGGCGCGATCCCCGAGGTCGCCGGACGCGACGGGGAGACCTGCCTGGCCGTGCCGCCGGGCGACGCCGGCGCGCTGGCCGCCGGGCTGAGCCGGCTCCTGGGCGACCCCGAGCTCCGCGCGCGCCTCGGCCGGGCCGGCCGTGAGCGGGTGCTACGGCACTTCACCTGGGCGCGCGCCGCGGAGGGCACGGTGGCCCGGTACCGCGAGGCGATCGCCCGCTCCGCGGGCGGCACGGACGCCGCTTCCGGCCGCTCCGCGGCCGAGGCCGTAACCCGCTCCGCGCCCCGCAATCCCGGCCGCTCCGCGGCCTCAGCTGGTGTTCGTCACGAGAGTGAAAGCAGGGCCACGTGCTGACCGTCGACTTCTCCCGGTTCCCGCTCGCCCCGGGCGACCGCGTCCTGGACCTCGGCTGCGGGGCAGGACGCCACGCCTTCGAGTGCTACCGGCGCGGCGCCCAGGTCGTGGCGCTCGACCAGAACGGAGAGGAGATCCGCGAGGTCGCCAAGTGGTTCGCGGCGATGGCGGAGGCCGGCGAGGCCCCGGCCGGCGCGACGGCCACCGCCATGGAGGGCGACGCGCTGGCGCTCCCCTTCCCCGACGAGTCCTTCGACGTCGTCATCATCTCCGAGGTCATGGAGCACATCCCCGACGACAAGGGCGTGCTCGCCGAGATGGTGCGCGTGCTCAGGCCCGGCGGGCGGATAGCCGTCACCGTGCCGCGCTACGGCCCCGAGAAGGTCTGCTGGACGCTCTCCGACGCCTATCACGAGGTCGAGGGCGGGCACATCCGCATCTACAAGGCCGACGAGCTGATCGGGAAGATCAAGGAAGCCGGCCTGCGGCCGTACGGCAGCCACCACGCGCACGCGCTGCACTCGCCCTACTGGTGGCTGAAGTGCGCGTTCGGCGTCGACAACGACAAGGCGCTGCCGGTACGGGCGTACCACAAGCTGCTCGTCTGGGACATCATGAAGAAGCCGCTGGCCACGCGCCTCGCCGAGCAGGCGCTGAACCCGGTGATGGGCAAGAGCTTCGTCGTCTACGCCACCAAGCCGCACCTGCCCCGGACCGAGACGGGGACCGGGACGGAGACGGGGACCGAGACGGGGACCGGGACCGCGTCGGACGCCGAGGTGGCCGCCAAGTGACCACCCCCCGGACAGAACACCTCGTCCTGCCCGGGGTCCTCACCGCCGAGCAGGCTGCCGCGACCGTCCGCGGGATCCTCGCCGTACAGCGGGAGGACGGGGCGATCCCGTGGTTCCGGGGGCACCACCTCGACCCCTGGGACCACACCGAGGCCGCGATGGCGCTGGACGCGGCCGGTGAGCACACCGCCGCCGAGCGGGCCTACACCTGGCTCGCCGAGCACCAGAACGAGGACGGCTCCTGGTACGCCGCCTACGCCGACGGCGCGCACGACGACGTCACCGACCGCGCCCGCGAGTCCAACTTCGTCGCCTACATCGCGGTGGGCGTCTGGCACCACTACCTCTCCACCGGCGACGACACCTTCCTCGACCGGATGTGGCCCGCCGTGTACGCGGCCGTCGAGTGGGTGCTGCGGCTGCAGCAGCCCGGCGGTGAGATCGGCTGGCGGCGTGAGGACGCGGGGACGCCCACCGACGACGCGCTGCTGACCGGGAGTTCGTCGGTCCACCACGCGCTGCGCTGTGCGCTCGCCATCGCCGAGCAGCGGGAAGAGGCGCAGCCGGACTGGGAGTTGGCCGTGGGCGCGCTGCGGCACGCGATACGGCGCCACCCCGAGCGGTTCCTGGACAAGGACCGGTACTCGATGGACTGGTACTACCCGGTGCTGGGCGGGGCGTTGACGGGTGCGGAGGCGGCCGCGCGGATCGAGAAGGACTGGGAGCGGTTCGTCGTACCCGGGTTCGGGGTGCGGTGTGTCGTCCCGAATCCGTGGGTGACGGGCGGGGAGTCGGCCGAACTCGCCCTCGCGCTGTGGGCGGTCGGGGAGTCCGACCGGGCGCTGGAGATCCTGCAGTCGATCCAGCATCTGCGGGACGCGGAGTCGGGGCTGTACTGGACCGGCTACGTCTTCGAGGACGACGCGATCTGGCCGCGGGAGCTCACCACGTGGACGGCGGGGTCGCTGTTGCTGGCCGTCGCTGCGCTCGGGGGGCATGACGCCACGTGTGCGGTGTTCGGGGGAGGGCAGCTGCCTTCCGGGCTTGAGGTGGATTGCTGCGCCTGAGGGAGCCGGGGGGTGTGGCGTACGGCGGGTGCGGCGCCGTGGGGGGCTGGTCGCTCCCCCACTCTCGGCTCCGCTCGAGCGGGGGGACCCCCATCGCGGCGGAGCCGCACGTCGACACAGCCCCGCGCACCTTACGGCTCTGTTCTGGCCGGGGTCTCTCAGTGCCGCTGCATCCGGTTGGCGATCGCGTGGCCGATGAACAGGTAGACGACCGCTGCGAGGCCGTATCCTGCCACCACCCTCGCCCACGCCTCGTCGAAGGTGAACAGGTCGCGTGACCAGCCGGCCAGCCAGGCGGCCGCGTCGTGGATGAACTGGACCAGGCTGTTCGCCCGGTTCGCGTCCAGCAGGTACATCATTATCCAGAGGCCCAGTATGAGGGCCATGATGTCGGCGACGACCGCGACGACCGTGCCGGCCTGATTGTGACGATATCGAGGGGACATGCCCTCCGGGTTGCCGTCGATCGGTCCTTGAAACCTGAACCGGGTTCCCCCGAGTGGCGCGGCGCCGCCATCTGGGTGAGGCTGCCGGAGGAAGCAACCGCTCGGGGAGGACATCGAGACACACGGGAGGACCCCGTGCCCGTACCGATACGGCGCCTGGTCGTCGCGCTGACCCTCTGCTGCGCACTCGTCGCCGGCGTGACCGCGTGCAGCAGCACGCAGAGCAAGTCCACCGACACCGGCATGGCCGCGGTGCCCGTGGCCGACACCCCCAGTCCGAGTACGTCCGCCGAGAAACAGAAGTTCGCCAAGACGCGGTTCGTCGCCAACGCGTCACTCGCGGCCGGTGCCACCTACCAGTGGATCGTCAAGCCCTGGAAGGCCGGCAAGTTCAAGAAGGGCGCTCACGGCCGCACCTTCGCCCTTATCAAGGCCGGTCTCGCCGGCACCTTCGCGTACAACCGGCTCCAGGCCGCCAAGCGGAACGCCCAGGGCGACCCGCTGCTGTCCAAGGCCGTCGCGCCGCTCTCGTCCGGCATCGACGCGCTGAAGGACCTGCCGTCCAAGCTCCGCAAGGGCGACGGGAACGCGGCCAGTTCGTTCAACGACGTCATCAACAACGTGAAGGATGCCGGAAAGAGCGCCGGTGCCCCGGTCACCAACAACGTGCCTTCGGCATCGCAACTCACCCACTGAGCAACGTGGTTCGGGTTCGGCGCCGGAGTCTGCGAGTGCCGTTCGCCGGGTGTTCGGCTCGTTCGCGCGGAGTTGACGCCTCCGGCGGTGACCCCGGCGCCGTTTCCCCCGGCCGCGTCCTGCTCACCCTTGCTGTGAACCGCCCCGGCGGGCTAGGAGTTGAGTTCCGCGAGCACCCGCAGAGTGTGCGGGTCTGGGGCCAGCGCCAGCAGGTCGGTCACCGGGCTCTTGCGCCACGACTCCAGCCGCTCGGCGATGCGTTCGCGCGGGCCGACCAGCGAGATCTCGTCGGCGAACGCGTCCGGCACGGCCAGCACGGCCTCCTCGCGCCGCCCGGACAGGAACAGTTCCTGGATCCGCCGCGCCTCCTCCTCGTACCCCATGCGCGCCATGAGGTCGGCGTGGAAGTTGCGGGCCGCGTGGCCCATCCCGCCGATGTAGAAGCCGAGCATGGCTTTCACGGGCAGCAGCCCGGTGGCCACGTCGTCACAGACCTTCACCTGCGCCATCGGGGCGACCAGGAAGCGCTCCGGCAGCTCGGCCACCGCGGGCCCGTACACCTCGGGTCGGCTCGGCGCCCAGTACAGCGGCAGCCAGCCGTCGGCGATCCGGACCGTCTGGGCGACGTTCTTCGGCCCCTCGGCGCCGAGCAGGACCGGCAGGTCGGCCCGGAGAGGGTGGGTGATCGGCTTCAGCGGCTTGCCGAGACCGGTGGCGTCCGGCCCCCGGTACGGATGGGAGTGGAAGCGCCCCGCCGACTCCACCGGCCCCTCCCGCCGCAGCACCTGCCGTACGACGTCCACGTACTCCCTGGTCGCGGTCAGCGGCGACTTCGGGAACGGGCGGCCGTACCACCCCTCCACGACCTGCGGCCCGGACAGGCCGAGCCCCAGCATCACCCGGCCCCCCGACAGGTGGTCCAGGGTCAGCGCGTGCATCGCGGTGGTGGTCGGCGAGCGGGCCGCCATCTGGGCAACGGCCGTACCCAGCATGATCGTCGACGTCTGCGCGGCGATCCAGGTGAGCGGCGTGAACGCGTCCGAGCCCCAGGACTCCGCCGTCCACACCGAGTGGTACCCGAGCCGCTCCGCCTCCCGCGCCAGCGGCACATGGTCCGGGGAGGGCCCCCGCCCCCAGTATCCGAGTGCCAACCCGAGCCGCATGCCAGCCTCCTGACGGTATGTCAGACCGAGTTCCGGACTGTACGACAACGGCCCCTCACCCGGAAGGGAGAGGGGCCGTACGCGGTCCTGTGCGGATCAGCCGCGCTGGATCCCGGAGGTGTCCTGCAGCACGCCACGGCGGCCGTCCTGGGTCTGCGCCACCAGCGCGCCGCCGCGCTGCTCGACGGCCAAGTACCAGGTGCCGGGCGCCAGTTCGGCGATCGGCGCGGTCGAGCCGTCCTCCGCGAACAGCGGCCGGGCCACCGGGACGGCGAACCAGAACGGGGAGAAGTCGGGTGCGGCGGTGACCGGCTGCTGCTGTGCGGCGGCCGGGGGCTGCTGCTGGCCGAACGGCTGACCGGCCTGCGGCTGGGCGCCGTACGGCTGGCCGGGCTGCGGGGCGGCGGCACCCGGGTAGCCGTAACCGCCGGGCGGCTGGGCGCCGTAGGGCTGCGGAGCCTGCGGCTTGGGAGCCGGGATGAGCCCGGCCTGGAGGGCGGGGACGAGCGGGGTCGCGACGGCCGCGCCGGCCATGACGAGGGTGGCGATCAGGGCCAGGATGAGGCCCATGCCCGCGCTGGGGCCGTTGGCGGAGCCGGACAGGTTGTCGGCGGCGCCGGCCGGGTCGATGACATTGCCAAGCGCGCTCCATGCGGCGAAGACCGTGAACGCCACGCCGAACGGACCGAGATCCAGACCGGCCACCTTCCTCGGCTGCGGCAGTGTTCGCGAGACGATGACGAGTGCGGCGCCCGCGATGCCCGCGAAGATGATGCTGAAGAGGACCGGTCCGCTCGACCAGAGGCTCGGCAGGTCGATGCTGTCCGGCACTCCGTCGTACGAATAGTTGTCGAGGAACGACGCGATCAACAGCAACACCGCTGCTCCGATCACCACGCCGTCGCCTCTAGTGAGGGAGCGGATATTCACTTCAGGTCCTTCGTAGGTCGTCTCGTCGGCGGAGGAGGCGTGCGTGTGGCCTCTCATCGTAGGAAGGACACTATCGTCCGGTCGATCAGGTGTCCGCCCGGTCCTGTTCGCCGATGGCCATACCGCGCAGAAAACTCACGATTCCCTCAGATGTCCCCTGCGTCGCCTGGGGAACCAGTGAAGACCGAGACCGCCCGGGCGCCATCCGGTCCGGAAACAGCCGACGGCGTGAAGCGGCTCGTCCCGGGTTCGAACCAGCCGCTTCACGCGCTTAGTGGATCTCGCTTCGGTCAGTGCTGGCTGTACTTGTAGCAGACTCCGATCGGCTTGTAAGCCTTCTTGTTCCGTTGGACGATATCGCCGCCGATCGAAGGGAATGTCCGCACGTCGAACTCCTTGCCCGAGTACCTTGTGTACGCCTTGAGGACGCCGTACTTGCCTCGCGGTACTTCCTTGGAGCCGCTCACCGTGACGCTTCGCGACTTGGTGACATCCCAGCCGACACCCACACTGATCGCCTTGTACTCCGCCTTGATGTTCTTCGACAGTGTCGTGCTGACGGAGTGGGTCTCGTCGATCCGCAGCGTTATCTTGCCCCGTCCGGATGCTTCCGCGATCGGCTTGCTGCCGCACTTGCTCCTGGTGGAACGTACGTTGACGAGTTCGGTCGGATAGAGACGGCCGTCACCCTGGGAGCGGGTGCTCACCCCCTGCGTGCCGGTGGAGTTGTCGAGCTTCACCGGGGCGGGTGAGGCTGCACGAGCCGTGCCGCTGACGCCCACGGCGCACATCGCCATTGCGACCGCCACGGTAGTGCGCCGCATGGTCTGAGTTCCCATGTGTTCCCCCTTTGGTTCCCTTTGCGATCGGGAAGTTCGATCACTGTTGGTCGGATCGAGCCAGCCAGGGGGAGTTGTGTGACAACAAGTGATCTGAGGAACATCCGAGCGTGATCGCGGCAGGCCTGTCGCGGTCAGTGCAAGAAGTCGATGATGCCGTCCGACATTCCCTGCGCCGCCTTCTGCCGCCAGGTCCCGCTCGTCAGGAGTGCCGCGTCCTTGCTGTCGCGCATGTTGCCGCACTCGATGAACACCTTGGGAACCGTTGACAGGTTGAGACCGCCGAGATCCTTGCGTACGTCGAGGCCGGTGCCGTTGCCGACGTAGTTGGACGGAGAACTGCCGGTCGCCTTCGCGAAATCGCTCTCGATGTGCTCGCCGAGGGTGCGCGAGGGGCCGACGATCGGGCGGGTGTCGGCGCCGCCGGAGTGCACGGTGGCCGGGAGGATGACATGGAAGCCGCGGTCGCCCTCGGGCGCCCCGTCGGCGTGGATGGAGATGGCCGCGTCCGCGTGCGCGTCGTTCCCGATCTTCGCCCGCTGGTCCACGCACGGGCCCCAGACGGGCCGGTCCCCGTCATGGGTCATTTTCACCGTGGCGCCCTCCTTCTCCAGCAGCGCCCGCAGCCGGTGCGCGACGTCGAGCGTGAACCGCGCCTCGCTGTAACCCGCGTTGGTGGCCGTCCCCGTCGTGTCGCACTCCTTCCAGTTCGTCCCGATATCCACCTTCTGGTTGATTTCGGTCGTGTGCTGGAAGTTGCCCGGGTTGTGCCCCGGGTCGATGACGACGACCTTGCCCTTGAGCGGAGGAGCCGCACTGGGGCTCGGCACCTTGGCGTCATCGCCGGGCGACACGGGCGCCGACCGAGGCGCCGCCGCGTTCGCCTCCCCGCCGCCACTGCCACCGGGCTTCCCCACCCCCTCGAACACCACCCATCCGAGCAGCGCACCGGGCACGAGCGCGGCGAGAGCGACAGTCATGGGCGCTCGCCGGGAGCGCCGCTGCTGCGGGGAATCGAATTCGGGTGCTGTGTACGACACATCAGCCACCCTAGCGGCCGTCCACGGCGTCCACGCGGTCCGAGAGGGCCGATGGGATGACGGCGTGACACCGGCCCCCGGCAGGAGGGGACGCCGGTTCCGGCCGTGCCCTCAGATCCCCGCCCCCGTTCGCCGCAGCACGCGCAGCGAGTCCTGCGCCGAGATCTCCGTGAACGCGCCCGACTCCAGGGCGCGGAGGTAGACGCGGTAGGGGGCCTGGCCGGTGAACTCGTCCTCCGGGTCCGGGAAGACGTCGTGGATCAGCAGGAGCCCGCCCTGCGCCACATGGGGGGCCCAGCCCTCGTAGTCGGCGGTGGCGTGCTCGTCGGTGTGGCCGCCGTCGATGAAGACGAGGCCGAGGGGCGAGTTCCAGAAGGAGGCGATCTGGGGGGACCGGCCCACCAGGGCGACGACTTGGTCCTCAAGACCGGCCCGGTGCAGCGTCCGCCGGAAGGTGGGCAGCGTGTCCATCAGCCCCAGCTCCGGGTCGACGGTCTCCGGGTCGTGGTAGTCCCAGCCCGGCTGCTGCTCCTCGCTGCCCCGGTGGTGGTCGACGGTGACAGCGGTGACCCTGGCGGCACGCGCCGCGTCGGCGAGGAGCAGGGTGGACCGCCCGCAGTACGTCCCGACCTCCAGGAGCGGGAGGCCGAGTTCCCCGGCTTCGACAGCGGCCGCGTACAGCGCCAGCCCCTCGTGCAGGGGCATGAACCCCTTGGCCTTCTCGAACGCGGCGAGCGTCTCGGGCTGGGGCGCGGCCACGGCCATGGGGGTCCCTTCGGTGGTACGACGTTCCGGCCACCCATGCTGCCGCACCCCCTGCCGGAGTCCGACAGGGGGTGCGGATGCAACGTCCTCGGGGCCGGCGCGCCCTTGGGGCGCGGGACTGTGTCGATGTGCGGCTCCGCCGCGTGGGCGCGACCAGCCCCCACACACCCGCAGCCGACAACGCGCCCGTTAGGCCGTAACAGCCTCTACCGGCAACGAAAGGTCCAGGTCAACGGCCCGGTCATCCCCCGCATGCGACGCCGAGGAAGCCAACGGCCCGTGCCCCAGTGCCTTCGCGGCCAGCACGTACGCCCCCTCGGTGGGCACCGCGAGCGCGTACGTACCGTCGGCGCCGGACAGCGTCGCCCCGGCCTGCCGCCCCCGTCGGTCGATCAGCGTGACCTTGGCGCGGGCCACCGGAACGCCCGCCGCGTCGAGCACGCGCCCGCGGAAGCCGCGCAGCACCTCCTCGGCGTTGGCCAGCGCGGCGTCCTCGTCGCTGCTCGCGCGCAGCTGCGTGTGCTGGGCGGCCTCCGCCGCCGGCCGGCTCCGCTTGGGCAGCAGCAGGGCGAGGACCAGGCCCACGGCCACCGCGCCCGTCGCGATCAGGAAGGAGACCCGGAAACCGTGCATGGTCGGGATGGCGACGCCGCCCACGTGGTTCGCCGTGTTGGCCAGCACCATGCCGATGACGGCGCTGGACACGGACGTACCGATGGACCGCATCAGGGTGTTGAGACCGTTCGCCGCGCCCGTCTCCGACGCGGGGACCGCACCGACGATCAGGGCGGGGAGGGAGGAGTACGCGAGGCCGATGCCCGCGCCCAGCACCACGGCGATGACCAGGCTCTGCCAGGCCGCGCTCATCAGGCCGATGCCCGCGCCGTAGCCGATGCCGATGATCAGCATGCCGAGGATCAGGGTGGTCTTGGGGCCGTACTTGGCGGACAGCCGGGCATAGACGGGGGCCGTGAACATCATCGTCAGGCCCAGCGGGGCGACCAGCAGACCCGCGGTGACCATCGACTGGCCGAGCCCGTAGCCGGTGGCCTTCGGCAGCTGGAGCAGCTGCGGCAGGACCAGCGAGACGACGTAGAAGCTGACCCCGACCATGATCGAGGCGAGGTTGGTGAAGAGCACCGCCGGGCGGGCGGTGGTGCGCAGGTCGACCAGCGGGGCCTTGACCCGCAGCTCCATCACGCCCCACAGGACGAGGATGACGGCGGCGGCGGCGAAGAGCCCGAGCGTGGTGCCGGAGGTCCAGCCCCAGTCGCTGCCCTTGGTGATGGGGAGGAGGAAGAGGACCAGGCCCACGGAGAGCCCGATCGCGCCCAGCACGTCGAAGGTGCCCGCGGCGCGCGCCGGGGACTCGGGTACCGCGACGAGGGTGAGGACGATGGCCACGACGCCCAGGCCGGCGGCGCCGTAGAACAGGGCGTGCCAGTCGGCGTGCTGCGCGACCAGGGCCGCGGCGGGCAGCGCGAGGCCGCCGCCGACGCCGATCGAGGAGCTCATCAGGGCCATCGCCGAGGCGAGCTTCTCGCGCGGCAGCATGTCGCGCATCAGGCCGATGCCCAGCGGGATCGCGCCCATGGCGAAGCCCTGGAGGGTACGGCCCACGATCATCGTGAGCAGTTCGCTGGTGAGCGCGCTGACCAGCGCACCCACCACCATCACGGAGAGGCTGAATATCAGCATCCGCCGCTTGCCGTACAGGTCGCCGAGGCGGCCCATGATCGGAGTGGCCACGGCGCCCGACAGGAGCGTCGAGGTCAGGACCCAGGTGGCGTTGCTGGGCTCGGTCCCCAGCAGCTGCGGCAGGTCCTTGATCACCGGAACGAGCAGGGTCTGCATCACCGCGACCACGATGCCCGCGAAGGCGAGCACCGGGACCACGGCCCCGCTGGCGCCCCGGGCGGGCTGGTCGGTCGTGTGCGTCATTGAGTGAGGCCTCCGGGCCAAGAGAGTGACGGGCAGAGCGGGGAGAGGCGGGATCCGCCGCGGATAAGTGGTGGGTAAACCTCGTATGCACAGGCAACTATTCCGTTGCTTCGAGCTGCTAACGAATTCTTGACCGTCCCATGGGTTTCTGATCTGTCGTCAGGCCCTGGTCAATTTGTGGAACGTGTTCTAGTCTCACGCGCCATGAGTGCCGCGATGAATGCCGTCAGGGCTGCGAAGGCGTATGTCGCCGGGGTCGGAATGACCAGGTTCGAGAAGCCCGAGACCCGTGACTGGCAGTACTGGGACATGGTCCGGGAGGCGGGTGGCTCCGCCCTCGCGGACGCGGGGATCTCGTACGCCGATGTGGAACAGGTTCCTGTCGGCTACTGCTTCCAGCCCTCCACCGCCGGCCAGCGCGCCGCCTATGAGCTGGGTCTCACCGGCGTCCCCGTCTACAACGTCAACAACAACTGCGCCACCGGCGCCACCGCCCTGATGCTGGCCCGCCAGCTCGTCGAGGGCGGCGCGGCCGACTGCGTCCTGGCCCTCGGCTTCGAGAAGATGAAGAAGGGCGCGCTCGGAAGCGGCGCGGACGGTGGGGACTTCGCCACGTCTCCCGTCGCCCGGCACTACGGGATCATGGCCGCCCGGCACGGTTTCGAGATGACCCCGCCCACCGCGCAGATCTTCGGCGACGCGGCCCGCGAGCACATGGAGCGTTACGGCACCACCGAGGCGCAGCTCGCGGCCGTGGCCGCCAAGAACCACCGGCACTCCGCGCACAACCCGTACGCCCAGTTCCGGGACGTGTACGACGTGGCCGGCATCCTCGCCGCCCGTAGCGTCCACCGCCCGCTCACCAAACTCCAGTGCTCGCCCACCTCCGACGGCGCGGCGGCGGCCTTGGTCGTCTCGGAACGGTTCGCCGAACGGCGCGGGCTCACCGGCCTCGTCGAGATCGTCGCGCAGGCGATGACGACGGACACCGAGGAGTCCTTCGCGTCGGGCTCGTGCATCGACGCCGTCGGGCAGCCGATGTCACGGGCGGCGGCCCGCCAGGTGTACGACCGCTCAGGGCTCGGCATCGAGGACGTCGACGTCGTGGAACTGCACGACTGCTTCTCCGTCAACGAGCTGCTGACGTACGAGGCGCTCGGCATGTGCGCGGTGGGCGAGTCGGGCAAGCTCGTCGAGTCGGGGGCGACGACGTACGGCGGGCGCTGGGTGGTGAACCCCTCCGGAGGGCTCATCTCCAAGGGGCACCCGCTGGGCGCGACCGGCCTCGCGCAGACCGCCGAACTGGTGTGGCAGCTGCGGGGCACGGCGGGGGAGCGGCAGGTGCCGGGCGCACGGGTGGGGCTCGCGCACAACATCGGGCTGGGCGGCGCGGCGGTGGTGACCATGCTCCGGAAGACGGTGTAGGCCCTACGACGGCGAAGGGCGCGGTGCGGGGCTGTGTGGCCGTGTGACCGCGAAAGGCACGGTGCGGGGCGGTGTAGGCCGCACGACCGAGGCCAGGTGGGCCGAAAAGCCGATGCAAGGACCGTAACCGGCTTGAGAGCATGACGGTCATGCTCGAAGCCGCGGACACCTCACGAATATCCCGCCGTACCGCACCCCCCACCTGGCTGGTGGTGGCGCTGGCGTGCGCCGGGCAGTTCCTGGTGGTGCTCGACGTGTCCGTGGTGAACGTGGCGCTGCCGTCGATGCGCGCGGACCTGGGGCTGAGCGCGTCCGGCCTGCAGTGGGTGGTGAACGCGTACGCCATCGCCTTCGCCGGGTTCATGCTGCTCGGCGGGCGGGCCGGTGACCTCTACGGCCGTAAGCGGATGTTCCTGGTCGGGCTCGGTCTGTTCACGCTGGCCTCGCTCGGCGGCGGCCTCGCCCAGGACGGCTGGCAGCTGCTGCTCGCCCGGGCCGTGCAGGGACTGGGCGCGGCGGTGCTGGCGCCCTCGACGCTGACCCTGCTCACGGCCGCCGTGCCGGAGGGTCCGGCCCGGGCCCGGGCGATCGCCACCTGGACGGCGGTCGGTGCCGGCGGCGGCGCCGCCGGCGGGCTGGTCGGCGGGGTGCTGGTGGACGTGCTGTCCTGGCGCTGGGTGCTGCTGATCAACGTGCCGGTGGGCGCGCTGGTCCTCGCCGGGTCCGTGGTGTGGCTGACGGAGAGCCGGGCCGGGGCCGGACGGCGGCTCGACCTGCCCGGCGCGCTGCTGGTGACGGCGGGCCTGGCGACCCTGGCGTACGGCGTCTCGCAGACCGAGGCCAAGGGATGGACGTCGGCCGCCACCCTGGTCCCGCTGGCCGCCGGGCTCGCGCTGCTCGGGCTGTTCCTGGCCCTCGAGGCGCGTACGGCGGCCCCGCTGATGCCGCTCGGCCTGCTGGCGCGGCGGACGGTGGCGTCGGCCAACGCGGCCATGCTGGTGTCCGGTTCGGCGATGTTCTGCATGTGGTACTTCATGACGCTCTACGCCCAGAACGTCCTCGGCTACTCCCCGCTGGAGGCCGGCTTCGCCCTGATACCCAGCTCGGTCGCGGTGCTCGTCGGCTCCAAGACGGCGCCCCGGCTGATGCGGCGGGCGGGAGCGCGGACGGTGGCGGTGGCGGGCACGCTGGTGGCGGCGACCGGGTTCGGCTGGCAGTCGACCATGGGTCCGCACGGCGCCTACCTGACGGCGATCATGCTCCCCGGGATCCTGATGATGCTCGGCGCGGGCCTGGCCGCGACCCCGCTGGCCGCACTGGCCACCTCCGGGGCGGCGCCGGCGGAGGCCGGACTGCTCTCGGGGCTCATCAACACCTCCCGCACGATGGGCGGTTCGCTGGGGCTCGCGGTGATGTCGACGCTCGCGGCGGCCCGGACCGGCACGGACGGCGGGGCCGCGGCCCTGACCGAGGGGTACGCGCTGGCCTTCCGCACCAGCACCGGCGTGCTGCTGACCGGGGCGGTGCTGATGCTGCTGTGGCTGCCGGGAAGAATTTCGCCGACGTCCGCCGGATGAGGCAACGGTCCGGGCGGCTCGTGGACTCCTCATTACATCTAGGAGGTGCCCATGGGGGAGCGGGAGAACGCTCGGAACGAGGAGTTCCAGAGTTTCATGACCGGCCGCTGGCCGCGGCTGATGCGTACGGCTTTTCTCCTCACGGGGGAGCAGCACGCCGCCGAGGACCTGGTCCAGTCGACGCTCGAACAGGTCTTCGTGGCCTGGCGCAAGGTCGGCTCGGCCGATGATCCGGAGGCGTACGTACGGCGCGTGATGATCAACGCGCACGCACGCCGGCACAGAAGGAAACTCAAGGAGTTCCTCGCGCCCAGGGACGACTCGGGCCTGGTCCGCGAGGTGCCCGACACGGGGGACCGGATCGCCCAGGCCGACGACCGCAGCGCCCTGCTCAAGGCACTCGCCCAACTGCCGCCGCGGCAGCGGGAGGCGGTGGTGCTGCGCTACTGGGAGGACCTGACGGAGACCCAGGCGGCGGAGGCGATGGGCTGCTCGGTGGGCACGGTCAAGAGCAACGCGGCCAAGGGGATCGCGAAACTCCGTGCCATACCGGGACTGGCCGAGATGGTGACGCAGGGAGGGCGTGGCTGATGAGCGCGAACCGGGAGAACCACGGCATGACACAGACGGAGTCGGACATCGCCCTCCTCCTCGCGGACGCCGCGGACGAGGTCGAGATCGGCATAGCCCCTGTCCAGGCGGTGATGCGCGGCGGCAGGCGACGCCGGGCCCGACGGTGGGCGGTGACGGGGGCCACGGCGCTGGCGCTGGCCGTCGGCGCGACGGCGGGGACGCTGGCGGTGACGGGGCTGCCGGGCGGGGGTCACGGGGACCGGGGCGGTGAGGTGGCGGTCCGGCCCGTGTCACCGGAGGCGCGCCATGTGTACACACCCGAGTCGACGGACCTGGCGCTGGGCAGCTACCAGGGCAAGAAGTGGGGCGTCGGGGTCATGGTGTGGGGCGCGCCGCTCACCCGTGCCGAGGCCGAGAAGCAGTGGAAGGCGATGGGTGACTGGGGGCTCCAGCCCGCGGACGCGGACAAGCCCGCCGACCTGATCGGCAAGACATCCTTCTTCGCCGCCCGCAGTTACGACGGATTCCGCCGCCAGGTGGTCATGTTCAACACGGTGCGGGAGGTGGAGCCGCTCTCGGGGACCGACCTGGACGCCGCCGCCGCCAGGCTCGGTGACGATCCGGCGAGCGCCGACCGGCTGGTGGTCGGCAAGGTCGCCACGACCGCCGCGGAGGTCACCTGCCACTGGAAGGACGGCACCTCGACCCGGGTCACGCGCGTTTCCGCCGACTCCCCGTCCTACTCCGGGGAGTCGGAGCTCCGGCCGGTCCGCGACTACCCGGGAGCCAACTGGTTCGTCTGCGTGGCCCCGCAGGGCACCGCCTACAAGTCGGCGGAGGTGACGAAGTAGCGCCGCGGAGCGTGGTGGGAGGTCACAGCCAGCCCTGTTGCCGTGCCTCCCGTACCGCCTCCGTGCGGTTGCGGGTGCCGGTCTTGCCGATCGCGGCGGACAGGTAGTTGCGGACCGTCGACTCCGACAGATGCAGCTTCGCCGCGATGTCGGCGACGGTCGCGCCGTCCACGGACGCCTTCAGGACGTCGCACTCGCGGGCGGTGAGCGGATTCGGCCCGGCGCTGAGCGCGGCCGCCGCGAGCGCCGGGTCGACCACGGTGTCCCCGGTGAGCACCTGCCGGATCGCCCGGGCCAGGTCCTCGACCGGACCGTCCTTGACGAGGAAGCCGGCCGCGCCGGCCTCCATGGCCCGACGCAGATAGCCGGGCCGGCCGAAGGTGGTCAGGATCAGCACCCGGCAGTCGGGCGCCTGGTCGCGCAGCTCCGCCGCCGCGTCCAGGCCGCTGATGCCCGGCAGTTCGATGTCGAGGAGGGCCACGTCAGGCCGGTGGGCCAGCGCGGCGTCCACGATCGCGTCACCTGTCCCGACCTGCGCGACGACCTCGATGTCCGGCTCCATCCCGAGCAGCAGGGCGAGGGCCCCGCGCATCATGCCCTGGTCCTCGGCGAGCAGCACCCTGATGGACTTGGCCGGCCGGTGGTCCCGGGGCATCTCGTTCGCAGGCTCGTACACGGCCCAAGCCTAGCCGCAGGCCCGGGAATTAAAGAGTGGTCATTGTTCCGCGCCGCAGGGCTTGACGGCGGTTGACCGTGCTCAAACAATCACCTCTGCAATTCTCTGAATTCCCGTCCAATGGTCGGTATTTCGACCGCTGAATAGGTTCGGTATTTCGGTCGAACGGCGTTCGGTATACCGACCACCCACCCGCACCGCCCTACGAGGAACCGAAGAAGAGGTGCATCGTGTTCTCAGTGTCCCTACGAGCCCTGCGCTCCTGTCCGTCACGAGTCAGGAGAGCCGTGCTCTCCGCACTCGCGGCCTTCGCGACCGTCGCCGCGCTCGTCGTCGGGGCCGGTGCCCCGCAGGCCGCCGCCGCGGGTTCGCTGCCCTGTGACGTCTACGCCACCGCCGGCACGCCGTGCGTGGCCGCGCACAGCATGGTCCGGGCGCTGTACTCGTCGTACAGCGGATCCCTCTACCAGGTGCAGCGCGCCTCCGACAGCGCCACCGCGAACATCGGCCTGCTGGCCACCGGCGGATACGCCAACGCCGCCGCGCAGGACTCCTTCTGCTCCGGTACGACCTGCATCGTCACCAAGATCTACGACCAGTCCAGCCGGCACAACGACCTCACCGTCGAGGGCGCCGGCGGGGCCGGCGCGGCCGATGTCGGGGCCCCGGCGGACGCGCTGCCGGTGACCGTCGGCGGGCACCAGGTCTACGGCCTGGAGATCTCGGCCGGCATGGGCTACCGGGACAACTCCACCTCCGGTGTCGCCACCAACGGCGCCGCCGAGGGGATGTACATGGTCACCTCCGGCACCCATGTCAACGGCAGCTGCTGCTTCGACTACGGCAACGCCGAGACCAACAACAAGGACACCGGCAACGGCCACATGGACGCCATCAACTTCGGCACCGAGTGCTGGTTCGCGCCCTGCTACGGCTCGGGGCCCTGGGTGCAGGCGGACCTGGAGAACGGGCTGTTCCAGTCCAACCTCGGCTACAGCACCAACTCCTCCAACACGGGCACGGGCGCGACACCTTTCGTCACCGCGTTGCTGAAGAACAACGGCCAGGACCATTTCGCACTGAAATGGGGAAACGCGCAATCCGGCGGTCTCACCACCACGTATTCCGGCGGTGAGCCCACCACCAGCGGCTACTCGCCCATGCACCAGGAGGGCGCGATCGTCCTCGGCACCGGCGGTGACAACAGCAACGGCTCCATCGGCTCGTTCTTCGAGGGCGTGATGACCTCCGGCATCCCGACCGACGCCGCCGACAACGCCGTCCAGTCCAACATCGTCTCCGTCGGCTACGGCGGCGCGACCGGCTCCACCGGCACGCTCAGCCCCGGCTCGGAGATCTCCCTGAAGGCCACGACGTCCTGCTGCACCACCGACTACGTCCGCCACCAGGCCAACGCGGCCGTCCTCTCCGCCATCACCTCCAGCAGCTCCGCCCTGGATAAGAACGACGCCACCTGGATCGTCCGCCGCGGACTGGCGAGCAGCTCCTGCGTCTCCTTCGAGTCGCGCAACTACCCGGGCGACTTCCTGCGCCACTACAACTTCAAGCTCCTGCGGCAGCCCATGGACGGCACCGCCACGTTCAGAGCCGACGCCACGTTCTGCCCGGAGACCGGCAAGAGCGGCACGGGCACCTCGTTCGCCTCGTACAACTACCCGACGCGATATCTGCGCCACTACAACTACAACGTCTACATAGCGAGCGACGGCGGTTCCAACGCCTGGGACAGCGCCACCTCGTGGACCGACGACGTGAGCTGGGTCGTCAGCTCGCCCTGGGCGCCGTAGTTGCCACCGTCATAGCGGTCAGCAACTCCACCGACTCGGTGGGGAGTTGAGCGGTGACCGCGAAACCGCCGCGTGGCGACGGGCCGGCTTCGAGAGAGCCGCCCGCCGCCGCGAGGCGCTCGGTCAGCCCCTTCAGACCGGTGCCGCCGACGCCCGCACGGCGGGGCTCGGCGGCACTCGCGCCGGTGCCGTCGTCGCTGACGGTCAGCCGGACCCGCTCGGCGCCGCTGTCGACGGTGATCTCGCAGTGGGTGGCGTCGCTGTGCCGGACCACGTTGGTGACCGCCTCGCGCACCACCCAGCCCAGCAGTGTCTCGGTCTGCGGGGCGAGCGGCGTCCCGGTCTGCCTGACGACCGGCTCGATGCTCGCCGCCGAGAGGACCGAGCGGGCCCGGTCGAGTTCCGTGGCCAGGCTGCCCTCGCGGTAGCCGGTGACCGCCTCGCGGATCTCGGTGAGCGCCTGCCGGCCCACCGACTCGATGTCGGAGATCTGGGAGAGGGCCGCGTCCATGTCACGGGGGGCGAGGCGCCGGGCCGCCTCCGACTTGACGACGATCACCGAGAGGGTGTGCCCGAGCAGGTCGTGCAGATCCCGGGAGAAGCGCAGCCGCTCCTTCTCCACCGCGCGCCGGGCCAGCTCCTCGCGGGCGGCGCGCAGCTCCCTTACCGCCTCGGACAGGGAGAGGATCGCGGCGGTCACCATGGTGGACAGGAAGGTGCCGTAGGCGACGTTGATCGCGTCCCAGCCCGCCCGGAACACGGAGACCGCCGCCGCGAGGGCGGTCAGCGACAGGCCGATCTGACCCAGCCGCGGGCCGCGCAGGCAGGCCCCGGTGGCGAGGCCGAGCAGCGGGAAGAAGTACAGCCAGCTGCCGCCGTAGCCGAGGGCCAGGCCGCAGGTGAGCAGGCCCATCAGGCCGAGCGCCACCCGCGTCGAGACCGCCTCGCGCTTCTCCTTCACGAAGGAGCGGAACACGACGTAGATGTAGAGGGAGTTGAAGGCGAACAGGCCCAGGCCGCCGATCCAGGGGTTGGGGGTCTTGCCCTGGAGGAGGTTGGAGAAGGAGCCCAGCCCCAGCAGCAGCCACGGCAGCAGGGAGAAGCCGGTCGGCGGCGGACCCGGGTTCTCGGGCCACTCGCCCTTGCGGCGCGCCTCCTTCTGCGCGGCCCTGAACTCCGCCCTGTCGGCCTTCCACTGAGCCCGCGCCACCCGCCAGCGGCGTGTCTGGCAGGTGATCCCTCGCATCCAGGACATCTCTCTCGCTCCCCCGGTCACACGGTCCGCCCGGTCCGGCGGTACGCCACCACAGCGTACGAACCGAACGCGAACAGCCAAGCCGTCAGGACCGCGATCGCGCCGAGTGCCGGGGTGTGCCCGTCGGCGACGGAGGTGCCGAGTTCGGCGAAGCGGTTGGTCGGGGTGTACTCCGAGACGGCGCGCAACCAGCCGGGGAACAGGCTGACCGGGAACCACAGGCCGCCGACCACGGCAAGCCCCAGGTTGCAGGCCATGTTCGCCACGCCGGTGGTCTGGGCGGTCAGGCCGTAGCCGTTGGCGAGGCCGAGCAGGGTGAAGGGGATCGAGCCCAGCCACAGCAGCAGCGCGATCCCCGCCCACTGCCAGGCGTCCAGCCGTACGCCGTTGACCAGGCCGCCCGCCAGGAGCACCGCGAGGATCGCGGGCAGTACGGTCACCGAGCCGGTCAGCGCCCGGCCGAGGACGACCTGGCGCGGGGTCATCGGGGTCACCCGGAGCTGCCGCAGCCAGCCGATCGCCCGGTCCTCGGCCACCCCGCCGCCGGTGTTGAGGGCGGAGCCGACCGCGCCGTAGGCGGCCATGCCGACCATGGCCTGGGTCCGGTAGCCGCTGTCGTCGCCGCCCAGGTTGGTGAACAGCAGGTACATCATCACCGGCATCGCGATCCCGCCGATCACGAAGCCGACGTCGCGCAGCGTCCGGCGTACTTCGAGGCGCAGGTAGTCGAGCATCAGACGGTCTCCGTCTCAGCGGCGGTGCGGGCGGGGGAGGTGCCGTTCGGGGCGGCTTCGCGGGGCAGCGGGTCGGGCAGTACGCCGTCTGCGGTTCGCGGGCCGGACGTCAGGGCCAGGAAGGCGTCGTCGAGGGAGGCGGGGGTGACCTCCAGGCTGCGGATCGCGTTCCGGGCGGCCAGCGCGATCACGGTCGCGTCCGAGTCGTCGGTGCGCAGCAGCGCGCGGTCGCCGCGCACTTCGAGGGAGCGCACGCCGGGCAGCTGCGCCAGGCCCTCGGTGGAGCGGGCCGCCAGGTCGAAGGAGACGAGGCTGCCGCCGGCCGCCCGCTTGAGCTGATCGCCGGTGCCGTCCGCGACGATCCGGCCGCGGTCGATGACGAGGATGCGGTCGGCGTGCGCGTCCGCCTCCTCCAGGTAGTGCGTGGAGAACAGGACGGTGTGGCCGCGCCGGGCGTACGCCCGCATCGAGCGCCAGAACGCGTGCCGCGCCTCCACGTCCAGGGCGGCGGTCGGCTCGTCCAGGACGACCAGCGACGGGTTCCCGGCCAGTGCCACGGCGAACCGCACGCGCTGTGTCTGGCCGCCCGACAGACGGTCCACGCGGCGCCCGGACAGCTCGCCGATACCGGCCAGCTCCAGGGCCTGCGCGACGGGCATCGGCGTCGGGTAGCGCCGGGCCACGAAGGTGACCAGCTCGCCGACGGTGACCCGGGGCACCGCCCGTGCCTCCTGGAGCATCGCTCCGACCAGCCCGCCGCGTACGGCCTTCGCCGGCTGTCCGCCGAACAGTTCGACCGTGCCGGCGTCGGGCGTGTTCAGCCCCAGCAGCAGTGAGATCGTCGTCGACTTGCCCGCGCCGTTGCGGCCGAGCAGCGCGACCGTCTCACCGCGCCCTATCTCCAGGTCCACCCCGTCCACCGCGCGTACCGTCCCGAAGGTCTTGACCGCCCCCGCGAAGGACACGGCACGCTCTGTCGGGCCTGCTGTCCCACCTGTCCATGTCATGGCTACGACGCTACGGAACCGGGCTCCCGCGCGGCAGATGCTCTTGTACGGACTCGCGCATGACAAATGTCATGGCCCGGCACGACTGAATCTGACACTGTGTCAGGAGCCTTCACAAGTGTGGAGCGCTCGGCTATACAAGGGGCGCTGGACTGGAACGCGTTCTAGGGACACCCCCTTGGACCCGCCCCGTGGACGACCTCGGTGCGGCCGACGGTGCGGACGGTCGCGCCGAGGTCTTGAGACACCTCAGGAGCCGTATGCCCATCGACGCAGCCAAGGCCCTCGCCGCCGAACCCCGGTCCGGGGAGATCCGCTGGGAGCGCCGGGACGTCCAGCTCTACCACCTCGGCATCGGTGCGGGCCGCCCCGCCACCGACCCCGACGAACTGCGCTACACCCTGGAGTCCCGGCTGCACGTCCTGCCCAGCTTCGCCACCGTCGCGGGGGCCGGTTCGCCCGGGGTGATCAGCGGACTGTCCATGCCCGGCGTCGACGTCGACCTCGCCAAGGTGCTGCACGGCGGCCAGTCGCTCACCGTCCACCGCCCCCTCCCCGTGCGGGGCACGGCCACCGCCACGGGCCGGATCGCCGCCGTGTACGACAAGGGCAAGGCGGCCGTCCTGGTGATGCGCACCGAGGTCGCGGACGCCGACGGCCCGCTGTGGACCAACGACGCGCAGATCTTCGTACGGGGAGAGGGCGGCTGGGGCGGCGACCGCGGCCCGTCCGCGCGGCTCGACCCGCCCGCCGGCGACCCCGACCGGACCGTCGAGCGGCCGGTCCGCGAGGACCAGGCTCTGCTCTACCGCCTCTCCGGCGACTACAACCCGCTGCACGCCGACCCGGAGTTCGCCAAGCTCGCCGGCTTCGACCGGCCCATCCTGCACGGACTGTGCACCTACGGCATGACGCTCAAGGCGGTCGTGGACACGCTGCTCGGCGGGGACGTGAGCCGGGTGCGGTCGTACTCGACGCGGTTCGCCGGGGTGGTCTACCCGGGGGAGACCCTGCGCATCCGCATGTGGCGGGGCGACGCGCAGGTCCGCGTGGCCGTCGGAGCCGTGGAGCGGGACGACGCGCCCGTCCTCGCCGACACGATCGTCGAACACTCCTGATCCAGCTCGAGCCAGTTTGATCCACTTTGTTCCGGAACGCAGTCGAGGGGAGAGCCGCACCATGCGCGCAGCCGTACTGCAGGAGATAGGCCAGGAGAAGCTTGAGGTCCTCGACGACGTCGAGGCGGTCGGGTTCGGCCCCGGCAGGGTGCGGATCCGGGTGCGCGCCACCGGGCTGTGCCACTCGGACCTGTCGGCGATGAACGGGGTGCTGCCGCAGCCGGCCCCGTTCGTGCCGGGCCACGAGGGCGCGGGCGAGGTCCTGGAGGTGGGGGAGGGCGTCACCCGGGTCAAGCCCGGCGACCGGGTCGTCGTCTGCTGGCTGCCGGCCTGCGGGGCCTGTCCGGCCTGCAGGCGCGGGCAGACCGAGCTGTGCCTGGCCGGGTTCATGAACGCCGGCACCCCCAACTTCAGGCGCCCCGGCGGTGACGTCTTCGGCTTCGCGGGCACCGGCACCTTTGCCGAGGAGGTCGTGGTCGACGCCGGGTGCGCGGTGCCGATCCCGGACGACGTGCCCTTCGACATCGCCGCGCTGATCGGCTGCGGGGTCACCACCGGGCTCGGCGCGGCCCTCAACACGGCCGATGTGGAGGCCGGTTCGTCGGTCGCCGTGATCGGGTGCGGAGGGGTCGGGATCTCGGCGATCCAGGGGGCACGGCTCAAGGGGGCGGCCGAGATCGTCGCCGTCGACCCGGTCGCGTCCCGGCGCGAGGCCGCGATCGGGTTCGGGGCGACCAGGGCGGTCTCGCCCGACGAACTGCCCGGCGCCAAGCAGGAGGTCACCGCCGGCGAGGGCTTCGACTACGTCTTCGAGGTCGTCGGCAGGTCCGCCACCGCCCGCACGGCGTACGAGAACACCCGCCGCGGCGGCACCCTCGTGGTCGTCGGCGCGGGTGCCATGGACGACTTCCTCCAGCTCAACATGTTCGAGCTGTTCTTCGACGAGAAGCGGATCCTGCCGTCGATGTACGGCGGCGGCGACGTGGTCGGCTCCTACGAGCGCACGATCGCCCTGTGGCGGGCCGGCCGCATCGACCTGGAGGGCCTGATCACCCACCGGGTGCCGCTGGCGGAGATCAACGAAGCCCTGGACCAGATGCGCACCGGCACGGCGCTGCGCACCTGCATCGAGATCTGAGGGGCCACCGTATGTCGGAGAGGTCATTGCCGGAGAGGCCGCTGCCGGAGAAGCCACTACCGGAGGGGTCGTTGCCGGAGAAGCCGCTCGAAGGGCTCAGTGCGATCGTCACCGGCGCCGGCCGGGGGCTCGGCCGGGCCGAGGCGCTCGAACTGGCCCGGCTGGGCGCGGCCGTCGTCGTCAACGACTTCGGACAGCCGGGCCGGGACGGCTCGGGGACGGCCTCCACCGGCCCCGCCGAACAGGTCGCCGAGGAGATCCGCGCGGCGGGCGGCCGGGCCGTCGCCCACACCGGGGACATCGCGGACTTCTCACAGGCGCGAGACCTTCTCACCCTGGCGACAACCCAGTACGGAAAGCTGGACATCCTCGTCAACAACGCCGGCATCCTGCGCGACCGCATGGTCTTCTCCATGACCGAGGACGAGTGGGACTCGGTGATCCGGGTCCATCTCAAGGGCCACTTCAACACCACCCGCTTCGCGGCCGCGCACTGGCGGGAGCGGTCCAAGGCGGCCGGCGGTGCGAAGGTGTACGGCCGGATCGTCAACACCTCCTCCGAGGCCTTCCTCGCCGGTTCCGCGGGCCAGCCCAACTACGCGGCCGCCAAGGGCGGCATCGTCGGCCTGACCACCTCCACCGCCCTCGCCCTCGCCAAGTACGGCGTGACCGCCAACGTGATCTGCCCGCGCGCCCGCACCCGGATGACCGAGGACGTCTTCGCCGGGTTCGAACGGCCCGCCGAGGGCCTCGACCCGCTCGCCCCCGAGCATGTCGCCCCGCTCGTCGGCTACCTGGCGTCCCCGGCCGCCGAGCTGATCAACGGCCAGCTGCTGGTCGTGCACGGCGGCATGGTCGCGATCGTCGAACGGCCGCGGGTCCAGGCCAGGTTCGACAGCAAGCAGGACACCTTCAGCTACGACGAACTCGACGCCCTGCTCACCCCGCACTACGCCGACCGGCCGCCGGGGGAGACCTTCGCGGCGGCGGAGGTACTGGGGCTGAAACGGCAGTAGTACGGCAAACGACAGCGGCCCCACCCCGAGAGGGGCGGAGCCGCTGTCGTACGAACCGTCAGGCCGCGGTCTCGGCCGGCTCCGGCTTGCGGTGCCGGCCGCTCGGGGCCGATTCGCCGTCCTGGGCCGAGACCGGACCACGGTGCTTGCCGTGGCTGTCGGACTCCTGCAGGCCGGCGGACAGGTGCTGAGACGTGCTGGTGTCGCTCATCGGAAGAATTCACCCCGTCAACATGATCTTTCTTACAGCGCGGCGAGTTTAACCAACCCACCGCGGGGCGAATCCAGGCGGCCACGCCGACCGGTGCTACTTCGTTACAAGCCTTCTCTACTTCGTTACGAGCCGCCCCAGCGGAGCCTGTTGCAAGGGCACCGGCCGGGCCACGACAGGCTCCGGAGGATCCGTTTCCGCCGGCTCCCCGGGCGTACCCGACGCCCCGGCAGCCGTGCCGTCCCGAACCGGATCCCCCGGGCCCGCGTCCCCCGGCCCCCCGTACTCCCCCGTCTCCCCCCAGGGCACCGCGACCTCCGCCACGCCGCACGGGACCTCCCCCGTGGCGTACGGCAGCCGCAGCACCCCGTCCTGCGTCCACAGCCCGGCGCCGGCCAACCACCCCTCCGGCGCCGGGAGATGGCACACCCCGCGGTCCCTCGGCCGCCAGGCGCCGACCCAGCTGCCGAACGGACCGTCCATGCGCAGCGCCACCCCGCAGCTCTCCGGCATCAGCACCAGCCCCGGCTGGATCGCGAACGGCGTCACCGTGCACTCCGCCAGCCGCAGGCTCTCCGGAAAGCGCACCGGCAGCGTGCTGCCGAGGACACCCCAGCCCAACCGTTCCTGCCCGGGGGAGGGCGCGTCCGAGCCGACCAGGATCAGCCCGCTGTCCGGGTCGGCGACCAGCAGCCGGTCGTCGCTGTCCGCCGCGATCTGCAGCAGCGGCGACACCTCGCCGCCCCGCTCCAGATCGACCACGACCGCCTTGGTCCGCCCGCCCAGCTCCCGGTCCAGGGCCAGCATCCGCCCGCCCCGGTCCAGCCACACCCCGCCCGAACAACGCCCCGGAACCACCGCGAGCCGCTCCGGCCCGAAGGCCCCGCCCGTCACCAGCCACACGGTGGAGGAGCGTTCCCCCACGGCCAGCGCACACGCGTCGCGGCCGCCGGGTGCGGGCGGCAGCAGCCGCAGCGAGGTCCCCGGGTCCGGGCACTCCACCGCACCCAGCGGCAGCTCACCGGTGCCGGGCCCGGTCGGATAGAGCAGGGCGAAGTGGTGCCGCCCGTCCACCCGCCGGTGGATGAGCACCCGCCCGTCGCCCATCGGCTGCACCTCCGTGCCCGGCTCCTCGGGCTGGTTGCCGGGCAGCGGCACGGCGTACGGCTCGAAGCCGTCCAGCGTCCACCGCTCCGGGTACCAGGAACCTTCCTGCTGGACCAGCCGGGCCGCGTACGCCCCGTCCGCCGTGATGGTGCAGCCCGCTCTCGGCGCGCTGTCGTCCTCGTCCGCAGCCGAGGGTTCGATCGCACAGACCGTCATCGCTCGGTCACCTCCGGCAACGAAGCTAGTTTTCGTACGCACAGACGGGGAGCGGCGGCACACGGCTTCACACATACGGGTGCACACTCGGCGATTCGCCTGAGGAAACGGGGACGGGTGTGCTGGACGTTGCCTCCCGTGGGCGAGCAGGTACGGCCCCGGGGAACAGGCAGGTAGCCTTTCCCCGTGCCCCGTCTGTCAGAAGTCATCGCCGCGCTGGAGAACCTGTGGCCCGCCGAGCGGGCCGAGTCCTGGGACGCGGTCGGCACCGTCGTGGGCGACCCCGACCAGGAGATCACCCGGGTCCTGTTCGCCGTGGACCCGGTGCGGGACATCGTCGACGAGGCGGTGAAGCTGGGCGCCGACCTGCTGGTCACCCACCACCCCCTCTACCTGCGCGGTACGACGACGGTCGCGGCGAGCCACTTCAAGGGCCGCGTGGTGCACACCCTCATCAAGAACGACATCGCGCTGCACGTCGCCCACACCAACGCCGACACCGCCGACCCGGGCGTCTCCGACGCGCTCGCGGGCGCCCTGGACCTGCGGGTGGTACGCCCCCTCGTCCCGGACCCCACCGACCCGGAGGGCCGCCGGGGCCTGGGCCGCGTCTGCGAACTGGACCACCCGGTCACCGTCGGCGAACTCGCACGCAGGGCGGCCGAGCGCCTCCCCGCCACCGCGCAGGGCATCCGCGTCGCCGGCGACCCCGACGCCCTCGTCCGTACGATCGCCGTCAGCGGCGGCAGCGGCGACAGCCTCTTCGACGTCGTACGCGCCGCCGGCGTGGACGCCTTCCTGACGGCGGACCTGCGCCACCACCCGGCTTCCGAAGCCGTAGCCCACAGCCCCCTCGCGCTGCTCGACGCGGCGCACTGGGCCACCGAATGGCCCTGGTGCGAGCTGGCCGCAGCCCAGCTCGACGAGATCTCCGACCGCAACGGCTGGGACCTTCGGGTGCACGTCTCCAAGACGGTCACCGACCCCTGGACCAGCCATACCCCCTCCCTTGGAGCCCCCAACTGAACGCCGCGCCCGCCGACCAGATCCGACTCCTCGACGTCCAGGCCCTGGACGTCCGCCTCCAGCAGCTGGCGCACAAGCGGAAGTCGCTGCCCGAACACGCCGAGATCGACTCGCTGACGAAGGACCTCACCCAGCTGCGCGACCTGCTGGTGGCCGCGCAGACCGAGGAGAGCGACACCGCCCGCGAGCAGACCAAGGCCGAGCAGGACGTGGACCAGGTGCGCCAGCGCGCCGCCCGCGACCAGCAGCGCCTGGACTCCGGCGCGGTCACCTCCCCGAAGGACCTGGAGAACCTCCAGAAGGAGATCGTCTCCCTCGCCAAGCGCCAGGGTGACCTGGAGGACGTCGTCCTGGAGGTCATGGAGCGCCGCGAGTCCGCCCAGGAGCGGGTCGCCGAACTGACCGAGCGGACCGGCGCCGTCCAGGGCCGGATCGACGAGGCCACCGCCCGCCGCAACGCCGCGTCCGGAGAGCTCGACGCCGAGGCGGCCACGGTCACCAAGGAGCGCGAGGTCATCGCGGGCACCGTCCCCGCGGACCTGCTGAAGCTCTACGACAAGCTGCGCGAGCAGCAGGGCGGTATCGGCGCGGCCAAGCTGTACGCCCGCAGCTGCCAGGGCTGCCGCCAGGAGCTCGCCATCACCGAGCTGAACGAGATCCGCTCGGCCGCGCCCGACACGGTGGTGCGCTGCGAGAACTGCCGTCGCATCCTGGTGCGCACGTCTGAGTCGGGTCTGTAGGAACACTTAAGGGGCGTACGTGGCAAGGGAGTTCATCGTCGAGGCGGACGGCGGCTCACGGGGCAACCCGGGACCCGCCGGCTACGGTGCGGTGGTCATCGACGCGGCGACCGGCGAGACGCTGGCGGAGGCGGCCGAGTACCTCGGCGTCGTCACCAACAACGTCGCCGAGTACCGCGGCCTCCTGGCGGGCCTGCGCGCGGCGCACGACCTCGACCCGGCCGCCGTCGTCCACGTCCGCATGGACTCCAAGCTGGTCGTCGAGCAGATGACGGGCCGCTGGAAGATCAGACACCCCGACATGAAGCCCCTGGCGGCAGAGGCGGGACGGGTGTTCCCGGCGGACCGGGTGACCTACGAGTGGATCCCGAGAGCCGAGAACAAGCACGCCGACCGCCTGGCGAACGAGGCGATGGACGCGGGCAAGCGGGGCGAACAGTGGTCGGCTGCGGGGTCTACGGCGGAGCTTGACGCACGGGCTGAGCGGTCGGGCCGGGCGGAGTCGCCGACGGCACCGGCAGCGCCCCGTAAGGGGCGCGGGGAACTGCGCGACCAGCCCCCACGCACCGGCACTGTGACGACGACCGACAAGGCCACCGCCGACACCCGCGCCGCGAGCCAAGTAGCGACCCCCGGCTGGAGCTCGGCCCCCGATCTCGGCGCCCCGGCCACCTTCGTCCTCCTCCGCCACGGCGAGACGCCCCTCACCCCCCAGAAACGCTTCTCCGGCAGCGGCGGCACCGACCCCGCCCTCTCCGACGTCGGCCTGGAGCAGGCGCAGCGCGCCGCCGACGCCCTCGCCCGCCGCGGCACGATCGAGGTGATCCTCGCCTCCCCCCTCACCCGCACCCGGCAGACCGCCGGAGCGGTCGCCGAGCGCCTCGGCCTCGACGTCACCGTCGAGGAGGGGCTCAAGGAGACGGACTTCGGCACCTGGGAGGGCCTCACCTTCGGCGAGGTCCGCGAGCGCTACCCGGACGACCTGAACGCCTGGCTCGCCGACCCGGAGGCCCACCCCACCGGCGGTGGCGAGAGCTTCGCCGAGACGGCGACGCGCATCGCGGCCACCCGGGACAAGCTGGTCGCCGCCTACGCGGGCCGCACGGTCCTGCTGGTCACCCACGTCACGCCGATCAAGACGTTCGTGCGGCTCGCCCTCGGTGCCCCGGCGGAGTCCCTGTTCCGCATGGAACTGTCGGCGGCCTCGCTGTCGGCGGTGGCGTACTACGCGGACGGCAACGCGAGCGTACGGCTCTTCAACGACACGTCCCACCTGCGTCCCTGAGGCCCGCCGCGGCCCGCGCCAGCGACTCGACGCGGGCCCAGTCCCGGGCGGCCACGGCGTCCGCCGGGAGCATCCAAGTGCCGCCCACGCAGCCGACGTTGGGCAGGGCGAGGTACTCCGGGGCGTTGTCCGCGCCGATCCCTCCGGTCGGGCAGAAGCGGGCCTGCGGGAGTGGACCCGCGAGGGACTTCAGGTAGGCCGTGCCGCCGGCGGCCTGCGCCGGGAAGAACTTCATCTCCCGCACCCCGCGTTCGAGCAGCGTCACCACCTCCGAGGCGGTCGACACGCCCGGCAGGAACGGCACCCCGGACGCGGTCATCGCCCCCAGCAGCCCGTCCGTCCACCCCGGGCTCACGAGAAAGCGTGCCCCGGCCGCCACACACTCCGTGACCTGGGCGGGCGTCAGCACGGTCCCCGCCCCGACCACCGCGTCCGGCACCGCGGCGGCGATCGCCCGGATCGCGTCGAGCGCCGCCGGGGTCCGCAGGGTCACCTCGATCGCGGGCAGCCCCCCGGCCACCAGCGCCCGCGCGAGCGGTACGGCATCACCGGCGTCCTCGATCACGACGACGGGGACGACGGGGGCGAGGTCCAGCACGGAGGTGGGCATGGCCGACATCCTGCCGGGGCGATGCGCACCGCGCAAAGGTCGTTGCACACACTGCAATGCGCCGCAACGTGACGTCTGATGCACCTCGTCCAATGCACCTCGTCTAATGCACCTCGTCCACCAACACGTCGAGCGCCCACCCCTGCCCCGCCTTCCCCGGCGCCGCGGCCTCCACCTCGTACCCCAGGTCCCGCAACGCCTCCACCAGCTCACCCGGACCGCCCGGCGCGATCCCGGCGGTCAGCAGACTCCGTACGATCCGCCCCTTCGTCGCCTTGTTGAAGTGGCTCACCACCTTCCGCGTCGGCGCGTGCAGCACCCGCACGGTCGCCGTCCGCGCGGCCACCTCCCCCTTCGGCTTCCACGCCGCCGCATACGCCGCCGACCGCAGGTCCAGCACCAGCCCCGCCCCGGCCGCCTCCGGCAGCACCTCGGCCATCGGCTTGCGCCAGTGCACCCCCAGCGCCCCGAGCCCCGGCAGCTTCACCCCCATCGAGCAGCGGTAGGAGGGGATCCGGTCCGTCACCCGGACCGCGCCCCACAGCCCCGAGAACACCAGCAGCGACCGAGCGGCCCGCCGCTTCGCCGCCGCGTCCAGGGAGGCCAGGCCGAGGGCGTCGTACAGCACCCCCGTGTAGATCTCCCCGGCCGGCCGTGCGCCAGCCGTCCGCAGCTCCGCGTTCTTGGCGACCTCGCCGCGCAGTCCCTCGCTCAGCCCGAGGACCTCGCGCGCCTTCTCCTCGTCACCGGCGCACAGGTCGACCAGCTCGGCGAGCACGGCCTCGCGGGCGTCCGCGAGCCCCGGCAGGGACAGCGAGTGCGGCTTCAGCGGGGCACCACGGCCCGAGGACGCCTTGCCTTCCGAGGGCGGCAGCAGGACCAGCACACGTACTCCTCTTCACCGTCGAGCTCACCAGCAAGGTCACCAACAGGCTCGACATCAAGTCCGTCGTCAAGTGCGTCATCGACGCTTCGCGCCAGCGTAGAGCGCCGGACCGGCACGATGTGACTACGCTCGTCGTATGCCCAGCCGCCACATACGCGTCACGGGTGCCCCCGAGGCGCCCCTCCGGGCCGCGCTCGCCGCGCTCCGGGACGACCTCGGCATCCCGGACGGCTTCCGGCCCGAGGTGCTCGCGGAGGCCGAGAGCGCCGCCACGTACCCGGCCGTGCCCGCCCACGACGCGACCGACCTCCCCTTCCTCACGATCGACCCGCCCACCGCCCAGGACCTCGACCAGGCGATGCACCTCTCCCGGCGCCGCGGCGGCTACCGCGTCCGGTACGCCATCGCCGACGTCGCCGCCTTCGTCGTGCCCGGCGGCGACCTGGACTCCGAGGCGCACCACCGCGTGAACACGCTCTACTTCCCGGACGAGCGGGTCCCGCTGCACCCCGCCGTGCTCAGCGAGGGCGCGGCCAGCCTGCTCCCCGGCCAGGCCTGCCCGGCCGTCCTGTGGACCATCGACCTGGACGAGGAGGGACGGACCCTGACCGCCGACGTCCGCCGGTCCCTCGTCCGCAGCCGGGCCAAGCTGGACTACGCCGGCGTGCAGCAGCAGATCGACGAGGGGACCGCCGAGGAACCCCTCGCCCTGCTCAAGGAGATCGGCGAGGCGCGCGAACGCCTTGAGGTGGAGCGCGGCGGCATCTCGCTCAACGTGCCCGAGCAGGAGATCGTCGAGTACGACCACACCTACCGGCTCAGCTACCGCGCCGCGCTGCCCGCCGAGTCCTGGAACGCCCAGATCTCCCTGCTCACCGGCATGGCCGCGGCCGATCTGATGCTGGCCCACGGCACCGGCGTCCTGCGCACCCTGCCCACCGCCCCCGACGGCGCCGTCGCGCGGCTGCGCCAAACCGCCACCGCCCTGCACATCGACTGGCCGCACCATGTCTCGTACGCCGCGCTGATCCGCTCCCTGAACCCGCGCCGCCCCCGCCACGCGGCCTTCCTCCAGGAGTGCACCACGCTGCTGCGCGGGGCCGGCTACACGGTCTTCCGGGACGGCGTGCTGCCCGCGGTCAGCACCCACGCGGCCGTGGCCGCCCCCTACGCACACTGCACCGCGCCGCTGCGCCGCCTGGCCGACCGCTACGCCTCGGAGCTGTGCCTGGCGGCGGCGGCCGGCGAGGCCCCGCCCGACTGGGTGCTGATGGCGCTGGACCTGCTCCCCAAGGAGATGGCCGAGGGCGCGCGGCGGGCGGGCACGGTGGAGCGGGAGTGCGTCGACGTCGTCGAGGCGGCCCTGCTCAAGGACCGCGTCGGGGAGGTCTTCGACGGGTACGTGGTGGAGGTCGAGCCGCGTCAGCCGGCCGTCGGGAAGGTGCTGTTGCAGCAGCCGGCCGTCATAGGCCGAATCGAGGGCGGGGCGCCTCTTCCGCTGGGCGAGCGGTTGCCGGTGCGGCTGACCCAGGCCGATCCGGGGACGGCGAAGGTGCGGTTCGCGCCCGCGTGAGCTGTCGTACGAGACCGGTGGCGTCGTCGGCGTGGAACCGCACGACGCTCACCTCGCGGCGGCGGCCCGGCGGGGGCAGGCGCGGGCTCAGGCGGTGACGAACCAGCGGATCAGGGCGTCGTCGAGGTCGTCTCCCCGGTCGTCGTCCCCGTCCGCGGCCCAGGCCACGAACCCGTCGGGCCGCACGAGGAGACCGGTCAGCTCCGGCCGCCCCGGGCAGGCCGCACCGACGACGTCCACCCGGTCGCCGTACCCCTCCGCCCGGGCGCGCAGCTTCGGGTCGTCGGCGAGGTCGAGGAGCAGGGCGCGGCCGTCGTGCAGATGGTCGCCGAGCCGGGTGCCGTCGGAGAATTCCAGGTCAGGGGCGCTCCGCCCGGTCAGGGGGTGCTTGCCGGGCAGGTCGTACCGCTGCCAGACACCGGAGATCTGCTTGACGAGGTACGTCGTCCCGTCCTTCGTCAGCGCGAGATCGGTGACCACCCGGCGCAGCGCGCGGGCGTGCCGGTCGGGCCGCATGACGGCGATCTGGGCGCGGGTCCAGTCCAGCACCCAGGCGCCGACCGGATGCCGTTCGCCGGTGTAGCTGTCGAGCAGGGACTCCGGGGCCCGCCCTCGCGCCACGGCGGCCAGCTTCCAGCCGAGGTTCATGGCGTCGCCGAGCCCGAGGTTGAGTCCCTGCCCGCCGAACGGCGAGTGCACGTGCGCCGCGTCCCCGGCGAGCAGCACCCGGCCCTTGCGGTAGGTGCTCGCCTGCCGGGCGTTGTCGGTGAACCGGGTCGAGGAGTGCACCTCGTGGATGGTCACCTCCGGCACCCCCGACACCCGGCGCAGGGCGGCCTGGAGCTCCTCGGCGGTGATCGGCGCGGAACGGTCGGCGGGCGGCCCGTCGAACTCGACGGTGAGTATCCGGCCGGGGAAGGGCCCGTTGACGTACGTCCCGACGTCCGTGGTGTTCCACCCCTTCCCCAGCCGCTCGCCCCCGCTCATCTCGACGACGGCCTGGTAGCCGGTGATCTCCGGTTCGGTACCGGGGAAGTCGATCCCGGCGAGCTTGCGGACGGTACTCCGCCCGCCGTCGCACCCGACGAGCCAGCCGGCCCGGACCGTCTCGGAGGCGCCCAGCCGTACGGTGATGTTGTCGTCGGCGGCGTCGAAGCCGGTCAGCTCCACGCCCCGGCGGACCTCGACGCCGAGCCGCTCGGCGCGGGCGGCCAGGATCCGCTCCAGGTCGGCCTGCGGGACACCGAGGCCGACCCGGTCGGCGGGGCCGATGTCGGCGAACGCCGGGTCGGAGCCGTCGAACAGGTCACCGCGCATCATGATCCCGGCGAAGTGGCCCGCGAACTTCGGGGGAGTCCGGGACGCGTCGGCACCGCGGTCCCCGAGGAAGGCCTGCAACCGCCAGCGGTTCTTCTCCCAGGCTTCCGCGAGCTCGGGCAGCATGCCCCGCCGGTAGAGGGCCACCGCGCCGGCCGTGTTGATCCCGCCCGCCTTGATGGTCACGTCCACCTCGGCCAGCCGCTCCACGACCAGCACACTCGCCCCGCCGAGCCGCAGCTCCCCGGCGAGAAAGAGCCCGACGGGGCCGCCACCTGCCACCACCACGTCGTATATGTCCACGTTCTTGCGCTCTGTTGTCGTCGTAGTCATGACTTCACTGTAGTCACTAAAAGTTTCGAGCGGCTATAGTTTTCTTGTGATCGATGAGAACAGGCCAGGAGAGTCCCTGCGGGAGCGCAAGAAGCGGGAGACGCGGCAGCGGATCTCGAACGTCGCCACGGTGATGTTCCGGGAACACGGCTTCGACCAGGTGACCGTCGCCGAGGTCGCGCGGGCGGCGGGCGTCTCGGCGATGACCGTCTTCAACTACTTCCCGCGCAAGGAGGACCTGTTCCTCGACCGCATCCCGGAGGCCGTCCAGGCCTTCTCCGGGGCGGTACGGGACCGGGCCCCCGGCGAGCCCCCGCTCACGGCGCTGCGCCGCCTTGCCTTCCGGTTCATCGACGCGGGGCACCCGCTGGGCGGGGTGGGGGAGGGCTTCGAGGGCTTCTGGCCGGTCGTCGCCGCCTCGCCGACGCTGCTGGCGCGCGCCCGCGAGGGGGCCGAGGAGGTGGAGCGGGCACTGGCCGGAGCGCTCGCCGAGGCCGGGCAGGCCGACCCGGAGCTGCTGGCGGCCGTGACCGTCGCCGCGTACCGCTCGGTGTGTGTCACCTCCGTGCGGCGCCAGCTCGCGGGCGAGCCGTTCCCGGAGATCGCGCGGGACCACCGGGAACGGATGGGGGCGGCGTTCGACGCGCTGGAGCGGATGGAGCGGACGGGGCATGAAACCGGCGCCTGAGCGCGTTGCAGGTGTGAGGTCTAGGGGGTGCCGAAGGTGGCGGAACAAGCACGGTGGACGAGGGCTCGGCTGGGCCGCTGCGGGCCGCCGCTCGACCTGCTGACGGCGCATTTCGAGCGCCACACCTACGCCCCGCACGCGCACGCGGAGTTCACGATCGGGGTGTGCGTGGGCGGCTCCGAGATCATCGACTACCGGGGCGGCCACATCCGCAACGGCCCCGGCGCGATCGTCGTACTGGCCCCCGGCGAGATGCACACCGGCGGCCCGGCCACCCCGACCGAGGGCTACGCCTACCGTGCCCTGTACGCGGACCCGTCCCTGTTGGCGGAGGGCACCCTGGGCGCCGGCACACCGCACTTCCGCGAGCCGGTACTGGACGACCCGGAACTGGCCGCGGCCCTCCGCCAGGCCCACACCGACCTGGCCACCTGCCCCGACCCGCTGGAAGCGGAATCCCGCCTCCCCTGGCTGCTGACGGCCCTGTCCCACCGCCACTCCACGGCCCGCCCGGCAACGGACCACGTCCCCGGGGCGCAGGGGATATCCCACCTCGTCCGGGACAGACTCGCCGACGAACTCACCGCCCCACCCTCACTCTCCGACCTGGCGGCCGACCTCGGCCTCTCCCGCTACCAGCTCCTCAGGGCCTTCCGTACGACGATGGGCGTCCCGCCGTACGCCTGGCTGGCGCAGTACCGGGTGACCCGGGCCCGCGCCCTGCTGGACTCGGGCCTGCGCCCGGCGGAGGTGGCGACCCTGGTGGGCTTCGCGGACCAGGCCCACCTCACCCGCTGGTTCCGCCGGGTGCTGGGCGTGACCCCCGCCGCCTACCGCAACAGCGTTCAAGACGCGGGACGCTCCTGACATCGATGCTTGCCGCATGACTGCACGAGGCTGGTTCCTCTTCTCCCTCATGGGAGTGATCTGGGGCATCCCCTATCTGATGATCAAGGTGGCGGTGGACGAGGTGTCCCCGTCGATGGTGGTGTTCGCCCGCTGCGCGGTGGGCGCCCTGCTCCTCCTCCCCCTGGCGATCCGCCAGGGAGGCCTGTGGCTGACGATCCGCACCCACTGGCGCCCGATGCTGGCCTTCGCGTGCATAGAGATCATGGGCCCCTGGTTCACGCTCACGGACGCGGAACGCCACCTGTCCAGCTCGACGGCGGGCCTGCTGATCGCGGGCGTACCGATCGTGGGCGTGGTCGCGGCTCGCTACTTCGGCGACACGGAACACCTGGGCACACGCCGGGTGGCGGGCCTCCTGATCGGCCTGGCCGGCGTAGGAGTGTTGACGGTCCCCCACCTGACCGGCGGCGACGCCCGCTCCCTGGGCGAGGTCCTGATCACGGTGATCGGCTACGCGACGGCGCCCCTGATAGCGGCCCGCCGCCTGAAGGACGTCCCGACACTGCAGCTCATAGCCCCCTGCCTGACCCTGGCCACCCTGGTCTACGCCCCCGCGGCGGCAGCCACCTGGCCCGCCTCGATGCCGTCCTCCAGCGCCCTCCTCTCCCTCCTGGCCTTGGGTGTCCTGTGCACAGCGGTCGCCTTCGTGGCCTTCCTGGAACTGATCAAGGAGATAGGCCCGACCCGCTCGACGGTGATCACGTACGTCAACCCGGCGGTGGCGGTGGCGGCCGGGGCCCTCTTCCTGAACGAGCGCTTCACCGCGACGATCGCGGTCTCCTTCGCGCTGATCCTGGCGGGGTCGGTGCTGGCGACGATGGCCTCGGCACCGAAGGAGTCGGCGGACCCGGTGCCGGTGCGTCCCGCCCGACAGTGGCTCCGCCGCGGACCGGCCCCGGCCCCCCGGCCGGAACGAGACGAGGCCGGCGCCCGGTAACATGGTCGACACGGCAGACGAGCCGGGCGGACGGCCGCGTGGAGTCCCCTCAGGGGGCTTCCCGAGGAACGTCCGGGCTCCACAGGGCAGGGTGGTGGCTAACGGCCACCCGAGGCGACTCGCGGGACAGTGCCACAGAAAGCAAACCGCCGGGGACCTCGGTCCTCGGTAAGGGTGAAACGGTGGTGTAAGAGACCACCAGTGCCCAGGGTGACCTGGGCAGCTAGGTAAACCCCACCCGGAGCAAGGTCAAAAGGAAGCACCCCGGTGCTTCTGCGGGGACGTTCGAGGGCTGCCCGCCCGAGTCCCCGGGTAGACCGCACGAGGCCGGTGGCAACACCGGCCCTAGATGGATGGCCGTCACCCCGGCACCCGCGAGGGACCGGGGAACAGAACCCGGCGTACAGCCCGACTCGTCTGTCCCCAAGGGCCCCTGACCAGTGAAAGTGCTGGCCCGGGGGCCCTTTATTGTTGAATCTGAGGCTTGGCCAGACACTGTTCCCCACCGGTCCAAACGGGTCGCGCGGCTACGTATGGCAGCCATGGAAGTAGCCGTGGGGCGGCGGGATTGGGGTCCTCGGGGCTGGCCTGAGGCAAGCGACCTCTGCCCTGAAGTATCCGGCTTCCGCCGCGATGGCTGAGTAGTGGACCGCACTCGCGACGAGGCAGGAGATTGCTTCCCGTGGTTGCGGCTGCAGCAGTTGATCTAGCGTCGCTATCACGCGCTGAGAGCCGTGGCAGTCGATCTCCCAGGCTTCACCAGCTCACGCAACTTCGCCCGAGTTTCCGGATCTGTCGAGTAGATGGCCGTGCCGACCATGCCACGCGTCAGGAGCACCTTGTAGGTATTGCGGATCAGCCGATCCACATCGATGTCCGATGCCGTAGTCGTGCCGTTCCCCTTCCGCAGGGCGGGGTCCTTCGAAGCGGCCCGGTCGACGACCCAGCCGTTCTCCCGCCAGACGAGGTCGGGCCCGATGATTACGCCGCTCCAGTCGTACTCGAAGCCCTGCGCCGTGTAGACACAGCCGACCTGGCCGAAGCCCGCAGGGTCAGTGGCCCAGAGCGCTGAGGGCGGTGCACCCATGATCGACCGCTCACCCTTGAGGTTCCACGGTCGGCTCCAGTCGCCGATCTGAACGTCGGTGGGAAGTGGTTCACCGGGCTTGGCATCCGACCAGCGCCAACAGAACCCGGCTGACAGCCTGGCCCCGTACCCCTTCGACCGCTTTTCGTCCAGAAGGGCTTCCAACTCCTCCGGAGAATCGACGACATCGAGCTGCATCCGACCATCGGGCTCCCATGCGACGGCCTCGTCGCCCTCCAGTCCCAGCAGTCGTACGACCCACCGCAGGTACGCGTCGCTCCCACCACAGCGGAACTGGCTGTCCAGTTCCACCACCCGGCACTGCAGGTCCTTCTGCGCGGCCGCTGCCTTGATCTCCTCGACGGTCCCCGTCTCCCCAGGCCGTACAACCTGATGCTGGTCCAGGAGGAAGACGGGCACGCGGGCCACGTCGATCAGCTCCTCAATCTGCCGCTTACCGGTGCGTTGCGCCGCCGGAGTGAAACGGCTGGCAGAGGTCTCCCGCACTCGATGGGCTTCGTCGCACACCAGCACGTCCAGGCTGTTCCGCTTGGCGGTCCCGAAACTGTTGAAGTACTTGAAGAGGTCCCGCACTTCGGGCTTCCGCGCGCCGGCCACCTTGCGCATGGTCTTCGTGAACGACTGCGAGCCGGTCGCGTGCAGAGCGGGAACTCCACGCCGGTACAGCTCCCCGAGGAGCGACAGGGCGATCACACTCTTGCCGGTCCCCGGGCCGCCCGTGATGATCACAACCTCTTTGCGATCAGCCTCGTGCGCCCGCTCGACGGCCTTCAGCACGGTCTCGTACGCCACACGCTGCTCGTCGAGAAGCACGAACTGCTCCCGCTCGCGGACCTCCTGCGCTGCGACGGCCATCAACTGCTTCGAAGGTTGGACCTTGGCGAGCAACAACTCGTCGGCTGCCTTGGCTCCGGATGCGGCGGCCAGCTTCGACTGCAGGTATGCGAGGAAGTCGCCGCGTCTGTCTGCCGTGAACATGCGCCCGCGTTCACTGAGTTCGACTTCGTCGAGGCCGGAAACGCCGAACGCGGTTGCGTTGTGGAGGTAGGCGACGCCCGAGATCCGCTCAGGATGCTGAGCCAGCGCCCCGTTGAAGGCGGCGAGGTAGTCGCAGTATCCGCGCACCTGCTCGATGGGGTTGAGGACCGGGTGGGAGTAGTCGGCCAGGAAGCACAGCAGAGGATCGTCATCGTCGGGGTGAGCCTCACTCCACTGCTTGAGCTCAACGACGACATACGAGGGCTCACCGGTCCGGGGATGGACTCCGGCGAGAACCGCATCGGCTCGCTTGCTGGTCAACGGCAGCCCGAACTCCAGCAGCACCTCCACTTGACCGAGCCCGGCGTCGAGCAGCGCGTCGGTGAGAGCCGGGATACTCCGCTCCCAGGAGCGTGCTTCCGCCATGCTCGGCCTGTACCCATGTACCCGAGTGAACTGCTCGGTGAGATACAGGCCCAACGATCCTTCGAGGCGGCGGGCGGCGACTGCAGCGGCGGAGTCGCGGAACAGCAAGAGAGGCCCCCAGGCAGCACGAAACGACTCGTGCGGGTGGGGGCATGTCCTGAGACGGAAGCCCGGCGGGCCGCGTTGACGATTGATCGAATGCTACCGAACGGTGTGCCGGGCCGACTGGCGGAATACCGCCGTCAAGGACCGACGATCTTGCGCATCGGTTTGGGGAGCGGATGCTGTACCGAGGTGATCACATGCCCGCGTAGAGCGTCCCGCGTGGCCTCGTCCGTCGAGTAGATCACCACGCCCATGATTCCGCGGGTCAGCAGGACGTGATAGGCGTTACGGATGCATCGGTCGATATCGGCCTCATCGATCGTTCTGGGCCGCAGCTCGGGGTCATGGGTGGCGGTCCGGTCGATGACGAAACGGCCCTCACGCCAGACGAGATCCGGGCCGATGATCACGCCTACCCAGTCGAACTCGAAGGTCTGGGCGGTGTAGACGCAACCGACCTGCCCGGTTCCCCGCGGGTCGGTGGCCCAGAAGTCGGCATCGGGTGCGCCCTCCACGGCATGGCCGCTCTTCACGTTCCAGGGCTGCTGCCAATCGCCGATTGTGACGTCCGGGACCAGCTCGCCGTTCTCGTCCGGATTGCTCCACGGCCAGCAGAAACCGGCGACCGTTCGCGTGCTTGCCCCTGTGAGCCGATGTTCTTCCAAGAAGTCCGTCATCTCCTGCGGAGAGTCGGCGAGGTGAACCTGCATGCGCCCGTCGGGCACCCAGACCTGAGGCGTGTGCACGCCCACGCTGAGCAGCTTCAGCACCCAGTCCCGGTAGTAGGCGCTTCCCTGGGCCCGGAACATGCCGCCGAGGTCGATGAGGGTGTGCCGAAGCCCCAACGCCTTCGCGCGTTCGATCAGGTACTCGGCCGTGCCGACCTCGCCGGGGCGAAGGGACTGCCAGTCGTCGAGCAGGAAGACGGGGACACGCGTCGCTTCTATGATTTCGTCGGCCTGAGGTCGTGCGTTCTCCCGCTCCTCGCGCGGCGTGTACCGGTCGACGGAGTGGCGGCGAATGCGATGTGCCTCGTCGCAGATGACCACGTCACAGCTGTCCGGCGGCAGCTTCTTCAGCTGGTTGAAGTAGGTGAACAGGCGTGTGGCTTCCTTCTGCAGCTTTCCCTTCATGCCACGCGGCGCGTTCTGCGCGTAGGTCTCGCGAAGGGTCAGGGTGAGTGCCTTGGCCCCGGACGCGTGAACGACGTTCCAGCCGGCCTGGTCAAGAGTGCGCCGGAGCTCGAGCGCGATGGCGCTCTTGCCGCTGCCCGGCCCGCCCCGGACGATGATGACTTCCTTGGTGCGGCCCTCACGGACCCGTCGTACCGCTTCGTGTACGTCCTGGTGCGCCAACTCCTGCTCGTCCAGCAGCTGGAAGCGCTCCGGCGGTCCCATACGCGTGGGAAGGTTGACGTCGGCGATCTTCGGAGGATCGTACTCAAGGGAGTCGATCAGTACCTGGGCGGCTTCTCCACCCGGCAGTGCGGCCAGCCGCGCACCCAGCAGCTTCCGGAACTGCTCGAACCGGTCCATGGTGTAGAGCCGCCCGTGCTCGCTCTCCGGAAGCTGGAACAGCTCTCGCACGTCATCGTCGTGAGCGTTGTGCATCAGCACCGCTCCGACGACGCTCTCGGGCTTACCGCGCAGGGCGGCTTTGTACTGCACCAGATAGTCGCAGTACTTCTGCACCTGCCGGACCGGATGCAGCTTCCAGTTGGCGAAACCGAGATCGACAGCGACCGACCGCTCCGGGTGCACAGTGGCGGAACGTTGCTGCTTCAGCTCGATCAACACGTACGAGGGTGCGCCGCTGCCCGGGTGCACGCCGGCCAGGAGCATGTCCACATCGGCGTCGGTGTGCGGAAGCCCGAACTCTATGAACACCTCCACCTGACCAAGACCCCGCTCGACGAGGGCATTGATCACCGGAGGAAGACTGTTCTCCCAGGCCTCGACAAGACCGTTCGCCGGAGGCGTCCCCTCCTGGTCCTTGCCCTTCTTCCGCTTGTGCTTGTCCTTGTAGGCCAGGATCAGCCGCTCGGTCAGCGGACGATGAGCCATTCCAGGTTGGCGCTTGACCTCTTCGGCCAACGAAGCGGCAGACTCCCGGAGCAGATAGGACGACAAGGACTTCCCCCACGGCACGCCGAATCCCTTGCGGGTGGAGGCATGTCCTGGGAAGCGGAAGCCTGGCGGGCCGCGATGACAGCGTGCAACATTAGCTCGATCCGGAGCCGTGGGTGCAAGATCGAGCCAGGAGCCTCAAGCACGCATGGGGGGAGATAATCGCTGCAAGGTAGGGTCGGCCGGAAGACTTTTGCGGGGTGTGCAGTCGAAGGAAACGGCCGGATTCGCCGAGTTCTGGAAGCAGCGAAGGGCCGTCGGCGTGCTGTTCCACAAGGCGACGATAGGCGGCCGGGGCTTCCACCTTGGTCGTGGACACCGGTTGTCATGCAGCGATGGCCAGCGTAGTTGATCCCTGCTCGACGACGGCCGGCGCGAGGTAGCCGATTGTGGAGTGCCTGCGCCGGTGGTTGTAGAAGCCGAGCCAGCGGAAGACTGCGAGCCGGGCGGCTGGTTCGGTCGGCCAGCTGCGTCGGTCGGGCAGGATCTCGCGCTTGAGCGAGGAGAAGAACGACTCCGCTGGGCGTTGTCCGCGGAGGTGCCGACCGCTCCCATGGACCCGCGGATCCCGGCCCGGTGGCAGGCTTCGGCGAATGCCTTCGACCCGTATTGAGCCCCGTGATCGCTGTGGAAGATGACGTCGTCCACCCGGCCGCCGCGAGTTCGGACGGCCGCCTTGAGCGCGTCGGTGACGAGTTCGGCCCGCATGTGATCGGCCATCGACCAGCCCAGTAGGCGACGGGAGTACACGTCGATGACGGTGGCCAGATACAGGAACTTCCCGTCGGCGATGGGCAGATAGGTGATGTCGCCGATCCAGGCCCGGTTGGGGGCGGATGCGGTGAAGTTGCGCCGCAGCTGATCGGGCACCGCCTGGGCGGCGGGGTCCGGAATGGTGGTTCGGTGTCGACGCTTCAGCCTCCGCCCCTGGATGGCGTGTTGGCGCATGAGCCGTTCGACGCGTTTGCGGTTGACGACCACACTGCACGCGCGAAGCTCGGCGGTGCTCCGCTTGGCCCCGTACGTCTTTCCGGACTCCGCGTGGACCTTGCGTATCCGCCGGGTGAGTGCAGCGTCCGCGGCCTGTTTCGCGGCGCGGGCCGGGGCAGTCTTCAGCCACCGGTAGAACCCGGACCTCGACAAATTCAACACGGTGCACGCCGCTTCACGCCGAAGGCGCCGCGGTGATCGGCAACGAACTCGCAGCGGCTCACCAGTTCGTCTCGCCCGCAGAATACTTGGCCGCCCGGCGTAGAATGTCACGTTCCATCTCCAGCTCGTGCACCTGCTTGTGCAAGGCCGCGATCTCCGCGTCCTTCGCCGACTCCGCAACCGCCTCGGGCCGCTCGGCCTTCTCCGCCGTCTTGATCCATTGCCGCAGCGTCTCGTGATTAACACCCAGCTCGGCGGCGATACGCGAGACGGGCCGGCCCGACGAGCGGGCCAACGCCACCGCGTCGGCCCGGAAGTCCGCCGATTACTTGTAGGTCCCTACCCGGGACTCCTCTCCCTGGACTCAAGATCCAGCGTCGAGGTGTCCACGATCAAGGTGGAAGGCCCATCCGCCGACCTCCCGAACCCTGTCACCCTCACCTGGGATCACCAGGGCCTCAAACCCATCGCTCAGACCGAACGCATCACCGCAGCCGGATGCACCTCAACAGGAGATCGACTCCCGCTTCTTCGCGATCGTCACGGATCTCGTGGGCTCTTCCCGTGAACTCGTCGACGAACAAGGGGATATTGCCTTGCACGCTCGCAGCACCCTCTGGGACACCATCACCTGGAGCAGCGATGCCCCCACTTACACCCCCCTCCGCTTCCCCGGGCAGTACAACGATCCCGAAACCGGCCTGCACTACAACTACTTCCGCCACTACGACCCCGAAACCGCCCGCTACCTCACCCCCGACCTCCTCGGTCTCACCCCCGCCCCCAACCCCAACACCTACGTCCACAACCCGTACACCAGGACCGATCCACTCGGTCTCGAAGAGTGCGGCGAGGACCTGATCACGGTCTACCGCAAACAGACCGACCACCCATTGAGCCAGCGGATTCACATCGGTGAGAACGGCGAGGTGACAATCACCGGCAAGGGCAAGCTCTATCTGAACATGAGCGGCAAAATCAAGCACACGTTGGAATACCGGGGTGACGACGGTCAGATCGTCTCCTTCAAGATCCCCGAAGACTACCTGGTCAAGATCCGCGAGTCCGCTCTGCCGCAGAACAAGGATGATCATCCTGACGGTGATGCCTTCACCCGCACGGAATGGAAAGGCCTGCTCCAGGAGTACCCGGAAATCTCCGATCCGACCAAGGGGAAGGACCTCTACGGAATCCCGGCCAAGCTCCTCAATGAACTCCGCGACAACATCATCAAGGGCTCCGGAGATGTTGTACAGGAAAGATAGGATCGTGCGATGATTCACAGCGAGGAGAGTGTCGCCGCCGAACTGGACCGCGTTCGGCAGCGTCCCGCGATCGAGTCGGCTCCGCCGGTTCTGGCCGCTTTCACTGTCGATGTGCTCGAGGGGACCCCCGAGGCGTACGCGCTACGCGTGCGTCGCGTCCTGTCGGCCGCTCTCCACCTGGCCTGCACGGCGGAGTTCGGCGATGAAGATCTGCCGACGGACGAGTTCCCTGACTGGTTCAGGGCGGTGTCCGTCCGGGACGGTGAGGCGCCGCCACAGGAATTCGCCCGACACGGCCGCACCGCCTACGTGGACCGTAGCGGTGGAGGCCCTTGGTCCCTGCAGAACTGGATCTATCGGTTCGACCCGGAAGAGGATTCTCGCGGCTGGGAGTTCTGGGACATTGTCCGGGTGGGGCCGTCGCGGGTCCGCGTCTGGGTCGACAGCTGGGGGGAGTCCTTCTTCGGCTCCCTTGAGCTGCTGTGGCTGCTGTACGTGGCCGGTGCCACACACGTCGAGGGGCCGGAAGTTCACAAGGCGGGCACGTGGGCGTCCGAGGTGCGCGGTCGGTGATGGAGGTAGAGCAGGGTCGCATCGTGCGGGCGGCAAAGGCCGATTCCACGAGCGAGTACCGGCTTGGTTGGCGGAACGGCTTCGGTCGGTCGAGAACCGGGCGCCCCTGTCCCGACCGCACAGAAGGGAGGCGTGAACTGGTAAGCAGGGGAAGGGAGTTCGATCGTAGGATGTGCCTCGGATAATCCTCGCCCCGGTTGAAGGACGTACACGACTCATGAGTGACCCTGTGACGACGCCCGAGCCGGCGGAGCAGCAGAAGATCGACACGTCGGTGCCGCACTCCGCCCGTATCTGGAACTACTGGCTCGGCGGCAAGGACAACTACCCCGTCGACGAGGCGGCCGGTGACGCGTACACCGAGGTGTTTCCCGGGATCGTCACCATCGCCCGCTCCAGCCGTGGCTTCCTGCGTCGCAACATCGCGTATCTCGTCTCCGAGGCGGGTATCCGGCAGTTCCTGGACGTCGGTACCGGGCTTCCGACCGCGCAGAACACCCACGAGGTCGCCCAGGGGCTCGCTCCCGAGGCGCGGATCGTCTACGTCGACAACGATCCGATGGTGCTCGCCCACGCCCGTGCGCTGCTCTTCTCCACCGACGAGGGCGCGACCGCCTACATCGATGCCGACGTGACGGATCCGGATCGCATTCTTGAAGTCGCTGCCAGGACGCTGGACTTCGGTCGTCCCACCGCGCTCATCCTCAGCAACATCCTGGGCCATGTCGCCGACTACGACCAGGCGCGTTCCATCGTCACCCGGCTGATGGGCGCCCTGCCATCCGGTAGTTACCTCTCCATCAACGACGGGTCGCGCGGCATCGACCCCGTTTTCGAGCAGGCCCAGGACGCCTACAACAGCAGCGGCGCCGTTCCGTACAACCTGCGCTCCATCGATGAGATCACCGCGTTCTTCGACGGTCTGGAGCTTGTCGAGCCCGGTGTCGTCTCGGTGACGGAGTGGCGTCCGGAGCCCGGTTCGGGCGTCCCGGAGGTCATCGCCGAGCACGGTGGACTTGCGCGTAAGCCGTAACGACAGGAGTGGTGCGGCGGGCAGGCCGACGGTAACGGGTCGGCCTTGCTGCGGGGCGGTGCCGCCGCCGCACCGGTCGCTGCGCCTGCTGGTACAGGCCCGGTGCACGCGGAAATGCTGAGGTCTCACGGGGCACCTGGTGCTGGACGGCCCCCTGCGCCGCAATGGGCTGCTCCACTGCGCACAACCTTCCGGAAGGCCGCCGGTCTAAGAGACACACACCTGCGCGAGCTACCGGGGGTAGTCATGCGACGGATAGGTACTGCACTGGCCGCGATGATGCTGGCGGGCGGCGGTCTGTTGGCCGGCACGGTTCCGGCGGTGGCCGCGCCGACGGCCGCCGTGGACTGTGCCGTGACGTGGGGGAGTCTCGAGAAGAGCGGTGACGCTGGTGCCTCACGGCGCCTGGCCGACGTGAGGGCCGGACAGCACGAGTGCTTCGACCGGCTGGTCTTCGATGCCCAGGGGACGGGGGCCGACCCGATCGGGTACACGGTTCGCTACGTCGACGTGCTGCACCAGGACCCGTCCGACGTCGTGGTTCCGATCAAGGGCGGAGCCATTCTGGAGATCTCGCTGTTCGCCCCGCGCTACGACCCGGCGACCGGACAGCCCTACCCGCCGCTTCCCGCCGTCAACGTCGCCGGGTACAGGACCTTCCGGGAGTTCAAGGTCACAGGTGGCTCCGAGGGCTACACCCAGGCCGGACTGGGCGTCCGCGCCCGACTGCCGTTCCGGGTCTTCCAGACGGCCAACCATCTCGTGGTGGACGTGGCTCACACCTGGTGATCCCGTACGGGCACGGGGCGCCACTGTGCCGGGTATCGCGGTGGCGCGGGGGCGAGACCGGTGCCGGGTGCCGGGTGCTCCGGCCTTCCCCGACGGGCGTTGGTCGGGCCGGCCGGGGAACCTGCCGGTGTGCGGCGGGAACAGTCTGTTCGGTCGGCGCTGTTGCAGCGGTCGAGGAAGCGGTGTCGCGGGGGCGATGAGAATCGGTGTGCCCGGTCGTCTTTCATTAGGGGGCCGGCGCTCGACCATGTGCCCGACCGTGGACTCGGACCGACGATTTTCCCAGTAGGAGGACTGTTTTATGAACGACCGGCCCTTGACGCTCATGGCCGTGCACGCCCACCCCGACGACGAGGCCACGAGCACGGGAGGCGTCCTCGCGCGGTATGCGGCGGAGGGCGTGCGTACGGTCCTCGTGACGTGTACCGACGGCGGTTGCGGTGACGGCCCGGGGGGTGTCAAACCGGGTGATCCCGGGCACGATCCGGCGGCCGTCGCCGCGATTCGGCGTCGGGAGCTGGAGGCCAGCTGCGAGATCCTGAAGATCAGTCACCTGGAGATGCTGGGCTACGCCGACTCCGGCATGATGGGCTGGCCGTCCAACGACGCCCCGGGATCCTTCTGGCAGACGCCGGTGGCGGAGGGGGCCGCACGGCTCGCGGAACTCATCCGGCACTACCAGCCCGACGTGGTCGTCACCTATGACGAGAACGGCTTCTACGGGCACCCCGACCACATCCAGGCCAACCGCATCACGATGGCGGCGCTGGCGATGACCGAGTCCGCGTCGAAGGTGTACTGGACGACGATGCCCCGCTCGGCGATGCAGCGGTTCGGGGAGGTCCTGCGCGAGTTCGGTGAGGAGATGCCGGAGCCGGATCCCGCCGAGGCCGCCGCACTGGCCGAGATCGGTCTCCCCGACGAGGAGATCACCACCTGGGTGGACACCACCGGGTTCGGCGGCCAGAAGTTCGACTCGCTGGCCGCGCACGCCAGCCAGGGCGAGAACATCTTCTTCCTCAGGATGGGCCCGGAGAAGTTCACCGAGTTGATGGGCGTCGAGACCTTCGTACGCGTCCAGGACACCACCGGCGCGGCCGTGCCCGAGAACGACCTCTTCGCCGGACTGCGCTGACCGCGCGCACCCCGGTCGGCCCGCTGCGCCGCCCGGCGGGGTGACGGTGAAGCGGCATGTCCCCCTCGATCGGAACCTGGGCGAGGGGGAGGGGCGGGGGCCGTAACGGCGATCAGGAGCCGCCGGTCCCGCCCCTCGTGCACCGCTCATACGCCGCCACCAGCTCCCCCAACCCCAGTACCGGCCCCTCCGGGTCCTTCGCCGCGTCGTCCCAGCGGCGCAGGGACACCGCGTCCTCGGCCATCGGGTGGGCGGCGAAGGCGGCGGTCTCCGTCTCGCCCATCGGGCCGCCCTGGACCTTCAGGGACGCGATGGACGCCGGGCTGAGCATGGCCCGGTACGCGGGGTCCGTGGCCACCAGGTAGCGCTTGGCCGGGACGTGCTGGGCGATGATCCAGGCCGCGCGTTCGCTCAGGTGCCGGCGGGCCCACGCCGCGCCCGCCAGCTCGTGCGGCAGACCCGGGTGCTCGGCCCGTACCTGCTTCGCCCTGCCGATGTCGTGCAGCGCGGCGGCGACCACCAGTTCGTCGTCGGCGCCCGCCGCCACCGCGAGGTGGGCGGCCTGGAGGGCGTGGGTGCGCTGGTCGACCTGTTCCCCGCCGTAGGGGAGGCCCGCGAGGCCGTCGATCAGTTCGGCCAGTCGGTCACTCGTGAGCGTGTTCATGATTCCTCCGTGTCGGAAGCCGGTCCGCGATCTCCGGATACCTGGTCGTACTCACCAGGAACGGTGTCCGCCCGACTCGTCCGGACAACTTGCCGTCGGCCAACGGCCCTGACCCGGAAGGTGAACAGTCCGGACGGTCGTATCGCGTTCTCTGCGTTCCGCGTTCCCTATGTCTTCGGCGGAGCGTTCGGTACGGCCGTCGGCGGGGAGGGGTGGTCGGCATCCCGTCGCGCATGATGGGACACCCGCGTCCGCACGCCCGCCTCAGGAGCCCCGCCATGCCCGACACCACTGGTGGCCATGACCAGTTGACGGCTCGTCTCGCCGGTCACACCCAGGCCTTCGAGAAGCTCTTCGCGGAGTACTTCGACTCCCTGGGCGGTGCCCTCGACACCCCCTCGTTCAGCAGGTTCACCCCGGAGTGCCTGCACCTGCTGAGGGAGCTGTCGCTGCGCGGCGGGAAGCGGATCCGTGTGGTGATCCTCAACGAGGCGGCCCGCCTGGTGACGGACGGGCCGGTGCCGGGACTGGAGCACGCGGCCCTGAGCCTCGAACTGCTGCACAGTCACGGCCTGATCCACGACGACCTCATCGACGACAGCCCCACCCGCCGAGGCGGCCCCTCCACCTACTACGCCTACCGCGAGCGGTTCCCCGGCCGCCCCCGGACCGCGCTCGGCCTCACCGTGCTCGCCGGCGACCTCGCGCTGGCCCTGTCCCTGCGGGTCCTCCTCGACGCGGAGGCCGCGCCGCCGGTACGGCAGGCCATGATCGAGGCGCAGACCAGGGCGGCGGCGGAGACGTTCCTCGGTCAGATCGTCGACCTGGAGCGCGATGTCACCGGCGGACTCCCGGACGTCGAGGTCATCGACCAGGTGGCGGACTACAAGTCGGCCCGCTACTCGCTGCTCGCGCCCCTGCGGCTGGGACTCCTTGCCGCCGGTGCCCAACCGGAGTGCCACGACCGGGAGTTGAGCCGTTACGCACGCCTGGTGGGGATCTGCGCGCAGATGCGGGACGACTATCTGGACCTGTTCGGGGACGGCGAGGTGATGGGCAAGCCGACCGGAACCGACATCCGTGACGGGAAGCGCAGCTATGTCGTGGCCGCGCTGCTGTCGTCCCTCGACGGGCAAGACGGGCAAGAAGGGCTCGACGGGCTCACCAGGGCGGAGCGGACCGTGCTGGAGACGGCGCTCGGCGACCCCGCCTGCACCGCCGGGACGATCGACACGATCCGGGAGATCGCCGAGGCGCGCGGGGTGGCCGGCCGGCTACGGGCGCGGATGCGTGACCATGCCGAGCAGGCCGCCCTGGTGGCCGAGGGCTGGCGGCCGCGCTGGCGGAGCGAGGCGGTCGCCTTCTTCGAGCTGCTGCCGCACTGGAGCGTCGACCGCTCCCACTGAACCCGCCCGCCCGCTCACCCGCTCAGGGAGCGGGCACGGACGTCGACGACGTGCTCCAGGACGCGGCGCTCACCGCACTGCTGCGGATCGGGGACGTGCGCGATCCGGCGGCGGTGGGCGCCTGGCTGCGGATGATCGTGCGCAACGGGAGCCGGTCCGTGCTGCGGAACTCCGCCCTGGTCAGGCCGGTGGAGGAAGTGCCCCTGCCGGCACCGGACGCCGGCCCTGAGCAGTGGCTGGAGCGCCCCGCCGTGCGGGACTGGATATGGGCGGCCATGGAGGAGCTGTCCCCGGTGCTGCGCATGCCGCTGGTGCTGCGTTACTTCTCGGCCGGGGACGCCTCCTACGAGCAGGTCGCCTTCGCGTGCGGGGTTCCGGTGGGGACGGTGCGCAGCCGGCTCAGCCGGGGGCGTGCCGAGTTGGCGGCGGCCCTGGCCGCGAGCGCGGACGTCGCGCACGGTGACGCCAGGCAGCGGGTCCGCGCCAGCCGCGTCGAGGCCCGCGGGATGCTCGACGCCGCCCGGGAGCGGGCCGCCGCCGCTCCCACGCCGGCCTCCTGACGGTTCAAGCGGTCCGCCGCGGGGCCGCCAGGCCGGTGAGCACGTCACGCAGAGCCGCCCGGGAGGTGACGCTCTGTTCGGGAGGGCGTTGGAAACACCGGCTCACGCTGTGCGGGCACCGGGCCCTGGGCAGTCGTGGCCCGACCCCGCCCCGGAGCCGCCGCCTCAGCCGCTGACGATTCCCACGACGAGATTGATGGCGGTGGCGAGAATGCCGGTGCCGAAGACGTAGGACAGCAGTGTGTGACGCAGCACGATCGCCCGGATCGCCGAACTCGACACATCGGTGTCGGACACCTGATAGGTCATGCCGAGGTTGTAGCTGAAGTAGAAGAAGTCCCGGTACGCCGGAGGGTCGTCCGAATTGAAGTCGATCCCGCCCGCGGACTCGTAATACACGTAGGCGTAGCGGGCGGCGTACATCAAATGCAGCGCGGCCCAGGCCGTGAAGACGCCGCACAGGGCGGTCGCCGCCGCCACATGGCCGGGGTCGGACTTGCCGCGCAGGAGCAGCAGCACGATGGCGGCCAGTCCGCACAGGGCCACCGCGACCACCACGACTTCGTCGGTCACGGGACGGAAGTCCTCACGCCGTGCATTGCGGTGGGTGGCCGTGGCGTCCATCGGCCACAGCACCGCCCAGCCCGCCAGGACGAAGGACAGCTCCGTCGCGGCGATCGCGGCCAGTGCGCCCAGCGCTCCATCGGTCGGCAGCGCCACGGCCACGCCGACCACCGCTCCGACGATCGCCGCGCCGGTGAGGCGGGGCACGGCATCCAGGGGCAACGAGCGTCTCATGCGTCATCACGGTAGCCCCGTCGCCGCCGGTCAGCGCGCTTCACGGCGTCTGATCGACACGGCGGGGCGCGGCGCCGTCCGCCTGGGCGACCTCGCCGGCCGCCACCTTGCGGACTGCGTCGAGCGCACAGTGATCGGGAGGCCTGCCCGGGGCAGGGGTCACGCCGTCGTTCCGAGGTCCAGGTCGTCCAGTACGGTGACCAGCCGGCCTCGGGCGTCGGCGGGCAGGCCCCGGAGCGGGAGCGGCAGGTTGGGCTCGGTGGTGAGGCCCAGGTGTGCGGCGGCCGCCGACATCACGCGCAGGCCGCCGTACCGGCGGGTGAGGTCCCAGAGAGGTTCCAGGCGTTCGGAGCGGGTGGTGGCCTGCTCGGTGTCGCCGGCCTGGGCGGCGCGGGTGAGGGCGAGGGCGGTTCGTGGGAACAGGCCGCCGAGGACCGAGTACCACGCCTCGCATCCGGCGTTCAGACCGCCGGCCGCCGCCCAGTCACCGCTCACGCCGATGCTCACCGTCTCGGGGAGTCGTGCCCGCAGTGCCGTCACGCGCTGCTCCGCGGCGGCCGGGTCGTCCGGCACCGGCGGGATCTTGACGGCGGCGACGTTCGGCAACTCGGCGATACGGCCGTGGAGTTCGTCGGTGAAGTCGACGTGGGTGGTGCGGGGGTTGTCGTACACGCACAGCGGCACGGACAGTTCGCGGGTGACGTCCTCGTACAGGCCGAACACCTCGTCGTCGGTGAGCGGCTGATACGTCATCGGGGCGAGCAGGACCGCGGACGCGCCCGCCTTCTGGGCGTCCTCGGCGTGGGCGAGGACCTGCGAGGTCCGCAGCGCACCGATACCGACCATGACCGGCACACCGTCGGCGGCCTCGACCGCGAGCGCCGTCACGCGGGCGCGCTGTTCGCGGGTGAGGTAGGCGTAGCCGCCGGTGGAGCCGAGGGCCCCGATGGAGTCGACGCCGGCGGCGGCCAGGCGGGAGACGAGGGTGCGGAAGGCGTTCTCGTCGATGCCGTCCTCGCTGGTGGGGGTGAGGGGGAAGGCGCTGAGGCCGCGGAACATGGAGAACTCCTTGGAACGGTACGAGCAGTGACGGGTCGGTGGAGACGCGGACCATCATCGTGCCGGGAGCGGTCCGCTCCTCGGCGGTCAGGACGGTGTCGCCGCACACGGGTGGTGGATGTGGCCGCAGTAGACGAATCATCTGTGGGTGTGTTGACGCGACGGATGCCGGTCCTGCGAGGGGCCTACAGCGGGTTGTCGCGCAGCCAGTCCAGGACCTGCTGGGCGTGCTCGTTCGGCGGGAAGACCGGGTAGAAGGCGTGCTCGACGGTGCCGTCGCGGACGACGAGGGTCAGGCGCCGGAACAGCCTCGCGCCGTCGGCCTCGAAGGTGGGCAGGCCGAGCGCGTCGGCGAGGTCGAGGGCGGGGTCGGAGAGCATGTCGAAGGGCAGACCGAGCCGTTCCACGATCTCGTTCTGGTAGTCGCTGTCCTGGCTGGACAGCCCGTACACGCGGCCGGCGCCGGCTTCCAGGAGGTCCTGGAAGTGGTCGCGGAAGCCGCAGGTCTCCGGGGTGCAGCCGCGGGCGCCGGGGATGGAGTTCCAGCCCTCCGGCAGGTCGGTGCCGGGGCGGCCGGTGAGAGGGTAGACGTAGATCACCGTACGGCGGGGCCCGAGCGCGTCCAGGCGGACCGCCCGGCCCGCGGTGTCCGGCACGGTGAGGGGCGGCATGGCCGTGCCGGGCAGGTGAGCGGCGGCGCCGTCGTCCACGGGGACCGGCAGGTCCGCGGGGAGGGTCAGGTAGTCCTCACCGGCGGTTCCTTCGGGCGGTACGACGCCGCTGCCCCGGTGGGCCGCCGTCTGCAGGTTGGTGATCAGCGTGGAGCGGCGGGCGTTGAGGGCCTCGATGCGCTCGGTGAGCTCGTCGATGGCCTCCCGGTAGGTGGCCAGCGAGGCGGGGCAGTCGTCGGCGTACAGGCTCCCGGCGGCCAGGCACTCCAGGAAGGGCCGGGTGCGTTCGACGGGGATGCCCAGCCGGTACAGGGCCTTGATCTCCCGCACGAGGCGCACGTCGTCCTCGGCGTAGTCCCGGTAGCCGTTCGCGAGACGCTCGGGCGTGACCAGCCCCAGTGATTCGTAGTACCGCACCGCTTTCGTCGTCACGTCGGCTCGACGCGCCAGCTCACCGATCTTCATGCCGTTCACCTCGCTGCTCACACGCTAGACCCTGCCCCCAGGGGCAAGGTCAAGCGAAGGCACCGGGGCGTGGCCTCACGCGGCGGCCTGCGGGAACACCGTCCACCGCTGGTGCGGCGATGCGCAATCAACGTGCCGTCCGGCGCCGAACAGGGAGCGGCCTCACGCCGACGGACCCAGTGGCCGGTCCCTGACACCCTGCAAGTGGGCCTCGAACACCTCCTGCGCCTGCGGAGTCAGCGTCCGCAGTGCCACCAGGGCCGTGATGGCCACGTCGCACAGTTCGCCCTGTACGTCGTCCCAGGTGTGGGTCACGCCCTTGCGCGGGTTCTGACCGGTGGCACCGATGACCGCTTCGGCGACCTCGCCGACCTCCTCGGAGAGTTTGAGGATGCGCAGGAGGACGCCCTCCGGTCCGGCGTGGACGCGGGTGGCCTCCAGGCGTGCCCAGAGGCCGTCCACGGTGGGCCACAGGTCGACGGGGGTGACGGGGGTGACAGGGGTGGCGACGGGGGTGGTGACGGGGGTGTCCTGTTCGCTCATGGGTCGTAGTCTGCCGCGCACCGACCTGGCGCTACTCCTCGAACAACGTCTCCTGCTCGCCCTCCCGTCGACGCTGCAACCGCTGGTTCCGGGCTCCGATCACCGCCGCCGTGACCGCCGCCGTCACTCCCAGCGTCACCGGGACCATCCAGCCCCGGTCGAAGACATGCCAGAACATGTGGTCCAGGGAGAGCCGGCCGGGACCGGAGACCGCCAGGCCCGTGGCGGCCAGGCCCAGGCTCGCCGCGTACTCGTAGCCGCCCTCCGCCGCGAAGAACCCGTTCGGCATGTGCAGCGCGGCCGCGCCCGCCATCGCGCCGGCCGCCGCGGCTCCCGCCGCCGGGGTCGCCAGGCCCAGCGCCAGCAGGGTGCCGCCGCCCGCCTCCGCCAGGCCCGCCGCCAGCGCGCTCTGCCGTCCGGGCGCGTACCCGACCGACTCCATGAACTGGCCGGTGCCCTCGATCCCGCCCCCGCCGAACCAGCCGAACAGCTTCTGCGCGCCGTGCGCCGCCAGCACCCCGCCGGTCCCCAGCCGGAGCAGCAGCAGGCCCACATCACGTCGGTCGTAGCAGGTCACGGTGGCTCCTCCGGCCGGGGGTGCGATCAGGTCTCCACCGTCGCACCGAGCCACCCGACCGGCCCGTCCTCGGCGCCGTTAGGGTGGCGGGCCCCCGGCCGTGGTGTGACGCTGACTGACATGACGATTCACACAGACAGACTCAGCGACCCGGCCGTCCGCGCCTTCGTCGGCGCCGTCAACGCCGGTGACCGCGCGAGCCTCCTCGGACTGCTCACCCCGGACGCGACCATGGCCGACGACGGCTCCGACCGGGACCTCACCGAGTGGATCGACCGCGAGATCTTCTCCTCCCACGGTCACCTGGACGTCGACAGCGAGTCCCGCGACGGCCGCTCCCTGGTCGCCGGTTACCGCAACGACACCTGGGGCGAGATGCGCACCAGGTGGGCCTTCACCGTCGAGGACGACGGCCGTATCTCCCACTTCGAGACCGGGCAGGCCTGACCGCCACCTCGTCCGGCACCTTGTCCGTCCCCTTGCCCGTCCCCTTGTCCGTCCCCTTGCCCTCCTTGTCTGCCCCCTTGCCCTCGCGTGCACTTCAACTCCTAGCGTCCTCAGGCATGGACAGCTACAGCACCACCAGGACCCTGGGACGTTCCGGCATCGAGGTCAGCGCGCTCGGCTTCGGCTGCTGGGCCATCGGCGGCGAGTGGCAGGACGGCACCGGGCAGCCGCTGGGCTGGGGCAAGGTCGACGACGAGGAGTCCGTACGGGCGGTCCACCGCGCCCTCGACCTCGGCGTCACCTTCTTCGACACCGCCGACACCTATGGCGCCGGGCACAGCGAGCGCGTCCTCGGCCGCGCCCTCGGCAAGCGCCGGGACGAGGTCGTCGTCGCCACCAAGTGGGGCAACGTCTTCGACGAGGAGACCCGCACCCTCACCGGCAGCGACGACTCCCCGGCGTACGTCCGCCGTGCCCTCACCGCCTCGCTGCGCCGCCTCGAAACCGACCACGTCGACCTCTACCAGCTGCACCTCTCCGACGCAGACCCGGCCCGTGCCGTCGAACTGCGTGACGTCTGCGAGGAGTTGGTGACGGAGGGGCTCATCCGCGCCTACGGCTGGAGCACCGACGACCCGGCCCGCGCCGCGGTCTTCGCCGAGGGCCCGCACTGTACGGCCGTGCAGCACACCCTCAACGTGCTCCAGGACGCGCCCGAACTCCTGCGGGTCGCGGACGACCTGGGTCTTGCCGCCGTCAACCGCAGCCCGCTCGCGATGGGGTTGCTCGGCGGGCGGCGGCAAGCGGCCGGTGCGGGGGACATCCGGAGCAGGCCGCCGGCCTGGCTGCCCGGGTTCGGGGACGGGGACGGGGCCGATCCCGAGTGGGTCGCGCGGATCGACGCGCTGCGGGCCGTCCTCACCAGCGGCGGCCGGACCCTGGCGCAGGGCGCCCTCGGCTGGATCTGGGCCCGCAGCCCGCGCACGGTCCCCATCCCCGGCTTCCGGTCCGTCGGCCAGGCCGAGGACAACGCCGGGGCGATGGCGAAGGGGCCGCTCACCGCCGGGCAGCTGGCCGAGATCGACCGGCTGCTCGGGCGCTGAACGGCCCCCGCGGATGAATCAGTGGCCCGGTCCGCCGCCGTACTGCTGCTGCACGTAAGGCTGCTGCCCGTGCGGCTGCCGGCCGTAGTCCTGCTGCTGCGGGCCGCCGTGGCCCGCGGGCTGCTGCGCGTACTGCTGTCCGCGGCCCTGCTCGGTGAGGGTGATCTGGCCGGCCTTGATGGTGGCCAGGCGCGGGGCGCGGCGGGCGATGGAGGAGTCGTGGGTGACCATGATGAAGGTCAGCCCGTACTCGTGCCACAGGCCCTCCAGCAGGCCCATGATGTCGTCCCGGGTGCCCTCGTCGAGGTTGCCGGTGGGCTCGTCGGCGAGCAGTACCTTCGGCTTCTTCACCAGCGCACGGGCGATGGCGACCCGCTGCTGCTGGCCGCCGGAGAGCTCCGCGGGGGCGTGGGTGAGGCGCTCGCCCAGGCCCACCGAGCGCAGCGCCTCCGCCGCCCGCTCGCGCCGCTCGGCCGGCTTCACGCCGAGCGGCACCAGGGCCGTCTCGACGTTCTCCTGCGCGGTGAGCGTCGGGATCAGGTTGAACGACTGGAAGATGATGCCGATCTTCTCGGCCCGCAGCCGGGTCAGCTTCGCCTCGCTGATCCGCGCGAGGTCGACGCCGTCCAGCTCGACGCTGCCCTCGGTCGGCCGGTCCAGGCCGCCGATCATCTGGAGCAGCGTCGACTTGCCGCCGCCGGTCGGGCCCTGGATGACGAGCTGGTCGCCGTCCTCGATGGTCAGGTCGATGCCGCGCAGCGCCTCGACCGTCTCCTTGCCCCGGGTGTAGCGCTTGGTGACTCCGGTGAGTCTGTACATGGGTTCTCCACTGGGTGGTGAGTGGGGTGGGGCGCCGCGTCCCGGGGGGATCGGAAGCGGCGCCCCGGTCCGAGGGGGACTGGCGGCGTTACGAGACGCTGCGCAGGGCGTCGGCCGGGCGCATCCGGGAGGCGCGCCAGCCGCCCATCGCACCGGCGATCAGGCCGCCGGTGACCGCGAGGCCGACCGCGAGCGCGATGGTGGTGAGCGAGACCGGCGCGGTCAGCGCGATCTCCAGGGTGTTCTGGGTGGCCTGCTGGCCGGGCCCGCCGCCGCCCGGGCCGCCGCCCATGCCGCCACCGCCGCCGGTGCTGCCCAGCTGGGCCGTCAGCTTGGGGCTGATCGCGGTGACCGCGTAGGCCGCGCCGACACCGAGGGCGATACCGAGGGCGCCGCCGATCAGGCCGTTCACCATGGACTCGCCGACGACCTGCCGGGTGACGTTCCGGGAGGGCCAGCCCAGCGCCTTCAGGGTGCCGAACTCACGCACCCGGCGGGAGACCGCGGAGGAGGTCAGCAGCGCCGCCACCAGGAAGGCCGCCACCAGGACCGCGATGGACAGCCACTTGCCGACGCTGGTCGCCAGGCTGGAGGCGGTGGAGAGGGAACCGGAGACGGTGGACGCCAGGTCGGCGGAGGTGGTGACCGTCGTACCGGAGATGTTGGACGTGATCTCCTTCTTCACGGTGGAGATCTGCTTGGAGTCGGTCGCCTTGACGTAGATCGTGGTGACCTGGTTCTTGGCGTCGCCGAGGGTCTGCGCCGGCTTCAGCGGGATGTAGAGGTCGGTGTCGGACTCGCTGCTGTCCGGGGTCGCGATGCCGATGACCGTGAACTTGGTGCCGGAGATCTTGAAGGTCGAGCCGACCTTGTACTTCTTCTCCTTGGCGTACGACTTGCTGACCACCGCGACCTTGGCACCGGTCTGCGCCGAGGTGAAGGTCTTGCCCGAGGTGATCTTCATCGTGGACAGCGGGCCGAGGCCCTGGTGGGCCACGTCGACGCCGACGACGGAGTAGCTGTTGACGTTGAAGTTGGCGCCGCCGCCCTGGACCTGCGGCTGGCCGGTGGAGGTGCCGCCGCCCGGCTGGCCCTGGCCGCCGCCACCGCTGTTGCTGCTGCCGCTGGAGCTCTGCGCCTTGCCCTGGGTGAAGGAGCCGTCGACCTTGGTCACGTTCAGGGAGAGCGCTCCGACCGCGCTCTCCACGCTCTTCTGTGCGGCGACCTTGGTGACCAGGGTCGACTTCAGGGCCTGACCTCCCTGCGTCTGTACGCGGTCCGAGCTCTGCGTGGAGCTGCTGCTGGACTTGGCGCCGAACTTGAAGTTCGGGCCGCCGGAGCTGCCCGAGGTGGGTGCCGTACGGGCCTTGGTGACCGTCATGTCGGTCCCGAGGCCGTACAGCGACTTGAGGACCTTGTCCTGCGCCTGGGTCATGCCGGCCGACACCGAGTTGACCGTGATGACCAGCGCGATTCCGAGCGCCAGACCCAGTGCGATGACCAGGGCCGCCTTCTTTCTACGGCCCAGCTCGCGCTTGAGATAGATGCCAAACATCCCGTTCCTCGAAGGTTCTTGGCGCCCGCTGTGGACGCGAGCTCAAGCTAGGGAGAAACCTTTGAGTCACACTGGGTAAAAGATGTGTCAGAGCTGAGAAAACCCGTAGTCTTATCAAACTTTCATAAGACGGCAAATTTCTATCGCGGCGAGGGGGCCCGCCCAGGAATCCGCTGTTCGATGCGGTGTACGGTCCCGGGGTGCGCGATTCCTCTCGGCTGACCAGGCGTGCCGTCTTCGGACTGACGGCCGCCGCTCTTCCCCTTTCCGCGGCGACCACTGCCTCCGCGGCCACCGTCATAGGCGGCGGGCGCCTCGCCCGCGGCGGCGTCCAGGTGCGCGGTGCCACCGGCCTTCCCAGGAAGATCACCGCCCATGCCTGGCTGCTCGCCGACTGCGCGAGCGGGGAGGTGCTGGCCTCCTACGACGCGCACCGGCGCCTGGCGCCCGCGTCCACGCTGAAGATGCTGTTCGCGGACACCGTGCTGAAGAAGTTCGAGCGGACCGAGCGCTACCGGGTCAAGGACAGCGACATCTCCGACGTCCCGGCCGGCTCCAGCCTGGTCGGTATCAAGCCCGGCATCACCTACACCGTCGAGCAGCTGTGGCAGGGCGTCTTCCTGCGCTCCGGCAACGACGCCGTGCACGTCCTCGCCCACATGAACGGCGGCATCGCGAAGACCGTCGCCGAGATGCAGGCCAAGGCGGCCGACCTGCAGGCCCTGGACACCCATGTGGTCAGCCCCGACGGCTTCGACCACCCCGGCCAGCTGTCCTCCGCCTACGACCTGACCCTCTTCGCCCGGCACGGGCTGAAGGACGACGACTTCCGGGGCTACTGCGGGACCAGGACCGCGGACTTCCCGGCGGGCGGCAAGAAGACCTTCCAGATCCAGAACACCGACCGCCTGCTCACCGGCTCCTGGGGACTCGGCGTCTACAAGGGCCTGTTCGGCGTCAAGAACGGCTACACCAGCCACGCCGGCAACACCTTCACCGGCGGTGCCACCCGGGGCGGCCGCACCCTGCTGGTCACCGTGATGCACCCCGACACCGGCAGCAACGCCGTGTACGAGGAGACCGCAGCGCTGCTCGACTGGGGCTTCGGCAAGGGGAGTTCGGCACAGCCGGTCGGCACCCTGGTCGACCCGTTGAGCGAGGGCGGCGCGAGCGCGAGCCCGTCGCCCAGTACGGCCAAGGGCGCCGCGGGAGCGGCCGGGACGGGGGCCGCGGCCGGTTCGGGGTCGTCCGGACCGTCGCCGTGGCGGCTCGCGGAGGGCGGCGCGGGAACGCTCGCGCTGCTGGGGGCGGGGGCCTGGGCGCTGCGCCGGCGTCGCCGGGCGGCCGGCGCCGACTCGGCCGACACACCGGCGAGTTGACGTCACGCGGCAGCCGTCCCACCCACCGGTGCGTACCCGCGGTCCCGCACGGGTTCACCCCCACCCGGTCCGGTGGGACGGCTGCCGCCTCCCCCTCGATGTGGTCGGCGGAACACCAGAGCCTCAACTGTGAAGCTCTGGTGGAGGAAAGTTGAGCATAGGCGCGTTACCGGCCGCAATACCGCGGATGTCTGAACTCCGGTTGTGCAGGTAGCGGAGGCCCGGGCTGAACGGTGGTTCAGCCCCGGCCCACGTACGGCATCGTCGTCGCCAGCACCGTCGCGAACTGCACGTTCGCCGCCAGGGGCAGCTCGGCCATGTGCCGGACGGTACGCGCCACATCGGCCACGTCCATCACGGGTTCGGGGGCCATCTCCCCGTTGGCCTGGAGGGCGCCGGTCTGCATCCGGGCCGTCATGTCCGTGGCCGCGTTGCCGATGTCGATCTGCCCGACCGCGATGTTGTACGGCCGCCCGTCCAGGGACAGCGACTTGGTGAGACCGGTCAGCGCGTGCTTGGTCGCGGTGTAGGGGGCGGAGTTCGGGCGGGGCGTGTGCGCGGAGATGGACCCGTTGTTGATGATCCGCCCGCCCTGCGGCTCCTGCTCCTTCATCTGCCGGAACGCCGCCTGCGCGCACAGGAACGCCCCGTTGAGGTTGGTGTCCACGACATGCCGCCACGCTTCGTAGGCGAGATCCTCCACGGGCACCCCGCCGGGCCCGAACGTCCCCGCGTTGTTGAACAGCAGGTCCACCCGCCCGAACCGTGCCACGGCCGCCGCGAACAGCCCGGCCACGTCCTCCGGTTGCGCCACGTCCGTGCGTACGACGAGGCAGGCGCCCTCGGGCACCAGCCCCGCCGTCTCCTCCAGCGTCCGGGGCCGCCGCCCGGCCAGCGCCACCGACCAGCCGGCCCGCAGCAGCTCCACGGCCACGGCCCGTCCGACACCGGAACCGGCGCCGGTCACCACGGCGATCTTCGATTGCTTGGCATTCATGGGGTCGCAGCGTAGGCGCTCCGCTGGGAGGGCCGTGTTGGGTCGGTGGTTGGGTGCGGCGCCGTCGTGGCTGGTTGCGCAGTTCCCCGCGCCCCTTTGGGGCGCTTTTACCTCGGGGTGCTTTTACGCCTCGCCCGCGTAGCGGACGCCGATCAGGTTGCGGAGGGTGTCCAGGGTGCGCATGACGGCGAGGGTGCCGTCGAGCGGGACCAGCGGGGACTCCCTCTCGCCGGCCCGCAGGGCGCGCATGACCTCCCGGGCCTCGTGGCGGAGGGTGTTGCGCGGGCCGTCGGCCGGGTCCAGGGCGAACTCCTCGGGGTCGCGGCCGTCGCGGTGCAGGACGAAGCGTTCGGGGTTGAAGAAGCCGTCCGGGATGTCGATCCGGCCTCGGGAACCGGTGACCGAGGCGGTGGTGCCGGTGCCGCCGACGATGGAGCAGTGCACCGCCGCGAGAGCACCGCTCTCCCAGGAGAGCAGCGCACCCGTCTGGAGATCGACGCCCTCGTCCGAGAGCACCGCTCGCGCCGACAGCCCGTCCGGCTCGCCGAGCAGCAGATGCGCGAACGACACCGGGTACACCCCCAGGTCGAGCAGCGCGCCGCCGCCCAGCGCCGGGTCCCGCAGCCGGTGCGCCGGCGGGAACGGCCCTTCCAGCCCGAAGTCCGCCTGCACGGTCCGCACCTCGCCGATCGCCCCGTCCGCGACCAGCGCCTTCAGTCGCCGCACCAGCGGGTTGCAGTACATCCACATCGCCTCCATCAGGAAGCGGTCGTGCTCCTTCGCCAGCGCCACCAGTTCCCCGGCCTCGCGGGCGTCGATCGTGAACGCCTTCTCACACAGCACGTTCCGCCCCGCCTCCAGGCACAGCCCGGCGGCCGCCCGGTGCGCCGAGTGCGGAGTGGCGACGTACACGACATCGATGTCCTCGTCCCGGGCCAGCGACTCCCAGTCGCCGTACGCCCGCCCGATCCCGAACCGCTCCGCGAAGGCCTCCGCCGACTCCGCCGACCGCGAGGCCACCGCCGCGATCTCCGCGTCCGGCAGATCCACCAGGTCCGCCGCGAACGCGGCCGCGATCCCGCCGGTCGCCAGGATCCCCCACCGCACACTCTGCTCAGCCATCCCGGCAGCCCCACCCTCGCTCATGTGTTTCCAGGCAGTCCGTACGAGCTGAGAGCATAGGCGGCGGACATCGGGGTTCATCAAGGGCGGATCCGCAGGGCGAGACCGCCGGGAACCGAAGGAGCGGGGGGACACATGCGCCAGATGCCGGAGCGGCCGGCACCGCCGACGCCGGACGCCCAGGACACCGCCGTACCCCCCACGACCACCCCCACCGCCCGCCGCGCGGGTCTGCTGCTGGTGCTGGTCCTCGGCGCGCTCACCGCGACACCCCCGCTGGCGATGGACATGTACCTCCCGTCCCTGCCGGAGGTCACCCGCTCCCTGCACGCCCCCGCCGCGACCGTCCAGCTCACCCTCACCGCCTGCCTCGCCGGCATGGCTCTCGGCCAACTGGTCGTCGGCCCGATGAGCGACCGCTGGGGCCGCCGTCGCCCGCTGCTGGCCGGCCTCGCCGTCTACGTCGCCGCCACCGCCCTGTGCGCCCTCGCGCCGAACGTCGAGACGCTGGTCGCCTTCCGCCTGGCCCAGGGCCTCGCGGGCGCGGCCGGCATAGTCATCGCCCGGGCCGTCGTACGCGACCTCTACGACGGTGTCGCGATGGCCCGGTTCTTCTCCACCCTGATGCTGGTCTCCGGAGTGGCCCCGATCGTCGCCCCGCTGATCGGCGGGCAGATCCTGCGGGTGACGGACTGGCGGGGCGTGTTCGTCGTCCTGACGGTCGTCGGCGCGGTCCTCGCCGCGACGGTGTGGACGAAGCTCCCGGAGACCCTGCCGGCGGCCGACCGGCACGCCGGGGGAGCGGCCGCCGCGGTCCGCGCCATGCGCGCCCTGCTCGCCGACCTCCCCTTCACCGGCTACATGCTCGCCGGCGGCTTCGCCTTCGCCGCGCTCTTCGCCTACATATCGGCCTCGCCCTTCGTCGTCCAGGAGATCTACGGCGCCTCCCCGCAGACCTTCAGCCTGCTCTTCGGGCTCAACTCGGTCGGGCTGGTGATCGCCGGACAGATCAACGGCAAGGTGCTGGTCGGCCGGGTCAGCCTGGACCGGGTGCTGGGCGCGGGCCTGGCCGTGACCGTGCTCGCCGCGACCGCCCTGCTCCTCATGTCGACCGGGGTCTTCGGCCCGGTCGGTCTCGCCCCCGTCGCCACCGCTCTCTTCGTGCTGATGTCCGCGATGGGCTTCACCCTTCCCAACGCCCAGTCCCTCGCCCTGCTGCGCACCCGGCACGCCGCCGGAACCGCGTCCGCGCTGCTCGGGACGTCCTCGTTCCTGGTGGGCGCGGTCGCCTCGCCGCTGGTGGGGATCGCCGGGGAGAGAACCGCCGTGCCCATGGCGATCGTCCAACTGGCGGGGGCACTGGTGGCACTGGCCTGCTTCGTGGGAATGTGCCGTCCCTGGAGAACACGTGGGAACACACGTGCGGGGATGGAGGGAGCGGAGAGCTGAGCGTACCGAGACTGCGCGTCGAGACACCGGAACGGGCCGGGCTCGACCCCGCGGAACTCAGGCACCTCGTGGGCGAAGTGCAGGCCCTCACCGTCGGTGAGCGGCCCTGGGCGGCCGGAGCCGTGGTGGTCGCCGGACGCGGTCCCGTGATCGCCGTACAGCACGCGGCCGGCTGGGCTGTGCGCTGGTCCGCGTACGACGCCGAGGCCGACGCCGGTGTCGAACTGCTGCCCGCCGCCCGAGTCCCGATGACCGTCGACACCCCCTTCGACCTGGCCTCTCTCACCAAACTCTTCACCGCGGTCGCCGCCGTGCAGCAACTCGAACGCGGCACCCTCGGCATCGACGCCCGGGTCGGCGCCTACCTCCCCGACTTCCGGGCGGCCGCCGTGCACGGCATCACCGTCCGCCAGCTCCTCACCCACACCTCCGGCCTGCGTCCCGAACTCCCGCTCCACGACTGCCCCGACGACGCGTCCCGCCTCGACCTGCTCCGTGCCGAGGCCCCGAGCAGCGCGATCGGCGCCTACCGCTACTCGGACCTCAACATGCTCCTCCTCCAGTCCGTCCTGGAGCGGATCACCGGCCGCACCCTCGACGTCCTGATCCACGAGGGCATCACCCGCCCGCTCGGGATGACCGCCACCGACTTCGGCCCCTGCCCCGGCGCGGCGGCCACCGAGGACCAGCGGCGGCCGTGGGCCAAGGCGGACCGGGGCATGCTGCGCGGTGTCGTGCACGACGAGAACGCCTGGGCGCTGGGCGGGGTGGCCGGGCACGCGGGCCTCTTCTCCACGGCCCGGGACCTGGCCGTCTTCTGCCGGGCGCTGCTGGCCGGCGGCGCGTACGGCCCGGCGCGCATCCTCGGCCCCGACTTCGTGGACCTGCTGCTGGACCCGCCCGGTCTGGGGTTCCTGGTGGACCAGCGGTGGTTCATGGGCGAACTGGCGGGCCGGGGCGCGGCCGGGCACACCGGGTTCACGGGGACGAGCCTGGTGCTGGACCGGGCGACGGACACGTTCCTGGTCCTGCTGGCCAACACCGTGCATCCACGGCGGCGGCCGGGCGACAGCGCCCCGAGAGCGGCGGCGGCCACCCGGCTGGCTAGGGCGGTGTTCCTCAGTCCGTCGGGGGTGTGAGGGTGCGGGCCGGCGGGCGGTCGTCGTGGCGCCGGAGCCCCCTACAATCGCCGGGTGAACCACCCCGCATCCCCGGCCGACCGGCTCCGTGCCACGCTCGCCGAACTCCTCGACGGCCTTCCTCCCAAGCAGGCCGCCGGAGCCGTCGAGCGGCTGATCGCCAGCTACCGGGGGGCCACCCCGACCGACGCGCCGATCCTGCGGGACCGGGCGGACGTGGTGGCCTACGCGGCCTACCGGATGCCGGCCACCTTCGAGGCGGTACGGGCGGCGCTGGCGGCGTTCGCCGACGCGGCGCCGGAGGGCTGGGTGCCGGGGAGCCATGTGGACGTCGGCGGCGGGACGGGCGCGGCGACCTGGGCGGTGACCGACACCTGGGCCGGGGTGCGGCCGGTGACGGTCCTCGACTGGGCCGAGCCGGCGCTGGCCCTCGGCCGGGAGATCGCCGCGGCCAACCCGGAGCTGCGGGAGGCGGTGTGGCAGCGCTCTCGGATCGGAGCGGCGCTCACCATCGAGAGCACTGATCTGGTCACGGTGTCGTACGTCCTCAACGAACTCGACGAGGCCGCTCGTACCGCTCTCGTCGACGCCGCCGCGACCGCCGCGCAGGCCGTCGTCATCGTCGAGGCCGGCACCCCGGCGGGTTACGCCCGGGTCATCGAGGCCCGCGACCGCCTGGTGGCCGCCGGCTTCCGCATCGCCGCGCCGTGCCCGCACAGCGCCGCCTGCCCGATCGTCCCCGGCACGGACTGGTGCCACTTCTCGGCCCGGGTCAGCCGCTCCTCCCTGCACCGGCAGGTCAAGGGCGGATCACTTGCCTACGAGGACGAGAAGTTCAGCTACGTGGCCGCCACCCGCCTGCCGGCCGCCCCGGCGCCGGCCCGGGTGGTCCGGCGCCCGCAGATCCGCAAGGGCCAGGTCCTCCTCGACCTGTGCGAGAGGGACGAACAGCTGCGCCGGACGACGATCACCAAACGCCACGGCGACCTGTACAAGGCGGCGCGGGACGCGGACTGGGGCGACGAGTGGCCGCCACCCGGTTCGAGGGCGTAACTCCCGCGAGCCTTTATCACCCTGGTGCAAGGGTGTAACTTGTGCCACCGCCTATCGCCCCGGTGAGACCTTCCCGCCCCTTGTCCCGCCCGGGTCCTCGACCCACGCGTACCCCCCTTCACGCCCAGAAGGGACGATAAGGCATGCTGTCCGGACGACAGCAAGGCGAGGCGATTCATGAGCCGGACGTTCCGCGGCCGTAGTGGCCGGCAGGGCAAGCTCTCCCAGTGGCTGCTCGGAAGGCGGCCCAGGGAAGCCGCCGCCACCGACGACGACAGCCGTGCGGCCCAGCTGCTCGCCGCCGCCGAGGCGGGCTTCCCACTGGCCCCCGCCGCGCATCCCGCCCCCGGCTACGGCTGCTCCTGCGACCGCGTCGGCTGTCCCACCCCGGCCCGGCACCCGGTGTCGTTCGCGTGGCAGACGCAGTCCACCACCGACCGCGCCCAGATCGAGCGCTGGGCCCGGCACCAGCCGCAGGCCAACTTCATCACCGCGACCGGCATGACGCACGACGTCCTGGACGTCCCCGTGGAGGCCGGCCGGCCGGCGCTGGAGCGTCTGCTCGCGAACGGCGTCGAGGTCGGTCCGGTCGCCGAGAGCGACGACGGCCGCATGCTGTTCTTCACCCTCACCCGCGGCACCCCCGAGGACGAGGACGAGTGGTGGCCGTGCGAGCTGGACTGCCGCCCCGAGACCATGGACGAGCACCCCGGCCTGCGCTGGCACTGCCGGGGGTCGTACGTCCTCGTACCGCCCGCCCGGCTGCCCGGTGACGGCGACCGGCGGGTGCACTGGGTACGCGGCCCCGAGCACCCGCTGCCCGACCCGCTGACCCTCCTGGAGATCCTCACCGACGCCGGCGCCCGGCACGCCGACGAGGAGCCCGACCAGGTGGGCGCCGCCTGGCCGGTCCGCCGTTAGGTCAGGAACCCTCCGCGGAGGTCAGGCCCTGGATGCGTCCTAGGACCGAGACCTTCCCGGTGCCCGCCGGGTCCAGGGCGACCTGGTTGGAGACGAACTCCATGGTCAGCGACTGCTTGATCTCGCCCTTGGTGAGAGCCTTCACGTCCTGGTTCGGCGTCGGCACCGAAGTGCCCGCGGCCGCCGTCTCCTTGGCGTAGTAGCGGGTGGTGAAGAACACCATCGCGCCGCCGTCGGCGGTGCGCAGGGCGAGCGGCGCGTAGTCGCCGTTGGTCAGCGGCTCGTCGATGTACTGGGTCGCGAGGCCCGGCTTGGTCGACTTCTTGCGGTCCGTGCGCCAGCCGCTGGTGTGCGCGCCCTCCGCGAAGACGGCGCCGCCGCTCTTCAGGTACGTGGCGTAGTCCTGGCCCAGGTCGGCGGGGGAGACGGCCAGTTGGGCACTGTTGGCCGGCACGGCCTCGGCCCACCCGTCCTTGTCGGTCGTGAACTTCGGTACGGCGTCCGGCGCGACCAGCGTCAGATACGCCACCTGGAACGGCTCGGAGAGGCTGTTGCGGGTGAAGACCAGCAGCCAGCGGTCGTCGCCGCCCTTGTTGCCGTGCGCGTCGGCGAGGAACCAGCGCGGCCAGCCGGCCTTCTTGGGGATGGTGTAGGTGACGTCGTCGAACTCCAGCGCCGAGTGGCCGGAGTTGCCGCTCGGGCTGTTCACGTGCCCGGCCTTCAGGCGCGCGGAGTCGATGTCGGCGAGGGCGCCGGTCGTGTGGTCGGCGTCCAGGGAGCCGTCGTAGGCCTCGTCGGCCTTGTTGTAGGCGTCCGTGAACTGCTTCAGCGACTTGGCGGCCTCGGCGCGGGTGGTGGTGGGGAGCACCTCGCGCTCCCCGTGCACCACCACGCATCCGCTCGCCGTCAGCGACATGGCGGTCAGCGAGACCGCCAGGAGCGCGTTCCGATCACGCCTGCGGAGTCTGCGGAGCCGCCGAGGGCCGCGATCCCTGGTCGTCAGGTGCGTCATCAGGTGCCTTCACCTTCCCCTTCCCGGAGCCGAACCCTACCGGGGCGAAGAAGAGTGCGAGCGTCGGGATCAGGTACAGCAGCCACACCGTGACCTGGAGCACGGTCGGGTCGGGCTGGAAGTTGAAGACGCCCTTGAGGAGGGTGCCGTACCAGCTGTCCGGCGGGATGGTGCCGCTGATGTCGAAGGCATGGTTGGTCAGGCCCGGGATCCAGTCGGCCTCCTGGAGGTCGTGGAAGCCGTACGCCAGCACGCCGGCGGCGACCACGACCAGCATGCCGCCGGTCCAGGTGAAGAACTTGGCGAGGTTGATCCGCAGGGCGCCGCGGTAGAAGAGCCAGCCGAGCAGGACCGCGGTGGCCAGGCCCAGGGCGACGCCGACCAGGGGGCGCGGGGTGCCGTCGCTGGCCGCGTGCACGGACGCCCACACGAACAGGGCGGTCTCAAGTCCCTCGCGGCCCACGGCGAGGAACGCGGTGGCGACCAGCGCACCCGTGCCCATCGCGAGGGCCGCGTCCAGCCTGCCGTGCAGCTCCGTCTTGAGGTGCCGGGCGGTGCGCCGCATCCAGAACACCATCCAGGTCACCAGACCGACCGCGACGATGGACAGGGACCCGCCGAGCGCCTCCTGCGCCTGGAACGTCAGCTCCTGGGAGCCGAATTCGAGGGCGCAGCCGAAGCCCATGGCGATCAGCACCGCCACGGCGATGCCGATCCAGATCGGCCGCAGGGCGTCCCTGCGCCCGGTCTTGACCAGGTAGGCGATGAGGATGCAGACGACGAGCGAGGCCTCGAGGCCTTCGCGCAGCCCGATCAGGTAGTTGGAGAACACGGATCACGCCCCCTTGGAGGACTCGGAGAACAGCGTCCGGCCCCACCAGTCGTCCTTGTCCCGGACGCCGGGCGGGACCGCGAAGACCGCCGAACCCACGTGCTGGATGTACTCGTTGAGTGCGTCCGACGCCGACAGCCTGCGCTGCAGCGGGATGAACCCCTTGCGTACGTCACGCTGGTATGCCAGGAAGAACAGGCCCGCGTCGAGCCGGCCGAGCCCGTCCGTACCGTCGGTGAACGAATAACCCCGGCGCAGGATGGTGATCCCGTCGTTGGAGTCGGGGTGCGCGAGCCGCACATGGGCGTCCGGCTTCATCGCCTTCAGGAACGGCGCGTCGTGCTCCTTGGCCTTGCCGACCGGGGCGCCCTCGCCCTTGTCCCGCCCGAAGACGTCCTCCTGCTCCTGGAGCGAGGTCCGGTCCCAGGTCTCGATGTTCATCCGGATGCGCCGGGCGACGAGATACGATCCCCCGCTCATCCACGCCGGACCGTCGCCGTCGCCCACCCACACGAACTTCTTCAGCCGGTCGGTCTCGGTCCCCGCGATGTTGCGGGTGCCGTCCTTGAACCCCATGAGGTTGCGCGGGGTCTGCGCGTCCGGCGTGGTCGAGGACGTCTTCCCGAAGCCGAGCTGGGACCAGCGGATGGCGACCTTGCCGAAGCCGATACGGGCGAGGTTGCGGATGGCGTGCACGGCGACCTGGGGGTCGTCGGCGCAGGCCTGGACGCACAGGTCGCCGCCGGTGCGGGCGGAGTCGAAGTTGTCGCCCGGGAACTGCGGCAGATCGACCAGGGCGGCAGGGCGGCTGTCCTTGAGTCCGAACTTCTCGAAGAACGACGGTCCGAAGCCGATCGTCAGCGTCAGCCGGTTCGGCTTCAGCCCGAGCGCCTCGCCGGTGTCGTCCGGGGGCGCCTCGGCGAGCCCGCCGAACGCGCCGTCGCCGATCGCCTTCCCGGCGGTCAGCCGCCGGGCCGCGGCCGTCCAGTCCTTCAGCAGCTGGACGAACTCGGCCCGGTCGTCGGTCTTCACGTCGAACGCGGCGAAGTGCAGCCGGTCCTGGACGGCGGTGGCGATACCGGCCTGGTGGGTGCCGTGGAACTCCACCGCGCCACCGGCGTCGGCGGCGGTCGGGTCCATGTCGTCGCCCGCCTCGGCCATCGCCACCGCGCCCCCGGCCACGGCGGCGCCGAGCGCGAGCCCGGCCCCGCCCCAGCCGATGAGCGCGCGTCGCGACGGATTGATTTTCTCGGTCATGTCCCGCCCCTTACTTGACGACGGTCGCGGCGAGCTTGGACAGCGGCTCCGCGAGGGCGTTGACGGCGTCGGACAGCTCCTTGCGCTGGTCCTTGGTGACCTTGTCGTACGACACGAAGCCGTCCGAGGTCGTGCGGTACTTGTCGAGCAGCGTGTTCAGCGCGGCGAACTGCTTGTCCAGCTCGGCGGCCAGGGCCGCGTCGTTCTTCTGGGCGACCGGCTTCAGCAGCTCGTACGCCTTCTGCGCGCCGTCGACGTTGCCCTTGAAGTCGCTGAGGTCGGTGTGGGAGTAACGGTCCTCCTCACCGGTGACCTTGCCGGTGGCGACCTCGTCGAGGAGTTCCTTGGCGCCGTTGGCCATGGAGGTGGGGGTGATCTCGGCCTTGCCGACCCGCTTCTGCCAGTCCTTCAGGTCGGTGAGCAGTTCGTCGGCGAGGGTCTTCTGTTCGGCGCCGATCTTCTTGTCCTGCCACAGTGCCTTCTCCAGCGCGTGCCAGCCGGTCCACTTCTGGCCCTTCTCCAGGCCGTCGGCGCGGGTGTCCGTCTTGGGGTCGATGTCCCCGAAGGACTCGGCGATCGGCTCGGTGCTCTCCCAGCCGACGCGGGAGGGGGCGTAGGCGTTCTTCGCGGCGGTGAGGTCACCGGCCTTGATGGCGTTGACGAACGTCTCCACCTTCGGGATCGTCGCGTCGGCCTGTTCCTGCGCGTACTCGCGGTAGTCGGCGACGGCCTTGTCGAGCGTCGGGTTGCGCTTGGCGACCGCGCCGGAGCCGGTGACGGTCAGCTTCTGCCGGACGCCGTGCCCCTTCATCCCGGGCCGGCAGGCGATCTCGTACGACCCCTGCTTCACCTCGGCGGTGAGCGTGTACTTGGTACCCGGGCCGATGTTCTCCTTCTCCGAGACGATCCGGTCGTCCGGGAAGAGGATCTCGACCTCGGTGGCTTTGGAGCCCTTGTTCTCGATGGCGAGCGTGACGTGACCGGCCGGCACGGACTTGGCCGACGTCTCGCACTTGGAGTCGGCGGCGGTGACCTGGATCGCGTCCCCGCCCTTGGCGTCGCTCTTCGCCGTGCAGGCCGATAGGGCGGTCAGAGCTGCCGCGGTGGCGGCGGCGGTGACGGTGAGTCGGACGGCACGCATGCAGACTCCAAGCGGGGGAGGTGTGGTGAGGCTGGCCTAACTTACATGAGGCTTACCTCACTGATACCCGCCGGGGTCGGGATTGACCAGACACAGAAAGATCACAGATACCGGCGGCAGCCTCGCCGCCACCGGCTCGGCCCTCACGGCCGCCGCCCTCGGCACGGCGGCCGCGGTCACCGTGGCGGCCGGCGCGGGCGTGGTGTTCGCGATGGGCAGGCGCCGTACCGAGGCGTGATCCCCGTCGGGCGTCCCCCGTCGGCGACAAGCCGGACGTCCCCCGTCGGTGGTCGGGTCGTCCTCCGTGCCTGGGACGGCCCGGCCGCCGCCGCAGTGCTTGAATGCCGGAGTGACTGATTACGACGTGCTGCGGGTCTTCTGCGCGGCGAACGGCGGCTACGGCAACGAACTCGGGGTCGTCCGGGACGGCTCGGTGCTGCCCGAGCGGGAGGACCGGCAGGCGCTGGCGGCCAAACTCGGGTTCAGCGAGACCGTGTTCGTCGACGACCCCGAGCGCGGGGTGGTCGACATCTACACCCCCACCCTGCGGCTGCCCTTCGCCGGCCACCCCTGCGTCGGTGCCGCCTGGCTGCTGGACGTGCCCGAACTGGTCACACCGGCCGGCGTGGTCGGCGCCCGGCTGGACGGGGAGTTCAGCTGGATCGAGGCGCGCCCCGAGTGGGCCCCGCCGCGCACCCTGCGCCAGTACGCCACGGCCGCCGAGGTGGACGCCCTGCCGGTGCCGCAGCCCGGGGAGTGGATCTACGCCTGGGCATGGGAGGACGAGTCGGCCGGGCGGGTGCGCGCCCGCGCCTTTCCCGGGCGCGGCGACGGCATCGACGAGGACGAGGCGACCGGGGCGGCCGCACTGCTGCTCACCGACCGGCTGGGCCGGGCCCTGAACATCACCCAGGGCAGGGGCTCGCAGATCCTCACGGCACCGCAGCCGTACGGCTGGGTGGAGATCGGCGGGCGGGTCCTCCTGGAGGGCGCCGAGTGGCAACCCGGTCTCGGTTAGCGGCAGTCTCGGTTAGCGGTGGTCTCGGCCGGTAGCAGTCTCGGCCGGTGGCCGTCTCAGCCGGCGGCCGGCTTGTCCTCGCGCCCGCGCCGCACGTAGTACCAGGTCATGTTCGACGACAGCCCCGTCAGCAGCACCCAGACGACGCCCATCAGCCAGCTGCCCTGGACGAACGAGACGACGGCGGCGGCGACGGCGAGGACGCAGACGACGAGAGCGTAGAGGGCGAGGCGGGGCATAGCAGTCGCTTTCGGATCGGTCGAATCAGTCGAATCGGTCGAGGGGGGACACCGGTCGCAGCGACCAGTGTCCCCCATCCGCTCAGACGTCCGTGACCCGGAGCCCGGCGTGTGCCTTGTAGCGGCGGTTGACCGAGATCAGGTTGGCGACCAGGGACTCCACCTGGTGGGCGTTGCGCAGCCGCCCCGCGAAGATGCCCCGCATCCCCGGGATCCGCCCGGCCAGCGCCTGCACGATCTCCACGTCCGCGCGCACCTCGCCCAGCACCATCACATCGGTGTCGATCTCCTCGACCTCCGGGTCCTGGAGCAGCACCGCCGACAGATGGTGGAAGGCCGCTGTGACCCGCGAGTCCGGCAGCAGCGCCGCGGCCTGCTCCGCCGCGCTGCCCTCCTCCGGCTTGAGCGCGTAGGCGCCCTTCTTGTCGAAGCCGAGCGGGTTGACGCAGTCCACGACCAGCTTCCCGGCCAGTTCCGCGCGCAGCGACTCCAGCGTCTTGCCGTGTCCGTCCCACGGTACGGCGACGATCACGAGGTCGCTGCGGCGCGCGCACTCGGCGTTGTCGGCGCCCTCGACACCGTGCCCGAGTTCGTCGGCGGCGGCCTGCGCACGCTCGGCGGCCCGGGAGCCGATGATCACCTTCTGGCCGGCCCGGGCCAGCCGGTAGGCGAGGCCCTTGCCCTGCGGGCCGGTGCCGCCGAGTACACCCACGACCAGTCCGGAGACGTCGGGCAGGTCCCAGGGATCCTTGGCGGGGGCCTTCTCGGCCGCCGCCTGCTGTGCACTGTCGGAAGTGTCGGAAGAGGTCATGGGCCGACTCTACGTCCGTGGTGGCGGCGGTACCCGGTCAGGTGAGCCGGTTCACGGGCACCCGGCGGAAGGTGATCGTCTCGTACGCGCCGAAGTCCCCGGTCTCGTACAGCAGTCCGACGGTGGCCGGGTCGATCCGGGTCAGGTCGGAGTACGCGGCGGGCAGGCCGTCGAGCGGGTGGACGGGGCGCCAGGTGGTACCGCCGTCGCCGGACGCACGGATCGTCATCAGCGCGCGGGTGGCGGGGTCCGCGGGGCCCGAGTAGAGCAGCAGATCGGGATCCCGCAGCTGGAGCACGGAGGCCTCGCAGACCGGCGCGGTGAGCCCGGCCTGCGGCCGGAACGGCTTCACCAGCGTCTTCCCGCCGTCCTCCGAGTGCGCGTCGGCCCGGTTGCCCGGGGACGGCGAGTCGTTGCGGGTGTTGAAGTAGACGCGCCCGTCGGGGAGTTCGGCGGCGGTGGTCTCGTTGACGTTGATGTAGCCGTTGGTGTTCTCGTCGATGTAGCCGAGGTACCAGGTCTCGCCCCTGTCGTCGCTGAGCAGGCAGTGGCCGCTGTTGTACTTGCCCTCGGTGCCGTTGTCGGTCCCGGTGGGCGCGACGGTGTGGTTCGCGGCCACGACGACCCGCCCGGTGCGCAGTTGGATGGCGTGCCCGGGTGTGGTCGCGTACCACCGCCACCCGGCCTTCTTCACCGTCTTGGTGATCTCCTTCGGAGCGGACCACGTCACCCCGTCGTCGTCGCTGTGCTGCACCCACACCCGGCGCCCGTCGGCGTCCGGGACCTGCCCGCGCAGAATGGCGTCCTCGGTGGCGGAGGCGGCGCTGCGGACGTGGACGAGCAGGATCCGGCCGGTGTCCAGGACGACCGGGGCGGGGTTGCCGGCGAGGTCGCTGCCGTTGCCGGCGGCGACCTGGAGCGCCCCCCAGGTACGCCCACCGTCGCCGGACCTCTTCAGTACCACGTCGATGCGCCCGTAGTCGGCGCTGGAGTTGACCCGCCCCTCGCAGAAGGCGAGCACGGTGCCCGCCCGGGAGACCACCACGGCCGGGATCCGGAAACTGGCGTAGCCCTCGGTGCCCGCGCGAAAGGGAATGCTTGCTTCTACGTCGCTCATGGGCCGCCTTCTCCCCTGGTCGGGCGAATTCGGGGTGAACTCCGCGTCACGAGTGACCGATTGCGGCAGTATGCGGGGGCATGGACGCCGTACGGGTCGCGTTGCTGCGTGAAGTGCTCGCCGGGACCGAGTGGTTGGGGGCGACGCGGAGGTTCGCGGGCGCGCTGCGCGGCTCGGTGGTGACGCACGGCGGCGGACTGCTGCTGCTCGGCACCCCGGAGTACGAGCCGTGGCATCTCGCCGCGCACCTGGTGGACGAGGCCGCGTGGTCCGGTACGCCGGAACTTGCGCCGACGCTCGTACGGCACGACGCGCGCGCGTCCGACCCGGCGCACCTCGCGGTCGGCCCCGGCCGTATCGAGGCGGCCCGCCGGGGAGAGACGCTGCTCGTGGTGGCGCCGGCAGGATCGGCACCGCTCCTGGAGCACGTGCACACCGCCCGCCGGGCCGGGGTGACGGTGCTGGCGCTGTCCGCCACGGCCGACGACGCGCTGACGGCGATGGCCCACGAGACGCTCACGGTCCCGGACGGCGCGGAACTGGACCTGGACACGGTCCAGCACCTGGTCAGCGCGGCGACGGGGGAGAACGGCCCCTCCCCGAGAAACCACCGCCGCTTCCGAGACCGCCTCTCCAGGCTGGCCGAAACAGTGACGGCCCCGCCCCCCACCCCCTGGTAGTTCCCCACCCGCCCAACCGACTCGGTCGACTACCTGCCTCCGACAGCCCCGAAGAAGCGGAGATGGAGACCGGGACGCCACCGACCCGCCCTGATGTCGTACGACGCCCGGACCGACAAGCACGCCGTGCGGCTGCGCGCGCAGCGCACGGCCGCACCGACCCAGCTCTGATCACCCCTCTTCGGAGGAGTCACCCGCCGGGGCGTCGTGCCAGCGCGGATCGTTCTCCCACTGGAGGTTGCGCTCCCGCGCGCTCTCCATCGCGTGCTCGGCCTCCTGCCGGCTGGCGTAGGGGCCGAACCGGTCCTTGGCAGGGCACTCGGGGCCCTCCTCGACCTTCTTGTGCTCCAGGCAGTAGTACCACTCGCCCGGCTTGCCGACGGTCCGCTTCTTGAACAGGGCCATGACCGGCTCCTTTCGCCATCCACATGTTCCCCCATGCCCGCTGGTTAGACTCGCTGGCATGTCTGGCCAGTCGCTGCTCGTACCAGGGGAGCTCTCTCCCACCCGTCCGGTACCCGGAAACATCCGCCGCCCCGAGTACGTCGGCAAACCCGCGCCGACCCCGTACACCGGGCCCGAGGTGCAGACCCCGGAGACCATCGAGGCGATGCGGACCGCCGGCCGTATCGCCGCCCAGGCGATGGCGGAGGCCGCGAAGATCATCGCGCCGGGGGTGACCACGGACGAGCTGGACAAGGTCGCGCACGCGTACATGTGCGACCACGGGGCCTACCCCTCCACGCTCGGCTACCGCGGCTTCCCCAAGTCCCTGTGCACCAGCCTCAACGAGGTCATCTGCCACGGCATTCCGGACTCGACCGTCCTCCAGGACGGTGACATCGTCAACCTGGACGTGACGGCGTACATCGGCGGCGTGCACGGCGACAACAACGCGACCTATCTGGTCGGGGACGTCGACGAGGAGAGCCGGCTGCTGGTCGAGCGGACCCGGGAGTCCCTCGACCGGGCGATCAAGGCGGTCAAGCCGGGCCGGCAGATCAACATCATCGGCCGGGTCATCGAGTCGTACGCCAAGCGCTTCGGCTACGGAGTCGTCCGTGACTTCACCGGCCACGGCATCAACTCCTCCTTCCACTCCGGGCTGATCATCCCGCACTACGACAGCCCGCAGGCGACGACCGTGATGCAGCCCGGGATGACCTTCACGATCGAGCCGATGCTGACGCTCGGGACGCACGAGTACGACATGTGGGACGACGGTTGGACGGTCGTCACCAAGGACCGCAGGCGGACCGCCCAGTTCGAGCACACCCTGGTGGTGACCGACACCGGCGCGGAGATCCTCACCCTGCCGTAGCCCCGCCGTGGCACCGGGCCCGCTCTCCCCTCGGAGGGCGGGCCTTTTTTCGGGTACGCTTTTACCGACAGCGTGTCGGTAACGTTCCCGACAGGGTGCCGGTAAGAGCATTGATTTAGGTAAGCCTTACCTTAGGGGATGTTGCCCATGGACTCCTTCTCGACACTCATCCGCAGCGCGTCCCACGAGCAGCACGTGGAGGTGGGGACCTCGACGTTCATGAGCGATCTGCTGGGCGGCCGGCTCGGCGTGCGGGCGTACACCCGCTACACCGAGCAACTGTGGTTCGTGTACGACGCGCTGGAGGGCGCGGCCGACCGGCTGGCGTCGGACCCGGTGGCCGGGCCGTTCGTCCGGCCCGAGCTGTTCCGGCTGACGGCGCTGGAGCGGGACCTGGCGCATCTGCGCGGGGCCGGGTGGCGGACGGGGCTCACGGCCCTGCCGGCGACGGAGGAGTACGCGGCACGGGTGCGAGAGTGCGCCGAGCGGTGGCCCGCCGGTTACATCGCCCACCACTACACCCGTTACCTCGGCGACCTCTCCGGCGGCCAGATCATCCGGGACCGGGCGGAGCGGACCTGGGGCCTCGAGAGGAAGGGCGACGGGGTCCGCTTCTACGTCTTCGAGGGCATCGCCAACCCGGCCGCCTTCAAGCGCGGTTACCGCGAACTCCTCGACGCGGTGCACGTCGACGACCTGGAGAAGCAGCGCGTCGTGGCCGAGTGCAAGCGGGCGTTCGCCCTCAACATGGCGGTGTTCCGCGCGCTCGGCGAGGAGTTCCCGCTCTCCGCGTGAGGGCGGTCAGGCCCCTCTGCTCACTGGGCCACCGAGCAGTACTCGTTCGTCCCCTGCCAGAAGCGGTACAGCTCCTGGCCGCAGTAGCGGTCGAAGTCGCCCACGCCCAGGCCGCGCAGCAGTGCGTCGATCACGTCGAAGAACGCGCTGTTGATCGACGGCACCCACAGCAGCGCGAAGACGAAGAGCAGGCCGAAGGGGGCGAACGGCTCCACCTGGCGCTTGATGTTGTACGACAGCCAGGGCTCGATCACGCCGTAGCCGTCCAGGCCCGGCACCGGCAGGAAGTTCAGGATCGCGGCCGTGACCTGGAGCAGGGCGAGGAAGGCGAGGGCGTAGCGGAAGTCGCGCGGCACGCCGTCCAGGGCGTGCAGCCAGAACGGCGCGGTGCAGACGGCGGCGAAGACCACGTTCGTCAGCGGACCGGCCGCCGAGATGAGGCTGTGCCGCCAGCGGCCGCGGATCCGGCTGCGCTCGATGAAGACCGCACCGCCCGGCAGACCGATCCCGCCCATGATCACGAACAGCACCGGGAGCACGATGCTCAGCAGGGCATGGGTATAGGCGAGAGGATTAAGGCTCAGATAGCCCTTCGCGCCCACCGTGATGTCACCGCTGTGGAGGGCGGTGCGCGCGTGCGCGTACTCGTGCAGGCAGAGCGACACGATCCAGGCCGCCGTCACGAACAGGAACACGGCGACGCCGGGCTGCTCGGCGAACCCGGACCAGGTGGCCCACCCGGTGACGGCGGTGACGGCCAGGATCCCGACGAAGACGGGACTGATCCGCCGGTCGCTGTGGCGGGTGGTGGTGGCGGTCATGGGCAGGGCTCCTGGGGACTGGGGCGGTCGACGCGGGTCCGACCGTACCTGGCGTGGCGAAAAAACGCGTCGGGTGCTGGGGAAATACCTCTCGGCGCAGGTGAAAACGGATCGCGACCGCCGTTCGGTTCCGGAAGGCTGGGGACATGCGACCGCCGAAGGCGTTGAGGGTGTTGAAGGTGTTCTACGAGGACTGGCAGATGGAGTGCTGCGGCACCCCGTTCGCGGTCGGCGACGAGGTGGCCTGGAAACTCGTCGCCTACCGGGCGGAGGCCCGCCGGGAGGACGTCGGGTACGGCGCCGAGGCCTGGGTGGAGAACCACGGCGGGCCCGACCACCCCACCACCGGCCGGGTCCACGGCGTCGACCTGGTCCGGGAGGAGTACCGCTTCCACCGGCCCGACCCGGTGCCGGCGCCGCCGGGGGAGGGGGTGGTGCTGCAGGGCACCGGACGCGGCCTGGAACCGGTGCCCGGGACCGTCACGACGACGTCCGTCGAAGCCTGCCCGAAGTGGTTCGGGGAGGTGGACCTCGGCACAGTGGACGGCCTGGGGCGGGTCCGCCGTACCTGCGGCGCCCTCGTCACGCTGGCCGCCCCGGACACGAGGCACGTCCTGCGCCCCTGACCCCCGTGGCGGCTCTCGGCACCCCGCCGTCCGAACCCCGTGACCGCTCCTGACACCCCCAGGGACAATGGACCCCGTGCGCTACGCGATCCTCGGCACCACCCAGGTACTCCGCCCCGACGGCACGGCCGTCCCCGTGGGCGGTTCTCGGCTGCGTGCCCTGCTGACCGTGCTCGCGCTGCGGGCCGGGCGCGGGGTGCCCGCCGGGCTGCTCGTCGACGAGGTGTGGGGCGACGAACCGCCGGCCGACGCGACCGGCGCGCTCCAGGCGCTGGTCGGCCGGCTGCGGCGGGCGCTCGGCGCGGACGCGATCGACTCCACCGACGGCGGCTACCGGCTCGCGGCCGCCCCCGACGACGTCGACCTGCACCGCTTCGAGCGGCTCACCGGCGAAGCCCTGCGCGCGCTCGCCGACGGCGACCCCGCCAAGGCGGCGACCGTCCTCGACGACGCCCTCGCCCTGTGGCACGGCCCGGCCCTGGCCGACCTGCCCGACCGCACCGCCGAGGCGGCCCGCGTCGACGTCCGCCGCCTGGACGCGCTGCGCGCCCGCCACACCGCCGCCCTCGCGCTCGGCCACGCCGAACAGGCCCTCCCTGAGCTGACCGCCCTGTGCGACGCCCACCCCCTGGACGAACCCCTCCAGACGCTGCGGCTGCGCGCCCTGCACAGCTGCGGCCGCACCGCCGAGGCGCTGGCCGCCTACGACGACGTGCGACACCTGCTCGCCGACCGTCTCGGTTCCGACCCCGGGCCCGAACTGCGCGCCCTGCACAGCGAGTTGCTCGACCCGGCACCGGCCTCCGAGGAGCCGTCCCGGCCTGGCAACCTGCGCGCCCGGCTCACCTCCTTCGTCGGACGCGAGAGCGACCTGGAGGTCATCCGGGGTGACCTGGCCGACGCCCGCCTGGTCACCCTGCTCGGGCCCGGCGGAGCCGGCAAGACCCGGCTGTCCCAGGAGGCCGCCGAGACCGTGCGGTACGCCGCCCGCGACGGGGTGTGGCTGGCCGAGCTGGCCCCCGTCGACGACCCGGCCGACGTCCCCGAGGCCGTGCTCAGCGCGCTCGGCGCCCGCGAGACCGTGCTCTACGGCGCCGGCGCCGAGGGTATACGGGCCGCCGCCGACCGGCACGACGACCCGGTCGAGCGGCTCGTCGACCACTGTTCCCGGCGCCGGATGCTGATCGTCCTGGACAACTGCGAGCACGTCGTCGACGCCGCGGCCGATCTGGCGGCCCGGCTCCTTGAGCGCTGCCCGGACCTGACGATCCTGGCCACCAGCCGTGAACCCCTCGGAGTCCCGGGGGAGTTGCTGCGCCCGGTGGAGCCGCTGCCCGATCCGGTGGCGCTGCGGCTGCTCGCCGACCGGGGCGGCGCGGCCCGGCCCGGCTTCACGGTCGACGCCGACGAGGAGACCGCGGCGGCCTGCGCCGAGATCTGCCGCCGCCTGGACGGACTGCCCCTCGCCATCGAGCTGGCCGCCGCCCGGCTGCGGATGCTCACGCCCCGCCAGATCGCCGACCGGCTCGACGACCGCTTCCGCCTCCTCACCTCCGGCAGCCGTACCGTGCTGCCCCGCCAGCAGACCCTGCGCGCGGTCGTCGACTGGTCCTGGGACCTGCTCGACGCCGGCGAACGGGACGTCCTCGGCCGGCTGTCCGTCTTCGCGGGCGGCTGCGACCTGGCCGCCGCCGAGGCGGTCTGCGGCCCCGCCACCCTCGACGCGCTCGCCTCCCTGGTCGACAAGTCCCTGGTCGTCGCCGCCCCTTCGGACGGGCAGGGGATGCGCTACCGGCTCCTGGAGACCGTCGCCGAGTACGCCGGCGGCCGCCTCGACGAGAGCGGCGATCGTGCCGCCGCCGAGCGCGCCCACCTGACGTACTACCGCGAACTCGCCCGCACCACCGACCCGTTGCTGCGCGGCTCCGGCCAGCGGGCCGCCGTGGCCCGGCTGGAGCTGGAGTACGAGAACCTGCGCACCGCCATCCGCCACGCCATCGCCACCAGGGACGAGCAGGAGGCGCTGTGCCTGGCCCACTCCCTGGTCTGGTACTGGCAGTTGCGTGACAAGCGGGTCGAGACCCGCACCTGGTGCGCCGACATCATGGCTCTCGGCCCGGACCCCTTCGCCGAGCCGGTCCGCCGTGCGGAACCGGTGTGGCAGCGCGTGCACGACACCCCGCCGCCGTATGCCGGAGAAGTCCTCGTCGAGGCCCGGCGTGGCATCCATCTGGCCCATCTGGCCTGCATGGACACCGAGTTGGAGGTCTGGCAGACGCCGGCCGCGCAGGCCAAGATGCGCGCCGTCGTCCAGGCCTACGAGCCCGGTCTGCCGCAGACCTGCCGGGCCCCCGGCATGTTCTGGTTCTTCGCCGTGATGCTGACCGGCGGCCTGGAGCAGCTGCGCACCATCGTCGACGCCGGCGTCGAGACCTGCCGTCGTACGCCCGGCTACGAGTGGGAACTCGCCGGCGCCCTCCAGTTGCGCGCCAACGTGTTCGCCAACTTCGCCACCTCGGCCGGTGCCGCCACCCGCGACGCCGACGAGGCCCTGGAGATCTTCCGGCGCCTCGGGGACGACTGGGGCACCGCCGAGGCCTTCTCCGCACGCGCCGAGTCCCGGGAACGCATGGGGGAGTACCGGGAGGCCGCCGCCGACTACGAGGCCGCCATCGAGTGCGCCGAACGGCTCGACGCCCGCACCCAGGTTGCCGTGCTCAACGCCCGCCTCGGCATGGCACTGCTCGAACTGGGCGAGATCGAGCGCGGTGAAAGGCTGCTGCGCGAGGTGATCGCCGACCATGACAGCAGCCACAACGAGGCGATGCCCGCCGCCCGGCTCTTCCTCACCGTGTGGCTGCTGCTGACCGACCGGATCGCCGAGGCCCGCGAACAACTCCGGCTGCTGCGCGCCCAGTTCAAGATCTCGCACTTCGTCGTCTTCGACGCCATGATCCTCATCCAGGAGGCCTGGGTGGACGCCCTCGACGGCCACCACACGGACGCCCTGGCCAAGCTGCGCGAGGCGATAGCGCACTCCGACGACCCGCTGGCCCAGGCCGTCACCCCGCACTCCGGCTCCTCCAGCCTGACCGTCGCCGCCTTCGCCCTGGCCGGCATGGACGACGGCGCCCGCGCCCAGGACGCCGCCCGCTGTCTGGGCGCCGCCGCCGCCCTGCAGCCGCCCGGCCATGTCTCCTCCGGCATGGAACGCAGACTGCATGCCCGCGCCGAGGCCCGGGTCCGCGCCGCACTCGGCGACGACGCCGCCTACGAGGCCGCATACGCCGAGGGCGGCGGCCTCTCCCTCGTGGAGGCCGCCGCCCTGCTCTGATCCGGGACCGGGTCGCCGAACGTCAGCTCTTGGTGCGGAACTTGTAGACCGCGTACGGTGCCGCCACCGCCGTGATCGCCACCGACCAGGCCAGCGTGATCCACAGGTCGTGGGCGACCGGGCCGCCGATCATCAGTCCGCGGGCCGCGTCGGCGAGCGTGGACAGCGGGTTGTAGTCGGTGAAGGCCTGCAGCCAGCCCGGCATCGACTTCGTCGGCGCGAAGATCGACGAGCCGAACTGCAGCGGGAACAGCACCAGGAACCCCATCGCCTGTACGGACTGCGCGCTCTTCAGGATCACGCCCAGGGTGAGGAACACCCACATGATCGAGGAGGCGAACACCGCGGACAGGCCCACGGCGGCGAACAGCCCGCCCCAGTGGGTGATGTGGAACCCGACCAGCACGGCGACGATCATCAGCACGGCGGTCGCGAACAGCATCCGCACCAGCTCGACGGAGATCTTCGCGAACAGCACCGAGCCGCGCCCGATCGGCAGCGACCGGAACCGGTCCATCACACCGGAGTTGAAGTCCTGGCTGAACCCGGTGCCGACGCCCTGCGAGAGCGTCATGCTCATCATCGCGATCATGCCCGGGATGACGTACTGGACGTAACCGTCCTGGCCGCCGCCGAGCGCCTGCCCGATCGAGCCGCCGAAGACGTACACGAACAGCAGCGTGAAGACGACCGGCATCAGCAGCGCGTCGAACATCGACTCGGGGTCCTGCCGGATCCACAGCAGGTTGCGGCGGATCAGGGCGCCGGTGTGCCGCAGGTGCCCGCGCAGCGGGATCCGGGCGTCGGCGGCGCCCGGCGTGGTGGTGACGGCCGGGGTGGTGGTGACGGCGCTCATACGGCGACCTCCTCGCGGTCGTCGGCGGGCGTGGCGTCCTGCGGGGCACTGGCACGGTGGCCGGTGAGGGACAGGAAGACCTCGTCCAGGCTGGGCAGTTCGGTGACGATGGAGCTGATGGTGATACCGCGGGCGGTGACGGCGCCGACCACGGCGGTCAGCTGCTCGTCGCTGAGGATGGGCACCAGCAGGGTGCCCCGCTCGGCGTCCACGGTCGTGGTCGCGAGCCCGGTGATCCCGAGCTCGTCGATCATGGCGGCGAGCGGCCGCACCTGCAGCGGGTCGACCGGCTGCACGCGCAGCGTCCGCCCGCCGACCTTGGCCTTGAGCTCCTCCACCTTGCCGCCGGCGATGACCTTCCCGCGGTCCACGACGGTCAGCTCGGAGGCGAGCTGCTCGGCCTCCTCCATGTACTGGGTGGTCAGCAGCACGGTCACGCCCTCGTCGACCATCGCCTTGACCTCGTCCCACACCTCGTTACGGGTGCGCGGGTCGAGACCGGTGGTCGGCTCGTCCAGGAACAGCACCTGGGGGTGCCCGATCATCGAGGCGGCGAGGTCCAGCCGCCGGCGCATGCCGCCGGAGTAGGTGCCGGCGGGCCGCTTGGCGGCGTCGGTCAGCGAGAACCGCTCCAGCAGCTGGTCGGCCCGGGCCCGGGCGTCCCTGCGGGACAGGTCGAGCAGCCGCCCGATCATGTAGAGGTTCTCCCAGCCCGGCAGCTTCTCGTCGACCGAGGCGTACTGCCCGGTCAGTCCGATCACCCGGCGCAGCTGGCGGGGCTGGCGCAGGACGTCGTAGCCGGCGACGGTCGCCTGCCCGGCGTCGGGCTTCAGCAGGGTGGACAGAATCCGGACGATGGTCGTCTTGCCGGCCCCGTTCGGCCCGAGGACACCCATCACGGTGCCCTCGCGGACGTCCAGATCAACTCCGTCGAGAGCCTTGGTGTCGCCGTAGTGCTTCACCAGCCCCCGTACGGTCACGGCGGTGTTGTCGATTCGCGTCATGGGAAGAACCGTGCCAGGCCCCACCGACAAACCGCCGACAGGCTGCCGACACCGGCGGCCCTCCTGCCGACAGCCCGCCTGCAGACCGCCGACAAGGGGCGGCGTACCGGGCCCGCCACGACCGTCCCCGCTGCTCAGCCCCTCGACACCGACCGGCTCGAACTGCTCCCGCTGCGCGTCGAGCACACCAGAACGACCGCCGCGACCACGCCCCCCTGACCACCGCAACCACCAATTGAGCAACCCCCACGGCGAGCAACCACCTCCGCGAGAGCGGCGCCGGTTTAGGCGCAAAAGCCGACCAGCCCGCCGACGGGGGAAGATCGGCGGGCTGGCCGTGGTGTTTCCGCAGTGGCTCTAGTGGACGGAGTGCTCCTCCAGCGGGAACGTTCCGCCGACGACGTCCTCGGCGTAGGCCCGGGCCGCGTCGCCCATGACCTCGCGCAGGGCCGCGTACTTCTTCACGAACTTCGGCACCCGGCCCGAGGTCAGGCCCAGCATGTCCGTCCAGACCAGGACCTGTGCGTCGGTCTCGGGACCGGCGCCGATGCCGACCGTCGGGATGTGCAGCACCCGGGTCACCTCGGCCGCCAGCTCCGCCGGGACCAGTTCGAGTACGACCGCGAACGCGCCCGCGTCCTGGACCGACTTGGCGTCGCGCAGCAGCTGCTGGGCCGCCTCCTCGCCGCGGCCCTGTACGCGGTAGCCCATCGCGTTGACGGACTGCGGGGTCAGGCCGATGTGCGCCATCACCGGGATGCCGGACTCGACGAGCAGTCGGATCTGTTCGTGCGAGCGCTCGCCGCCCTCCAGCTTGACCGCGCCGACACCGGCCTCCTTCACCAGCCGGGTCGCCGAGCGCAGCGCCTGCACCGGGCCCTCCTGGTAGGAGCCGAAGGGGAGGTCGCCGACGATGAGGGCGCGCTGGGTGCCGCGGACCACGGCCGCCGACAGCATCGTCATCTCGTCCAGGGTGACGGGCACCGTCGACTCGTACCCGAGGTGGCAGTTGCCCGCCGAGTCGCCGACCAGGAGCACCGGGATCCCGGACTCGTCGAAGACGGACGCGGTCATCGCGTCGTACGCGGTGAGCATGGGCCACTTCTCGCCGCGTTCCTTGGCGAGGGCGATGTCGCGGACCGTGATGCGACGGGTGCCCTTTCCCCCGTACAGCGTCCTGCTGCCGTCGGAGGGGCTGTTCTGCGCAGGCTGGGCAGCCGAGAGCTGCGTCATGGCAACGGCTCCTTCAATTCATCTCGAGGCACCCTGACGGTGTCCCCGGATCGCTTCCATGGTGGCACTTCGTGCCGCCCTCGGCCAGAGGACCGTCGTGTGATCCATCGGTCACCCCTCTTGCGTAAGGCCTCGGTAAAGGAATTCAGATACGAGACGGTGCCGTATTGAAATAGGCCTAGGCTCCTCGCCATGACAACTCCTGCCGACCACGCTCCAACCGGCCCACGCATACCCGAGGAAGTGCACCGGCGCCGTTGGGCGATCCTCGGCGTGCTCATGCTGAGCCTGCTGATCGTGGTGCTCGACAACTCGATCCTGAACGTCGCCATCAAGACCATCTCGACCCCCGCCCCGACCGGCCTGGGCGCCACCCAGAGCCAGCTGGAGTGGGCGATCAACGCCTACACCCTGGTCTTCGCGGGCCTGCTGTTCACCTCCGGCCTCATCGGCGACCGGCTCGGCCGCAAGAAGGTGCTGATCGGCGGCCTCGTCGTGTTCGGCGCCGGCTCCGCCCTGGCCGCCGAGTCCGGCTCCGCGGACCAGCTGATCGCCTACCGCGCCCTGATGGCCCTCGGCGCCGCCTTCGTGATGCCCGCCACCCTCGCCGTCCTGATGAACGTCTTCGAGCGTCAGGAGCAGCCCAAGGCCATCGGCATCTGGGCCGGCGGCGTCGGCCTCGCCATCGCGATCGGCCCGATCACCGGCGGTGTGCTGCTCGACCACTTCTGGTGGGGCTCGGTCTTCCTCGTCAACGTGCCGATCGTGATCGTCGCGCTCGCGCTGATGGTGTGGCTGGTGCCCGACTCGCGCGACCCGCGTCCGGGCCGCCTCGACCCCGTCGGCGTGGTGCTCTCCGTCGTCGGCCTGGTCCTGCTGGTCTACGGCATCATCAAGGGCGGCGAACTCGCCGACTTCACCGACGCCAAGGTGCTCGCGACCATCATCGCCGGTGTCGTGGTGCTCGCCGGCTTCGTGATCTACGAGATGCGCAGCGACCACCCGTCCCTGGACGTCACCTACTTCAAGAACAAGGTCTTCTCGTCCGCCATGGCCGCCATCGCGCTGGTCTTCTTCGCGCTGATGGGCGTGACCTTCTTCTCCGTCTTCTACACCCAGAGCGTGCGCGGCTACTCGCCGCTGCAGTCCGGTCTGCTGCTGCTCCCGCTGGCCGTCGCACAGCTGATCTTCGCGCCGCGGGCCCGGCTGGTCGTGGACCGGATCGGCAACAGGGCCACCACCACCGCGGGCCTGGTGCTGATCGCGGCGATGCTGGGCATGTTCGCCACCTTCGAGGCCGACACCCCGATCTGGCTCCTGGAGGTCGTCTTCTTCCTGATGGGCACCGGCATGGCGCACATCATGACGCCGACCTCGGTCGTCATCATGCAGGCCCTGCCCCGGGAGAAGGCCGGTTCCGCCTCCGCGCTCAGCAACACCTTCCGCCAGGTCGGCGGCGCCCTCGGTATCGCCGTCCTCGGCTCGGTGCTGTCGACGTCGTACCGCAACGGCATCGAGGGCAAGCTCGGCGCGCTGCCGCCCGGGCTGCGCGGGACCGCCGGCGAGTCCATCGAGGCCACGCTGGGTGTCGCCCAGAAGCTCGGGGCGCAGGGCAAGGCCCTGGTCACGCCCGCCAACGACGCCTTCCTGCACGCCATGCACATGACCGCCCTGTGCGGTGTGGGCGTCGCGCTGCTCGGCGCCGTGGTCACGGCCCTCTTCCTGCCGGGCAAGCCGCCGGCCGGTCAGCAGGGCGAGCGGGAACAGGAGTTGGTCGCGGCCGCGGAGTGAGCTGACGCACGGTACGGCACGGATCCACGGGGGGAGGCTTGGGCTGCGGGAGAATTCCCGCAGCCAGTGAGAGGACGGTATGACGTGAGGCTTGCCGACAGTCGGCCGCGGTCCGTGGGTCCGGCCCGGGGCCGTCCCCGCAGCGAGGCGGTGGAGAGCGCCATCCTGGAAGGGGTGATGAAGCTCCTGGAGGAGGGCGTTCCGCTCGCCGAGCTGTCCATCGAGCGGATCGCCCGGACCGCCGGCGTCGGCAAGGCCACCATCTACCGCCGCTGGAACGGCAAGGAGGAGCTCTTCGTCGACGTCATGCGCGCCGCCGAGCCCCCCGACCCCGAACTCCCCGGCACCGGCATGCGCGACGACCTCGTCGTGATGCTCGAAGCGCTGCGCCAGCGGGGGCTGATGAACCGTTCGTCGGCGATCCTGCACAACGTCTTCGCCCAGATGAAGAGCAGCCCCCGGATCTGGGACGCGTACCACGCCAACGTCGTCAACCCGCGGCGCGAACTCGGCAAGGAGGTGCTGCGCCGCGGCCAGCAGAACGGCGAACTCCGCGCGGACGTCGACATCGATCTGGCCAACGACATGTTCACCGGCCCGATGCTGCTCAGGGCCATCCTGCGCCCGGACGCGGAGCTCCCCGAGGGCCTGGCCGAACAGATCGTCGACTCGGTACTGGCCGGCCTACAGCCCGTCAGCTCGCCGGAGCCCGAGCCGGAGCCGTAAGTGTTGTTGTTGTCGCCGTCGGTGGAATGCACTCGGTGGAATGTGCTCGTTTTGTCACAGTCCACCCCGACCGGGCGGTAACCGGAACCCCTCCGGTCGACTTGTTCGTCCTCGTCTTCCGTACGGCCGTCATGTGACGGCGGGATCGGAGCCGATCATCCCCTAGGGTCGTATCCCGGGGGACGACGGTGTGCACGGCAGGTTGTGAGGCAGGCGGTATGGCGCAGCAGGCGTACATGACGGAGACGGACAACGGCGGCTCGGGGCCCGAGCGTCGGGGAGACCGGTTCCGGCGCCTGGTGAACCGCCTGCTGGCCGGCTGGCGCGACGACCCACACATCTGGCGCCGGGGCCTCGTCCTCGCCGCCATCGCCCTGCTGCTGGCCGGCGTGATGCTGATGCACTCCCGTATCCCCAACGCCATCGGCAACCTCGGCAGTCTCACCGAGACGTTCCTGCCCTGGCTGGGCCTGCTGATCCCGGTGCTGTTGCTGCTCGGCGTCCTGCGCAAGTCGGCGACCGCGCTCATCGCCATCCTTCTCCCGGCGATCGTCTGGCTGAACCTGTTCGGCGGACTGCTCACCGACAAGTCCGGTACCGGCGGCGACTTCACGGTCGCCACGCACAACGTGAACGCCGAGAACCCCGACCCGACCGGCACCGCCGACCGACTCGCCGCGTCCGGTGCCGACGTGGTGGCTCTGGAGGAGCTGAAGGCATCGGCCGTACCGGCGTACGAGAAGGCGCTGGCGTCGACGTACAAGTACCACGCGGTCGAGGGCACCGTGGGGCTGTGGAGCAAGTACCGGCTGACCGGCGTGAAGGCCGTCGACATCAAGCTCGGCTGGACGCGTGCGATGCGTGCCACGGTGGCCACGCCGGAGGGGGCCCTCGCGGTCTACGTCGCCCATCTCCCCTCGGTAAGGGTGAAGATGAACGCCGGGTTCACCGCCCGGCAGCGGGACACGAGCGCCGACGCGCTGGGCGAGGCCATCGCCGACGAGACCCTGCCGCGGGTGATCCTCCTCGGTGACCTCAACGGCACGATGAACGACCGTTCCCTCAACGGCGTCACCTCGCAGATGCGCTCCACGCAGGGCGCGGCGGGCAGCGGGTTCGGGTTCAGCTGGCCGGCCGCGTTCCCGATGGCCCGGATCGACCAGATCATGGTCAAGGGCGTGGAACCGGAGAGCTCCTGGACCCTCCCGAGGACGGGCAGCGACCACCTCCCGATCGCGGCCCGTGTGAACCTGACCACATCGGATTAGCGAAAGCTCCTGGTCAGGCCAGCGCCGCCGTCTTTGTAAGGACAATCGGACACTGGATCGTAACCTGCCGGAATACTTGGCCTGGGATGCTTTGTTCCGTAGCTGAACTTAAACACCTCCGCACGGAACCCCGCTCCCTGAAAGGCAAAGCCCTCCCATGCCCCTGGCCCTGCTCGCCCTGGCCGTCGGCGCTTTTGGTCTCGGCACCACCGAGTTCGTGATGATGGGCCTGCTGCCCGACGTCGCCGACGACCTGCACATATCGATCCCCACCGCCGGGCACCTGGTCTCGGCGTACGCGCTCGGCGTCGTCATAGGCGCCCCGCTCCTCGCCGCGCTGACCGCGCGCATGCCCCGCCGCACGGTCCTGATCTCCCTGATGGCCCTGTTCGGGGCGGGCAACGCGCTGTCGGCCCTGGCCCCCACGTACGACTGGTTGCTCGCCGCCCGCTTCCTCAGCGGCCTGCCGCACGGCGCGTTCTTCGGCGTCGGCGCGGTGGTCGCCACCAACCTGGTGGCACCGGAGCGCAGGGCCCGCTCGGTCTCCTTGATGTTCATGGGCCTGACGGTCGCCAACATCGCGGGCGTCCCCGTCGCCACCCTCATGGGCCAGCACCTGGGCTGGCGGGCCACCTTCCTGGGCGTGAGCCTGATCGGCGTCGCCGCGATGGCCGCGGTCGCGCTGCTGATCCGCGGGGCCGACGCCCCGGCCCCGGTCTCCGGCCTGCGCGGCGAACTGACCGCCCTGCGCTCCCTCCCGGTCTGGCTGGCGCTCGCCACGACCGTCGTCGGCTTCGGTGCCCTCTTCTCCGCGTACAGCTACATCACACCGATGCTGACGGACTCCGCCGGGTACGCCGACTCCGACGTGACCCTGCTGCTGGCGCTCTTCGGCGTCGGCGCCACCGCCGGCAACCTGGTCGGCGGCCGTCTCGCCGACCACGCGATGCGCGGCACGCTCTTCGGCGGCCTGGCCTCCATGGTCGCGGTGCTGTTCCTCTTCCCCGTCCTGATGCACGCGCAGTGGAGCGCGGCCCTGGCGGTGACGCTGCTCGGCGTGGCCGCGTTCATCACCGGCTCGCCCCTCCAGCTGATGGTCATGGAGCGCGCCGCCGCGGGCCCCTCCCTCGCCTCCTCCGCCAACCAGGCGGCCTTCAACCTCGCGAACGCGGGCGGCGCCTGGCTCGGCGGCGTGGCGCTGGCAGCGGGCTTCGGCGTGACGTCCCCGGCGCTGGCGGGCGCGGCCCTCGCGGTCCTGGGCCTGGGCGTGGCGAGCGTGGCGTTCGCGGTGGACCGGAGGCGTGCGCTGCCTGCGACGGCCCGGGAACGCGTCATCGCTTCGCACGTCCCGGAGCCCGCGGAGACGGTGCACTCCTGACCGCCCGTGTCCCGGCCGGGCGCCGATGTGCCCGGCCGGGAAACTGCTGTGCTCCAGGCGTGCGGCCCCGACGGAAACGGGTCGAGCAGCAGTCGCTCGCGGTACCGGGTACTACGGCCGCCGCTGCCGGATCCGGCCGTCAAGGGGCAGGGGCGGTGCTCACCTTCGGGTGAAGCGGTTCGGGCGGGACGCCGTCGGTCCGGTCTGCATACGATGATGCTCTCGGCACCAGCCCCTGGGAGGCACGCGATGTCTGCCGCAGCCATCGAGCAGCCCTTCGACGACGAGCCCTTCTCGCTCACGGCCATCGCCGACGAGATCATGGAGCGCCATCCGGGCTACCGCGTCGAGATCATCGGAGGCCACCTCCTCGTGGCCCCGTCACCGGATGCCCCTCACGCCCGTGCCCTGACCAGCCTGATGATTCCCTTTATTGCCGCCGGTCTGCACGGAGAGGAAACCGAGGTCCTCCAGAACGTCGGCCTCCGGCTGCCCACCGGAGCCGAGGACTACGCCATCGCCGACCTCGTGATCGTGGACGCCGACATCGATGACCACTTCGTCGAGAACAACGCCTATGACCCGGTCTGCTTCCGTCTTGTCCTGGAGGTCACCTCCAGCAACTGGAAGGACGACCTGAAGACCAAGGCCGTCGCCTACGCCCAGGCCAAGGTTCCGGTCTATGTCATCGTCGACCGCAAGCACCAGCGCGTCCACGTGCTCACCGATCCCAGTGGGGAGAAGTACGAGCACCACCGCCCGTACTCGCCCGGCGAGACCGTCACGCTGCCCGAGTCGATCGGCGCCCAGGTCGCCCTCGACGTCGACCAGATCCTCAAGGCCGCCCAGAAAAAGGCCGGCTGACCGCGTCCGCCCTCCCCCTCGGCGAGATTCTCGTCGTACCCCCACCCCTCCGGCAACGCCATGCCCCGGGCCTTCGAGTAGCACGCCGCACGCGTTCCGGTCGGCGCCACCCTCCCTCCGCTCGGCGGGTCACCGCGTCAGCGGAACCGTGCTTCCGATACGACTCCACGCAGCCGTTCGCCGGTGTGCCCACGCCTGTGACGTCGTCGTCGTACCCCTTCACCGCGGACAGGGATCTGCTGCCCTGACGACGGGTGGTGTCCGCGTTTGCTGGGATACCAGGACTCGAACCTGAACTAACGGAACCAGAAACCGTTGGGCTGCCAATTACCCCATATCCCATTCGCCCCGAAGACCGCGGAAGACCGGCCGGCCGGGGCGTTGCCCAGGCTATTCACGCTCTCCGTGATGCCTGGGGAGGCGCGCCCGGAGTTGTCGATCGGAGTTCTGGGGGGCCTGGCGGCGAACAGCGTCCGGTAGGCGATCCGTGCCGCGTTCTTCCCGCGTGGTCGTCCGACACCTCCGGCCCATCCTGCCGTGTCCCTGGCCGGTTCGCCGGTCGCTGGATCCAATCGGGGGATTCCTCGCCCCGAGTGGTCCCCTCGACTGTTGGGCGGAGCGATACCGCCCTAGCTTCAGTTCGTCGGAGTTATTCCGAAAAAGTCAACATCATATCTTTTGTTGGCTTTCCTCGAACATCGAACGGAGCATTCATGTCGGTGATGACCGGTACCCCGCCCCTGCAGCAGTTCGGCCAGCAGACGGCCGGGCCGCAGCAGCAGCAGCTCGCGCAGGTCGTCCAGCAGGCCATCCAGCAGGCCTGCCAGCAGGCGAGCCAGCAGATCGCGCAGCGCATGCAGCAGACGCTGCAGCAGATCCAGCAGGTCCAGCAGCAGCTGCAGCAGCAGGGCATCGCCCACCACGCCCACCCGTACCTGGCCGTCGCGCTGCATCACACCCTGCAGCAGGGCGTGCGCAGCGCTGTGGAGCAGTCCGTGCAGCAGGCGCTGCCGACCGCGATCCTGACGCTGGTGCAGCAGAGCCAGCAGAGCCAGCAGGGTCAGCAGGGTCAGCAGGGTCAGCAGGGCCAGCAGCAGTGGGGCGGCGGCTTCGGCCAGCAGTACCCGCAGCAGTACCAGCAGCCCGGCTTCGGCTTCGGCCCGATGGGTCAGCACTTCGGCATCGGCTGACACAGGGCAGTGAGCTGTGCGGTGTGCCCGGGACAGGTTCCCGGGCACACCGCACAGCCGCGGAAGGCGCGAGCCGCCGGTCATACGGATCAGAAGCGCAGGAACCGACGCAGGCATGGTTAAGGTGGATTTAATGGTCAAGGACAGGCCCGGAAGCAAGCCCCGGAGCAGCCGCCAGAGCGAATCCGAGGGCGCGGGGGCCAGCGGGCCGAGCCCCGAGGACGCGGCGCCGCGCAAGAAAGGCGGCCGGTCACCGATCGCGGTACAGTCGCGGCGCTCTCGCTACATGGTGGCCCCGCTGCCGCAGCAGCTTCTGCCCATGGGAGTGCCCGAACTCGGTATCGACGCGGTGTGCGACCAGCTGGAACGAATGCCCGAGGTCACGGTGGTCCGCAGGGTCACCCCGTCGGACAAACTGCAGTCGGCGGGAGTGCGGCCCTCCTGCCCTGAAATCGTGGTCGTCGAGGCCGCCGAAGCCCAGGTACCGGCGATGCGGTCGCTGCATGTGCACGTCGAGCCGGATCTGCCGCTGTCCGCGGGCGTACCGGTTGCCACGCCCGCCGCGGGGATGCTGCCGTTGCGCGACCCGGGGCTGGTCATGCCGATGGAGGAGCCCGTGGAGTTCTCGGTTCGCGTCTGCGGCCCGGACGGCGAACCGCTGGCCGGCGCGGGCGTGTTCCTGATCGGGGCGACATGGCCGAGCCAGGGCGTCACCGGCCCCGACGGGAGGGTCACCCTCACCCTGGTGACGGAGACCGCGCAGTCCATCCAGTCCCTGTACGTCCGGCCCGCGGGCGGTTACACGGACCGCTGGATCCACCGCCCCGACCTGTCGGCGGGCCAGGACAACCTCGTCACCCTCACCCCGCTGTCCACGGTCTACCCGGAGCTGGAACAGCGGCAGAGTTACGGCTGGGGCCAGCAGGCCATGCGGCTGGACCGGCTGCCGCCCACGTTCCGCGCCTTCGGCATCAAGATCGCTGTCATCGGTACGGGCGTCAGCATCGACCACCCCGACCTGAAGCAGGGGGTGCGCTCCGGCGCCGACATCGTGCACCGCACGAAGGAGGGCTGGACCCACGACCCGGTCGGCACCGGCACTCACGCGGCCGGTGTCATCGCCGGGGCGGACACCGGCAAGGGCATCATCGGCATCGCCGTCGACGCCGAGCTCGAGGTCTGCCAGGTGATGCCCGACGGCCACTTCAGCGACCTGATCGCCGCCCTGGACCACTGCATCGAGCGCGAGGTCGACATCGCCCACATCCAAGTGACGACCCCGTACCCCTCGGCGCTGGTCTCCCGCAAACTCGCCGACGCCACCGCGGCAGGCATCGCCTGCATCGCTCCGGCAGGTGACAACGGCGGACCGGTCTCCTTCCCCGCCTCGCTGCCCACCGTCTTCGCCGTGGGCGCCCTGGGAGCCTTCGGTACCTGCCCGCCCGACACCTCCCACGCCGCCCACGCGGGGCCACAGTTGAGCCCGGATGGGCTGTTCGCCGCGCCGTTCAGCAGCCACGGCCCCGGAGTGGATGCGGCCGCCCCCGGCGTTTCGGTCCTGTCCTGCTCCCGCGACGGCGGCTACACCGCTCTCGACGGCACCGGCACCGCATCCGCCCACATCGCGGGCCTGGCGGCGCTCGTGCTGGCCCACCACGAGGATTTCCACGGCCAGCTGCTGCCCCGCGGGCCCGGCCGCGTGCAGCACCTGTTCGAGATCATCGCCGCCAGCTGCCGCCCGCTGGCCGTACCGGGAACGCCGGACGCGAGCCGTACCGGGTGCGGCCTACCCGACGCCCTCACCGCTCTCGGCCTGACTCCCGGCACGCAACTCGCCCCGCCCCTGTCCCCCTTCGCCTCCTCCATGACCGGATAGGTCCATCCCACGGCCTGTCGACCGGACGGCCCCGAGGACGGGTGTCGTCCGGCCGACAGCCCATCAGTCCCGAAACCGGGCCACAACAACGCAGCGGAGGCGACTGCGTCGAGGGTGTCACGGCGCCCTTCGGCACCTCCCCCACATCGGCCCAACACAAAGGGGCGTGAGGTCACCAGGACCCCACGCCCCTTCGCTCGGCGGATCAGCAGGTCGTCCCCGTCCGCGACTCGAAAACGGCCCCCACGGCCCCCCTCCTCCCCGCCACCGCCTGGACCTCCTTCGTCGACTCCCTCAAGTAGGCGCAACGCAAAGGGAAAGGGGCGGTCTCCGAATGGTCATCACGGCGTACCGCCCCTATGCGTGAAGATCTTCTGAAGTTACGGTCAGGGCGCGGTGGTTGACGGGGCAATGACAACTTGCCCTCGCGGGCCCCGTAACAGTTCGTACGGGGGCAGTCGTTGAGAGCCGGTGCAAGCGGAACTCCCTTGAGTTGCGCTGTCCCGGTCACCATCCGTCGCGCGGATCATCCGGCCCCCGTTCACCATTGATCCTCGAACGGGGATGTCATGTCACATATCACCGGTCGTCTGAGACCTGTGACCCGAATGTCGCGCGCTGTCCTGCTGTTGCTGGCCCTGCTGGTGGGTGTGCTGGTGGCACCCGGCCGTGCGGAGGCCGTCAGCTGCCCCGGCGGTACGACCGACCAGTCACCGATCGTGGTGGAGCCGGAGTCCGCGAGCTCCACCACCACGACCCCGGTGCTGTCGGTACTCCTCGAGACCTACAACGGCGTCGGCAGCATCAGCGGCTCGCTGTTCGTCACCGACAGCGCGGGCAACGCGGTGGCAGGCACGCCGATGGCCACCGGTACCGTCCTCTCGGGCCAGCGCCTGACCTACCAGGTGCCCGCCGGGGCGCTGAGCGTCGGCACGACGTACAAGTGGTGGGTCACCGCGTCGATCTCGGCCTGCGTGCACGCCAGCAGCAGCCCGATCAGTTTCACCCCCACCACCTCCACGTCCGCGCCCGGGACGACTACCGGCCCGGACTCGGTGACGATCACCGGTGCGTCGCTGACCGCCGAGACGGCGAAGAGCGACTCCACCGCGTGCTCCGGCTCGCCGTGCGCGCTCTCCCAGAACCCCGGCACGCTCGACGTCGGCGGAGACGGCACCTCGCACTGGGTGTCGGCGCTCAGACCGGACCTGTCGGCCATCCCCGCCGGATCCACCATCGACAGCGCCACCCTCGACCTGACGTCCACCGCCTGCCTCAACGGCTGTGCCGCCGACACCCTGAACATCGGGCTGGCACAGGACGACGTGACCACGCAGACCGACGGCAAGTCGCTCGCCGCGGTGAACACCACCCTTACCGCGAGCGGTACCGAGTCGGCGGGCGCCTACGACATCACGACGCTGGTCACCGAGTGGGCCAACGGCGATGTCGCCGACGACGGCATTCTGCTGTCGGCGCCGGACGAGACGACCGCGACTTCCGGGGTGGGCTACGCCGGTCCGACCGCAGCCTCCGGGGCCGCGTCGATCAAGGTGACGTACACCCCGCCTGCCGCGCCGAGCGCCCCCACCTCGCTGACCACGACCGCCGGTGACGGCGGTGTCCTCGTGGCCTGGGCCGAACCGGCCTCGACCGGCTACGTGCAGGGGGAGAACGCCACCGACAACGACGACCCCGGCGACGGCATCTCCTCCTACACCGTCAGCGCGGTCAACGCCGCCGGCAGCACCGTGGCCACTACGACCACGTCCACCACCACCGAGGCTCTGCTGACCGGTCTGACCAACGGGACGAGCTACACCGTCAAGGTCACCGCCACCAACCCGGTGGGCACCGGACCGGCGGCCAGTGCCACAGGGGTCAGCCCCGAGGCGGTGCCCGGCGGCCCCACCCAGTACATCCAGGCGGTCAGTCAGATGCTGAACGCCCGCGACGGACTGCAGAAGGGCACCTACGCCACGTCCGCCGCCGCACTGGCCTCGGACTCCTACTCCACCTACGTGTCCACCTGGCTCGGCTACGAGTCCGCCGCCGACGCCGGGGTGCACACCGCCGAGGCCGCGAACAGCGAGTCGGAGACCAGCGACGCCACGACCCTGTCGAACTCGCTCGCCGCCCTCTCGGCGGACGGCAGCACGGTGACCGTGTACACCACCGCCGACGAGACCTTCACCACCGTCGACACCAGGACCGGCACAACGGACACCACCCCCGGCGAGGCGATCGACCAGGACGCGTACACCTTCAGCGTCACCGGCAGCGTGCCGCGGATCTCCCAGGCGGCCGACGCCGACGCCCTCGTCAAGCCGGTGACCGCCGCCTCCGAGATCACCGCGTATTCCGCCACCCTCGACGGAACGCCCGCCGGCACACCGTCCGCCCTGGCCACCGACTCCAGTACCGGATACTTCACCGCCGGCACCGAGACGGTCAGTGCGTCGAGTGGCCACTGGGCCAACCTCTCCGGCGTCGTCGCCTGGGCGAACAAGTGGTACGACGGCACGTACAACGGGTTCTCCGACGACTGCACCGACTTCGCCTCCCGTGCCCTGCACTACGGCGGCAAGCTGAACGAGAACACGCCGAGCGTTCCGCCGGCGCACCACTCCGACGACCACTACTGGTTCCAGTCGCACGGCCTCTTCGGGGCCACCACCAGCTACTCGTGGGCCGGCGCCTACCACCAGGCGAACTTCCAGAACATCGAAGGCTCGTACTTCTACAGCTACGCCCTGGACGCCTCCCCGGGCGATCTGATCTTCGCGAACTGGTCGGGCGGTTCGTTCTCCGGAATCTCCCACACCGGCGTCGTCGTGAAGAACAACGGCGGCAACCTCTACATCGACCAGCACTCCAACACCCGGAAAAACGAACCGCTGCTCAAGGAGGGCAGCCAGAAGACCTGGGCCTCCGGCCACCCCAACCTGCATGTGTGGATCGTGTCTCCGCACACCAAGTTCTGAAGCCCGGAAAGAGACGAGGAGCGGACGTGAACGCATCCAGGCCCGCCCGCCCACGTGCGGTGGCCGTCGCGGCCGTCGCCCTGCTGGCGGCCGGCTGCTCGGGACACTCCCAGCCGACCCCGCACGTCCTGCTGACCAGCGGCGTCTACCAGGGCGAACCCTGGTCGGTGTACGCCTGGCAGCAGGACGGGCAGCTGTGCATGGAGGTCGACGGACCCGGTGACCCGACGGCCTCCGGGGCAGCGAGCGCCGGGGCCTGCGGGTTCGACCAGAAGAACCCGTCGTCGGGCTACTACGCCAGCGGTCCGGGGCCCGGTGACAGCGACGTCAACTACGGGCCCCTGCCCTCGCGCGCCACCCAGATCCGGGTGGCGACCAAGGAGATCCTGCCGACCCGGCCGTTCCCGGCCGGCAAGCAGCTGCCCGCGGGGCGCTACTGGATCCAGATCATTCCGAAGGACTGGCCGCTCCCGGCCAACGGCAAGGTGATCTCGCCGAAGCCCCTGGACGCGTCGGGCCGACAGGTCGCGTACCAGGACTTCTGACCGCAGCACACAGGGTCGAACACGAAGGGGCGTGAGGTCCGTCAGGACCCCACGCCCCTTCGCTGAGCCGCTCAGCGGTTCACCGCGTCAGCGGATCAGTGCTTCCGGTGCGCCTTCGGCTGGTACGACTCCACGTAGCCGGCCGCCGGGGTGCCGACGCCCGTGACGTCGTCGTAGCCCTTGACCGCGGACAGGGAGCTGTCCTTGCCGAGGCTGCGGACCGAGGTCAGCAGGCCGTTGGTGGCGTCGTAGCCGTTGGCGAAGTCGACGCGGGCGACCGCGAGGTCCTTGCCGGTCGGCTTGTCCGTGACGTCGTGGTAGACCTTCGTGCCGTACTTGGAGTAGATCAGCGGGTTGGCGAAACCGATCGCCTGGCCGCCGCGCGCCTCCTGGGCGAGGGCCTGGACCGCCGCGATGACCGGCGCGGCCAGCGACGTGCCGCCGATGCGGTACTCGCTGTACGCCTCGGTGCCGTCCGCCTGGGTCTGCGTCTGGCCGACCTTGAAACCGGTGTTGGGGTCGGCGATCGCCGAGATGTCCGGGACCACGCGGTTGCCGGAGGCGCTGTTGGCCTTCGCGAGCGAGTCCGGGACGACGCCCTTCTGGTAGGACGGCTCGTTCACCGTCTTGCTGGTGCCGCCGCCCGCGCCCGAGGTGAACGGGCCGGGGAAGCCGGTCCAGCTCTTGCCGTCGGCCGACAGCGAGGCCTTCTCGGTGCCCCAGCCGGTCTCCCACAGGTACTTGTCGCCCTTGCCGACGGCCAGCGAGGTACCGCCGACCGCCGTCACCCAGGCGGAGTTGGCCGGGGTGTCGACCTGCTTCACCTTGGTGTTGGCGACCTCGTCGCCGTTGTCACCGGAGGAGAAGTAGAAGCCGATGCCCTGCACCGCGCCCAGCTGGAAGACCTGGTCGTAGGCGGCCTGGACGTCCGGGGTCTCGTTGCCCTCGATGTCGCCCCAGGAGTTGGAGACGATGTCGGCCAGGTGGTTGTCGACGACCTTGCTGAGCGCGTCCAGCAGGTCGCTGTCCTGGCAGGACGCGGCGCCCACGTAGGTGACGTCGGCGTCCGGCGCGACCGCGTGCACGGCCTCGACGTCGAGGGTCTCCTCGCCGTACCAGCCGGAGGCGTCGCACTCGTCGGCGCCGGTGTTCGTGTAGTTCGCGGGCAGCACCTGGTGCAGCTGGCTCGTCTTCCACGAGGAGTCGCCGTGCGCCTTGGCGTAGGTGCCGGCGTCGAAGGCGATGGTCGGCGAGGCGAACGCGTCGGTGATCGCGACGCGCACGTGCTTGCCGGTGTACTTGCCGGCGCCGTAGGCGGCCCGCAGCTGCTTGCCGGTGTAGCCCTCGACGGCGTACGGGATCTTGGTGCCGTACGCGTCCGGCAGCGTGGTCGCGGTCTTCGAGCCGTAGTACGACGAGAACGGCCCGGCGTTCTTGAACACGCCGGCCGGGGGCGGCAGCGTGTCGTCGTGGGTCGCCTTGTGCGGCGCGTTGTCCAGGCCGGTGACGGTCAGGACGGCGTCGCTGACGGAGGCCGGCACGGTCGCCGTCGCCGCCGGGGCACGGTAGGTCTTCGAGCCCTTGGCGTAGTTGTGCAGCTGGGTGCCGAACGCCTTCTCGGCGGCGGAGACGTCGCCGGAGACGGATATGTAGTGCTGGGTGACCTCGGTGACCTTCAGGCCGGACGCGGTCAGCCAGGACTTGACGGCCTTCACCTGGGCCGCGGTGGCGCCGAAGCGGGCCTGCGCCTGCTTGGCGCTGAGGTACTTGCCGTAGTACGGCGAGCTGGGGTCGGACACGGCCTTCGCGTAGGCCGCGAGGCCGCTGGCGTTCCGGCCGGCCAGGTAGACCCGGGCCTTGACCTGCGCGCTGTTCGAGGTCGCGCCCTTGTCCGCCTTGGCCGTGGCCCAAGTGGGCTTGGTGCCCTTCAGGGTGTCACGGGCCGGGCTGTCCGCGGCGTGCGCCGCGGGTATGCCGAGTGCGAGCGCGCCGGCGATCATCGGCAGTGTCGCTGCCATGCTCACGCTGGCCCGCACCTTGGCACGGTTCGATCTCATACTGCCCCCTGCTATGCGGTTCGACGCATGGAGTGGTCGGTCAGGCGTGATCATCAGGAGGCCAGCGGCGGAACGGCCCGTGAATGGATCACACGATGGACGTCACTCTTACGGTGAACTGTTCATGCCAGGGGAATGAAAAGGCCAAGGAAACCCCAAGTGAGCGTTGCTTAGGGGCTTTTGACCGGATTTCGATGGCGTACCAAACGTTACGGATCGATTGCGATTGCCCGTAAGCCCTTGCGGTGCCGTTAAGTCGACAAATCCCCCACCTTGTAGGTCAGTTCAGTCGCGCGGCTTGGCGCCCCGCTCCTTCAGCATCTGCGCCATGGTCGTCAACTCCGACTGCTGCGCGTCCACCATGCCCTGGGCGAGGCTCTTCTCCACGCCGACGGTGCACTTGGCCACACACCCCTCGGCCATGTGGATACCGCCCTTGTGATGGTCCGTCATCAGCTGCAGATAGAAGATCTCCGCCTGCTTGCCGTTCAGCGTCCCCAGCTTCTTCAGCTCGGTGTTGGTCGCCATGCCCGGCATCAGCGAACCGTCCTTGCCGGAGGCCATGTCGCCCATGCCCATCCAGGTCATCGGCGGATCGGCCGACACCTTCGGCAGCCCCCACAGGTCCAGCCAGCCCAGCAGCATGCCGCGCTGGTTGGCCTGCGTCTGCGCGATGTCGTAGGCGAGGCGCCGTACGTCGGTGTCCTTCGTGCGGTCGCGCACGATGTACGACATCTCGACGGCCTGCTGGTGATGGACGGCCATGTCCCGCGCGAACCCGGCGTCCGCCGAGTCGGCGCTCGGGACCGTACCGCCACCGCCGTCGCCGTCCTCGCCCGCGACCGCGTAGGTGATCGCGCCGGCCGCGACCAGCACCGCCACCGCGGAGCCCGCGATGAGAACCGACCGCATCACTGGCCCTTACCGCCCGTGCACGCGGCACCCGGCTCGGGGGTCTGCTTGCCCTGCACGAACTCCTCGAAGAACTTGCCCACGTTCGGGTCGTCGGCCCCGGTCACGGTGCGCTGGTGCGCCCACGCCGTCATCATGATCGGGTCCTTCTGCTTGTCGTCCGGGCTCATCAGCGTGTACGGCGTCTGCTTCACCTTCGCCGCGAGCGCGTCGACGTCGGCCTTCTTCGCCTTGCTGTTGTACGTCACCCAGACCGCGCCGTGCTCCAGCGAGTGCACGGCGTTCATGTTGTCGAGCGCCTTGGTGTAGACGTCGCCGTTGCAGTTCTGCCAGACCGGGTTGTGGTTGCCGCCCACCGGAGGCTCGGTCGGGTAGTGCACGGTCGCCGTCACGTGCGTCCGGCCCAGCGTGCCCTTCCAGGTGTTCACCCCGTCCTTGCCGGTCACGAAGTGCCCCGAGGTCTTCGCGTCGGCCGCCGTGGAGTCGTCACCGGAGTGGTTCTTCACCAGCACCACACCGCCGACCACGAGGCCGGCGACGACCACCACGCTCGCGGCGATCGTGAGGATCCGGTTGCGACGCTCGCGCGCCTGCTCCGCGCGCCGCATCTGCTCTATGCGCGCCTTGCGTTCGGCGTTGCTGCTCTTCTTCGCGGAACCCATGGGGTGTGTCCTTCTGGGGGGTAAGGGGTGTGAAAGGTGGGCCAGCTGATCGTAATCGGGAGACGGGGTCAGCCGTAGGGAGGGCACAGGAAAGACCTGGAAATGCCGGTGGTTCGACAGGAAACCGATAACCGGGACGTGGGGGCGCGGGCGGGTGTGGCCGACCTCGGGTGCGGGGTGCGGGGTGCGGGGTGTCGGGTTTTGGGTGTTGAGCCTCCGATGGGTTTGCATCTGGTATTCCGATGGGTTTGCATCTGATATTCATGTTCACGGGCCAGGTGTGACGCGCGTCGGAATCGGATCGGCCATTACGGATGTCGGTGCGAGCAGGCAAGATGGGCGCCAGGGCGGTACACCTGCCGTATGGGAGCCGTTCAGGCCGAGGACGCCGGGGCGATCATGGTCCGCAACGCGCATGAAATGCTGTTGTGGTGTGATGCTCAGGTGCCCGACCGCCTCCTGTGGGACCGGGAGCAGGCGGCCTGACCAGCAAGGATGGGGAAGCGGAAGATGGACAAGCAGCAGGAGTTCGTGCTCCGGACCTTGGAGGAGCGGGACATCCGGTTCGTACGCCTGTGGTTCACGGACGTGCTGGGCTTCCTCAAGTCCGTCGCCGTGGCCCCGGCCGAGCTGGAACAGGCCTTCGACGAGGGCATCGGCTTCGACGGCTCCGCGATCGAGGGCTTCGCCCGGGTCTACGAGTCCGACATGATCGCCAAGCCGGACCCGTCCACCTTCCAGGTCCTCCCGTGGCGCGCGGAGACCCCCGGCACGGCCCGCATGTTCTGCGACATCCTGATGCCGGACGGCTCCCCGTCCTTCGCAGACCCGCGCTACGTCCTCAAGCGGGCCCTGGCCCGCACCTCCGACCTGGGCTTCACCTTCTACACCCACCCGGAGATCGAGTTCTTCCTCCTGAAGGACCGCCCGCTGGACGGCTCCCGCCCGGTCCCGGCCGACAACTCGGGTTACTTCGACCACACCCCCACCAACGTCGGCATGGACTTCCGCCGCCAGGCGATCACCATGCTGGAGTCGATGGGCATCTCGGTCGAGTTCTCCCACCACGAGGGCGCCCCGGGCCAGCAGGAGATCGACCTCCGCTACGCCGACGCGCTCTCCACGGCGGACAACATCATGACGTTTCGCCTGGTCATGAAGCAGGTGGCGCTGGAGCAGGGCGTGCACGCGACCTTCATGCCGAAGCCGTTCTCCGAGCACCCCGGCTCGGGCATGCACACCCACCTCTCCCTCTTCGAGGGCGACCGGAACGCGTTCTACGAGTCGGGCGCGGAATTCCAGCTCTCCAAGGTCGGCCGTTCCTTCATCGCGGGCCTGCTGAAGCACGCGGCGGAGATCTCGGCGGTCACCAACCAGTGGGTGAACTCCTACAAGCGCATCTGGGGCGGCTCCGAGCGCACCGCCGGCGCCGGCGGCGAGGCCCCCTCCTACATCTGCTGGGGCCACAACAACCGCAGCGCGCTGGTCCGGGTCCCGATGTACAAGCCCGGCAAGACGGGCTCGGCGCGCGTCGAGGTCCGTTCCATCGACTCCGGATCCAACCCGTACCTGGCCTACGCCCTCCTGCTGGCGGCCGGCCTCAAGGGCATCGAGGAGGGCTACGAGCTCCCGCCGGGCGCCGAGGACGACGTCTGGGCCCTCTCCGACGCGGAGCGCCGCGCGATGGGCATCGAGCCCCTCCCGCAGAACCTCGGCGAGGCCCTCACCCTGATGGAACGCAGCGACCTGGTCGCCGACACCCTCGGCGAACACGTCTTCGATTTCTTCCTGCGCAACAAGCGCCAGGAGTGGTACGAGTACCGCTCCGAGGTCACCGCCTTCGAACTGCGGAAGAACCTGCCGGTGCTGTGAAGGCGGTGGGTGGGCCGGTCGCTCGCCGCGGCCGGCTCCGCCCGGTCAGCCTCCCCGCAGGGTCCGGTGGGCGCCGTACGCCTCGATGAATCCCTGGATCGTCTTGAGATCGTTGGGGAACGTCGAGGACCGCCACTTCGTCTTCTCGCCGTCGAGCGAGACGAGGTCGAGCCACACGGACAGGCTCACGATGGTGCTGTCGGAGAAGCTGCTTCCGTGCACGCGCAGCTCGACTCCGGCCAGGCGGTGGAACTCGACGATCTCCAGCGGCTTCCGGTCGCTGACGTACTCCACGGCTCCGTCGAGGGTGATGACCAGCAGCGGGTCCGGATCGTGCGACGTCCCGCGCAGGAAGCCGGACACTTTCCCCCGCTTCTTGGTGAAGATCCGCCAGGCGACCGGTGCGAAGCCGCGGCGCGCCTGCTCGATGATCTCGCTCGGATCGGTCATGCCGCCTCCCGTTCGGTCTTCGGGGCGTCGGGTTTCACGCCGGGGATCCGGATGACCAGCGTGGGCACCACGGGACGCCCACGCAAGACGGGAAGGCCGATCCCCGCTCCTAGCGCGGGAAGGCGGGCGACACCGCCGACACGCTGATCCGCCGTGCCTTTCCCGTGCCGTCCGCCGGGATCTCGTACAGGTCGGCCCCGTAGTCGCCCGGCATCGCGTAGACGATCGTGTGGTCGTCCTTCCAGACCGCCTGGTCGTCCACGCTGCGGGTCTCTGCCAGCGGGGTTTCGTGCATCGTGCGCAGGTCCAGGACGTACAGGTGCCAAGGGGCGTCCTTCGGGAGGCCCTTGACGCGCTTCTTGTAGGCGATGTGGGTGCCGTCGGGGGAGAGGGACGGGCATTCCACGTTCTGGTGGAGCGTGGTGACGGTGTGGGTGGAGAGGTCGCCCCGGACCAGGTAGGTGCTGCCCTGTGTCGCCAGCGTCGCGTAGAACGTGCGGTCGTCCGAAGCGAACGTCACGCCCCAGAAGTTGACGTCCGCCGCGTGGTGGACGTGGCCGTCCTTCAGGATGCGGAACGCCTCCAGGGAGGGGATCAGCGCGCCCGTGCGCGTGTCGACGATCGCCGTACGAGTGGAGAAGTTCGTGCCCGCGTACGAGTCGCCGCCCACGAACGCCGTCCAGGCCGCGTAGTGGCCGGTGGGGGAGACCCTGGCGCGGGACGGGATGCCCGGGACGTCGAAGTGGGCGGTGGCGTGCAGCCTCGCGTCCAGGATCAACGCGCGGTAGGTGTCCGAGACCGGGCCGTGCACGGCCTGGAGGCATACGCCCGTGCCTGAAGCGGCGTAGAAGCGCAGGCATTTCACGCCGGAAGCCGTGCGTGGGCCGGCCGGGTCGGTCGCCGGGACCGTCGTCAGTTCGTCCCGGTGCGGGCCCCACGCCATGTTCCGGAAGACCATGCGGCCGGGGGTGGTCAGGGTGACCGTCCCCGCGGAGACTTTCGGGCCGCCCGCCTGGGTCTGGTCGCGGCGCTCCGCCCGTGCCGACGCGTGCAGGACGGCGGCCAGGGCGACGGCCGTCAGGACCGCCAGCGCGGAGAGGAGGATCAGGATGCGGGACCTCAAGGGCATCGGGGGCATCGGGGGCATCGGGGCCGGCGGGGTCGTCGGGGTCATGCGGCGGCCTTCCGGACGGGGCGCAGGGACACGGCGTAGGCGGCGCAGGCGGCCAGCGCCGCCGTGGCCAGCAGCAGCGCCGTACGGTCGCCCCACAGCGTCCAGGCCGCGCCGAACGCCAGTGAGCAGGCGAAACGTGCCCCCGCCTGGCCCGTCTGGACCAGCGCCAGGCCCGACGAGCGCAGCGCCTCCGGCACGCTGTCCGACGCGACCGCCATCAGCACCCCGTCGGTCGCCGCGTAGAACGTGCCGTGCAGGGCGAGGACCGCGTAGGGCAGGGCTGTGCCGTGCCAGGACGTGAGCAGCAGGGCGTAGGCCAGGAGCAGGGCTCCGTGGCCGGTCAGGAAGACCCGCCAGCGGCCCCAGCGGTCCGCCAGCCGGCCCAGGGGAACGGCCAGCAGGAGGAACGCGGCCGCCGTACCGAGAGGGAGAAGGGCGAACCAGCGGTCCGGGACGCCGAGCCGGCGTTGCAGCAGCAGGTAGACGAAGGAGTCGCTGACCGTCGCCAGGCCCAGGAGCAGGGCGCAGACGGTGATACGGCGCAGGTCGCGATGGGTGAGGAGGGCGAGCGCCGCGCGGAGGGTGGGGCGGGTGGCGGAGGGGGCCGGGCCGGTGCGTCCGCCTCCGGGTACGAACAGGACCAGGACCAGTACCCCGACCACCGCCACGCAGAAGCTCACCGTGAACACCGCGTCGTAGCCGTCCACCGTCGCCCGCAGGATCAGGAAGGCGACCAGGGGGCCGAGCAGGGCGCCCGCCGTGTCCATCGCCCGGTGCACGCCGAAGGCGCGGCCCCGGGTCTCCGGGGTGCTGGAGAGGGAGATCAGGGCGTCGCGCGGAGCCGTGCGCAGGCCCTTGCCCGTACGGTCCGCCGCGAGGACCAGGCCGATGGGGGTCAGGGTGTGGGCGACCAGCAGGAGGGGCTTGCACAGCGCCGAGAGCGCGTAGCCCGCGCCCGCCACCCACTTGTGCCGGCCGCCGCCGCGGTCGGCGAGGTGGCCGCCGACCAGGCGTACGACCGCCGAGAAGCCGTTGTAGACGCCGTCCAGGAGGCCGAAGCCCAGTGGCGACAGGCCCAGGCCCGCCACCAGGTACAGCGGGAGGACCGCTGTCACCATCTCGGAGGACACGTCCGTGATCAGGCTGACCGTGCCGAGGGCGAGGACGGTGGGAGCGACCGCGGTGCGGTACCGCCCGGCCGGTGACGGCCGGGCGGTACCTTCCGCGGACGCCGCCGGAGTGCTCGCGCGGCTGTCCGCTACATACACGTCAGGACGCCCAGATCCCGGTGATGTCGTCGGCCGAGGCCGCGTTGCCCGCGTGCGCGCTCAGGCCCTGGCCGTCCTCCAGGGTGCGCAGCAGGTCGTAGTGGTTGTAGGTGGTGGAGGAGGTCGACCCCGCCTTGACCGGCTGTCCGTACAGGACCGTCGGGATGCGGTTGCCGGCCAGGCGGTTGTCCTCGTCCATGGTGACGACGAGGAGGCTGTTGTGGGTCTTTGCCCAGGTCGCGTAGGCGCCGAGGTTGTTCTTCAGCCAGGTGTCACCGGTGGACACCGAGCAGTCGTGCATGTCGCTGCACAGGTTGGGGGTCACGAAGGAGAGCTGGGGCAGGGTGGTGTAGTCGGTGGGGAACTGGGTGAACGTCTTCGCGGTCGACGTCGGTACGTTGCTGAAGCCGAACCACGGGTTGTGCTTGCGCGCGTAGTTGCCGCTGCTGCACGTGGTCGAGCCCTGGCTGGGCAGGGTCTCGTTGTAGCTGGCCCAGGTGCGGCCGGCCGCGAGCTGCTCGGAGGCCAGGTTCGCCGCCGAGGAGAAGCCTGCGGTGTAGCAGCTGTCGTCGGTGATGCCCTGGGTGGCGCCGGAGAACAGGGCGAAGTAGTTGGGCTGGCTCGGGTGGGTCTCGGCGTACATCTGGGTCAGGTTGGCGCCGCCGGTCGCCAGCGAGTTGATGTAGGGGGCGCTGGAGGATCCGATGACCTGGCTGTAGGCGTGGTTCTCGAAGACCACGACGATCACGTGGTCCGGGGTCGGTACGGCACTCGCGGCGTGCGCGGACGAGCCGCCGAGCCCGGTCCACAGACCGATCGCGGCCGCGGTGAAGGCGGTGGCGGAGGCCACCGTCGTACGGGCTCGGCGCAGCATCGCCGAACGTGCGGAACTGCCGGACACATCAACCTCCGGTGCTGGGGAAGGGAGGGGTGGGGGTGGTGCGGACAGAGCATGCACACGCCAATAATCCCCCCGTCCCACCGCGTCCGGCCAGACGGATGAAGAGCGGATGAACTGCTCCTGTCGGTGGGTCAGTCGGGCCCCCTTCTCCGGAAGCCGCTCACTGGTCCGCCCGGTCCGCCCACGTCCACTTCGTCTGGCTGAACGGCTCGCCCTTGCCGAAGCCCAGGACCTTGCGGGGCCGCACCGCGAAGACCAGTGCCCGGCCGGGCCCGTGCTGGAAGTGGCCGTCGGCCACCTCGTAGTGCCAGGCGGGGCCGTACTTCGCCTCCCAGGCCGCCGCCAGCTCGCGCAGCCGGCCGTCGTCGGTGACCCGCACCACCTCGCCCTCGACGGTCAGGTCGTACCCCTGGGCCCAGCTGTTGGTGCCGGTGGTCAGGACGACGTGCGGGTTCCCGGCGAGGTTGTGCGCCTTGCGTTCGCCGGGGCCGGTGCTGAAGTGCAGGGCGCCGTCGTGCCACACCGCGAGCAGTGGGGTGACATGCGGCCGCCCGTCCGGCCGTACCGTGGCGAGCCAGAACAGCTCGGCGCCGGTGAGCAGCTTCTCCGCCTCGGACCAGTCGTGGGCCCGGGTGCCGGGGCTGCTGTAGCGGGCGTCCAGCACACCCTCGGGTTCGCGCATGATGCCTCCTTCGGTTCTCCTGTCGGTGGACACCCGGTACAGACCACGATCCCGCCGGAAACTCATCGGCGCCCGTGACCGGGTCTCCGGTTAGGCTCTGGCGTGGACGACCTTGATCCGGTTCTCGATCCCAGGGGAGGCCGCGGATGACGCCGGGGCGCAGGAGCAGCACCTTCACGCGACTGCTTCGGCACGGCTTCACCGATGCCTCGGCGGCCGAGCGCCTGCTGGACAGCCCCGAGCTGGCGGCCGTACGCGACGACCCGGTCCTCCTTGAGGCACTCGGTGCCACCGCCGACCCGGATCTCGCCCTGCACGGCCTGGTACGGCTGCTGGAGGCCCAGCCCGGCCCCACCGCCCACCGCGAACTGCTCGACACCCTGATAGCGGCCAAGCCGCTCCGGGACCGCCTGCTGGGCGTCCTCGGCGCCTCCGCGGCCCTCGCCGACCACCTGGCCCGGCACCCGCGGGACTGGGAGGCCCTGGTCACCTACGAGCCCCGGGACCTGCACCCCGGCGTGGCGGATTTCGAACGCGGCCTGGCCGAGGCCGGCGACCCGGTCGGCCTGCGGGTCGCCTACCGGCGATGCCTGCTGTCCATCGCCGCCCGGGACGTGTGCGGCACCACCGACGTCGCCGAGACCGCCGCCGAGCTCGCCGACCTCGCCACCGCCACCCTGCGCGCCGCCCTCGCCCTCGCCGAGCGAGCCGCGCCCGAGGACGCCGCCGCCTGCCGGCTCGCGGTGATCGCCATGGGCAAGTGCGGCGGCCACGAGCTGAACTACGTCTCCGACGTCGACGTCATCTTCGTCGGCGAGGCCGCCACCGGCGCCGACGAGACCAAGGCCCTGCGCTCGGCCACCAGGCTCGCCTCGCACATGATGCGGATCTGCTCCGAGACCACGGTGGAGGGCTCGATCTGGCCGGTCGACGCCAACCTCCGGCCCGAGGGCCGCAACGGTCCGCTCGTCCGCACGCTGAGCAGCCACCTCGCCTACTACCAACGCTGGGCCAAGACCTGGGAGTTCCAGGCCCTGCTCAAGGCCCGCCCGGTCGCCGGCGACCGCGAACTGGGGCAGGAGTACATCGACGCCCTCGAACCGCTGGTCTGGAAGGCCGCCGAGCGCGACAACTTCGTCGCCGACGTGCAGCAGATGCGCCGCCGGGTGGTGGAGAACATCCCCGTCGCCGAGGTCGACCGCGAGCTGAAGCTCGGCCCCGGCGGCCTGCGCGACGTCGAATTCGCCGTCCAGCTGCTCCAGTTGGTGCACGGACGGGCCGACGTCACCGTCCGCTCCGGCACCACCCTCGTCGCCCTCCAGGCCCTCGCCGCCGGCGGCTACGTGGGCCGCGCCGACGCCACCCAACTCGACGACGCCTACCGCTTCCTGCGCTCCATGGAGCACCGCATCCAGCTCTACCGGCTGCGCCGCACCCATCTGGTCCCCGAGGACCAGGCCGACCTGCGCCGCCTCGGCCGCTCGCTCGGCCTGCGCACCGACCCGGTGGCCGAGCTGATCCGCGAGTGGAAGCGGCACACCGGTGTCGTACGACGCCTGCACGAGAAGCTCTTCTACCGCCCGCTGCTCGACGCGGTCGCCCAACTCGGCCCCGGCGAGGCCAGGTTGAGCCCGAAGGCGGCCCGGGAACGCCTGGAGGCGCTCGGCTACATCGACCCGGCGGCCGCCCTGCGTCATCTGGAGGCCCTCGCCTCCGGCGTCACCCGCAAGGCCGCGATCCAGCGCACCCTGCTGCCCGTCCTGCTGGGCTGGTTCGCCGACTCCGCCGACCCGGACGCGGGCCTGCTGAACTTCCGCAAGGTCTCCGACGCCCTCGGCAAGACCCCCTGGTACCTGCGGCTGTTGCGGGACGAGGGCGCCGCCGCCGAGAACCTCGCCCGGGTGCTGTCGGCCGGCCGGCTCGCCCCCGACCTGCTGATGCGCGCCCCCGAGGCGGTCGCCCTGCTCGGCGACGGCGACGGTGCCCGCGAGGGCGGCGGCTCCGGCGGCCTCGAACCCCGCGAACGCGCCCCGCTGGAGAGGGAGATCCTCGCCGCCGTCGGCCGCGCAGACAACGCCGCGGACGGCGTGCGGGCCGTGCGTGGCGTGCGCCGCCGCGAGCTGTTCCGTACCGCCGCGGCCGACATCGTCGACTCCTACGGCACCGAGACCAATCCCGCCGAGGCCGACCAGGGCGCCCTGGTGGACCGGGTCGGCGGCGCGGTCTCCGACCTGACGGCGGCGACCCTGGCCGGCACCCTGCGGGCGGTGGTCCGCGACGGCTGGGGCGACACCCTGCCGACCCGGTTCACGATCATCGGCATGGGCCGGTTCGGCGGCCACGAGCTGGGCTACGGTTCCGACGCGGACGTGGTGTTCGTGCACGAGCCGCAGGAGGGCGTGGCCGAGCGGGAGGCCGCCGACGCGGCGAACAAGGTCGTCTCCGAGATGCGGCGGCTGCTCCAGATCCCCAGCGCCGACCCGCCTTTGCTGATCGACGCCGACCTGCGGCCCGAGGGCAAGTCCGGGCCGCTGGTGCGCACGCTCAAGGCCTACGAGGCGTACTACCGCCGGTGGTCGCTGGTGTGGGAGTCGCAGGCCCTGCTGCGGGCCGAACCGGTCGCCGGGGACGAGGAGTTGGGGCGCCGCTTCATCGACCTGGTCGATCCGCTGCGGTATCCGGCGGAGGGGCTCGGCGAGGACGCGGTCCGCGAGATCCGGCGGCTGAAGGCCCGTATGGAGTCCGAGCGGCTGCCGCGCGGGGCCGACCCCAAGCTGCACACCAAGCTCGGGCCGGGCGGGCTGTCCGACGTCGAGTGGACCGTGCAGCTGCTGCAGCTGCGGCACGGTTGGGCCGAGCCGGGACTGCGGACCACCCGGACCCGGGAGGCGCTGGCCGCGGCGTGCGCGGCGGGGCTGCTGGGGGCCGAGGAGGCCTCGATACTGGACGAGGCGTGGGTACTGGCCACCCGGGTGCGGAACGCGGTGATGCTGGTGCGGGGGCGGGCCGGCGACACGTTTCCTCCGGAGAGCCGGGAGTTGGCTGCGGTGGGCCGGTACCTGGGGTACGGGGACGGGCATGCGGGGGACATGCTGGATGCGTACCGGCGGACTGCGCGGCGGGCTCGGGTGGTTGTGGAGGAGCTTTTCTACGGGGCTTGAGGGGTTGTGCCAGGGGGAGTCCGGTCGTGTTTCGGGTGCGGCGCCGTTGGGGCTGGTCGCGCCCCGCGGCGGAGCCGCTGATGTATACGGCCCCGCGCCCCTTCGGGGCGCTCCAGCTGGCGGCGTGTCAAGGCCACCCCGGTCAACACGACCGCCATGCCTGTCACCACCCGCCGGCCGATGTGTTCGTCCAGGATCAGGGCGCCCAGGGCCACCGACACCACCGGTAGCAGGTAGCCGACCGTTGCCGCGCTGGTCGCGCCCTCGTCCGCTATCAGGCGGTAGTTGAGGTAGAAGGTGACGCCCGTCGCCAGGACGCCGAGGGCGGTGACCGCCAGCACGCCGGTCAGGTCCGTGTCCACCGGGCCCGCCCACGGCAGCCCCAGCGTGCTCCACGCCGTCGCCGTCAGGAGTTGCGCGGCCGAGACCGCCAACGGGGCGCCCCGGCCGGTCAGACGGCGGGCCATGTACGCGAACGCCACCGCGTAGCTCGCCGCCGCCCCGAGCAGGGAGAGCGCACCCCAGCTCAGCAGGCCCGAGCGGTGCCAGGGGGCGAAGATCAGGACCGTACCGGCGAAGCCCAGCAGGAGGCCGGTCAGGCGGGTGCGGGACAGGCCGCGGTCGGTGCCGACGGCGAGGCCGATGAGCAGGGACCACAGCGGAGTCGTGGCGTTCAGGACGCCCGCGATGCCCGAGTCGACCGACCGCTCGCCCAGCGCGAACAGGGCGAAGGGGATGGCGTTGCAGAACAGGGCGGCCACCGCCAGGTGGCCCCAGAGGGCGCGGGAGCCGGGGATGCGCTGGGCGGCCCTGCGGGCCAGCAGGGCCAGGACGGCGGTGCCAAGGGCGCAGCGGACGATCGTGATCTGGGCGGGGGACAGGCCGTGGTTCAGGGCGAGTTTGATCCAGAGGAATCCGGAACCCCAGAGCAGGGCAAGGGCGGTCATCCGGACGGTCGAGGCGAGCGGCATGGCTCCACCGTGCCCGCACCGACTCATCAGGACAAGTGAAAGGTTGTGCACGCACCGTTAAGATGTACTGCATGATGGATGTGCGACGGATGCAGGTGCTCCGGGCCGTGGTGGCCGACGGATCGGTGACCGGTGCGGCGGCCACCCTCGGCTACACGCCCTCCGCGGTGAGCCAGCAGATCGCCGCGCTGGAGAAGGAGGCCGGGGCCGCGCTCCTGGAGCGGGTCGGGCGCGGGGTGCGGCCCACCGCCGCCGGGCTGCTGCTCACCGAGTACGCCGACACGGTGGCCCGGCAGGTCGCCGAGGCCGAGACCGCCCTGGCCGACCTGCTCGCGGGGCGCACCGGGCGGCTGTCGGTGCGGTACTTCGCCACGGCGGGGGCGGCCCTGGTCGCCCCGGCGGTCGCCCGGCTGCGCGCGGAGCACCCCGGTGTGCGGATCGAACTGCGGCTGTCCCGCGACGCGGACGAGCCGCTGGCCGACGTGAAGGAGGGCCGGGCGGATCTGGCGCTCCTGGTGCGGGCCGAGGGACGGCAGGAGACCGGCGTACGGCTGGTGCGGCTGCTCGACGACCCCTATCTCGCCGTGCTGCCGCGCGGGCACCGGCTCGCCGGGCGGCGCAGCATACGGCTGACCGAGCTGGCGGACGAGGCGTTCGTCGGCAGCGAGTGGCCCGGCCCCTGTCTGGACGCACAGCTCGACGCCTGCCAGGCCGCCGGGTTCCGGCCCCGGTTCGTCGTGGAGAGCGAGGACTACGTCACCGCGCAGGGGTTCGTCGCCGCCGGGCTCGGGGTGAGCCTGGTGCCAAGGCTCGGGCTCGGCAGCCGGCATCCGGGGGTGGTCGTACGGGAGGTGCGCGACCCCGTGCCGGTGCGCGCGATCCACGCGGCGGTACGGGAGACCGCGCCGCCGCAGCCCGCACGGGAGGCGTTCCTCGACGCGCTGCGGGCGGCGGCCGCCAGGTGATGAGCATGGCCCGCGCGTGGTTCATGAGCCCTGCCGGACCCACCTCGAGGCCCGGTCCGCGCGGCGGTCCGCCACCGCCGCCAGGGCCTCGGCCGGCCGTGGGAACCAGCCCCCAGAGGGCGGCGACCGGCCGTGCGGTCACAGCGGGGAGCCGGCGTGCCCGACACCGACGGGCTGCCGGCCGAGTCGGCCCCGGCCGGGCAGCCCGCAGCGCTACGTCCGTCTCGGCAGGGCGTAGGGCAGCGCGCCGTACCACAGGCGGGCCAGCGTCAAGCCGAAGGTCAGGCACAGCATGCCGCCCACCGCGTCCAGCCAGAAGTGGTTGGCCGTGGCGACGATGACCAGCAAGGTCGCCGTCGGGTAGAGGAGGCCCAGGACGCGTACCCATGGCACCGACGCCAGCGCGAAGATCGTCAGGCCGCACCACAGGGACCAGCCGATGTGCATGGACGGCATCGCCGCGTACTGGTTGGACATGTGCTTGAGGTCGCCGGAGGCCATCGAACCCCAGGTGTGGTGGACCGTCACCGTGTCGATGAAGCCGCCGCCGTTCATCAGCCGCGGCGGGGCGAGCGGGAACAGGTAGTAGCCGAGGAGGGCCACGCCCGTCGTGGCGAAGAGGGCGAGGCGGGCCGCCGCGTAGCGGCCGGGATGGCTACGGTAGAGCCACACCAGCACACCCAGCGTCACCACGAAGTGCAGTGTCGCGTAGTAGTAGTTCATCCCGATGATCAGCCAAGTCGCCGAGTTCACGGCGTGGTTGACCGACTCCTCGACGGCGATCCCCAGATGGTGCTCGGCGCGCCAGATCCAGTCCGCGTTGCGCAGCGCCTGCGCCTTCTGCTCCGGGACCGCGTTGCGGATGAGCGAGTAGGTCCAGTAACTCACCGCAATCAGCAGGATCTCGAACCAGAGCCGGGGCCGGCGCGGCGTGCGCAGCCGCCGCAGGAATCCCTGTTCTCCCTCGCCCGTGACGGTCCGCGGAAGGGTCTGTTGTGCGCGACCTTCCGGCTCTGTCACGGTCGAGTCACTCATAGGCACAGAGTCTGCCAGAAAAGAAGTCTCCGACAGATCATCCCAAGGTTGGGTTCACGGTGCATGTTCTACGGCGGGGCGACTACTTCCCAGGCACCGCCGCCGTGGAACCGCGTACCACCAATTCCGGCATGAAAACGAATTCGCTGTGCGGAGCCGGCGTCCCGCCGATCTCCTCCAGGAGGGTGCGCACCGCGGCCTGTCCCATCGCCGGGACCGGCTTGCGGATCGTGGTGAGCGGCGGGTCGGTGAACGCGATCAGCGGGGAGTCGTCGAAACCGACCACCGAGATGTCCTTGGGGACGTCCAGTCCCCGCTGCCGGGCCGCCCGTATTGCGCCGAGGGCCATCATGTCGCTGGCGCAGACGATCGCCGTGCAGTTGCGGTCGATGAGCGCCGTGGTCGCCGCCTGACCGCCCTCCAGGGTGTAGAGGGAGTGCTGGACCAGCTCGGTCTCGATCACCTCGGCCGCCAGCCCCAGCTGGTCCTGCATGGCCCGCACGAAGCCCTCGATCTTGCGCTGCACGGGGACGAAGCGCTTCGGGCCCAGGGCGAGTCCGATCCTGGTGTGCCCCAGGGACACCAGATGCGTGACCGCCAGGGTCATCGCCGCCCGGTCGTCGGGGGAGATGAACGGCGCCTGCACCTTGGGCGAGAAGCCGTCCACGAGGACGTACGGCACGTCCTGCGCGCGTAGCCGCTCGTAGCGCTGCATGTCGGCCGTCGTGTCCGCGTGCAGGCCGGAGACGTAGATGATGCCCGCGACCCCGCGGTCCACCAGCATCTCGGTCAGCTCGTCCTCCGTGGAACCGCCGGGGGTCTGGGTGGCGAGCACGGGGGTGTAACCCTGCCGGGTCAGGGCCTGGCCGATGACCTGGGCCAGCGCCGGGAATATCGGGTTCTCCAGCTCGGGGGTGATCAGCCCCACCAGCCCCTCGCTGCGCTGCCGCAGCCGTACCGGACGCTCGTAGCCGAGCACGTCCAGCGCGGCGAGTACGGACTGGCGGGTGGTGGCGGCGACGCCCGGCTTCCCGTTGAGGACCCGGCTGACGGTCGCCTCGCTCACCCCCGCCTGCGCTGCGATGTCGGCAAGCCGTGTGGTCACGGCACTGGACTGTACCGGCCGTATGTCCCCTTGCACACCGATCGGGCGCCTGATGCGGCCTGGGGGGCGGCCCGGTGCGGGCTGCTGCGTCATCGCACTCCCTCGTGAAACGTGATGGCAAGAGCTTGCAGAGTCTTGCACAAGTGGCCGTCGTAGCGCTCTACCGCCGTAAACAAGCAGCAAGCAAGCGTCTCACGGTGGTCGCCGACAGGTCACGCCCGGATAACTTCGGAGATCTCTTGCACTTTTTTGCTGCAAGGTCTTTCGTCGCGCTTACATCGCTGTTACGTTCCCTGACGCCCGGCCGCCGCAACGGCGCTGTCGGCACGACGGCGAGGACGGCGGACGGGGCCGCCTCGCATCACTCGGGCTTTTCACCCTCAAGGAGAACTCATGCGGCGTGGCATAGCGGCCTCCGCGCTGGTGGCGTCCCTCGCCCTCACGGCGACGGCGTGCGGCGGGAGCGACAGCGACAGCAAGTCGGACGGCCCGGTCACCATCACCTGGTGGGACACCTCCAACGCCACCAATGAGGCACCGACGTACAAGGCCTTGGTCAAGGAGTTCGAAGCCGCGAACAAGGACATCAAGGTCAACTACGTCGACGTCCAGTTCGACCAGGCGCAGAACAAGTTCGACACGGCGGCCCAGTCCGGCAAGGGCGCCCCCGACGTGCTGCGCTCCGAGGTCGGCTGGACCCCCGCCTTCGCCAAGGCCGGCTACTTCCTGCCGCTGGACGGCACCAGCGCGCTCGCGGACAAGGACAAGTTCCAGTCCAGCCTGATGACGCAGGCCCAGTACGAGGGCAAGACCTACGGCGTCCCGCTGGTCACCGACACCCTCGCGCTCGTCTACAACAAGGCCCTGCTGAAGAAGGCCGGCATCGCCGAGGCTCCCAAGACCTGGGACGAGGTGAAGACCGACGCCGCCAAGATCCAGGCCAAGGCCAAGGTCACCGGCTACTGGGGCCCCGAGGCCGCGTACTACACGCAGCCCTTCCTCTACGGCGAGGGCACCGACATGGTCGACGCCTCCGCCAAGAAGATCACCATCACCTCGGCGGCGGCCAAGAAGGGCTACCAGACCTGGCTGGACCTCTACTCCGGCAAGGGCCTGCAGAAGGCGGACACCACCGCCGACGCCTACGCCCACCGCCAGGACGCCTTCGTCAACGGCAAGGTCGCCATGACCATCGAGGGCCCCTGGGAGATCACCAACTTCTACAAGGGCTCCGCGTTCAGCGACAAGTCCAACCTCGGCATCACCACCGTCCCGGCCGGCTCCACCGGCAAGGCGGGCGCCCCGACCGGCGGCCACAACCTCTCCATCTACGCCGGCATCGACAAGGCCCACCAGGAAGCCGCCGAGAAGCTCGTCGCCTTCATGACCTCCGCGAAGTCCCAGACGGAGATCGCCCTGAAGAACTCCACCCTGCCGACCCGCTCCGACGCCTACACCGCCGAGGTCAAGGCCGACCCGGGCATCGCCGGCTACCAGGCCGTCCTCTCCTCCGCGCAGCCGCGCCCGGCGCTCGCCGAGTACTCCTCCCTGTGGGGTCCGGTCGGCACCGAGCTGACCAAGATCGCCGGCGGCAAGGAGTCCCTCGACAAGGGGCTGGGCAACGCCGAACTCGGGATCGAGAAGCTCGTCCCCGACTTCAGCAAGTAAGCCCCGAGTGGCCGTCGGATCCCCCTGAGACATGGGGGGAGGGATCCGGCGGCCACCGGCCTGTGCCCAGCCCGATCACGGAAAACCCAGAAGGTGTCGAACCATGACAGTCGCCATCGACCGCGCGACCGGCAAGCGCCACGGAGACCGCGCGCCCCGCCCCGGGCTGGGCCGGCGGATCCGCAACAACTACCAGAAGTACTGGTACGCCTACGCGATGATCGCCCCCGTGGCCGTCGTGCTCGGGGCACTCGTCATCTACCCGTTGGTGTACGGCTTCTACCTCACGCTGACGGACGCCAACAGCCTGAACACCGCCCGCACCATCGGCGTCAACCACATCGACGCCACCTACAAGTTCATCGGCCTGGACAACTACAAGGACATCCTGTTCGGCCCGACGTCCTACGACCGCTTCTGGTCGCACTTCGTCTGGACGATCGTCTGGACCGCGCTCTGCGTCACCCTGCACTACACCATCGGTCTGGGCCTCGCCCTGCTGCTCAACGAGAAGTTCCGCGGCCGCACCTTCTACCGCATGGTCCTGGTGCTGCCCTGGGCGGTGCCGACCTTCGTCACCGTGTTCGGCTGGCGGTTCATGCTCGCCGACGGCGGCATCATCAACGCGACGCTTCACTTCCTCCATCTGCCGCAACCCGACTGGCTGGAGGACACCTTCTGGCAGCGGACCGCCGCCATCCTCGTCAACACCTGGTGCGGTGTGCCGTTCATGATGCTCTCGCTGCTCGGCGGCCTCCAGGCCATCGACGGCACGCTCTACGAGGCCGCCGAGATGGACGGCGCGAGCGCCTGGCAGCGCTTCCGGTACGTCACCCTGCCGGGGCTGCGGTCGGTCAGCTCCACGGTCGTCCTGCTCGGCATCATCTGGACGTTCAACCAGTTCGCCGTCATCTTCCTGCTCTTCGGCAACACCGCCCCGGACGCACAGATCCTGGTCACCTGGGCCTACTACCTCGGCTTCGGACAGCAGCCGCGTGACTTCGCCCAGTCCGCCGCCTACGGCATGCTGCTGCTGGCCGTCCTGATCGTCTTCACCTCCTTCTACCGCCGCTGGCTCAACCGCAACGACCAGCAGCTCGCGATCTGAGGCAGGAGTTTCCATGAGTACGACCACTGTCGAGACCTCCGCCCAGGTCGCCGAGGAGGCCCCCGTGACCAGCAGTCCCCGTGTCCGCCGCCGGGGTGAGCGCGGCCCCCTCGGCACCGCCGTCACCCACGGCATCCTGGGTGTCGCGAGCCTGATCGCGTTCTTCCCGGTCGGCTGGCTGATCTTCCTGTCCCTCGGCCCGGACAAGGACGACTACCTCCATCCGAGCGGCATCTGGCACAAGATGACGCTGGACAACTACTCCTTCGTCCTCCAGCACACCGGCTTCTGGGACTGGTTCAGGACGACGATGATCGTCGTCGGCGGTACGACGGTCATCGGGCTGATCCTCGCCTCCACCACCGGCTACGCCGTCTCCCGGATGCGCTTCCCGGGCTACCGGAAGTTCATGTGGCTGCTGCTGGTCACCCAGATGTTCCCGATCGCCGTCCTGATCGTGCCGATGTACCAGATCCTGTCGCGGCTCGGCCTCATCGACAGCTACCTCGGCCTGATGCTGGTCTACTGCACCACCGTCGTCCCCTACACGGCCTGGCTGCTCAAGGGCTACTTCGACACGATCCCCTTCGAGATCGACGAGGCCGGCCGGGTCGACGGGCTCTCGCCCTTCGGCACCTTCGCCCGGCTGATCCTGCCGCTCGCCAAGCCGGGTCTCGCGGTCGCCGCGTTCTACAACTTCCTGACCGCCTTCGGCGAGGTGGCGTTCGCGTCCACGTTCATGCTCAGCGACGACAAGTACACCTTCGCGGTGGGGCTGCAGAGCTTCATCAGCGAGCACGACGCGCAGCGCAACCTGATGACCGCGACGGCCGTGCTGATCGCGATACCGGTGGCCGTGTTCTTCTACCTGGTGCAGAAGAACCTGGTGACCGGGCTTACCACCGGCGGCACGAAGGGCTGACTGACGCCGGTCGCCGAAAAAAGCCGCTTCGGTCGTCGTTCGGGTGCGGCGATGCAGTGGCTGGTCGCGCCCACGCGGCGGAAGCCGCATATCGATAGAGTCCCGGGGGCGGGCGGCGGCGGGCGGGGGGGGGCCCGGGGGGGGGGCGGCGACCCCGAAGCCCCCCCCCCCCCCACCCCCCCCCC
>NZ_JBSHAF010000008.1:42954-64207 GCF_053611365.1 Streptomyces sp. NPDC054813 | reverse complement strand
GCTCCCTCCCCCGGGCCCCCAAAAAACGCCGCTGGGGGCGTCGTGGGGGGGGGGGCTGGCTGTGGTGGGCCGCCCCCCCGCGGCCGACGCCCTACCGCTTCTCCCGCCCGCCCCCCGGGGGGGCCCGGGGTGGCGGCCGCGGTGTTCATCCGACCCCGCTTTCACCGCGGCCGCCTCGTCACCCCACCCGCCGTATCCACCTCTGACCCGATGACCCAGTTACGACGCATCAAGGACGCCATGAGCCAGCAGCAATCCGCCGCACCGGCCACCGCCACGACCACCGTCGCCCGTCGCCGCGACTGGTGGCGGGACGCGGTGATCTACCAGGTCTACCCGCGCAGCTTCGCCGACAGCAACGGCGACGGGATGGGGGACCTCGAGGGCGTACGGTCCAGACTCCCGTATCTGCGCGACCTCGGTGTCGACGCCGTGTGGCTCAGCCCGTTCTACGCGTCCCCGCAGGCCGACGCCGGCTACGACGTCGCCGACTACCGGGCCGTGGACCCGATGTTCGGCAACCTGCTCGACGCGGACGCGCTGATCCGGGACGCCCATGAGCTGGGCCTCAGGATCATCGTCGACCTGGTCCCGAACCACTCCTCCGACCAGCACGAGTGGTTCAAGCGGGCGCTGGCGGAGGGCCCCGGCTCGCCGCTGCGGGAGCGGTATCACTTCCGTCCGGGCAAGGGCGCGAACGGCGAACTCCCGCCCAACGACTGGGAGTCCATCTTCGGCGGCCCGGCCTGGACGAGGGTCGCGGACGGGGAGTGGTACCTGCATCTCTTCGCCCCCGAGCAGCCCGACTTCAACTGGGAACACCCGGCCGTCGGCGACGAGTTCCGCTCCATCCTGCGCTTCTGGCTGGACATGGGCGTGGACGGCTTCCGGATCGACGTGGCGCACGGCCTGGTGAAGGCGGCGGGGCTGCCGGACCTCGGCGGCGCCGACCAGCTGAAGCTGCTGGGCAACGATGTCATGCCGTTCTTCGACCAGGACGGTGTGCACGAGATCTACCGGCAGTGGCGGCACGTCCTCGACGAGTACGCCGGCGAGCGGATCTTCGTCGCCGAGGCATGGACCCCGACCGTCGAGCGCACCGCCCACTACGTCCGCCCGGACGAGCTGCACCAGGCCTTCAACTTCCAGTACCTGAGCACCGACTGGGACGCGAAGGAACTGCGCACCGTCATCGACCGCACCCTGGAGGCGATGCGCCCGGTCGGCGCCCCCGCCACCTGGGTCCTCTCCAACCACGACGTCACCCGGCACGCCACCCGGTTCGCCAACCCGCCCGGCCTCGGCACCCAGATCCGCACGGCCGGAGACCGGGAGCTGGGCCTGCGCAGGGCCCGCGCGGCGACGCTGCTGATGCTGGCGCTGCCCGGATCGGCGTACATCTACCAGGGCGAGGAGCTGGGTCTTCCGGACGTCGTCGATCTGCCCGACGAGGTCCGGCAGGACCCCGCGTACTTCCGCGGCGCCGGACAGGACGGTTTCCGGGACGGCTGCCGGGTGCCGATCCCCTGGACGCGTGAGGGCTCGTCGTACGGCTTCGGCGGCGGGGGCAGCTGGCTTCCGCAGCCCGCGAACTGGGGCGAGCTGAGCATCGAGGCGCAGACCGGGACGGCCGGTTCCACCCTGGAGCTGTACCGCGCCGCGCTGCACGTCCGTCGTACACAACCCGATCTGGGCGCGGGCGAGTCGGTGGAGTGGCTGCGCGCACCCGAGGGCGTAATCGCCTTCCGGCGCGGGGAGTTCGTGTGCGTGGCGAACACCGGCGGGGAGTCGGTGACCACTCCGGCGTACGGCCGGGTGCTCCTCACCAGCGGTGAGGTGACCGAGGCGGACGGCGAGGCGAAGCTGCCGGCCGACACCACCGTGTGGTGGACGACCGCCTGACCGACCGTCATTCGGTAATTTCTTGCGGCAACTTCTGAGGGCCCGCTACCCATCCGGGGAGCGGGCCCTTAACATCTGCGCAACCGCAAGGTTTCAGCAACCTTTCAGCAAGAGCCTTCCATGGCGCCTTCAATGTCGAAGGAACCCCCACATGGCACCCAAGACCCTCTCCGCCGCGCTGGCGCTCGCCGCCTGTAGCGTTGTCATGACCCCGTCCGTCGCGGCCGCCTCCCCGCCCGGCACCAAGGACGTCACCGCCGTCCTCTTCGAGTGGAAGTACGCCTCGGTCGCCAAGGAGTGCACCGCCACCCTGGGCCCCGCCGGCTACGGATACGTCCAGGTCTCCCCGCCCGCCGAGCACATACAGGGCTCGCAGTGGTGGACGTCGTACCAGCCGGTGTCGTACAAGATCGCGGGCCGGCTCGGCGACCGCACGGCGTTCCAGAACATGGTGAACACCTGCCACTCGGCCGGTGTGAAGGTGGTCGTCGACACGGTGATCAACCACATGTCGGCGGGCAGCGGCACCGGCACCGGCGGCTCGTCGTACACGAAGTACGACTACCCCGGCCTGTACTCCTCCTACGACTTCGACGACTGCACCTCGCAGGTCTCGAACTACTCCGACCGCTGGAACGTCCAGCACTGCGAACTCGTCGGCCTCGCCGACCTGGACACCGGCGAGGAGTACGTCCGCAAGACCATCGCCGGCTATATGAACGACCTGCTGAGCCTCGGCGTCGACGGCTTCCGGATCGACGCGGCCAAGCACATCCCGGCCGAGGACCTGGCCAACATCAAGACCCGGCTCACCAACCCGTCGGTCTACTGGAAGCAGGAGGTCATCTACGGCGCCGGCGAGGCCGTCCAGCCGACCGAGTACACCGGCAACGGGGACGTCCAGGAGTTCCGCTACGCCTACGACCTCAAGCGCGTCTTCAACAACGAGAACCTCGCCTATCTGAAGAACTACGGCGAGGGCTGGGGGTACATGAGCAGCTCGGTCGCCGGAGTCTTCGTCGACAACCACGACACCGAGCGCAACGGCAGCACGCTCAACTACAAGGACGGCGCCAACTACACCCTCGCCAACGTCTTCATGCTCGCCTACCCCTACGGCGCACCGGACATCAACTCCGGCTACGAGTGGACCGACGCCGACGCGGGGCCGCCCAACGGCGGTACCGTCAACGCCTGCTGGCAGGACGGCTGGAAGTGCCAGCACGCCTGGCCGGAGATCATCCGCATGGTCGCCTTCCGCAACGCGGTACGCGGCGAGTCGGTGACCAACTGGTGGGACGACGGCGCCGACGCGATCGCCTTCGGCCGGGGCGTCAAGGGCTACGTCGCCATCAACCACGAGACGGGCTCGCTGACCCGCACGTACCAGACCTCACTGCCGGCCGGGACGTACTGCAACGTGCAGGCGAACACGTCGGTGACGGTGGACGCGAGCGGCCAGTTCACCGCCACCCTGGCCTCGAACACCGCCCTGGCGATCTACGCCGGGAAGTCCACCTGCTGATCCATCTGCTGGGTCCCGATCACCGACAGCAGCCGCAGCGCCTCCTCGGACGGTGAGCCCGGGGTGGCGGTGTAGATCACCATCTGCTGGTCCCGGTCGGTGATGTCGAGGGCGTCGCAGTTGACGGTGACCGGGCCCACCACGGGGTGCTGGAAGGTCTTGCACAGGGTGGGCTCGGCGCTTACGTCGTGCGACTCCCAAAGCCGCCTGAACTCCGTGCTCCCGGCGCGGAGTTCGGCCACCAGCCCGGTCACCTCGGGGGCGTCCGGGTAGCGGGCCGCGGCGGCCCTCAGGCGCTGCGCCGAGAGCTGCGCGAAGGCGTCGACGTCCGATACTCCGTAGAGCCTCGTGCCGCCCGGGCGCGGGGTGAGGAAGGCGCGGCGCACCAGGTTGCGGTCGCGCGGGGGCAACGCGGAGAAGTCCTCCATGAGGGCGGCCGCGAGATCGTTCCAGGCCAGCACCTCCAGGGTCGCCGACGTCACGAAGGCGGCGGACTGCGGCAGTCGGCGCAGCAGGTCGAGGAGGCTCTGCCGGACCTCGCGCGAGGGTCCGGGCGGCGGACCCGGCGGGGCCCCGGCGAGGTGGTGCAGATGACCGCGCTCGGCGTCCGACAGCCGCAGCGCCCGCGCCAGCCCGCCCAGCACCTCCCGCGACGGCCGTGGCCCCCGAGCCTGCTCAAGACGGGTGTAGTACTCGGTCGAGATGTACGCCAGCTGCGCCACCTCCTCGCGCCGCAGCCCGGGCGTACGGCGGCGCGGGCCGCGGGGCAGCCCCACCTCGGCGGGGGCGATCCGCTCCCGGCGGCTGCGCAGGAACGCCGCGAGTTCTTGCCTGTCCACGCCCCCAGTGTGCGCCGGTGCGGCGGGGCGCAGCCAGGTACTGCCGGTGCCTGGCTGGGCCGTGGGACCGGGCGCAGGCTCGAAGACATGGACAACACGACGAACCAAGGCCTGCTGACCGGCAAGGTCGCCTTCATCAGCGGCGCCGGCCGCGGGATCGGCGCGGCCGCCGCCCGGCTCTTCGCCCGCGAGGGCGCCCGGGTCCTGCTGGCGGCCCGCACGGCGGACCAGCTCAAGACGGTCACGGAGGAGATCCGGGCGGCCGGCGGCACCGCGGACCACGTCGTCTGCGACCTGGCCGACGCGGAGTCCGTCCGCGCCGCCGTGGACCGCACGGTGGAGCTCTACGGCCGCCTGGACGTCGCCTTCAACAACGGCGCCACGATCCAGCAACCCGGCCCCATGGACGAACTCGCCGAGGACGACTTCGACCACATCACCGCCGTCAACCTCAAGGGCGTCTGGCTCGCCATGGCCGCGGAGGTCAAGGCCATCCGCGCCACCGCTGACGGGGGCGCCATCGTCAACAACTCCTCCGTCGGCAGCCTGGGCGCCAACCCGGTCCTGCCCGTCTACGGCGCCCTGAAGCGCGCCGTCAACAGCCTCACCGAGTCGGCCGCCGTCACCTACGGCCCCGAGGGCATCCGCGTCAACGCCATCGCCCCCGGCGGCACCCTCACCGACATGGTCCGTGCGTGGGAGGCGGCCACCCCCGGTGTCATCGACCGCATGACGTCCACGACGCCACTGGGCCGCACGGCCGACCCCGCCGAGATCGCCGAGGCCGCAGCCTGGCTGCTCAGCGACCGCGCCTCCTATGTGACGGGCACGGTACTGCGCGTGGACGGCGGGGCGCGGCTCTAGACAGCAGCGCGGACGCCGGCGCCCCGCCGTCCGTGGCGCGGGTGGTCAGGGCGTGACGTTGATGTGCCTGGCCAGCGCGGTGACCGAGAGGCCGCCGTGGTCGACCCACTGCGGGAAGGCCAGCGTCTTGTGCTGGGTGGCGGCGGGCGGGGTGATCTCCAGGTAGGAGGCGTGCACCGCGCCCGAGGTGCCGGTGTTGGCGTGCGTCCAGGCGACGACGGCCTCGGCGCTCTCGCCGTCCTTGAGGACCAGGGTCTTCTTGCCGGGGTCCTTGGCGTACCAGGTGCTGCCCCAGTGCGTGTGGGTCGTGAGCGTGTGGTGCGCGGAGTTCTCCAGCCCCAGCCCGGGGTAGCCGCGCAGGGCGCAGGTCCTGCCGCTGAGGTTGCGCAGCCTGATGACGACACCCTGGTGGTTCATTCCGCCGGCGAGCTGCTGGCCGAAGGTGGCCTTGAGCGCGGCGGCGGAGCAGGTCGGCGTCGACTTCGCGGCGCTCGGGCTCGCTGCCTCGGCGGTGCCCGCCCAGGCGAGCCCCAGGCCGGCGACGGCAGCCACGGCGAGCACCGTGCGGCCGGTCCTGCGGTGGGTGCGGTGCCCGGCAGTGCCGGTCCGGTCGATGGTGTTCCGGTGATCGTTCACGGTGACGGTGCTCCACTCGTGCTCCGCGGCGCGGTCGGCGGCGGTATCCGTACCCGCTCTCCGCGCCGTCCTCTGGTGACCTACACAAGGTTCGATGCGGGATGCAGCCGATTTGTTCACCGGAACCCCGAGAAATCTCCCACCCGCCGGTGCCGCGGGGTGCCCGCCCCGCCGGAGCCCCGCCCGTCGCCGACGAGCGGGGCTCCCGTGCGTTCGCTAATTCCAGGTGTCACTTGTCGTGTAGCCGGAGGAGCTGCCCGTGGTGTACGAGCGGTTCGTGCCCGACTCCCACATCACGTTCCCGGAGCTGTCCTTCTTCACGTACTTGTAGGTGAAGGACGTGCTCTTGGGGACGATCACCAGCTTGCTCCAGGTCGGGTAGGACTCCGACGACAGCGGGATCGCGTCGCCGGTGTTCCAGGAGCCGAGGGACGCGATCGAGCCGACGACGTAGACGTTGGTGCCCCAGTCGGTGGTGGCGTACTCGTTGAAGGTGACGTCGGTGGCCGAGTCGCTCGCCACGTTCCAGGAGTTGTTCAGCGAGATCGCCGAAGTCGTCGTGGCCGCCGCTCTGTTGGCGTTTGATTCCCAGGTGATGTTCCCGGACGAATCCTTTTGCAGGTATTTGTAGGTGAAGGACGTGTTGATCGGCACGTTCACCGCGCCCGACCAGATCGGGTAGCCGGAGGACGACAGCTGGACCGCCTTCGAGGTGTCCCAGCCGCCCAGGGCGTCGATCGAGCCGACGACGTAGACGCTGGTGCCCGAGGTGGTGGAGGCGTACTCGTCGAAGGTGGCCGTCACCGTGGAGGTGGAGCCGCCGCCGCTGCCGGAGTCGTCGCAGCCGACCGTGCAGGTGTACTCGGCGTTGTAGAAGGCGACCGCGTCCTTCGCGGGGATGGTGATCGACGCGTTGCCACCGGAGACGGTGACCTTGGTGGCGCCACCGTCGACGACGTTGGAGTAGGTGCCGTCCGCCATTCCCGTGGCGAAGGTGTAAGTGGCGGACGAAGAACCGTTGTTGACGGCGAAGAAGCCGGCGCCGCTGCGGCCGAAGCCGATGACGGAGGACGACTTGGTCGACCAGTCGGAGATTGCCGCACTGCCGGCCGCGTTGTGCCAGGCCACCATGCCGACGACGGCCGTGTCCCGGTCGAGGCAGTTCCAGCCGTTGGAGCAGTCGGTGTCCGTCACGAACCCGGCCGAGTTCGGCGGCGCCTGGTCGCTCTGCGTCCACTGCCAGCTGGAGTAGACGGTCGGCGTCGACCACTTGTAGGCGAGTTCGAAGAGGTTGGCGAGCTTGTAGCTGTCGCCGTCCTTGTAGCTCATGTGCAGGCCGTTGCGCTCGGTGTCGTGGTTGGTCACGAAGGACACCGAGTTGGCGGCGGGCAGGATGCCGCTGCTCTCCAGCGAGGACAGGTCGCTGATGTTGCCCTCGAACGCCGACTTCATCTTGCTCGCGTAGGTGAAGTCGAGGACGTCACCGGAGCCGTAGTAGTCGCTGGGCTGCGGCGTCGAGCCCGGGTAGACCTCGTCGAAGACGTACGGCGCCGCACCGGACGTCGTGGTGTTCAGCTTGGCGACGATGGCCGCCATGTCGGTGGCCGGGATGTGCTTGGCCGAGTCCACCCGGAAGCCGTCGACGCCCAGCGCGATCTGCTTGTTGAGGAAGGCGGCGAGACCCGAACGGACATTGTCCGCGCCGGTCTTGAGGTCCGGCAGGCCGAGCAGTTCGCAGTTCTGGACCTGGGTGAGGTTGGAGTAGTCCTGGATGGTCAGGTCGGAGGTGGGGCAGTCGGCGGAGGTGTGGTAGTCGCTCGGGTCCCAGTCGGGGGTCTCGTACTTGCTGGTGAGCGTGGTGCCGTCGTAGCCGGTGCCGGTCTGCGCGGCGGTGTGGTTGATCACCGCGTCCGTGTAGACCTTCACGCCCGCCGCGTGACAGGTGCTGACCATCGACGCGAACTGGGTCGCCGTACCGAAACGGCTGTTCAGGGTGTACGAGTACGGCTGGTAGACGTCCCACCAGTAGGAGCTGGACTGCTTGAGGGACTCGGAGGGCGGGGCGACCTGGACCGCGCCGTAGCCGGCCGGGCCGAGGACGTCGGTGCATTCGGACGCGATCGAGTTCCAGTTCCACTCCCACAGGTTGGCGATCACATCGCCCTTGGCGGTGGTGTCTGCCTGTGCGGGCGAGGCCGGGAGGGCGATCACGCCGGCCAGTGCGAGGGCGCCCGCGGCCAGGGCACCCGCCGTGCGGCGGAGGACACCCGGGGGTCGGTGTCTGGTGGTCATGTGCGGCTCCGAAAGGGGTCGAGGGCTTCAGAGGGTTCAGAGGGCCAGAGGGCTCCGAAAGGAAGGAGACGGGGTTCAACAACCCGTGAGCGTGCGGCAGTTGAGAAGGGCACGTCAATACGATGGTTGAAAGTTCTTTCTGTGAATTGCAAGCCTCTTGCTGTAAGCCTTTCGGCGGCGGTACGGTCGCGCGGGGTCGGACCCAACAGAGCCGCCATCGCTAGGAGTTCACACCGGTGATACATGTCAGACGGGTCGCGGCCGTCGCCGTCGCCGCCCTCGCCGCCGCGCTCGTGCAGCCCCTCGCCGCACACGCCGCCGCCCCGCCCGCACCGCCCTCCGACGCGAAGCTCGCCGCCGAGCCCGCCCGGCACGACGACACCCGCGAGCAGTTCTACTTCGTCATGCCGGACCGTTTCGCCAACGGCGACACCCGAAACGACAAGGGCGGCCTCACCGGCTCCCGCCTCTCCACCGGCTACGACCCCACCGACAAGGGCTTCTACCAGGGCGGTGACCTCAAGGGCCTGACCAAGCGGCTCGACTACATCAAGGGGCTCGGCACCACCGCCCTCTGGATGGCCCCGATCTTCAAGAACAGGCCGGTACAGGGCACGGGCAGCAACGCCTCGGCCGGCTACCACGGTTACTGGATCACCGACTTCACCCAGGTCGACCCGCACTTCGGGACCAACAAGGACCTGGAGACCCTGATCTCCAAGGCGCACGCCAAGGGGATGAAGGTCTTCTTCGACGTCATCACCAACCACACCGCCGACGTCGTCGACTACGAGCAGAAGTCGTACGACTACCTCTCCAAGGGTGCCTTCCCCTACCTGACCAAGGGCGGCCGGCCCTTCGACGACGCCGACTACGCGGACGGGAAGAAGGAGTTCCCGGCCGTCTCCGCCGCCTCCTTCCCGCGCACGCCCACCGTGACCGGCCAGCCGAAGGTGCCGTCCTGGCTCAACGACCCGACGATGTACCACAACCGGGGCGACTCGACCTTCGCCGGCGAATCCGCCACCTACGGCGACTTCTCCGGCCTCGACGACCTGTGGACCGAGCGTCCCGAGGTCGTCAGCGGGATGGAGAAGATCTACGAACGGTGGGTGCGGGACTACGACATCGACGGCTTCCGGATCGACACCGTGAAGAACGTCAACATGGAGTTCTGGACCCAGTGGGCGACCGCGCTCGACAAGTACGCGGCCCAGCAAGGCCGTAAGAACTTCTTCCTGTTCGGGGAGACCTACTCCGCCGACACCTCGGTCACCTCCAGGTACGTCACCCAGGGGCGGTTGGACGCGACCCTCGACTTCCCCTTCCAGGACGCGGCCCGCGCCTACGCCTCCCAGGGCGGCAGCGCGCAGAAGCTCGCCTCGGTCTTCGGCGACGACTACAAGTACACGACCGACAAGGCCAACGCCTACGAGCAGGTCACCTTCCTCGGCAACCACGACATGGGCCGGATCGGGTACTTCCTGGAGCAGGACAACCCGAAGGCCACGGACGCCCAGCTGCTGGCCAAGGACCGGCTCGCCAACGAGCTGATGTTCCTCAGCCGGGGCAACCCGGTCGTCTACTACGGCGACGAGCAGGGCTTCACCGGCTCGGGCGGGGACAAGGACGCCCGGCAGACGATGTTCGCGTCGAAGGTCGCCGACTATCTCGACGACGACGAGATCGGCACCGACCGCACGCATGCGAGCGACGCCTATGACACCAGCGCGCCGCTCTACCGGCAGATCAGTGCTCTCTCCAAGCTGCGCGCGGCCAACCCGGCCCTCGCCGACGGCGTGCAGACCGAGCGCTACGCGGCCGACGGCGCCGGCGTCTACGCGTTCACCCGGACGGACGCGAAGACCGGCCAGGAGTACGTCGTCGCCTTCAACAACGCCGAGACGCCGAAGACCGCGGCCTTCACCACCGGCTCCGCCGACATGCGCTACCGCGCGATCTACGGCACCGACACCACCCTGACCTCCGACGGCGCGGACCGGCTGACCGTCACCGTCCCGGCCGGATCCGCCGTCGTCTACAAGGCCACCGGCCCCCTCGCCAAGCCCGCCACCAGCCCGGAGATCACCCTCGCCGCCCCGGCCGCCGGTGCCACCGGCACCGTCGACCTCACCGCGAACGTCACCGGTGGTCAGCTCGACCGGGTCGTCTTCGCCGCCCAGGTCGGCAACGGCAGGTGGACCACCCTCGGCTCCGCCGACCACGCCCCCTACAAGGTCACCCAGACTCTCGCCGAGGACGTCCCGGCCGGCACCGCCCTGCGCTACAAGGCGGTCGTCGTCGACTCGGCGGGCCACCGCGCCGCCGCCACGGCCGGGAGCACCTCCGGCACCCCGCCCGCCCCCGAGACCCCCACCGCCTCATCCCGCGACTACGCGATCGTCCACTACAAGCGCACCGACGGCGACTACGCCGACTGGGGCCTGTACGCCTGGGGCGACATCGCCGACGGCGAGGCGACCACCTGGCCCGCCGGTCACCCGTTCGTCGGCCGCGACGCGTACGGCGCCTTCGCCTACGTCAAGCTGAAGTCCGGTGCCTCGAACGTCGGCTTCCTCGTCGTCGACAAGGACGGCAACAAGGACGTCTCCGCCGACCGCTCCATCGACGTCACCAAGACGGGCGAGGTCTGGATCGAGCAGGGGAAGGCGGACGTACTGACAACGAGACCCGAATACCCCGCCCAGGACTCCACCAAGGCGGTCATCCACTACCACCGCGCCGACGGGAACTACGACGGCTGGGGCCTGCACGTCTGGACGGGCGCCGCGAACCCCACCGACTGGTCGAGCCCCCTGAAGCCGGTGCGGACCGACGCCTATGGCGCGGTCTTCGAGGTACCGCTCACCGAGGGTGCCACCAGCCTCAGCTACATCATCCACAACGGTGACGACAAGGACGTCTCCGCCGACCAGTCCCTGGACCTCAAGGCCGACGGCCACGAGGTGTGGCTGTTGAACGGCCAGGAGAAGTACCTGCTCCCGCAGCCCGCGGGCAGCGCGGCCGCTCTCGACCTGACCACCTCCAAGGCGATCTGGATCGACCGGGACACGGTCGCCTGGGACGGCGTCGACGGGGCCGCCTCCACCCAGCTCCTCTCCTCCCACGACGGTTCGATCGCCGTCGCGGACGGGACGCTGACCAGCGACGACGAGCGGTGGCTGCGGCTGACGAAGACCACGCTCACCGACGCCCAGAAGGCCAAGTTCCCGCACCTGAAGGACTACACGGCCTGGTCGGTCGACCCACGCGACCGGGGCCGGGTGCGCGAGGCGCTCGACGGGCAGCTCGTCGCCTCCCAGCGGGCCGCGAACGGCGCGGTGCTGGCCGCGACCGGGGTACAGACCGCCGGGGTGCTCGACGACGTGTACGCCAAGGCGACGACGGCGGGTCTCGGTCCGGTCTTCCACCGCGGGAAGCCGACCCTCTCCGTCTGGGCGCCGACCGCACAGAGCGTGCGCCTCGAAATCGACGGCTCCACCGTGGCCATGAAGCGGAGCCCCGCCACCGGCGTCTGGTCCGTGACCGGCCCCGCGTCCTGGAAGAACAAGCCCTACCGGTACGTCGTGAAGGTCTGGGCGCCCAGCGTCCGGAAGCTGGTGACCAACAAGGTCACCGACCCCTATTCGGTCGCCCTCACCGCGAACTCCGAGCGCAGTCTCGTCGTCGACCTGGACGACAGGTCGCTCGCCCCGGGCGGCTGGTCGACCTACACCAAGCCCAAGGCCGTGCCGCTGAAGGACGCCCAGATCCAGGAGCTGCACGTCCGGGACTACTCGGTGGCGGACTCCACGGTCCCGGCCGCCGAGCGGGGCACGTATCTGGCCTTCACCGACAAGGGCAGCGACGGCTCCAGGCACCTGCGCGCACTCGCCAAGTCCGGGACGTCGTACGTCCATCTCCTCCCGGCCTTCGACTTCGCCACCGTGCCCGAGAAGAAGGCCGACCAGGCGAGCCCCGGCTGCGACCTCGCCTCCTACCCGGCCGACTCCGACCGGCAGCAGGAGTGCGTCGCCGCGACCGCCGCCAAGGACGCCTACAACTGGGGGTACGACCCCTACCACTTCACGGTCCCCGAGGGGTCGTACGCCACCGACCCCGACGGCACCGCCCGCACGGTCCAGTTCCGGCAGATGGTCAAGTCGCTGAACCAGGACGGCCTGCGGGTCGTCATGGACGTCGTCTACAACCACACCGCGGCGAGCGGGCAGGCGGACACGTCCGTCTTCGACAAGATCGTGCCCGGCTACTACCAGCGACTGCTCGCCGACGGCTCGGTCGCGAACAGCACCTGCTGTGCCAACACCGCGCCCGAGAACGCCATGATGGGCAAGCTGGTGGTCGACTCGATCGTCACCTGGGCCAAGGAGTACAAGGTCGACGGCTTCCGCTTCGACCTGATGGGCCACCACCCGAAGGCCAACATCCTGGCGGTCAGGAAGGCCCTGGACGCGCTGACCCTGAAGAAGGACGGCGTCGACGGCAAGAAGATCATTCTCTACGGAGAGGGCTGGAACTTCGGCGAGGTCGCCAACGACGCCCGGTTCGTGCAGGCCACCCAGGCCAACATGGCCGGCACCGGCATCGCCACCTTCTCCGACCGCGCCCGGGACGCCGTACGCGGTGGCAGCCCCTTCGACGAGGACCCCGGCGTCCAGGGCTTCGCGTCCGGGCTCTACACCGACCCCAACACGTCCACGGCCAACGGCACTCCGGCCGAGCAGAAGGCCCGGCTGCTGCACTACCAGGACCTGATCAAGGTCGGCCTGAGCGGCAACCTCGCCAGGTACCGGTTCACCGACACCGACGGCAAGGAGGTCAGCGGCGCCGAGGTCGACTACAACGGCTCGCCCGCCGGTTACGCGGACGCGCCCGGCGACGCCCTCGCCTATGTCGACGCGCACGACAACGAGTCGCTCTTCGACGCGCTGACGTACAAGCTGCCCGCCACCACGAGCGCCTCCGACCGGGCCAGGATGCAGGTCCTGGCGATGGCCACGGCAGCCCTGTCGCAGGGCCCGTCGCTCTCCCAGGCGGGTACGGACCTCCTCCGCTCCAAGTCCCTGGACCGCAACTCCTTCGACAGCGGCGACTGGTTCAACGCCATCCACTGGAACTGCTCCGACGGCAACGGCTTCGGGCGCGGGCTGCCCATGGCCGCCGACAACGCGTCCAAGTGGCCGTACGCCAAGCCGTTGCTGAGTTCGGTGCGGGTCGGCTGCGCGGAGATCGACGGAGCCTCGGCCGCCTACCGCGATCTACTGAGAATCCGTACGACCGACAGCGTGTTCTCGCTGGACACGGCTGGCCAGGTGCAGTCGAAGCTCTCGTTCCCGCTGTCCGGGAAGGACGAGACACCCGGTGTGATCACCATGGAACTCGGTGACCTCGTCGTCGTGTTCAACGCGACGCCGCAGCGGCAGGAGCAGCGGGTGGGCGCGCTGGCCGGGACCGGTTACCGGCTGCACCCGGTGCAGGCGGCGGGCGCCGATCCCGTCGTCAAGTCCGCATCGTACGAGCGGGGAGCGGGTACGTTCATCGTTCCGGGACGCACTGTGGCGGTGTTCTCCCGGACCACGTGACATCCGCACTACTTTGGTGGGGCAGGCCCGGAACCGGGTGCTGCCCCACCGGCGTTGTCCAGGGGCTGGTAAATGGACGTCAACGGCAACCTCACCGACACCACCGTGCTGATCGTGGACGACGAGGCCGCGAGCCGGTACGCGATGGGCACCGTGCTGCGCCGGGCCGGCCACGAGGTCGTTGCGGTCGGCCGCGGTCAGGAGGCGCTCACCGAACTCGACGTACGGCTGCGCAAGGGCCGGCTGCCCGACGTGGCCCTCATCGACGTGCACCTGCCGGACATGAGCGGCTTCGAGCTGTGCCGCCGGCTCAAGGAGCGGCCGCACATGGCCGGCCTGCCCGTCGTGCACTTCTCGGCGCTCTCCGCCGTCCCGGCGGACCGCTGCCCGGGGCTGGAGACGGGCGCCGAGGCGTATCTGACGGTGCCCGCCGAACCGGAGGACATCGAGGCCGCGGTCCGGGCCGCGGTCCGCGCCGCCCGGCTGCGCGCCGACGACCAGGCGCTGGTACGACGGCTCAGGCAGCTTTCGGAGACGATCGTCACCATCCAGTCGGCGCGCTCGCTGCACGAACTGACCGATGCCACGGCGGACGGCGCCGCACGGCTGCTCGGCTGCCCCGCCGCCGTCTTCGTCCTCGACCGGGACGGCGAGCTGTACCGCGGCCTGAGCCGGGAGCGCACCTCCCTCGCCCTGCCCGACGAGGGCGCCCACCGGGACGTCGCCGAGCTGCTGCGGCGGCTCACCCGGAGACAGTGCGGGGTCCAGATCACCACCGTGCCGGCGCCGCTGTGGCCCACCGGGTTCTTCCGGCCCGGGGTGCAGCACGACGCCCGGCTGACGCTGGTCCTCACCCAGGACGGCAAGGTGCCGGTCTGCCTGGCCACCCCCACCCGCGGCCGACGCCGGGTCAGCCCCGAGAACGAGGCGCTGCTGGCCCAGCTGGCCCAGGCCACCGCGCTCGCCGCCGAGCCGCTGCTCATGTACCAGGTGGAGCGGCACGTCGCGCTCACCCTCCAGCACAGCTTCCTGCCCCGCCCGCACCAGCTGCCCGAGCTGCCGGGCGTCGACATAGCGGTGCGTTACGAGCCCGCCTCCCAGGAGACGGAGATCGGCGGCGACTTCTACGCGGCCCTGCGGGTCGGCGACGGAGTGCTCACCGCGGTGGGGGACGTCGTCGGGCACTCGCTGGACGCGGCCACCGTCATGGTCGAACTGCGGCACGCGCTGCGCGCCTACTGCCTCGCGGAGAGCGACCCGGCCGCGCTCGCCGAACGGCTCGACCGGCTGCTCCAGCACTACCACGCCGAGGTCACGGCCACCGTCTGCCTGGCCCTGATCGATCCGCGGACCGGGCGCACCCGCATCGCCAACGCCGGTCACATCCCGCCGCTGATACTCGGTGACGACGGCAGCGCCGAGTACGTCAAGGCCTCCGGTCCGCTGCTCGGCGTGGGCCTGCCGCACCCGCCGCCCACCGAGCTGGTCCTCGAACCCACCGACCGGCTCCTCATGGTCACCGACGGCCTGATCGAGACCCGGGGCACCGACCTCACGGTCTCGATGGAACAACTCCGTGCCGCCGCCGTCGGCGCCCTGCCCGGCCTGGAGGCCCTCTGTGACACCCTCCTGGCCTGTTTCGGCCGGGACCGGGAGGACGACGTCGCGCTGCTGGCGCTGAGCCTGGCGGACTAGGCTGGGCGCGAGTTCCACGTTGACCAGGAGGGCCCATGCCGCAGATCACCGTCGACTACACCGCCGCCGCGGACGCCGTCTTCGACCGGGAGGGTTTCGCCAGGGCTCTGCACACCGCCGTCGTCGAGATCGCGGCCGCCAAGCCCGAGGCCTGCAAGACGCTGTTCCGCGCCGCCGACGACACCACCTTCGGCTACGACGCCGATGGGGCGCATGTCATCGTGCACGTGACCTTCGGCCTGCTGGCCGGCCGCACCGACGAGACGAAGGCGAAGCTGACCGAGACGACGCTGGAACTGCTGCGGGAGCACCTGAAGCCGGAGGGGTTCGTGCTGCACGCGTCGGCGGAGGTCCGCGATCTGGACCCGTCGTACCGGAAGTACGAGGGCTGAACGCTTCGCTGCAAGCGCCGTGGTGTGCAGTCGTTCGGCTGCGGCGCCGTCGTGGCTGGTCGCGCAGTTCCCCGCGCCCCTTACGGGGCGCTGCAGCTCAGCCCGCCAACGCGAGAAGCCGGACGGCCAGGTCCGCGAACGGGCCGTCGCCCGGCTCGTCCTTGACCATCCGCTTCAGCAGGGTGCTCATCTCCTGGTCCTGGGCGGCGCTGACCGCGGCCAGCGCCGCGAAGTCGTGGACGAGCTGGACCTCCAGCTCGGCGCGGGGGATGCGCCGGCCGTCCAGCCAGATCAGCGCGGTCGACTCGGCGAGGGAGATCCAGGAGCGGACGACCAGTTCCAGTCGGGCCGGCGCCTCGGTGACGTCGAGGTGCGCGAGGATCTGCTCGTAGGCGGCCTGCCGTACGGAGTCGATGAGCGCGTTGGTCGCGGACGAGCCAACCGCCGGGCCGCCGCGCATCAGCGCGGCGAAACCGGGCCCGTGTTCGTCGACGAAGTCGAAGAAGCGCCGCATCACCCGCAGCAGCCGCGCCCCGAGCGGGCCTTCCTGCGGCTCGGCGAAGCGCCCCGCGAGATCCTCCGAGGCACGCTTCAACGCGGCCTCGTACAGGCTGAGTTTGCCGGGGAAGTAGTGGTAGACGAGCGGCCGCGAGATGCCCGCGGCCGACGCTATCTCGTCTATCGAGACCTCGTCGGGCGATCGACGGCTGAACAGTTCGAGGGCGACGCCGATCAACTGCTGCCGCCGCTCCTCGACTCCCAATCTGCGGCGTACCCCGGTACTCATACGAACACCTTACCGATCGGATCCGGCCTCCAACGGACCTGACCCGGCGTGGGCGTTCACAGATCCAGCACAAGTCTCCCCCCGCGCGCCCGGGATACGCAGATCAGCATCGAGTCGGCACGCTCCGCGTCGGTCAGCAGCTCGTCCCGGTGCTCCACCTCCCCGGCCAGCACCCGCTGCCGGCAGGTCCCGCAGAACCCCTGGGCGCAGGAGTACGCGGTGTCGGGGAGCTCCGCCCGCACCGCGGCCAGCACGGTCGAGTCGGCCGGCACCGTCACCGTCCGCCCGCTGCGCCGCAGTTCCAGCTCGAACTCCTGGTCGCCCGCACCACCGGTGTGCGGCGCGAAGCGTTCCAGCCGGACGGCGGGGAACCGCTCCTCCACCGCCGCCATCAGCCCCTGCGGACCGCAGCAGTACACCAGTGCGCCCTCGGGGACCGTCAGCGCGTCGAGGTCCGGGCGGCCGGCCTCGTCCTCCGCGACGACCGTGACCCGGTCGTCCCCGGCCAGCTCCGCCACGAACGGCATCGACGCCCGGCTCCGCCCGGAGTACAGCAGCCGCCACTCCACCCCCGCCGGCACGGCCCGCACCATCGACAGGATCGGGGTGATGCCGATGCCCCCGGCGACGAAGACATAGGCGTCGGCCCCGACGAGGGGGAAGCGGTTGCGCGGCCCGCGCACCTCCAGCTCCATGCCCTCGGCCAGCTGCTCGTGGACCTCCCGGGAACCGCCCCGTCCGTCCGTGACCAGCCGCGTGGCGATCGTGTACGACGAGGTGTCCGCCGGGTCCCCGCAGAGCGAGTACTGCCGGACCAGTCCCGACGGCAGCACCACGTCGAGATGCGCCCCCGGCTCCCAGCCCGGCAACCGCTCTCCCTCCAGGCGTAGTTGGACGACCTCGTCCGCGACCGTCTCGCGCGAGGCGACCCGCAGCCGCAGCGCCCGGGAGCGCGGCTGTCCGGAGGTCGGCGGGTCCAGGGCCGGCATCGGCCACAGCGGGGAGACCTCGATACGGCGTCTCATGGCCCGCTTGACGAGCAGCGCGGCGCCCGCGAGCGCGACGACGGTCCGCAGCCTCGGCATCACGCGGCCCCCTTCTCGGCGTGCTCCGCGGCCAGCGCGGCGGGGGAGGAGGCGAGGTAGGCGACCGCCTGGGCGGTGGAGCCCTCCTGGGAGGGGTGGTAGCCGCGGCCCAGGTATCTCGGTATGGACCTGAGCATGTTGCCGGTGGTGGGCAGGGTGCCGCGTCGGCCGGCGAGATAGAAGTCCCGGAGCCGGGCCCGGCCTTCGAGGAGCGTCGGGTCGTTCGCCATGAAGAAGCGGGCGCCGCGTTGCCACAGGAACACGATCGCCGTGAACGCCGTCGCCCAGGTCCGCACCCGCCGCCGGTAGCCGCCGTCGACGTGCTGGAACAGGTCGAAGGCGACCGACCGGTGCTCGACCTCCTCGGCGCCGTGCCAGCGCAGCAGGTCCAGCATGGTCGGGTCGGCGCCGCGCCGGTCCAGTTCGTCGGCGTTGAGCACCCAGTCGCCGAGGAAGGCGGTGTAGTGCTCGATGGCCGCGATCAGCGCGACCCGTTCGAGGAGCCACCAGCGGCGCGCCCGGCCCGGTGGCAGCGTGCGGTCGCCGAGCAGCTTCTCGAAGAACCAGTCCACCTGCGCGGTGTACGGCGTCGGGTCGAGCCCCAGCTCCTTGAGGTGGGGGAGCACCTCGTCGTGGGCCTGGGAGTGCATCGCCTCCTGCCCGATGAACCCGACGACGTCCGCGCGCAGCCGCTCGTCGCGGATCAGGGGCAGCACCTGCTTGTAGACGTGCACGAACCAGCGCTCGCCGGCGGGCAGCAGCAGATGCAGCACGTTGATGGTGTGGGTGGCGAGCGGATCGCCGGGCACCCAGTGCAGCGGGGTGTCCTGCCAGGCGAAGGACACGTTGCGGGCCGTGAGCGCGATGTGCTCGGACGCCACCGGTTGCGGCTGCTTGTTGGACATGGCGTCAATGTACTGACGGGTAAGCAGCGTGAGAAGACCTGGGGCAGAGCTTGTTTACGGAAGTGTCAGCAAGGTTCGGCGGGGGTTCTCACCGCAGCCCGCTGATCCCACTTCCGTCCTCCAGCGTCCCCGTCAGGTCGGCCTGCGCCCCCTGCTTCGCCTTGGCCGCCAGCAGCGTCCCCTGAGCCGACGCGGTGACCCCGCCGGTCGCCCGGATCGAGGCCGTGTCACTGCTGCCCGCGGCCAGCAGGTACCACTGCCCGGCCCCAGACTTCCACAACACCCCGGCCAGCACGTGCGGATCACGCGGACCGCACGCCGTCACGTCGGACCCCTTCGCCGCCACCGCCCCGTACTGACTGCCCGGCGTCCGGAACTGGGCCAGCGACATCGTGCCGTCGCCCCGCCAGGTCTCCGCGCGCGTGCACGCCCACGCCCCGGCGCCACTGGCCTCCGGCAGCGGCTGCTCCGCGAACGCCCAGGCGTTGACGCTGCGCACTCCGGTGGACCGCTCGGCGGACAGCGAGCAGGCGAACGGCGCCCAGTCGCGCAGCGCCTTCGCACCCGAGGCCTCGTCGGTGTACCCGGGCCGGCCCGCGGTGAGGCGGGCCGGTACCAGCTCGCCCAGGTCGGTCGAGAGGTGCACGCCCTGCGGGTCGGTCAGCTGGAGCACGTTCCAGGAGGTGCACGCCCCCTGCTGGAGGGCGGAGCTGGCCAGCGGACCGGTCACCCCGTCGGTCAGGCCGAGGTCCATCGCCCCCGCGGTCGGTTTCACCAGGTCCCGCTCCGCCGCCTTGGTCACCCAAGGGGCCGTCAGATAGCGGACGTTGCCGTCGGAACGGCCCAGCACCATCGCCTCCGCCTCGACGCCGGTCGCGCCGTCGACGCGGGCGAAGTCCAGAGCCGCGCCCTGGGTGCCGTCCTTCGGCTCGGCGTAACGGGCGATCCGCAGACCGTCGTAGAAGATCACCACCCGGGCGCTGTCGACGACGCCCGCGTACAGCAGCTGGGGCGGTCCGGCCGGACCGCCGGTCTGCGTGCCGGGGGTCGCCGAGACGCGGACGGTCTCGCCGGGGCGGGCCCAGACGGCGAGGGCGCGGCGCAGCAGCGCGGTGTCGCCGGTGAGGGCGCCGCGCGCGGGCCAGGCGGAGAAGTCGGTGCGGGCGGCGGTCTTCCAGGCGGTGGACGGCGCCTTCGTCAGCTGGGCCGGGTCCAGGGCGGCCTGGGCGGCCGGGTTCTGCGCGTACACCGGCGCCGCCGCGCCGTCGGCGCCCCAGCCGCCGCCCGGCAGTGCGACCAGCGCCCCGCACACCGCGAGCGCGGCCGCGGCGGCCAGCGCGGCCTTGGTGTGCTGGCGGCGCCGCATCAGATCGGTGGGCCGGGCCTGCAGAGAACAGGGGTCGAACTCGGCGGAGTCGAGCAGCGGGTACTCGGCCGGTACGCCGTTCGCCTCGGCGAGCGCGTCGTCCGGGTGCTCCACCCCGGCCGCCCGGAGGACCTTGCGGACCTCGCCGTCGGGGAGCTGTTCGAGACCGCGCAGGGCATAGGCGGCGCGGGCCGGGCCGGACAGGGTGGCGAGGCGCTGGTCCAGGGCGAGTTCGTCGGCGCCGCCGGAGCGCGGGAAGAGCCTGAGGCCCCACACCTGGGGGAGCAGCGGTGGCAGCTGCGCCCGCTTGGGCCATGCGGTCAGCCTGAGCGGCAGGCCCGCCTCCAGCGCCGTGCGCACCACTTCGAGGCGGACCAGGGCGTACCCGGGGTCGGTGTCCCGCCCGGTGGACTGGGCCGGGATCACCGGGGCCTGCTTACGGCCGCGCGGCAGTGCCCGCTGGACCAGGGAGTGCGCGGTCAGGACGCGGCGGCCCCGGGCCAGGCCCGGCGGCAGCACCAGATAGGCGAGCCGGACCAGCCGTGGATAGTGCTCGACGAGCGCGGCCTCGGCCTGCTCGACATCGACGGCCGGACCCAGGGCTCCGGCGGAGGCTGCTGCGTGACGCTGAGCTACATCCTGTGACTGCACGTCCTGAAGAACGAGCGAACCGTTTGTAGGTCACCGCCACCCGGGTGACCACGGCATCCTGGACCCCTATGCGAATTGAGCGCCCCGCACCCCACAGCCGTATCGAAGGGGAGGGCCCCGAAGGCATTCCCGGGGCCGGCAACGCGACCGGAGGAACAGATGAGGTTGACCCGACCGATGCTCGCCGTGGCCGGCGCGGCGGCCGTACTGGCGCTGGCGGGCTGTGGATCCGGTGACAGCAGCGCGGAGGCGAAGATTCCGGTGACCGCCACCGGCAGCCTGGAGAGCCTGGCCGCCAAGGTGAAGTGCACCCCGGACATGCAGATCGACTCCGACGAGGTCCGCCAGGCCATCTGCAAGAACGCGGCCGGCAAGTTCGTCTTCGCCACCTTCGCCACCGACCGCGGCCAGCGCGAGTGGATCAACGACGCCAAGGACTACGGCGGTTTCTACCTCGTCGGCCGCAAGTGGGTCGCCGTCGGCGACGACGTGGTGGTCAAGACGCTGCAGACCACGCTGGGCGGCGAGGAGGAGATCGGGACCGACCACAGCAAGCACACCGGCTGACGTCGTCCGGATCCGCACACACGAAGGCGGGGGGGGGGGGGGGGGCCCCCCCCCCCCCGGGGCGCCCGCGCGCGCGCGCGGGGTGTGGCGCGCCGCCACCCCCCGCGCGGTGGTGTGGTGGTGAGGAGAAGCCCGCCAGAGGGC
>NZ_JBSHAF010000008.1:18743-42944 GCF_053611365.1 Streptomyces sp. NPDC054813 | reverse complement strand
GGGGGGGGTGTCGGGTGTCGGCCACACACCACACACCCCACCCCGAGGGGCGCCCGCCCCCCCCGCCCCCCCCGCGGCGGGGGGGGGGGGCCCCCCCCCCCCCCGCCTTCGTGCTATCGGCTAGCCAGGGGTGTTGCTCACTGGCACCTGCGGCCGGTGTTGATGCAGTTGGCGATCTTCGCCGCCAGGTTGTTCTTGGTGACGCTGATGAAGTCGTCGTGGTCGGTCGACGGCTTGTGCAGCTGCTCCGGGAAACCGTCCACGGCGTAGGCGTTCTTCACCTGGCCGTTCTGGATGGTCGGCGGGGTGATCTTGTAGACCAGGCGCATCGTCAGCTGCGGAATGGCCTTGAAGCCGTTCCCGCAGACACCGCTCGCCGGGTCCGCGAAGGCCACGTGCGTACGGTGGTTGGCGCTGTCGATGTTGACGCCGTCCCAGCAGCTCTGGAAGGCGAACGTCCGGACCACGTTGCTGCCCTGCGGGCAGATCGGGTACTGCTCGGTCAGCTGGACCTTGTTCTCGAAGCCGGTGCAGCTCCAGTGCGCGTTGGCGTTGGCCAGACCGTTGGTCGTGGTCTTGGCGTCACCGGTGATGATGCGCAGGAACTGCGGCATCGCGACGACCTTGGCGGCCGGGCTGCCGACGTACTTGATCTCCGCCGACTGCGGGGTCAGGATCTTGCCGACGTTGCCTTCCTTGCCACCGCCGTCCGCGTTCTGGTCGAAGTCCTGCGAACCGTCCTGGACACGCACGACCGGCCAGTAGTACGACGACAGGTCGCTCTGGTTCTGGCAGGAACTCGGCGCCGCCAGCATCGAGTCGTTGGTGGCGAACGCGTTGACCTTCTGGTTGCCGACGTAGTCGTGCAGGTGGTGCGCGCCGTTGGTCACGCCGGGCGCCACGATGACGTTGTCGGTGTTGTGGTTCTTGTTCGCGTTCACACCGCAGCGGGTGGTGAAGGTACCGGTCGAAGCGGTCTGCTGCTTCTGCGGCTTGGCCAGGACGTTCGGCGCGACCTTCGTGATGTCCACGAAGTCGGCCGCGACCGGGCCGTTGCCCGCCTGCCCGCCGACGTTGGCCGGGGCGCTGGCGCTGGCACTCGGGGCGGCCGTGGCCTGGCCGTTGTTCCCGTTGTTGTTCTGACCACCGTTGTTCTGGCCGTTGTTGTTGTTCTGACCACCGTTGTTGTTGCCCCCGCCGGCGGTGGTCTGGTTGGCGGTCTGCGTGGTGCAGGCGGCGAGCTGGGCCAGCGAGCTGTCGAACTGCCCGCCGACCCGGGTGATGTCGATCCGGATCCGGTCGATCGTGGCCGCCCGCTTCTCCTTCAGGGGGCCGACGATCGCGTTCTGCACGAAGTTCGCGTCGTTCGCCTGGGCCTGGCGCGTGGAGGCGAGACGGGCGTAGGCCTCGGTGATCTGCTTGTCGAGCTTCGCCAGTTCCGCCGCCACCCCCCACTTGGCCTTGGCGGGCACGTTCGTCAGCTTCTGGCCGACGTCCGGGCAGGAGATCGTCGCGACCGAGGCAGCGGCAGCCTTCGTGTAGTTCTGGGCTGAGTTGTTCGACTCGTGCGCCGAAGCGTTCATCTGCGCCCAGAGCAGCCCGCCCCCGCCGAGCGCTAGGGCCGCCGATGCGGCTATGGCCTTGACGGCCAATGGCGAACGGCGCTTGCGTGTGTTGCGTCCCATGGAACTCCTCTGACTTCCTTGCGGGGCAGCATCGAGGCGCCCGACAGGAGTGAAGCGGCGTCCTTTCATACGCACCCCGCCTCAGACGTGTTCAGCTGCCTCACAAATTCATCAGAGATTTGTTACGCACTTGGGCCACAACTGCCGTTTGAGCAGGGCGATTTCTGGAAAATCAGCGGTCGCGGTCCAGATACGCGAGCACCGCCAGGACGCGCCGATTGTCATCGTCCGACACCTCAAGTCCCAGTTTGGTGAAGATGTTGGAGGTGTGTTTGGCGATGGCCCGATCCGTGACGACGAGCTGAGCGGCGATCGCCGCGTTCGAACGGCCCTGCGCCATCAGCTCCAGCACCTCCAGCTCCCGCCGTGTCAAGCCCTCCAGGGGCCGGTCGCCGGCCCGCCGGGACAACAGCTGCTGGATCACCTGCGGATCCATGGCCGTACCGCCCGCCGCGACCCGCCGTACGGCGTCCACGAACTGCTCGGCGTCGAACACCCGGTCCTTCAGCAGATACCCCACCCCGCCGCTGCCGTCGGCCAGCAGCTCCCGCGCGTACAGCTGCTCCACGTGCTGGGAGAGGACCAGCACCGGCAGCCCGGGCCGGTCCCGCCGCGCCCTGAGCGCGCACTGCAGCCCCTCGTCGGTGTGCGTGGGCGGCAGCCGTACGTCCACCACCGCCACGTCCGGCTCCAACTCGGCGAACGCCCGGGTGAGTTCGGGGCCGGTCTCGACGGCGGCCACGATCTCGAAGTCGTAGGCCTCCAGCAGCCGGACCAGCCCGTCGCGGAGCAGGAACAGGTCTTCGGCTAGGACAACACGCACGGAATCTCCATGGTGACCATGGTGGGGCCGCCCGCGGGGCTGCTGACGGCCAGGACGCCGTCGAATGTACCCAGCCGCCGCTCGACACCGGCGAGTCCCGACCCGGCGCCGATCACCGCGCCGCCCCTGCCGTGGTCGGTGACCGAGATCCGCAGCATGCCGACGCCTTCCGGCACGTGATGCAGGTCCACCCAGATCCGGTCGGCGCCGGAGTGCTTGACCGCGTTGGTCAGCACCTCGCTCACCGCGAAGTACGCGGCCGACTCCACCGGCGCGTCCGCCCGGCCCGGCAGGTCCACGGTCACCTCCGTGGGCACCGGCAGCCGCAGCGCCAACGCCCTTACGGCATCGCCGAGTCCGCGCTCGGCCAGCACCGGCGGATGGATGCCCCGCACCAGGTCGCGCAGCTCGCCCAGGGCCTCCACGGATGCCTGCCGGGCCTGCGCGAGCAGTTGCTTCGCCTTCTGCGGATCCTTGTCGAGGAGCATCTCGATGGTGCCGAGATCCATGCCCATCGCCACCAGCCGGGCCTGCGCCCCGTCGTGCAGATCCCGCTCGATCCGCCGCAGCTCGGCCGCCGAGGTGTCCACCGCGTCCTTCCGGGTCTCGGTCAACACCCGCACCCGCTCGGTGAGTTCACCCTGACCGGTGTCGAGGACGGCGCGGGTGAGCTTGAAGTGGACGGTCAGCGCGGCGGGGGCGTAGCGGGAGGCGGCGACGAGGATGACGGCGCCGAGCCCGGCGGCGGCGAACGCGGTGGCCTGGCCGCTGACCGGCACGAAGCCGTACCAGTACGGGCCGTACTTCCCGTACGGGCCGCCCGTCATGGTCCGCCACAGTCCCGCCGCCAGCGCGAACCCCTCGAAGGGATAGAACACGAGCACCGCCGGCAGCAGCGCGGTCACGAACCCGGCCGTCATGTCCACCAGCAGCCACAGCACGTCCCGCCGCACCTGCGGGTCCCGCAGCATGCCGAAGGTGCGCGTCCAGGGGTTGGCGTCCGGCAGCAGCGGCCGGTACGCCGACGGGATCCGCACCCCGCACCACTCGTACGCGAGCCGCCGCCGCACGTCCGCCACCTCCCGGACAGCGCCCAGGATCCGGGGCGTGGTGACGATACCGACGCCGATCGGGATCAGCGCGACGGAGACCGCCGTCAGGACAAAACAGAGGATCGAGACGGCCGGCATCACCAGCGCCAGCACCAGCCCCCGCACGGCGGCCAGCAGCACCTCGCGCGCCCTGCCGCGAAAGCCACCGCTGTTCGTGTTCGTCGTCATGCGGCCAGTCTGGCCGACCGACTCTCCACGGGTCACTGGCCCGAAGCCCCATGTGAGGGGGTGGTGCTACGTACACCCCGGGCGCAGGTAGCGCCCCTTCAGGGGTGCGGGGCTGTGCCCGATGTGCGGCTCCGCCGCGTGGGCGCTGGACCCATGGCTCGATCCCGGTGGCGAGGATCACCTCGGGGTCGGTCCAGCGGAGCTCCGCGGCCGACCCCGTGACCCGGCGGCAAGCCTCCAGCAGCGCGCCCATCGTGGTGTGCCCGGGCGGCCCGACCAGGTTGTACGGTCCGGACAGCCCCCGCTCGACCGCACCCAGGGTCCACTCGGCGAGATCGCGGGCGTCCACGAACTGGACGGGCAGACCGTGCGGGCCCGGTGCCGGCACCGGCCCGCCCCGGGCGATCCGGTTCAGCCACCACGGCAGCCGGCCGATGTTCTCGTACGGGCCGAGGATCAGCCCGGCCCGCACCAGCACCGAGCCGTCCGCGCCGAACGACTCCACGACGGCCGGCTCACCCGCCCCGCTCGTCCTGCGCGCACTCGGTCGGGCCCGGCGTCGGCCGAGGCCCCCGTCACCAGGGCAGAGCGGCCCGTCAGCGGCCGGTCGGCGGGGTGTACTTGTAGCCGACCCGGCGGACCGTCTGGATCGCCTTGCGGTGCTCCGCGCCGAGCTTGCGGCGCAGCCGGGCGACATGGACGTCGACCGTGCGGCCGTCGCCGACGTGGCCGTAGCCCCAGACCGTGGTGACCAGCTGGTCGCGGGTGTGCACCCGGTTGGGGTGCGCGACCAGATGGGCGAGGAGCTCGAACTCCAGGTAGGTGAGGTCGAGTTCACGCCCGCCGACCTGGGCGGTGCGCTGCACGGAGTCGACGGTGACGAGCGGCCGGGTACCGGACGCGGCGGTCGCCGTGGTCGTCGTGGTCGCGCCCGGTTCGTCGGCCGACTGCTGCGGGTCCGGCACCGCGACCGGCAGGAACGGCGGCCGCTGGTCCGCCGGGACCAGCACCAGGTAGCCGATCATCGGCGGCTGGCCCGGCAGGGTGGGCACGGTGTGCTGCGGGGCGGGCAGCCAGGTGGCGCCCGGCGGCAGGAAGTCGGCCATGTCCACCACCTCGTCCCGGTCGACGGCACGCAGCCGGTGCCGGGCTGCGGAGGCGGGGGAGAGAGAACGAGTGGTCGCCATGAGACGTCAGCTCTTTCGCGCGAGGAGTTCGTCGGTCGGGACGACGGCCGCGACTCGTGGTCGGGCGCGCCGGGGACGTTCTGCGTTCCGCGCTGGCCGAAGGCCGGGGTGTACGGCTTTAGAGGGCCCGCGCGTTCATCGCGCGGCAACACACCCGGTCGAAGTCGTGGTGCTGACGGGAAGGCCAGAAGGGCTCGAGGTCATGGCGACCCGTCGCGCTGCACTTCTGGTAGCTGGCCATGCGCCCATTGAAGCAGACACAGCCGGGAAACAGGACCCTCCTCTCACTGCTTGGACGCGTCCCTGGCGGGACCCTGACGCTGCCCGCCTCACCCCACCAGGCGTTTGCGCCAGGTCAGCGGGGTGAGCTCGATCGCCTTGTCCGGATTGCCGTCCCACACTGCGGACAGCCCGGCGGCGGTGAGGGCGGCGACCACCTCGCGGCCGACGGCCGTGGTGGTCTCCGCGGAGCCGTCGAAGCCGCCGTAGTAGAGGCTGAGGCCGTGGCCCTCGGCGGCGGAACGGGTGCACTGGTGGTGGAAGAAGACGAAGCCCCGGGCCCCACCCGCGTCCTCGGCCTCGGCGCCGATCTCGGCCATGCCGCAGGAGCGGCAGCAGGTGAAGTCCTCGCGAGCGACGACGCCTTCGCGCTCCAGCGCCGCGAACGCCCGCGTCAGCCGGTCCGGGTCGGTGGGCCCGGTCCACGCCCGCTGCTCCGCCACCCGCGCCACCCAGAGCCGCTCCACGATCTCCCGCGCCTGCGCCGGGGAGACCGGCGCGGTGCCGTCCCCGTCGTCGTCGGCCATCAGGTCCACGGTCTCCCGGACGAGTCGCTCGATCCCCAGGTAGCCGTCCCGGAGCAGGGCGTGCACCTGGTCCTCGGCGCGGGCCGCCACCTCGGGTCCGAGGGCGGGTATCTCCTCGCGCGGCGGCACCGGGACCGGTTCCCAGGCGACGCCCGCGTCCCAGCCGTCGTCCTCCCGTGCCCAGCCGGCCAGCAGCTCCGCCACCCGGTCCGGGTCCGTGAGGTTCGTACCGGAGAACTCGTCCGCGCCGCGCCGGTGTTCGAGGCGGTAGTCGCCGCCCTCCTCGTGCCACACCTGCGCGAACACCTTCGGAAGGTCCGGGATGCGCTGGGCGATCAGGAAGCGGTTCCCGGCCGTGCCGAGCCCGCGCACAGCCTCGCGCAGTCCGTCCGGCGCACTCCACAGGTACGTCTGCCCGTTCTCCGTCCAGGCGTTGACGGCGAGGACCTCGTCGATCTCCATGCGCCCACCATGACACGCGCCACCGACAACGCCGCAGGGGCGCCCACCGCGACGGTGGACGCCCCTGTGGGAAGTGCGCGGATCAGACCTGGCCGGCCTTGTCCAGGGCGGTGCAGCAGGTGTCGACGATCAGCCGGGTCACCAGGTACGGGTCGACGTTGGCGTTCGGGCGGCGGTCCTCGATGTAGCCCTTGCCGTCCTTCTCGACCTGCCAGGGGATACGGACCGAGGCACCGCGGTTGGAGACGCCGTAGGAGTACTCGTTCCACGGGGCGGTCTCGTGCAGACCCGTCAGGCGGTCGTCGATGCCGGCGCCGTAGTTCTTGACGTGGTCGAGCGGCTTGGAGCCCTCGCCGAGCGACTCGCACGCGGTGATGATCGCGTCGTAGCCCTCGCGCATCGCCTTGGTGGAGAAGTTGGTGTGCGCGCCGGCGCCGTTCCAGTCGCCCTTGACCGGCTTGGGGTCGAGGGTGGCGGAGACGCCGAAGTCCTCGGCGGTGCGGTAGAGCAGCCAGCGGGCCACCCACAGGTGGTCGGAGACCTCCAGCGGGGAGACCGGGCCGACCTGGAACTCCCACTGGCCGGGCATGACCTCGGCGTTGATGCCGGAGATCGCCAGACCCGCCTTCAGGCAGTTGTCCAGGTGGGCCTCGACGATCTCGCGGCCGAAGATCTCGTCGGCGCCGACACCGCAGTAGTAGCCGCCCTGCGGGGCCGGGAAGCCGCCCTCGGGGAAGCCCAGCGGACGGGCGCCGTCGAAGAAGGTGTACTCCTGCTCGATGCCGAAGATCGGCTCCTGCGCGGCGAACTTCTCCGCGACCTCGACCAGCGCGGCACGCGTGTTGGAGGAGTGCGGGGTGAAGTCGATGTCCAGGACCTCGCACAGGACGAGTACGTCGTCGCCGCCGCGGATCGGGTCCGGGCAGGTGAAGACCGGCTTCAGCACACGGTCCGAGGAGTGCCCCTCGGCCTGGTTCGTGGAGGACCCGTCGAAGCCCCAGATCGGCAGCGCGTCGAGACCGGCGGGGGCGCCCGCGATGATCTTCGTCTTCGAACGCAGCTTGGCCGTCGGCTCGGTGCCGTCGATCCAGATGTACTCAGCCTTGAAGGTCACGGGCCACATCCTTCGGGGTGGGTCGGGCGCACTTGCGGGTGCAGCGGCGCTACGGCACTGGGGCGCCTCGGTGTTGCCCGGCAGCCTGTCAACAGGCGATTTCCCGATCATTGCTCGAATGTGAACCCGGTGTTACCTGGCGGTTCTGTGGTGCGACTCACGTTGTGAGGAGCGGGCGGGCGGGGTACGGAGCCCATTTCGGGCGCTGTGCGCGGCCCTGCGCGGCGGCCGCCGGCTTTCCCTCCGTGAAAGCCGGCGGCCGAGCCACAGCCCGTCTCTTCGATCAGCCGACCTTCTGGATCAGGGCCCGGCGGATCAGGAACTTGCCGGGTTCCCGGACCTGTTCGAAGGCGGCGTTGTTGAGCAGCACACAACTGCCGGACACCGAGGTGACCTTCACCGTCGTGGACTTGTTGTTGTCCAGGTTGGTGACCTTCAGCGTGGTTCCCGCCGGGAACTGGTTGCTGGAGGCGGCCGGGGCGCCGGCCTCGCCGGACAGCGTGACGGTCGAGCCGTTGCAGACCTGCTGGCCCGCGGCGGCGGCGCCGCCTCCGGTGTTCCCGGTGGCCGCGCTCTTCGAGGGCGCCGGCGTGGCGGCCTGCTGGCCGGTCTGGCCCGTCTGACCGGTCTGGCCCGTCTGCGCACCGCCCGCCGCCTGGGAGCCCTGAGCCGACTCCCCAACGACGCAACCGGACGCCTTCTGCTGGACCTTGATCTGCGCGATGACCGCTTCGCGGTTGGCGATCCGGGCCGACGACTGGGCGTCCGGGTTCGCCTTCTGGTCCGCGATGAACTTCTGGTTGTTGCCGAGGGCGGTGGCCAGCCCCGAGCAGACGGTCGAGTCCGCGGCCGAGGACAGTGTCTTCGCGTTCTGCGGGGTCTGCGCGGCGTTCGAGGTGGACGCCAGGACGAAGGCCCCGCCGCCGGCGACGGCTGCGGCGCCGACCAGCAGTGCGATCGACTTCTTGGCGCCGAGAGTTCTCCTACGCGACATGCGCGCCTCCTGAAGAGGGGTGGGGGAGCGTACGTCGCTATGTACGAGATGCCGAACGGAGTTACTCAGTGGTTACAGGAGCCACCTAAGTAACGTGCGTCACAGCGGAGTTGAAGCCTGTTCACCTCTTGTCACCTCGTCCTCCTGGCCAGCGCTTCCTGTACGGCCTCGTCGGTACGGGCGACGAGCGCGGTCCCGTCGTCCGCGGTGATGATCGGCCGCTGGATGAGCTTCGGGTGCTCGGCCAGCGCCGTGATCCACCGGTCGCGCGCCGCCTCGTCCCGTGCCCACTCCCTCAGCCCCAGCTCCTTCGCCACGGCCTCCTGGGTGCGGGTGATGTCCCAGGGTTCGAGCCCGAGCCGTTCCAGTACGGCCCTGATCTCGTCCGCGCTCGGCACGTCCTCCAGATAACGGCGGACGGTGTAGTCGGCCCCCTCGGCGTCGAGCAGGCCGATCGCGGTACGGCACTTCGAGCAGGCCGGGTTGATCCAGATCTCCATGCCGGACACGGTAGCCGCCGAGTCCCAGGCGGCCGGCGTTGTTCGAATTAATGCGACCCCATCCGCCTCATCCGGAACCCCTGAAACGGAACCGCAATTCCCTTCGCCACCTGCTGTTTTGACGGTCCGTCCCGGACCCCCGATTGTCAGTGGGGGCCGGTACACTGGAAGCAGTGTTCGAGAGAGTCGCCGGGGTGTCCGGAGGCCCTCTGACCGCGACAGGAGGATGCCTGTGCCCGCTGCCGCACTGAAGCCGAAGCCGTTGCCGACCCAGTCCACCGCGAAGCGTGCCGTCCTGCTCGACTCGCCCTACGCGCCGGCCGAGAAGCGCCCGCTGCCGGCCGGGCGGCCACGCGAGTGGTACGTCACGCACAACCGCCGCCTCAAGGCCATGCGCCTCGCCATAGCCCTGCTCGACTCCGGCGTCTACCTGCCCAACCAGGCGCGCGACGAGAGGATCCGGAGCACGGCGGAGAGCATCGGCGTCCATCCGCCGTCGGCCACCACGTGCCACATGGTGCGGGCCCTGATGCGGTATTCGCGGTAAGCCGGCGGCGCCGGGGGCCGTGTGTCCGACACGTCCCCCCGGCGCCTTCGTCACCGGGACTCCCACCCGCGCCCCGCCCCCGGTCACCCGTTCGCCGGCCCCGGCATGCGGACCTCCCCTCGTAGGCCCTTCACTGCTTCCGGCCGGGACGCCGACGACCCGCTGTTCCTCCAGAACGAAGGGCCTGCGCGCCTACGCCGCCCCCCGTGCGGCAGGACCCTGGCACGCGCCCACGCCCGCTCCGGCCACCGCATCGCCATCGCCGGCCACCTGGGCGGCACCGACACCTTCGACCACGCGGTCACCGACTTCGCCCTCGCCTACGCCGACCGGACCACCACCGACCACGCCGTCCTCGGCACGGCCGTCACGGCGGGCGTCCTGACGGCGGCACCGGGGGGCTGAGGCGGACCTGCCACTCATGCGGTCCCTCCCGAAAACGGGATGCACACCGAGTGACCGGATCCCTACGCTGGAGACGCGTTCCGGAGCCGTCCACCACCGCTTTCCGAAGGGCCGACCGCGCCCTGGGGACTCGGGGCTAGTCTGCTACGCACCGACGGACGGCCGCCGTCCCCCGCGTGCCGTCGGATCCGTCGACCGCTCACACACGCTCACGCCACGGAGGCCCGTCATGGGCACCATCGTCCTATCCGGAACTGTCGTCCTGGTCATCCTCGGATTCGGAAACCACAACTGGTGGCTCGCCGCCGTCGCCCTGCTCTTCCTGTACGTCCACTACGGGCGCGGCTCGTCGTCGGCATCCTCGTCGGGCGGTCCGTCCGGCGGGGGCGGGGGTGTGCCGAACGACTACAAGACGTACCGCGACCGCCGTGACCGTCAGGCCAAGTGGGAGCGCCGCTACCGGCGCGAGCGCCCCCTGGAGTTCCGGCGTCAGGAGCGGAACAAGGGTCAGTAGGGGCGCGCAGGCGGGTGTCCCCGGCCGGTCAGAGGCCGGGGGCACCCCACACCGGGAACCAGCGGCTGAGGTCCTGCTCGATCCGCAGGTCGTTCGCGAGGGTCGCCTTCATCTGCAACTCCAGCGCGCTGTCGCGCCGTTCGCCGGAACCCGGCAGCGGCGCGAAGGGGTAGAACGTCGCCCGCTTGTAGAGATAGACGAGCGCGAGCCTGCGCCCGCGCTCGTCCTCGAAGGAGGCCAGGGAACAGAGCAGTTGCGGGCCGAAGCCGTTCACCTCCATCGAACTGTTCACCGCGTGCAGGTCGGTGACCAGTTGCGGAAGCTGGTCGGGGGTGCGCCGCGAGACCAGCCAGGAGTACCCGTAGTGGTCCTGGCTCAGCTCGACCGGGGAGCCGTTGCGTTCGGCGTCCGCGTCGAGGAGCGCCTGCACCTCGCGGTGGGTCTGCTCGAAGGCCGCGCCCTCGACGGTGGCGAAACACACCGCGCCCAGACCGGTGGGCCGGAACCCGGCCGCCGCCTCCAGGGTCACCGCCGCCGACGGCAGCGCGAACAACTGGTCGAGGTCGGGGGCGACGGGCTTGGTACGGCCGAGCAGGATGTCCAGGAACCCCATGCTCACCCGGCCTTCCCGGGCGTCGCCGCCTCACCCAGCTCCGCCGAGATCCGCGCCAGCTGCTCGAGCCGCTGCTCCAGGGGCGGGTGGGTGGAGAAGAAGCGCTCGATGCCGGGCTCCTTGCCGGTCGCCGGGGTGAAGTAGAACGCGTTGAAGGCCTGGGCGGTACGGAGGTCCTTGGTCGGGATCCGGGCGATGTCGCCGGAGACCTTGGTGAGCGCCGACGCCAGCGCGGAGGGGCGCCCGGTGAGCTGGGCCGCGGCCCGGTCGGCGGCCAGCTCCCGGTACCGGCTCAGCGCCCTGATCAGCAGGAAGCTGATCGCGTACACGGCGGCGGAGACCCCGATGACGGCGGCGAAGACGGCGGCCGTGTTCTGGTCCCGCCTGCCCCCTCCGAAGATCTGCGAGTAGAAGGCGAACCGCACGACCAGCCCCGCGATCACACCCAGGAAGGACGCGACCGTGATCACGGCGACGTCCTTGTGCGCCACGTGCGACAGCTCGTGCGCGAGCACCCCCTCCAGCTCGGCGGGCTCCAGCCGCCGCAGCAGGCCCGTGGTCACACAGACCACAGCGTGATCGGGATTGCGCCCGGTGGCGAACGCGTTCGGCATGTCCATCTCGGACACGGCGACCACGGGTTTCGGCATGTCGGCGATGGCACACAGCCGGTCCACCACCGCGTGCAGCTCGGGATACTCCTCGCGCTCCACGACCCGCCCGCGCATGGCGAACATCGCGATCCGGTCGGAGAACCAGAACTGTGCCACGAACATCGCGCCCACCAGTACGACGACCAGCAGCCACGACTTCAGCAACACGATCAACGCGGCAACGAAGCCGACGTACAACAATCCGAGCAGGAACAGCGTGACCGTCATCCGCACGGTCAGTCGCCGGTCGCTCCGGAAGCGGCTCTGCATCTGCCATCACCCCGCAGTCAGGCACTCGTCCCGCTGTCCAGTGTGCACCTGCCGGGGCCCATGGAAAGGTTCCGAACGTCCCTAGTAGCGGCAAAAGGTCCCTGTGAAGGCGCGGCGCCGTGGGGCGTGGGCGCGCCTCCGCGGCGGAGCCGCATGTCGATACAGCCCCGCGCCCCCTACTGGGCGCTAGTACGGCGACCGCGTCTGTATGTAACCCAGCAGCACGATCACCGCTGCCACGCACCCCAGAACCAGAGCCGTCGACACCCACGACGAACGGCGTGGCTCCACCGGCCCCGGATCCGCCCGGAACGGCGCCGGCTCCGGCGGGTTCTCCTTCCAGCGCGCGGCCAGCATGCGCGCCCGCGCGGACGGCTCCTTGTGCTCCGCCTCGGCGGCCCACCTGAAGTCGAACTCGTGCTGGTCGTCTTCCTGTTGGGACATCACGGTTCCCCCCGTCTCGAACATGAGTACACCCGCACGATACGACGACGCCCCCGTCCCGAGAAACCGGGAACGGGGGCGTCGAGAGCCGCGAAGGGCGTCTGTCACACGTCGAAGTACAGCTCGAACTCGTGCGGGTGCGGACGCAGCTGCAGCGGGGCGATCTCGTTGGTGCGCTTGAAGTCGATCCACGTCTCGATCAGGTCGGACGTGAAGACGTCACCCGCGAGCAGGAACTCGTGGTCGCGCTCCAGGGAGTCGAGGACGGCCGGGAGGGAGGTCGGGACCTGCGGGACGCCCGCGTGCTCCTCGGGGGCCAGCTCGTAGAGGTCCTTGTCGATCGGCTCGGCCGGCTCGATCTTGTTCTTGATCCCGTCCAGGCCCGCGAGCAGCAGCGCCGAGAAGGCGAGGTACGGGTTGCCGGAGGAGTCGGGCGCGCGGAACTCGACGCGCTTGGCCTTCGGGTTCGAACCCGTGATCGGGATACGCATCGCGGCCGAGCGGTTGCGCTGCGAGTACACCAGGTTCACCGGGGCCTCGAAGCCGGGCACGAGGCGGTGGTACGAGTTCACCGTCGGGTTGGTGAAGGCGAGCAGCGACGGGGCGTGCCTGAGGATGCCGCCGATGTAGTAGCGGGCGGTGTCCGACAGGCCCGCGTAGCCGGCCTCGTCGTAGAACAGCGGGTCGCCGTTGGCCCACAGCGACTGATGCACGTGCATGCCCGAGCCGTTGTCGCCGAAGATCGGCTTCGGCATGAAGGTCGCGGTCTTGCCGTTGCGCCAGGCCACGTTCTTCACGATGTACTTGAAGAGCTGGAGGTCGTCGGCGGCCGCGAGCAGCGTGTTGAACTTGTAGTTGATCTCCGCCTGGCCGGCGGTGCCGACCTCGTGGTGCTGGCGCTCGACCTTCAGGCCGTTCTTCTCCAGCTCCAGGGAGATCTCGGCGCGCAGGTCGGCGAAGTGGTCGACCGGCGGGACCGGGAAGTAGCCGCCCTTGTAGCGGACCTTGTAACCACGGTTGTCCTCCAGGGCGCCGGTGTTCCAGGCACCCGCCTCGGAGTCGATGTGGTAGAAGGACTCGTTCGCGGTGGTCGCGAAGCGGACGGAGTCGAAGACGTAGAACTCGGCCTCGGGGCCGAAGTACGCGGTGTCGGCGATACCGGTCGACGCGAGGTACGCCTCCGCCTTCTTCGCCACGTTGCGCGGGTCACGGGAGTACTGCTCGCCCGTGATCGGGTCGTGGATGAAGAAGTTGATGTTGAGCGTCTTGTCGCGGCGGAAGGGGTCGATACGCGCCGTCGACAGGTCCGCGCGCAGCGCCATGTCGGACTCGTGGATCGCCTGGAAACCGCGGATCGAGGATCCGTCGAAGGCGAGCTCCTCGTCCGGGTCGAACGCATCGACGGGCACCGTGAAGTGCTGCATGACGCCCGGCAGGTCGCAGAACCGGACGTCGACGAACTTGACGTCCTCGTCAGCGATGAACTTCTTGGTCTCGTCGGCGTTCTGGAACATCCAGCTCCTCCTACTTCCGGGCGTTCCCGCGCCGGGGTGGTAGTTCGTTCGTGCGGCCAGTGCGGTGGCACACGCTGTTCTCGACCCTAGGGACGGGTGATTTCTCGGGCGTGACCCATTTGTTTCGCTGAAGTTAACCGGCCTTGTTCCACCGTAGCCCCGCGGCACCCCGCCGGACCCCGGGCGTTTGCCCGGGCAGTACCGTGGTCGGGTGGACAACAGGCAAGCAATGGGATCGTGGCTCTCGGGGCCCCGTGCGGCCATGGAAGAGGCCGGTGCGGAGTTCGGATACCGGGGTGAGCAGCTCGGTCTGCCGGAGGACGGGCCGGGCTCCATCGCCCGTCCGGGGCGACGGCTCGGTGCGCTGGTCGTGGACTGGGCGCTGTGCGTCTTGATCGCATACGGCCTGATCACCGACGGCTACAACCCGGCGACGACCAGCAACTGGACGCTGCTGGTCTTCTTCGTCCTGGGGGTCCTGACCGTCGGTACCATCGGCTTCACGCCGGGTAAGCGGCTGTTCCGGCTGCGGGTGGTCGGGGTGGAGACGGGGCGGGTGCAGCCGCTGCGCGCACTGGCCCGCACGGTGCTGTTGTGCCTCGCGATCCCGGCGCTGGTGTGGGACCGGGACGGCAGGGGGCTGCACGACCGGCTGGCGAAGACCGTCGAGGTCCGTATCTGAGTGCGGCTGAGTGGGGGCTGATCGCGCAGTTCCCCGCGCCCCTTACGGGGCACGTCCCAGCAGCGTCTCCATAGCCGCGGGCAACCGTGCCTCCCCCAGAGCCCGAAAGGCCTGGGGGGACCCCCAGGCGGCACGGGTGGGCGCGGCGGCACCCTGCAAGCGCCGGTAAGCGTCCCCACCCCCCCCGGCTCACCGCCTGCGCAGCAGCCGGGCCAGTACGTCCCGCAGCTCTCCCTCCGGGTCCGGCACCGCGCCCTCCGAGCGCCAGGCCACGAATCCGTCCGGCCGTACCAGCACCGCACCGTCCGCCGTCGTGCCGTGCGCGGCCGCCCAGTCCATGCCCTCTCCGTCGTGGACGAGGTCCGCCCCCGCCGCCCCGACGCGGTACGTGTCCAGTCGTAGCCGCTCCGTGTCCGCGATCCGGCGGGCGGCCGCGTGCCAGGCCGAGCCCGCCGCCGAGCCCGCGTCGCTGAGCAGTACCAGGGACCGCTCGTACAGGTCGAGCGTGGAGAGCCGTTCGTCCGCGCGGCGCAGCCACAGGTGGGGGGCCCGGCTGCCCGGCTGCCCGGTCAGGTTCATCCCATCGGGTACGACCTGCTGGCCGGGGTCCGCGTCGACGACCGCGCCCTTCGGGTACTGGTAGCCGAGGACGATGTTGAGGATGCCGCCGCGCTTGCCGGCGCCGATGCCCGGCGCGGGCGCGAACCCGGGATGGCTGTGCTCCACCGAGCGGGCCGAGGCACGGGCGCTGGTGGCCAGGGCGACCGGGCGGCGCTCCGCGTCGTACGACTCCAGCAGTCCGGGGCCGGCCCAGCCGTCGAGGACGGCCGCCAGCTTCCACGCCAGGTTGTGCGCGTCCTGGATGCCGGTGTTGGAGCCGAACGCGCCGGTCGGGGACATCTCGTGCGCGGAGTCGCCGGCCAGGAAGACCCGCCCGGACGCGTACCGTTCGGCGACCCGTTCGGCGGCCCGCCAGGAGGCGCGGCCGGTGATCTCGACGTCGAGGTCGGGGACGCCGACGGCCCGGCGGATGTGCCGGGTGAGGCGCTCCTCGGTGAACTCGTCGAGGGTTTCGCCGTGTTCGGGGTGCCACGGGGCGTGGAAGACCCAGTGCTCCTTGTTGTCGACGGGCAGCAGCGCGCCGTCCGCCTCCGGATCGGTGAGGTAGCAGCAGATGAACCGCCGGTCCCCGACGGTGTGGGCGAGCAGCTTGGAGCGGAAGGTGATGCTCACGTTGGCGAACAGGTCGCCGGGGCCCATCTGGCCGATGCCGAGCCGGCCCCGGACCGGGCTGCGCGGGCCGTCGGCGGCGACCAGGTAGTCCGCGCGGACGGTGTACATCCGGTCGGAGTCACGGTCCCGGACGTACGCCGTCACCCCTTCGGGGTCCTGCTCGAAGGACTCCATCTCGTGGAAGTAGCGGAGCTCGCCGGTGAGGGATTCGGCCGCCTGGCGGAGCACGGGTTCGAGGTCGTTCTGGCTGCACAGACACCACCCCGTAGGGCTGAACCTCGCGATTCCGCCGCCGGGATCGATCTCCTTGAACAGCCATTCGCCGGCGTCGCCGACCAGCGTCGGGGTCTGCAGGATGCCGTGGTTGTCGGTGAGGAGTGAGGCGGCGGACTTGATGGCGGGCTCGATGCCGGCCTTCCGGAACAGCTCCATCGTCCGCACGTTGTTGCCCCGGCCGCGTGGATGGATCGAGGTCCCGGAGTGCCGTTCGACGAGCATGTGGCGTACGCCTAGACGGCCCAGGAAGAGGGACATGGACAGGCCCACGAGGGAGCCGCCCACGACGAGGACGGGGACCTGGTGATCGGTTCTGTGCTGCATCGGGGACTCCAGGGGCGGGTGGTGGTGCGTCAGGTGCGTCGGAACTTCCATGCCCCTTCCGCCCCCCTTCCCGAGGGGTTCCGCGTGCTCAATCACCCACCTGGTTCACGCGAGTCGCGCGCTTCGGAGGACCGGCACAGGATCAAAAAGCGCTGACGCCGCGTCATCGGCGAAGGCGCAGGCCGCTGCCCCCGCGAAGGAGATGTGCGAAGCATGACGACGATCTCGGAAAAGGTTTCGGAAAAGCTGACCCGCCCGGTGTCGAAACGGGTCTCCCAGTCCGTCTTCGACGGCTCGCGGCTCCGGGTCGTCCTGCTGGTGGACGTCTTCGACGGCGCGCAGCAGGAGTTCCTGGAGGCCTATGAGCAGCTGTGCAACCAGGTCGCCCAGGTGCCCGGTCACGTCAGCGACCAGCTCTGCCAGTCGATCGAGAACCCCTCGCAGTGGCTGATCACCAGCGAGTGGGAGAGCGCCCCGCCGTTCCTCGCCTGGGTGAACAGCGAGGAGCACGTGGAGATGGTCAAGCCGCTGCACAACTGCGTGCGCGACACCCGTTCGCTCCGCTTCCAGGTCGTCCGCGAGACCGGCGGGCCGGCGGTGGACGCGGTGCGTGTCCTGCAGGCCGAGCCACGGATGGGCGACGGCGTGATCCGCCACGCGCTCACCTTCACGGTCCGGCCGGGCAGTGAGGCCCAGGTCGCGAAGCTCCTCTCGGACTACGCCTCGCCCAAGGCCGAGGTCGACGACTCCACCCGGCTGTGCCGCACCTCCTTGTTCATGCACGGCAACCGGGTGGTGCGGGCCATCGAGGTGCGCGGCGACCTGATGGTCGCCCTGCGCCACGTCGCCCGGCAGCCCGAGGTGCGGGCCGTCGAGGAGGCCATCAACCCCTACCTGGAGCAGGACCGCGACCTCGACGACCAGGACTCCGCACGGGTGTTCTTCACCCGGGCGGCGCTGCCGGCCGTGCACCACGTCAGCGGCGCCGATGAGCTGTCCGAGGGCGACCGCCACGCGCTGTACTACCCGGCCCGCCCGGGCTGCGGGATGCGGCTCGCCGAGCTGCTCGCGCAGCAGGACGAGGCCGCGGCCGAGGACCCGGCGAGCCCGGTGCTGCACAGCACGGTCTTCCAGCGCGACGACGTCGTCGTACGGCTGGTCGAGCAGCGGTCCGGCACCCCTGTGGACGACGTCCCGGCCCACGCGCTCACCGCCCTGCTGGACGGCGACACGGTGCGGATGAAGCTCCTCACCGACCGTCGCTCGCCCGACGCCTGACCCCCCACCACCGCCGGATCACCCTCACGGAGGAACCTACAGATGAAGCCCATTCCAAAGATCGTGGACCTCAGCGAGATCGAGCCCAACACGCGGCGCGGCGGCGACCTGCGCGCCATGCTCACCCCCGCCACGGTGGGTTCCACCAGCGGTTTCATGGGTGTGGCCATCGTGCAGCCGGGCGACCGCATCGCCGAGCACTACCACCCGTTCTCCGAGGAGTTCGTGTACGTGGTCTGCGGTGAGATGGAGGTCGACCTGGACGGCGAGCCGCACCCGCTGCGGCCCGAGCAGGGTCTGATGATCCCCATCAACATGCGCCACCGCTTCCGCAACGTGGGCAATGCCGAGGCCCGGATCGTCTTCCACCTCGGCCCGCTGGCCCCGCGCCCGAGCCAGGGCCATGTCGACACGGAGGAGACGGAAGCCGCCGTCGCCGTGGGGCAGGTCCGGTCGTGACCCGGCGCGTGGCGGTTACGGGCATAGGCATCGTGGCTCCGGGGGGTGTGGGCGTACCGGCGTTCTGGGACTTGCTCGCCTCCGGCCGGACCGCGACGCGCGGCATCACCTTCTTCGACCCCTCCGGCCTCAGGTCGCGGATCGCCGCCGAGTGCGACTTCGACCCGGCGGCGCACGGCCTGGACGCCGAGGAGATCGAACGAGCGGACCGTTACATACAGTTCGCCCTGGTCGCCGGTGACGAGGCGGTCCGGGACTCCGGTCTCGACCTCGGCCGGGAGGACCCCTGGCGGGTCGGGGTCTCCCTGGGTACGGCCGTCGGCGGCACCACCCGTCTGGAGCACGACTACGTCCTGGTGAGCGCCGGCGGCCAGCACTGGGACGTGGACCACCGGCAGGCGGGGCCCCAGCTGCACCGGGCGTTCTCGCCGAGCACCCTCGCCTCCGCGGTGGCGGAACGTTTCGGCGCCCAGGGTCCGGTACAGACCGTCTCCACCGGCTGCACCTCGGGCCTGGACGCCGTCGGCTACGCCTTCCACACCGTGCAGGAGGGCCGGGCCGACATCTGCATCGCCGGTGCCTCGGACTCCCCGATCTCCCCGATCACCATGGCCTGCTTCGATGCGATCAAGGCCACCTCCCCGAACAACGACGACCCCGAGCACGCCTCGCGCCCCTTCGACAACCGCCGCGACGGATTCGTCATGGGCGAGGGCGGCGCGGTGCTCGTCCTGGAGGAGCTGGAGCACGCCAAGGCCCGCGGCGCGCACATCTACTGCCAGCTCGACGGCTACGCCACCTTCGGCAACGCCTACCACATGACAGGTCTCACCAGCGAGGGCCTGGAGATGGCCCGCGCCATCGAGACCGCCCTCGACCACGCCCGCCTCGACCCCACCGCCATCGACTACGTCAACGCCCACGGCTCCGGCACCCGGCAGAACGACCGCCACGAGACCGCGGCGGTGAAGAAGGCGCTCGGGCAGCACGCCTACAGCACGCCCATGAGCTCCATCAAGTCCATGGTGGGCCACTCGCTCGGCGCCATCGGCGCGATCGAGGTCGTCGCCTGTGTGCTCGCCCTGGCCCACCAGGTCGTCCCGCCCACCGCGAACTACGAGACCCCCGACCCCGAGTGCGACCTCGACTACGTGCCGCGCGTCGCCCGCGAACGGCGCCTCGGCGGCGTCCTGTCCGTGGGCAGCGGGTTCGGCGGCTTCCAGTCCGCGGTGATCCTGACGCGGCAGAGAGGACGGACACGATGAGCGAACCCCGTTCTCGTCGGGCGGCCGTCACCGGCATCGGTGTCGTCGCGCCCAACGGAACCAGCACCGAGACCTTCTGGAAATCCGTCCAGGAGGGACGCAACGTCCTCGACAAGGTGACCCGCGACGGCTGCGAGCACCTGCCCATGAAGGTGGCCGGAGAAGTCCGCGACTTCGACCCGACGGCCGCCGTCGAGGAACGCCTCATCGTCCAGACCGACCGCTTCACGCACTTCGCGATGGCCGCGGCCGATCTGGCACTCGAGGACGCCCGCCTCGGCCGCGCCGACACCGACGGCTCGCCCTTCGACATCGGCGTGGTCACCGCGGCCGGCTCCGGCGGCGGCGAGTTCGGCCAGCGCGAGCTCCAGCAACTCTGGGGCAAGGGCAGCCGGTTCGTCGGCCCCTACCAGTCCATCGCCTGGTTCTACGCGGCCAGCACCGGCCAGATCTCCATCCGGCGCGGCTTCAAGGGGCCCTGCTCGGTGGTCGCCGCCGACGAGGCGGGCGGCCTGGACGCCCTGGCGCACGCCGCCCGCGCGGTGCGACGCGGCACCGACGTCATCGTGGCCGGCTCCACCGAGGCGCCCATAGCTCCGTACTCGATGGTCTGCCAGCTCGGCTACGAGGAGCTCAGCCGGGAGACCGACCCGACCCGCGCCTACCGCCCGTTCACCGAGCAGGCCTGCGGGTTCGTGCCGGCCGAGGGCGGCGCCATGCTCGTCGTGGAGGACACCGGCTCGGCCCGCAGACGCGGACTGCCGGTACGGGCCACCCTCGACGGACACGCGTCGACCTTCACCGGGGCCTCCCGCTGGGCCGAGTCGAGGGCCGGGCTCGCCCAGGCGATCCGTGGCGCCCTCGCCGAGGCCGGCTGTGCCCCGGAGGAGATCGACGTGGTCTTCGCCGACGCCCTCGGCGTCCCGGCGGCCGACCGGGCGGAGGCGCTGGCCATCACCGACGCCCTCGGCGCGCACGGCAGGCGGGTGCCCGTCACCGCGCCCAAGACCGGGATCGGCCGGGGGTACTGCGCGGCCCCCGTCCTGGACACCGCCGCAGCGGTGCTCGCCATGGAACACGGCCTGATCCCGCCGACCCCGGGTGTCCACGACATCTGCCACGACCTCGACCTCGTGACGGGCAGCGCCCGCGCCGCCGCACCACGCACGGCGCTGGTCCTCAGCCGGGGACTCATGGGGTCGAACTCGGCACTCGTGCTGCGCCACGGCGCGGCCGGGTGATCCGGCGAAAAAACAGCTGCCCAGCAGCGAAGAAGAAGGAGTCCCAATGAGCATCACCGTGGACGAACTGTCCGAACTCATGAAGAAGGCCGCCGGCGTCACCGTCGCCCCGGCCGACCTCCAGGACCGGGCCGACAGCGGCTTCGACGCCCTCGGCGTCGACTCGCTCGGCCTGCTCGGCATCGTCGGCGAACTGGAGAACCGGCACGGCGTGCCCATGCCGGTGGACGCCGAGCGGTGCAAGACCCCCCGCCAGTTCCTCGACCTCGTCAACAGCGCCATGCCCGCGGGAGCCTGACATGACCGGACACACCCAGAACGAGATCACCATCGCCGCGCCCGTCGACCTGGTCTGGGACATGACCAACGACGTGGCCAACTGGCCCCAGCTGTTCAGTGAGTACGCCAGCGCCGACATCCTCGAAGAGCAGGGGAACAAGGTCACCTTCCGGCTGACCATGCACCCCGACGAGAACGGCAAGGTGTGGAGCTGGGTCTCCGAGCGCGAGACGGACCGCGCCCACCTCCGCGTCAAGGCCCGCCGGGTCGAGACCGGCCCGTTCGCGCACATGGACATCCTCTGGCAGTACGAGGAGGTCCCCGCCGGCACCCGGATGGTCTGGACCCAGGACTTCGCGATGAAGCCGGAAGCCCCCGTCGACGACGAGTGGATGACCGACAACATCAACAGGAACTCCAAGGTCCAGATGGCCCTGATCCGGGACAAGATCGAGAAGGCGGCCACCGGCCGGCGCCCCGACCCGGCCCTGGCCGACTGAGCCGGCCACCAGGAAGACAGGAACGGAGAGACACGTGCACCAGGCCCTGATCGTCGCCCGTATGGCACCGGGCTCCGCCCCCGACATCGCGAAGGTGTTCGCGGAGTCCGACCGGGGAGAGCTGCCGCACCTCGTCGGGGTCACCCGGCGCAGCCTCTTCCAGTTCGGTGATGTCTACATGCACCTCATCGAGTCCGAGCGCGAGCCGGGACCGGCCATCGCCAAGGTCACCTCGCACCCCGACTTCAGGGACGTCAGCGACCGTCTCACGGCGTACGTCAGCGCGTACGACCCGGAGACCTGGCGCTCCCCGAAGGACGCGATGGCCCAGCGCTTCTACCTCTGGGAGCGCGACGGCGCGGCGTGAACCGTCGTACCGCCGTACGCCAACGGTGCCGGACCCGCGCAGAACGCGGGCCCGGCACCGGCATGTCCGGGACCTGCCTCAGGCGGGCACCGTGCAGTCGAAGGCGTGCAGATACGGGTTGACCGGGCGGATGTCGTTGACGCTCAGACCCGCGTCGGTCAGCCGGCGCACCATGCTGTCCGTGGTGTGCTTGGCGCCGCCGACGTTCAGGAGCAGCAGCAGGTCCATGGCGGTGCTGAACCGCATCGACGGCGTGTCGTCGACCAGGTTCTCGATCACCACCACCCGGGTCCCGGGACCCCCCGCCGCGACCACGTTGGCCAGCAGCTGCACGGTGGACTCGTCGTCCCACTCCAGGATGTTCTTGATGATGTAGACGTCCGCGTCGACCGGCACGGCCTCCCGGATGTCACCCGGCACGATGCGCGCCCGGTCCTCCAGGTCGCCGCCCGGGCGCAGCCGCGGCAGGGCCTTCTCCACCACCCGCGGCAGATCCAGCAGATAGCCCTTCATCGCCGGGTACTTGTCCAGCAGACAGGCCACCACATGCCCCTGGCCGCCGCCGAGGTCCGCGACCGACCGGCTGCCGGACAGGTCGAGCAGGGCGGCGACCTCACGGGCCGACTGCTCGCTGGAGGTGGTCATCGCCCGGTTGAAGACGTCCGCCGACTCCGGGGCGTCCTCGTTCAGGTAGACGAAGAACTCCTTGCCGTAGAGGTCCTCGATGACGTTACGGCCGCTGCGCACGGCCTCGTCGAGCTTCGGCCAGGCATCCCAGGTCCACGGCTCGGTGCACCACAGGGCGATGTACCGCAGGCTGTGCGGGTCGTCCTCGCGCAGCAGCCGGGAGGTCTCGGTGTGGGCGAACGTCCCGTCCGGCCGCTCGGCGAAGACGCCGTAGCAGGACAGGGCGCGCAGCAGCCGGCGCAGCGGCCTGGGGTCGGTCTTCACCGCGGACGCCAGGCTCTCCACGGTCATCGGGGCGTCCCCGAGCGCGTCGGCGACGCGCAGCCGGGCGGCCGCGCGGACGGCGGCGGCACAGGCCGCCCCGAACACGAGCTCGCGCAGCCGCATCGAGGGCGGCGGTGCGTCGTCCCGCGCCGGGTCCTTCGGCGCCGAGAGATCGCGTGCTGGTGCGGTCATGTGCCGCCTTCCTTCCTCGTGGGGGTGTCGTACGGCCGTCAGGTCAGCACAGACCGGCGGGCTTGGACTTCTTGCAGGTGTTGGTCTTGAAGCTGTTGCCGTGCTTGGCGGCTTCCTGGTTGATCAGGTCGGCGGGGGCGTTGCCCGACAGCTTGTTGCGGGTGATCTGGTTCTTCTCGCTGGTGGCGCCCACGAAGCTCTTGACGATCACGACACCGCCGGACATCGGGGACTTGCCCGAGTTCCCGGTGACCGTGTTGCCGGTGACCAGGGTGTCCTCGGCGCCGGTCAGGACGATGCCGGAGCCCTGCAGGAAGGACAGCCGGGCGGTCTTCTTGCAGTACTTGTTGTTCTTCACGACCTGGTTGTCGGCGACGGTGATGTGACCGGCCTTCGGCTTGTTCTCGTCGCCGACGACGAACATGCCCGCGCAGTTCCCGGTCACCGAGTTGTCCGAGACGGTCAGGTTGCGCAGCCGGCGCACGGTGACGCCGATCCGGTTCTTCTCCAGCAGGTTGTGGTCGACCGCCGTGCCGTCGGTGTCGGTGGCGCCCTTCTCCGCGGTGATGGAGTTGGCGAGGAACAGGCCCGCGTCGCCGTTGCTCCGGGCGACGTTGTACCGGTAGGTGCTGTGCACGGAGCGCTCTTCGGCGATGCCCCACTGCCCGTTCTTCACGGCGGCCACGCCGTGCACGTTCAGGTTGGCCGTGCCGACCGCCATGACGCCGGTCCGGGAGAACCCGGTCACGGTCATCCGGGCGATGGTGACGTCCTCGACGGGCCGGCTCTTGGTGCCGACCACGCAGATCCCGTTGCCCATCTCCGCGCAGGACTTCTCGGCCGCGGCCTTCTTGGCCTTCTTGGACTTCTTGGACTTCTTGGGCGGCTGGAGCACGGTCTCCGGGCCCACGCCGCGCAGCGTGAGGCTGGGCGTGGTCACCTTGACGCTCTCGTGGTACGTGCCGGCCAGCACGAGGACGGTGTCGCCGGGCTCGGCCGCGTCCACGGCCTTCTGGATCGACTCACCCGGATGCACCTCGAGGATGCGGTGGGCGGCGGTCGCCGGGGCGGCGCCGAGCAGGGAGCCGCACAGGGCGGCGGCACAGGCGAGGTATGTGATATGGCGTTTTGTCACATTTGGCAGGTTAGGAGCCGATGACCCGATTACCCGCTGGATAGGCCGTTCGGCGGCGTGTCATCGGGGCCGCGGCGGGCCGGACCGGGGAACACGAAGGCGGGGCGGTCGCATCGCTTCCCTCCCCCCAAATTTGTTGTGTTTTTGTACCACACCCCCATTAAACCCCAATGGGGGAAACAGGGCCGAGGGCGGGGGGGGGGGAAAA
>NZ_JBSHAF010000008.1:3100-18733 GCF_053611365.1 Streptomyces sp. NPDC054813 | reverse complement strand
GCCCCGTAGCCCCGTCTCCCGCGGTGTTTGGGGGGGGGGGGGGGGGGGGGGGGGGGGGGGGGGGGGCGGCCCGGGGGGGCGGGGGGGGGGGGGGGCCCCCCCCCCCCCCCCCCGCCTTCGTGTTCTTGGACGCCTACCGCCCCCGAGGACCGCCCTTGGGCATCCGCATGCCCTTCGGCATCGGCCCCTTCGGCAACGGCATGTTGGACATCAGGTCACCCATCGCCCGCAGCCGGTCGTTGGTCGTCGTGACCTGGGGACCGGTGAGCACCCGCGGGAACTTGAGCATCGTGGTCCGCAGCTTCTTCAGGTCCACCTGGCCCTCGCCCGTGCCCACGATCACGTCGTGCACCGGCACATCGGCCACGATCCGGGCCATCTTCTTCTTCTCGGCGGCCAGCAGGGTCTTCACCCGGTTCGGGTTGCCCTCGGCGACCAGGACGATGCCGGCCTTGCCGACGGCCCGGTGCACCACGTCCTGGCTGCGGTTCATCGCCACCGCCGGTGTCGTCGTCCAGCCCCGCCCGATGTTGTCCAGAACGGCGGCCGCGGCGCCCGGCTGGCCCTCCATCTGGCCGAAGGCCGCCCGCTCGGCCCGGCGGCCGAAGACGATCGCCGTCGCGAGGAAAGCGAGCAGCAGGCCCAGGATGCCCAGATAGACCGGGTGGCCGATCAGGAAGCCGATCACGAGGAAGACAGCAAGGGTGCCGAGACCGACACCTGCAAGTACAAGACCGATCGTCTTATCGGCCTTGCGGGTCATCTTGTACGTCAGGACGATCTGCTTCAGTCGCCCGGCATTCGCAGCGTCCGCTGCGGGTTCCTTCCTCGCCATGCCCCGAAGTCTACGTGTCCCCGGGAGTGCCTTCGACGGCAGTGCCCGGAGAAGGGCCGGAGAGGGCCGTCAGGAGCGGTCGGCGGCCTGCTCCAGGAAGAGCTGCGCCTCGACCCGGTCCTTGGCGCGACGGCGGTCCTCCAGCACGGAGGTCCAGGCGTTCTGGCGGGCGGTGCGCTGGCCGCCGCTCATCAGGAGGGACTCGACGGCGCGCAGCGCGTCGGTGAAGGACGGGATGGCGGTGGCGCGAACGGGCGCGGCCTGCATGGTGAAGGTCCCCCCTCGGAGTGGGTGTACGTGCTGTGATACCAGGGTCACTGTTTGGTGTTACCAGGGCGTGACCGACCGGTCAAACACCAATGAAACCTTGATACGCGAGCCCCGCACGCTGACGCGGTCCTGACGGGCGTCCTCATCAGCGAGGACGGTCAGGACCGCGGTCATTCGGTCATTACTGGCCGGTAGTAACTTGTGCGCGAATTCACACAGCCTGTACGCCGACGAACGCGCCGTCCCGCTGCGGAGCAGCTGACTGACGCAGCTCGATCGCCATCTGGTACAGCCGCCCGGCCCGGTACGAAGAACGGACCAGCGGCCCGGACATCACACCGGAGAAGCCGATCTGCTCGGCCTCCTCCTTCAGCTCCACGAACTCCTGCGGCTTGACCCAGCGCTCCACGGGGTGGTGCCGCACGCTCGGGCGCAGGTACTGCGTGATGGTGATCAGCTCGCAGCCGGCGTCGTGCAGCTGCCGCAGCGCCTCGGAGACCTCCTCGCGGGTCTCGCCCATGCCGAGGATGAGGTTCGACTTGGTGACCAGGCCGAAGTCACGGGCCTCGGTGATGACCTTCAGCGAACGCTCGTAGCGGAAGCCGGGGCGGATCCGCTTGAAGATCCGCGGCACCGTCTCGACGTTGTGCGCGAACACCTCGGGGCGGGACTCGAAGACCTCGCGCAGCAACTCCGGGACGGCGTTGAAGTCCGGGGCGAGCAGCTCGACCTTGGTGCGGCCGGCCTCGCGCTCCGCCGTCTGCGCGTGGATCTGGCGCACGGTCTCGGCGTACAGCCAGGCGCCGCCGTCCTCCAGGTCGTCGCGGGCGACGCCGGTGATGGTGGCGTAGTTCAGGTCCATGGTGACCACGGACTCGCCCACGCGGCGCGGCTCGTCGCGGTCCAGCGCCTCGGGCTTGCCGGTGTCGATCTGGCAGAAGTCGCAGCGCCGGGTGCACTGGTCGCCGCCGATGAGGAAGGTCGCCTCGCGGTCCTCCCAGCACTCGTAGATGTTCGGGCAGCCGGCTTCCTGGCAGACCGTGTGCAGACCCTCGCTCTTCACGAGATTCTGCATCTTCGTGTACTCGGGGCCCATTTTCGCCCGGGTCTTGATCCACTCGGGCTTGCGCTCGATGGGGGTCTGGGCGTTCCGGACCTCCAGGCGCAGCATCTTGCGTCCGTCGGGTGAGACTGCGGACACGTCGGCTCCCTGTAACTTCGATTCCTCGGCGTACACCAGGGTACGCCCGTGATTGCTGGGCCCTTCCGTGGAGGCCAACCCCTCGGCCGCAGGGCGCATTCCCTGGGCCGGGCCGGGGTCTTCTCGGTCAGGCCGGGGTCTTCTCGATCTCGCGCGGCTTGAGCTCCGCGTTCTCCAGGACGTCCTTCAGGTGCCGCTCCGCCACCGGCAGCACCTCCTCGATCGTCACGTCCCGGCCCAGCTCGCCCGCCAGGGAGGCCACCCCGGCGTCCCGGATGCCGCACGGGATGATCCGGTCGAACCACTTGTTGTCCGGGTTCACGTTGAGCGCGAAGCCGTGCATCGTGACGCCCTTGGCCACCCGGATGCCGATAGCGGCGATCTTCCGGTCCTCGCGGCGCTGCCCGGCGTTGGAGGGCGCGTACTCCGGGCCGTTGAGGCGGGGGTCGAACTCCTCGTCGTGCAGCCGGGGATCGAAGTCCAGGGACAGCCCGCCCGGCGCCGGCCGCTGCTCGACCGGGTCGCCGAGCACCCACACCCCGCTGCGCCCCTCGACCCGGGTGGTCTCCAGGCCGAACTCGGCGCAGACGCGGATCAGCGCCTCCTCCAGGCGCCGTACGTGCGCGACCACATCCACCGGGCGCGGAAGCTTCTGGATCGGGTAGCCCACCAGCTGGCCCGGGCCGTGCCAGGTGATCTTGCCGCCGCGGTCCACGTCGATGACCGGGGTGCCGTCCAGCGGCCGCTCGTTGTCCGCGGTGCGCCGGCCCGCCGTGTACACCGGGGGGTGTTCGAGCAGCAGGACCGTGTCGGGCGTCTCGTCGGCGAACCGCGCCGCGTGCACCCGGCGCTGCTCGTCCCAGGCCTCCTGGTACTCGACGGCGTCCGCGCCGAACCCCATGCGGACGAACCGCAACTCACTCACGGCAAGCGCCTCCCTCGGGCGATGGGTGTGTCAGGCACATAACGCGCCCAAGCCACTGTACGTCCGCCCGTCGCGCGTCAGCCCTGGGGTCAATCCTCACACGATCGGATGAATGAAGGTCGAAATGTGCGATCGGCTGCTCACTCTCCGCTACATTCGCGCCGTCCATGAGCGCCAAAAGGGCTGCTCACCGGCAATCCGGGCACAAGCTACCGAGCTGAGCCAGAAGGCAGGAGACCGCACCGCAGATGACGGACCGACCCGCGCAGCGCACCCCCAACCGCCAGCTTGCCGCGCTAATCGCAGAAGCAGGGTTCTCCAACGCGGGTCTGGCCCGTCGGGTCGACCAGCTCGGTCTCGAACACGGGCTGGATCTCAGATACGACAAGACGTCGGTCACCCGATGGCTACGTGGCCAGCAGCCCCGGGGCACCACCCCCGCACTGATCGCCGAGGTCTTCACCCGGCGGCTCGGCCGTCGGCTCACCGCCCAGGACCTGGGCCTGGACGCCTGCGCCCCGGTGTACGCCGGGCTGGAGTTCGCGGCCACGCCCGAGGAGGCCGTCGACATCGTCGGCGGGCTGTGGCGCAAGGACTCCGGCAGCCACGCCGAGCTCCGCAAGATCGCGTTCACCCCGGCCGGGCTCGTGGTGCCCAGCCGGGACTGGCTGATCGGCCGCGCCGACGACCGGGTGGCCCGCGGCGAACCGGCACCGGCGGCGGTGGCCCGGGTCCCGGCGCAGACCCGCCCCGCCGTGCCCAAGCAGACGCTCGCGCCGGGACGCCCGCGCGGTCAGGCCGAACGCGGACCCGGCCAGCGGGTCACCGGCGGGGACATCGCCGCACTGCGCTCGGTCGGCGAACTGTTCCGCACGCTCGACGACGCGTACGGCGGCGGCCACGCCCGGCAGGCACTGGTGCGCTATCTGGAGCACGAGTGCGAGCCGATGCTGCGCGGCACGTACGGCGAGCAGACCGGCCGCAAGCTGTTCGGCGCGGCCGCCGATCTCACCCGGCTCGCCGGCTGGACGTCTTACGACATCGCCGCGCACGGGCTCGCCCAGCGCTACTTCGTCCAGTCCCTGCGCCTCGCCCAGGCGGCCGCGGACCGCTCCTACGGCTCCTACGTCCTCGTCACCATGAGCCGCCAGGCCGTCTACCTCGGCCACGGCCGGGAGGCGGTGCAGTTGGCGCGGGTGGCCCAGCAGGGCGTGGGCACCAACGCCCCTCCGGTCGTGCAGGCGCTCCTGCACGCGGCCGAGGCCCGGGCCCACGGGGTCCTCGGCGAGGTACGGGCGTGCACCGGCGCACTGGTCCGGGCCGAACGCGCCCTGGAGGCGGCCCGGCCCGGCGACGAAGTCCCGTACTGGGCGCGCTTCTTCGACGAGGCGCAGCTCGCCGACGAGTTCGGCCACTGCCACCGGGATCTCCAGCAGTTCCGGGCGTCCGCGCAGCACGCGGAGCGCTCGCTGCAACTCCGTGCGCCCTCCTATGCGCGCAGCCGCCTCTTCTGCCGGGTCGTCCTCGCCACGGCCCGCCTGGGCCTCGGCGAACTCGACCAGGCGTGCACGCTCGGCGCGGAGGCGGCGGGCGCCGCGGCGGAGATGCGCTCGGTGCGCGCGATCGAGTACGTCAAGGACTTCGAACGCCGACTGGAGCCGTACAAGGACGCGGCACCGGTGAAGGGCTACCGCGACAAGGTCGCCGCGCTGAGCTGAGCGGGCTTCGGCGCGGCACCCCTTTCGCTCAGCGCCTCTCCGCCGCGGCTGGACGCCGGGCCGGCCGGCACCCGGGTTGGTACTGGGCTGGTCGGCACCCGGCCGGACGCGGGCCGGCCGGTGCCCGGGTTGGCTCTGGGCCGGTGGGCGTCCGGCTCGGTGCCGGGGATGTCGGCCCTGGCTTTCTTTCCCGCCGCGGCTGGAATTTCTTTCCGCCGCGGCGGTGACCGGCCACGACGGCGTGGTCCGGCGGTGCCGGGCCGGTCGGCGCCACCCGCCGTTGCCGGTTCCGGTTGCCGCCGGGTACCGCGCCGTCGTGGCCGGTCGCGCCCGCGCGGCGGAGCCGCACATCGAATACAGCCCCGCGACCCTGCGTTTCTTACGCTGCCCGGGGTTGCATGGTCTCCGCGCTGTGTATCGAGCCCGGTACGCCGAGGTCCGTCAGGATCTCCGCCGTTGCCCGGTGTGCCGAATGCAGCGCCCCCTGGACCGTGCTGGTGTCGCGGTGGTCGCCGCAGACGTAGAGACCGGCCAGGAGGCGGACCGGGCGGCGGAGGTCGTGCGGCGGGCGCATCGCCGGGATCGCCTCCGGCGTGTGGTGGACGGCCAGGGTCTCCCAGCGGTGCGTCGACGTGCCGTAGAGCCGGGCCAGGTGCATCCGGACCGCCGTGTCGATGTCGGAGGGCGGCGGCCCGAGGACCGTCGAGGAGATCAGCGCGCGGCCCTGCGGCGCCCGGCTCGGGTCGATGTTGCTGACCACCGAGGTGTGGGAGACGGGCCCGCCCCGGTCCGCGTCGAGGAGGAGCGACGCCCCCGTCGTGAGCGCCGCCGGCTCGTCCGTCGTGTGGTGGACCACCGTCACCTGGTGGAAGTCCGGCACCCGAAGACCGGGCAGCAACCCGGCCGCGGCCCGCGCGTCCGTCGCCAGCAGCACCGCCCGGCAGCGGATCACACCGTGCTCGGCCGTCGTCACGGACGTCGTCGAGACCGCGGTGACCCGTACGCCCGTGTGCACCGTGCCGGGCGGCAGGGCGCGGGCGAGGAGCTCCGGGAGGACCTCGGCGCCTCCCTCCGGCACGCACAGCCGCCCGCTCGCGAAGGACCGCAGGGCGAGGTCCGCGCACCGGCTGGAGGTCGTCAGCTCCGGGTCGCAGAGCAGGGCCGCGAGCAGCGGGCGCAGAAAGCCGTCGATCGTACGGGCGGGCACCCCGCGCTCCGCGAGGGCGTGCGCGGCCGGTAGTTCGGGGCGGGCGAGGATGCGTTCCACCGGGGTCGTGGCGATCCGGCCGAGCGCCGCACCGAGCCGCGCCTGGTCGACCGCACCGCCCATCGGCGCGGTCACCCGCGCCGGCGACACGGCCGAGCCGCCCCTGGGGGCGCTTGCCAGGGCGCGCACCGCATACAGTGCGCCCCTCGCGCTCCCGCCGCCCGCCGGAGCGCCGGCCCGGTGCCTGCGCCCGTCGCGATGCAGCAGTACGCCGGGCGCGAACCGGCGCAGAACCAGGGCGTCCAGTCCCGGTGCCAGCCGTAGCTCCGGGTAGGACGTGGACAGGAGCTGCCCTATCCGGTCGAGCCGGAAGCCGTCGACCTTCTCGGTCGACATACGGCCGCCGGCGTAAGGGGCGGCCTCCAGGACCGCGGTCGTTACTCCTGCGCTGTTCAGCCGATGAGCCGCGGAGAGACCGGCGACACCGGCTCCCACGATGACGACGTCCGCCTGGTACGCGGGCTCATGCACGAGGCCCCTCCTCGATTGCGCGTCCGGTGGAGACGTGATGCCCCCAACCGGCTCTGGCGATACCCGAGTTCGGGTCGAGGTTAGGACGGTGATCGGTCAAGAACAGTCGCGCATGAACAGGGCACGGTCGCACGCCGGTCGCATACGGTCACATGGATGGTCAGGCCGCGCGGATCGCGTCCTCGATGCCCGGGAACGCGAAGGTGAACCCCGACTCCAGCAGCCGCTTCGGCACCACCCGTTGGCTGCCGAGCACGTCCCCGGCCATCTCGCCGAGCGCCAGCCGCAGTGCCTGCGAGGGGACCGGGAAGACAGCCGGGCGGCGCAGCACCCGGGCCATCGCCTCGGTGATCTCACGGTTCGTCAGGGGGTGCGGCGCGGTGAGGTTGAAGGGGCCCTCAAGACCCTCGGTCTCCATCAGGAACCTGATCGCGGCCACCTCGTCGTGCAGCGCGATGAACGACCAGTACTGCCGGCCGTCGCCCAGCCGGCCGCCGAGCCCCGCATTGAACAGCGGGAACAGCCGGCCCCAGGCCCCGCCGCCGCGGGCCACCACCAGGCCCGTGCGGACGAACACCGTCCGGATGCCCGCCTCCCGAGCCGGGGCCGCCGCCTCCTCCCACTCCACGCACAGCGACGGCAGGAAGCCGTCCCCGGGTGGCGCGTCCTCGTCGACGACCCGATCGCCCGTCTCGCCGTAGAAGCCCATCGCGCTGCCGCTCACGAACACCCGCGGCGGCTCTTCCAGGGCGGCCACCGCCTCCGCGAGCGCGGCCGTGCCGAGGACCCGGCTGTCCCGGATCCGCCGCTTGTAGGCGGCCGTCCAGCGCCGGTCGCCGATCCCGGCCCCGGCGAGGTTCACCACCGCGTCGCAGCCGGCCAGCCCGGCCGCGTCCACGTACTGCCCCTCGGGGTCCCAGCAGACCTCACCGGCACCGTGGGCCCCGCGCCGCACCAGGCGCACCACCTCGTGCCCGTCCGCCCGCAGGGACCGCACCAGGGCGTTGCCGATCAGACCGGACGCGCCGGCCACCGCGATACGAGAGCGTTCCATGCATCCCAGCATGCCGGGAGCGGCGCCGGAAAACGCGTGGGACCCGGGCGCCGCCGGACTTAGGGTGACCACATGCCGGAACCGTACATACGCACCGCTCTGCCCGACGACGACCAGGAACTCCGCGCCCTGGACCGCGCCACCTGGTCGTACCTGCACGCCGTGCACCCCGAGCCGCAGCCGCCGTACGACCCCTTCTTCGACGAGCGCCACGCCCCCGAGGACACCCTGGTCGCCGAGCTCGACCGGCACATCGTCGGCTACATCCGCCTCGGGTTCGCCTACAACATCGCCTCCAACGCGCACGTCCGGCAGATCCAGGGCCTCGCGGTCGCCGAGGAGGCCCGCGGCCACGGGGTCGCCCGGGCGCTGCTGCGAGCGGTGATGGAGGAGGCCCGCCGCCGTGGCGCCCGCCGGATCCGGCTGGGCGTCCTCGGGCACAACGGCCCGGCGCGCAGGCTCTACGAGTCGGAGGGCTTCGCCGTCGAGGGCGTGCTGCCGGGGGAGTTCCTGCTGGGCGGCGAGTACGTCGACGACGTGATCATGGGCCGGGCGCTGTGACGGTCAGGACGTGATCAGCTCGCCGGTGTCCACCGCCGCCGTGGCGTTCGCCGCGCGGGTGGCGTCCGAGGCGACCTCGTCGGCCGTCAGGACGTACCCCGTCTCGTCGTCCGACGTGGAGCGGGCGAACACCACGCCGTACACCTTGCCGCCGGTGGTCAGCAGCGGGCCGCCGGAGTTGCCGGGGCGGACCGTGGAGCGGATCGAGTAGATGTCACGGGTCACGGTGGCGTCGTTGTAGATGTTCCGGCCGGTGGCCGGCACCTTGGCGGCCACCGTGGCCGCCTGCAGGTTCAGGTCGCCGTCCTGCGGATAGCCGGCCACCACCGCCGAGTCGCCGCGCGCCGCACCGGTGTCGAACCGCAGCACCGGCGCGCGCAGCCGCGGCACGTACAGCACCGCCACGTCCCGGTCCGGGTCGAAGAGCACCACCTGCGCCTCGTAGGACGCCCCGACGCCGCCGATCCGCACGCTCGGGTCGGTGATGCCGGCCACCACGTGGGCGTTGGTCATCACATGCTCCGGCGCGTACACGAACCCGCTGCCCTCACGGCCCTGGGTGCCCGACACGCCCTCGATCTTGACAGTGCTGCGCTTGGCCGCGTCGGTGGCGGACGCCGTGACGCTGTCGCCCGTCGGTTTGGCGACCCGGGCCGTCGACTCGTTCTCGAACGGGTTGAAGACCTGCGGGAACCCCGCCTCCGTGAGCGCCGAGGTGGCCCGCGAGAACCAGGCCGGCGTGGTGTCCGGCATGGTGTTCTGCACCGCGCCGAGCAGCTTCGAGTCCTGTATCGCCGTCGTCACCGCCACCGACGAGGAGGCGCCCAGCACGCTCGCCGCCACCCAGGCCACGATCAGCACCGCCACCGAGTTGGCCGCCGCCCCGCCGATCCCGTCGGCCACCCGGAGCGGCCCCTGGTCCAGCTCCCGGCGCAGCCGCAGCGCCAGCCGCCCCGCCAGCTCGTGCCCGACCACCCCCGGCACCAGCACCGTCAGCACCGCGACCACCGTCGCCGTCGCGGTCCCGCGGGTGACCAGTTCCATCACCCACGGCAGTACCCACACGCCGATGACCGCGCCGCCCACGAACCCGGCCAGCGAGACGCAGCCGGCCACCAGCCCGCGTCGGTAACCGGACGCCGCGTAGACGAGGACCACCAGTACGAGCACCAGGTCGAGCAGGTCCACGGAGCCGCCTTTCTCTCGGTGCCCTTAATACGGTCGGGACAGGTCCAGTGATCAGTCCACGCGCCCGGGAACCCCGGGGACCGGCCACGCGTGCGTGTACCCCCTGAAACGCCTCGAACCGGGACGTTGGTTCCACCAGGTGGCACAGCACACATCGCGGGCGGAGTGGATCAACCCGAGAGTGGTTGCCATGCGTGTCTTCCCCAGAGCAGGGCGGCGCACCAGAATCACCGTCCTGACGCTGCTCGGCTGTCTGCCCGGCCTCGCCGCCGCCCTCGCGCTGCTGCTGTTCGCCCAGGGCACCGACCGCCCCGTCGCGATCCACCTCGCCGCGCCCGCGCCCGCCAGCCCCGCCACCCGCTACCGGGCGCCCCGGCCGCGTATCGTGCCGCGCTCGGCCTGGCTGAACGCCACCGTCCGCCGCACCCAGCCGCCGCCGCGCTACGACGACAAGGTCGTCGCCGTCTTCGTGCACCACACCGACTCGCCCAACGGCTACTCCTGCGCCGAGGTGCCCGAGATCATCCGCCGCCTCTACACCGGCCAGACCGGCGACCGGGCGTGGGACGACATCGGCTACAACTTCCTCGTCGACCGCTGCGGCACCATCTACGAAGGCCGCGCGGGCGGCACCGAACGGGCCGTCGTCGGCGCCCACACCCAGGGCTTCAACCACCGCACCGCCGGTATCGCGGCCCTCGGCACCTTCACCGCCGGGGTGCCCGTGCCGCGCGCCATGACCGACTCGATCGCCGCCCTCGCCGCCTGGAAGCTCGGCCTGGCCGACGTCGACCCGCGCGCCAGGGCCCGCCTGGTCTCCAGCAACGGGCTCAGCCGCTACCGGGAGGGTGCCGTCGTCGCCCTGCCCGCTGTGGCCGGCCACCAGGACGGTTACATGACCAACTGCCCCGGCGCCGCCCTCACCGCCCGCCTCCCCGAGATCAGGGAGGCGGCGGCCCGGCTCCAGGGCAGGGAGCCGCCGGCCGCGATCCCGCCGGGCACACCTGCGGCGACTCCGCCAGGACCGCCCACGGCGACCCCGCCGGCAGCGCCCATCGCGATCCCGCCGGGCACACCTGCGGCGATCCCGCCGGCCGCGCCCACCGCGACCCCGCCCGGCACACCCGCGGCGCCCCCGGCCCGAACACCCCTGAAGGCGCCCCTCAAGGCGCCCCTCAAAGCACCGCTCGAAGTACCCCTCAGGTTCCTGAAGGCACCCGTGGAAGCACCCGTGGAAGCGCCCGTGGATCCGTCCACAGGAAGGCCATAGGCGGCACGCAGGCCGTTCAGATCCCCGCGTCCTAACGTCATGGACAACACAGGCCGACCGGAGGCGGGGATCATGAACAGCAGCCGTACCGAAGCCCGCGGGGACACCAAGGGCACCACGGAGAAAGACGGTTGGGTCAGGTCCGCGCGCGGCCCCTGGGCCGTGGTCTGCGCGGTCGCGACGGTCGTCCTCGGCCCGGCCGCGGTCACCGCGTCCGCCCTCGACCAGGCCAACGCGGCGCCGATGCACCACGCGGTCAAGGCCGAGCAGACCCAGGCGTACATCCCCCCGGACATGACCCGGCGTCGTACGGCCTAGCACTCACGGCCTGGCACTCACTCCTTGAAGCGGTCCCAGAGTCTGGGGAACCGTTCCGCGAGCGCCCGCTCGTTCTCGAAGTCGACCGGGCTGCCCTCCGGTTCGGAGGGCGCGGGGGCGATGCCCAGGTCCGGGGCCACGGTCCCGGTGAGCTGCTCGTACGCCTCGTCCGCCGCGTACCCGAGTTCCTCGCCGTCGCCGTCGATCTCCTCGTCGAAGTCGCCCAGCGACTCCGCCAGCCCGTCCGGGTCGTGCAGGGCGCCCTCGAAGACCTCCCGGCCCTGGCCGATCAGCCAGCACCGGAAGAAGTCGAACGCGTCGTCGCTGGCCCCGTCGAGCAGCACCCACGCGGCGCCCCACAGGTCCCAGCGGTAGGCGCGGTTGTAGCGGGCCTCGAAGTGACGGGCGAAGTCCAGCACCATGTCCGGCTCCAGCTGGAGCAACCGGTCCACGAGCAGGTCCGCCTGGTCCTCCGGGTCGCCCTCGGCGGCCTCGCGGGTGCCGTCGACCAGCTCCCAGAACTCCGTCTCGTCCATCACGGGTCCAGCATCGTGCCTGTGCGCCGGGGGCGCACGCGGAGTGGTGCGGATTGTTATCCGCCGTCCTCCGCCGGTGGGTACAGCCCCGCCAGGCGCCGTGCGTCCGCCGCGAAGCGTGCCCTCAGTCCCGGCGGCGCGAGCACCTCCGCCTCCGGGCCGAGCGCGGTCAGCTGACCGTGCGCGACCTCCTCGCTCTCCACCGGCAGGGTCACCGTCACCCACCCCCACGCGTCCGGGCCACCGGCGCCCGCGAGCGCCTGCCGCGCGGTCACCGGATCGACGGCGTACGGCAGTCTGCGCAGGCCGACCGCAGACAGCCGCACCACCACCTCGGCATGCAGGATCGACCGTGCGAACTGCTCCGCCCGCCGGTCCCAGAACCCCGGCAGGTCGAACTCCTCGTCCCGCGCGAACCGCTCCTCGCCGGCCTCGACCGAGGTGAACCGGTCGATCCGGTACACCCGGTAGGAGTCGGTCTCCGTGACCCGCGCGCACAGGTACCAGACACCTGCCTTCAGCACGAGCCCGTACGGCTCCAGCTCCCGCCGTACCTCCGACTCCCCGCGCCGGTAGTGCGCCACGACCCGCCGGTCGTCCCACACCGCGTCGGCGAGGGCTGGCAGCAGCGCGGGCGTGCCGGGCTCGGCGAACCAGTTGGGCGCGTCCAGATGGAACCGCTGGGCCGCGGTCCGGGAGGCGTCCCGCAGCGACGGCATCAGCGCGGCGGACACCTTCAGCCGGGCGGCACTGGCGGCGTCCGCCAGCCCCATCTCCCGCAACGCCCCCGGCACCCCGCTCAGGAACAGTGCTTCGGCCTCGCTCCGCCCCAGCCCCGTCAGTCCCGTCCGGTACCCGCCGACCAGCCGGTACCCGCCCGCCCGGCCCCGGTCCGCGTACACCGGCACCCCCGCCTCCGACAGGGCCTGCGCGTCCCGCATCACGGTCCGCTCGGACACCTCCAGCTCGGCGGCCAGTTCACCGGCGGTCATGGCGGACCGGGACTGGAGCAGAAGCACCATTCTGATCAGACGGGCGGCGCGCATGCGTCCCATGATGCCGGGCCGGAAAAGGATCTCCGCCGCAACGGGGAGCCGTTGCGGCGGAGAGAGACGCGCGTTTGCTACATGCCGTAACGCTCCCGGGCTTCCTTCACCGCCGTCGCCTTGACCTCGCTGCGCCTGGCCAGCTGGGCCAGGGCCGCGACGACGACCGACTCGGCGTCGACGCCGAAGTGGCGGCGGGCCGCGTCCCGGGTGTCGGAGAGACCGAAGCCGTCGGCACCCAGGGACGAGTAGTCCTGCTCGACCCACTGCGCGATCTGGTCCGGGACCTGGCGCATGTAGTCCGAGACGGCCAGCACCGGGCCCTCGGCACCCTGCAGGGCCTGACGGACGTACGGCACCCGCTCCTCGCCGCGGAGCAGGGCGGCGTCCGCCTCCATGGCGTCACGGCGCAGCTCCGTCCAGGAGGTGGCGGACCAGACGTCGGCCGCCACGCCCCACTCCTCGGCGAGCAGCCGCTGCGCCTTGAGCGCCCAGTGGATCGCCGTACCGGAGCCGAGCAGCTGGATGCGCGGGGCGTTCGCCACCACCGAGAGCCCGGCCGACTCCGCCGTGTTGAAGCGGTACAGGCCCTTGACGATGCCCTCGTCGATGCCGAGCCCGGCCGGCTTCGCGGGCTGCGGGAGCGGCTCGTTGTAGACGGTCAGGTAGTAGAAGACGTTCGGGTCCTCGCCCTGGGCCGGCTCGCCGTACATACGGCGCAGACCGTCCTTGACGATGGTCGCGATCTCGTAGGCGAAGGCCGGGTCGTACGACAGCGCGGCCGGGTTGGTCGCGGCGATCACCGGGGAGTGGCCGTCGGCGTGCTGGAGGCCCTCGCCCGTCAGGGTCGTACGGCCGGCGGTCGCGCCGACGAGGAAGCCGCGGCCGAGCTGGTCGCCGAGCTGCCACATCTGGTCGGCGGTGCGCTGCCAGCCGAACATCGAGTAGAAGATGTAGAACGGGATCATCGCCTCGCCGTGCGTCGCGTACGCGGTCGACGCGGCGATGAAGTCGGCCATCGAACCGGCCTCGGTGATCCCCTCGTTGAGGATCTGGCCGTTCTTGGCCTCCTTGTAGTACATCAGCTGGTCGCGGTCGACCGGCTCGTACGTCTGCCCCTTGGGCGAGTAGATGCCCAGGGAGGGGAAGAGGCTCTCCATGCCGAAGGTGCGCGCCTCGTCCGGGACGATCGGCACCCAGCGCCTGCCGGTCTCCTTGTCGCGGACCAGGTCCTTGACGAGCCGCACGAAGGCCATCGTCGTCGCCACGTTCTGCGAGCCGGAGCCCTTGTCGAAGGAGGCGAAGGCCTTGTCGGCGGGGGCCGGCAGGGGGGCCAGGGCGTGCGTACGGCGGGCGGGGGCCGGGCCGCCGAGGGCCGCCCGGCGCTCCTGGAGGTAGCGCACCTCGGGGGAGTCGGCACCGGGGTGGCCGTAGGGCACCTGGCCGTCGGCGAAGTCGCTGTCCTTGATGGGCAGTTCGAGCAGGTCACGCATCGTCTTGAACTCGTCCACCGTCAGCTTCTTCATCTGGTGGTTGGCGTTCTTCGACGCGAAGCCCTGGCCGAGGGTGTGGCCCTTGACGGTCTGGGCCAGGATGACGGTCGGGCCGCCCTTGTGGTCCAGGGCCGCCTTGTAGGCCGCGTACACCTTGCGGGCCTCGTGGCCGCCGCGTGAGAGGTGGAAGCACTCGATGATCTTGTCGTCGCTGATCAGCTTCGCCAGCTCGGCGAGCGCCGGGTCCTTGCCGAAGAAGTCGGCGCGGATGTAGGCGGCGTCCCGGGTCTGGTACGTCTGCACCTGCGCGTCCGGTACCTCACGGAGGCGCCGTACCAGCGCACCGGTGGTGTCGAGCGCGAACAGCTCGTCCCACGCCGTGCCCCAGAGCGACTTGACGACGTTCCAGCCGGCGCCGCGGAACTGGGCCTCCAGCTCCTGCACGATCTTGAAGTTGGCGCGCACCGGGCCGTCGAGCCGCTGCAGGTTGCAGTTGATGACGAAGGTCAGGTTGTCCAGGCCCTCGCGGGAGGCGAGTGCGAGGGCGGCCGTCGACTCCGGCTCGTCCATCTCGCCGTCACCGAGGAACGCCCAGACGTGGGACGACGTGAGGTCCTTGATGCCGCGCGCCGTCAGGTAGCGGTTGAAGCGGGCCTGGTAGATCGCCGACAGGGGGCCGAGGCCCATGCTCACCGTCGGGAACTCCCACAGCCAGGGGAGACGGCGGGGGTGCGGGTACGACGGGAGACCGTTGCCGCCGGCCTCCTGGCGGAAGTTGTCGAGGTGCGCCTCGGTCAGGCGGCCGTCGAGGAAGGCGCGGGCGTAGATGCCGGGGGAGGCGTGGCCCTGGATGTAGAGCTGGTCACCGCTGCCGTCCCCCTCCTTGCCCTTGAAGAAGTGGTTGAAGCCGGTCTCGTAGAGCCAGGCCGCGGAGGCGAAGGTGGCGATGTGACCGCCGACGCCGTGTTTGCTGCCCCGGGTGACCATCGCGGCCGCGTTCCAGCGGTTCCACGCGGTGATCCGCCGCTCCATCTCCTCGTCGCCGGGGATGGCTGCCTCGGCGGCGGTGGGGATGGTGTTGACGTAGTCGGTCTCCAGCAGCTTCGGCAGCGCGACGCCGTCCGCCTCGGCGCGCTCCAGCGTGCGGCGCATCAGGTACGCGGCGCGGTGCGGCCCGGCCTCCCTGGCCACGGCGTCCAGTGAGGCCTGCCATTCGGCGGTCTCCTCAGGGTCCCGGTCGGGGAGCTGGTCGAGCGCGCTCGGCTGGATGGCCTGGGGGTCGGTCATGTCGCCGCCTTCCTCAGTCGAAGGGGGTTCCCTCATCGGTAAGGGTTCGGGGGTGCCCTTGGTCTTTGGCAGGACAGGGCGTGGGGGGGGGGGGGGGGGGGCGCGGGCGCCGGAAAAACACCAAAACTATGGAAGGTAAAGCATCGGGGATTAAAAAAAAAAAGACAGCGCCACGACAAAATAAGATATGTTT
>NZ_JBSHAF010000008.1:0-3090 GCF_053611365.1 Streptomyces sp. NPDC054813 | reverse complement strand
GGGTGGGGGGGCTCCGCTTGCTGTGGGGGGGGGGGGTGGGGTGGTGGGGGGGCGGGGGGGGGGGGGGGGGGGGGGGGGGGGCCCCCCCCCGGCGACAATAACTCCCTGATCGATGATCGATCAAAGGGTTGAGGGGCAAAACTTCTCGATTCCGAGAAAGTCGGCACGGGGTGCCTCCGACGGTGGCACCGGGTGACGCTCTCGAGGCGGGGTTTCTGCAGGTGAGACGGTGTTTGAGCGAGGGAGCGCTCGTGTGTGGGGAGGGGGTGGGAGAGACGGCTGAGGGGGATCCGGCACCACCGGAATGCGCCGTGGGAGGGCGCCGCTGCGGCGCGGGAAAGCCGTGGGAGGGCGCCGAGCGCGGCGGCCGGTCATGATGAAGCCGGCGGTCGGTCAAGATTCTTTTCCGCCGCGACGGTGATCAGCCGCGACGGCGCTCTTCGGCGGTGCCGAGCTCGGGGCAACCCCGAAGGCTCACGCCTTCTGCCGGAGGCTCACGGCCTCGGTGCGCAGCCCAGCACGTGGGACTTCACGATGTCGGCGATTCTCGGGTCGCGGCGCTGGAACGCGGCCACCAGTTCCTCGTGCTCCTCCGCGTACGACTGCTGGACCGTTCCCAGCCAGCGGATCGACAGCGCCGTGAAGACCTCGATGCCCAGGCCCTCCCAGGTGTGCAGCAGTACCGAGTTGCCGGCCGCCCGGACCAGCTCGCGGTGGAAGCCGACCGTGTGCCGGACCTGCGCCGTGCCGTCGGTGTTCCGGTCGGCCTCGTACAGCGCCGTGACATGCGGTTCGAGCGCCGAGCAGTCCGATGCCAGCCGCTCCGCCGCCAGCTCCGCCGCGATCGCCTCCAGACCGGCCCGCACCGGGTAGCTCTCCTCCAGGTCGGCCGCCGTCAGGTTCCGCACCCGCACGCCCTTGTTCGGCGCCGACTCGATCAGCCGCAGCGACTCCAGCTCCCGGAGCGCCTCCCGCACCGGCGTCTGGCTGACCTCCAGCTCGGTGGCGATCCGCCGCTCCACGATCCGCTCGCCCGGCTTCCAGCGCCCGCTGACGATTCCCTCCACGATGTGCTCGCGGATCTGTTCGCGCAGCGAGTGGACGACGGGCGCGGTCATGGGAGCTCCTTAAGGGCGTTGACGTTTAGACAATACGGCCGCTCCGCCTCTCGGGAGAGGCGCACGGGGGAGCTTTCGCGCAGGTGAGACGAGACTTACACGCTTCCCAGCCGGGCGGGATGCGTAAAGCCCCCGTACCGGAGCCGCTGCGGAGTCGTCACCGCCGTGTCACCGGCAGAACCCGCGCGGGCCGTCCGCCGGCGGGGTGTGCGGAGGGGCTCCGGCAGGGGCGAGCCCCTCCGCGGGACCGGAGGCGACCGACGCGCGCACTACCCGGGCAAGTCCAGCCGCTCCTGCAGCCGATATCGGTGCACGTCGCCCTCGACGAGTGACGTCCGCGCCGTCCGGAAGATGATCCGTACCGTCGAAGGCCGCGGTTTCCTCGTCGGCGTCGACCCGAGGACCGGGGAGCTGACCTCCCGGGACTGTCTCGACGCGACGTACGACGTCCGCAGGGCCTGCCGGACCCGGCACCCGACCCCGGCGCCCCACCTCGACATCCCCGACGTGCGGGTGGCGACGCCGGCCGGCTGGTCCGACGGCCGGCTCACGCCCGGGTGATACGACGGTGCCCCGCCCGGAGCAGCTCCGGACGGGGCACCGTACAACCCTTGGCGGATCAGAGACCGAGCTCGACCTCGAACTCGCCGGCCTCCAGGATCGCCTTGACGGCCGTCAGGTAGCGGGCCGCGTCGGCGCCGTCCACCAGGCGGTGGTCGTAGGAGAGGGTCAGGTACGTCATGTCGCGGACGCCGATGACCGTGCCCTCCTCCGTCTCGATGACGGCCGGACGCTTGACCGTGGCACCGATGCCGAGGATCGCGACCTGGTTCGGCGGCACGATGATCGTGTCGAACAGCGCGCCGCGCGAGCCGGTGTTGGAGATGGTGAAGGTCGCACCGGACAGCTCGTCCGGGGTGATCTTGTTCGCCCGGACCTTGCCCGCGAGCTCGGCGGTGGCCTTGGCGATACCGGCGATGTTGAGGTCGCCCGCGTGCTTGATGACCGGGGTCATCAAGCCCTTCTCGGAGTCCACCGCGATACCGACGGACTCGGTGTCGAAGTAGGTGATCGTGCCCTCTTCCACGTTGATCCGGGCGTTGATGGCCGGGTGGGCCTTCAGCGCCTGGGCCGCCGCCTTCACGAAGAACGGCATCGGGGAGAGCTTGACGCCCTCGCGCGCGGCGAAGGAGTCCTTGGCCTGGGCGCGCAGGCGCATCAGGCGGGTCACGTCGACCTCGACGACCGAGGACAGCTGGGCCTGCTCGTGCAGCGCCTTGACCATGTTGTCGCCGATGACCTTGCGGATGCGGGGCATCTTGACGGTCTGGCCACGGAGCGGGGAGACCTCCAGCTTGGGGGTCTTCTTCGCACCGGCGGCCGGAGCGGCGGCGGCCGCGGGGGCCGGAGCGGTCGCGGCGGCCTTCGCGGCCTCGGCGGCGGCGAGCACGTCCTGCTTGCGGATACGACCGCCGACGCCGGTGCCCTTGACGGAGCCCAGGTCGACACCGTTCTCGGCGGCGAGCTTGCGTACCAGCGGGGTGACGTAGGCGCCCTCGTCGACCGGAGCGGCCGGAGCCGGAGCCGCGGCCGGGGTGACCGGGGCCGGAGCCGCCGGCGCGGGGGCCGGAGCGGCCGGAGCCGGAGCGGCGGCGACCGGGGCGGGAGCCGGGGCCGCCGGGGCAGGCGCGGGAGCCGGCGCCGGGGCGGCCGGGGCAGCCGCGGGAGCCGGGGCCGCGGGGGCGGCCGGGGCGGGCGCCGGGGCGGGCGCGGCCGGGGCCGGGGCGGCCGCCCGAGCGGCCCCCCGGGCGCCGCTGACCGCCCGCGTGGCGCCCCCCCCCGCGGGGGCGGCCGCGGCGCGCCAGCCCCCTCCCCGGCCCCGCGCCGGGGGCAGCGCAGCCCGGGTGCAGCCCCGCCCGCGCCGCCGGGGAGTCGCCGAGCATCGTCAGGCGCAGCGGGGGCTCACCGGGGC
>NZ_JBSHAF010000007.1:258131-408573 GCF_053611365.1 Streptomyces sp. NPDC054813 | reverse complement strand
CATCAGGCACAAGATCATCTGACACCTGCAGAACTCTGCCGCCCTGAGACCCAACTGCCAAGCCCCACAAGCGAACTCATTCTGAAATGATCAGTAAGTCGAGCGGCGTGAAGTGGATGCGGAGCATGCAGGCCTCTTTCGTGATGGTGCGGGGGGGGTGGCCGAGGCGATGCGCGGCAAAGGTCAGCGAAGCGGTACGGGTCATCCATGGGGACGAGGGGCGAGCGCCCTTGGTTGACTGCGCTGTCGCCACCGGCAGACCCGACCGCACACGCCGACGACGGAGGGACCCGTACGGTCCTGTTCCGGAACCGCCGCGGCTGAAAATGTGTCTCTCAAAGCACGCATGGTCCAGCCGCTTCGGGAGTTGGTCAGGTACGGCGGCACGCCGTCTGGGGGGATGACGTGAGCACATGGGTGGTGCCCGGATACACCGACTCTCTCGAACTCGGGTCGGGTGCGAGCGGTCGTGTCGTGCTGGCCGTGCACGCGGACACCGGCGTACGGGTCGCGGTGAAGTACCTCAGCGAGTCCCTGCGCACGCGGCCTGGTTTCGTGCACGATTTCCGGGCGGAGGCGCGCCTGCTCGGCGAACTGCAGAGCCTGTACGTGGCCGGCCTGTACGAGTACGTGGAGAGCCCGCAGGGCGCCGCCATCGTCATGGAACTGGTGGACGGTGTCTCGTTGCGGACGCTGCTGACCCGTCAGGGGCCACTCGATCCCGAGGCCGCGCTCGTCCTTCTCAAGGGATCACTGCTCGGTCTCGCCGACGCACACCGCATCGGCGTCGTCCACCGCGACTACAAGCCGGAGAACGTCCTGGTCGAGACGGACGGATCGTCCAAGCTCGTCGACTTCGGTATCGCGGTGGACGCCGGCACCAGCGCGGGTATGGCCGGAACCCCGTCCTACATGGCCCCCGAGCAGTGGACCGGCTCCCCCGCCTCCTGCGCCGCGGACGTGACGACCATGCCACAAGCCGGTTCACAGGACTGGGCGCTCCATGACACTCTGCCCCGATCGATGTGCGGTGTCGCCGTCAGTGCCTTCGGGGGTTCAGGGGAATGTGGCGAACGGGAGAGGCTCCCCCTCGGTGTCGTCCACACACTCGCGGTGCGCGGGTTTCGACGCGATCAGGCCTTGCGGGCCCGGATCTCCTCCGTGAGACGGGGCACGACCTCGAACAGGTCGCCGACCACGCCGTAGTCGGCCAGGTCGAAGATCGGTGCCTCGGCGTCCTTGTTGATCGCCACGATCGTCTTCGAGGTCTGCATGCCGGCCCGGTGCTGGATCGCGCCCGAGATACCCGCCGCGACATACAGCTGCGGTGACACGCTCTTGCCCGTCTGGCCGATCTGGTGCGCGTGCGGGTACCAGCCGGAGTCGACGGCCGCGCGGGACGCGCCCACCGCCGCGCCGAGCGAGTCGGCCAGGGCCTCGATGATCCGGAAGTTCTCCGCTCCGTTGACACCGCGGCCGCCGGCGACGACGGTCTCCGCCTCCGTCAGCTCCGGGCGTCCCGTCGATTCGCGCCGGGTCCGCGAGGTGATCGTGGTGCCGGTCGCCTGGTCCGAGAAAACCACCGCCAGCTCCTCGATCGTGCCGGCGGCCGGGGCGGCCTCCACCGGGGCCGAGTTGGGCTTGACGGTGATGACCGCGATGTCCCGGGTCACGCGCGAGCGGGTGGTGAAGGCGGCGGCGAACGCCGACTGCGTGGTGACCGGCCCCTCGGGGCCGGCCTCGACGTCGACGGCGTCGGTGACCAGGCCGGCGCCGACGCGCAGCGCCAGGCGGGCGGCGATCTCCTTGGACTCGGCCGAGGAGGGCAGGAGGACCGCGGCCGGGGACACGGCGGCGCAGGCGGCCTGCAGCGCGTCGACCTTGGGGGCCACCAGGTAGTCGGTGTACTCGGGGGCGTCGTGCGCGAGGACCTTGACCGCGCCGTTGTCGCCCAGGATCTTGGCGGCGGCCTGCGCGCCGGCGCCGAGATACACGGCGACCGGCTCGCCCAAGCGGCGGGCCAGCGTGAGCAGTTCGAGGGTGGGTTTGCGCACGGCTCCGTCGACGTGGTCGACGTAGACGAGGATGTCAGTCATGGACGTGTCTCCTGCGAAGGAAGAAGAAGGATGTGGGCGGGTGGGCGTCGGCTGGACTCAGATGTACTTCTGGGCCGCCAGGAACTCCGCGAGCTGCTTGCCGCCCTCGCCCTCGTCATTGACGATCGTGCCTGCGGTGCGGGCCTGGCGCTCGGCCACCGCCTCGACCGCGGTCCAGGCGCCCTTGAGGCCCACCTCGTCGGAGTCGATGCCGAGATCCGACAGGTCGAGCGACTCCACCGGCTTCTTCTTGGCCGCCATGATGCCCTTGAACGACGGGTAGCGGGCCTCACCGGACTGGTCGGTCACGGACACGACCGCCGGCAGGGACGCCTGAAGCCGCTCGGACGCCGCGTCGCTGTCCCGGCGGCCCGTGACCTGACCGTCGGCCACCGAGACCTCGGACAGCAGGGTGGCCTGGGGGACGTCCAGGCGCTCCGCCAGCAGTGCGGGCAGGACCCCCATGGCGCCGTCGGTGGAGGCCATGCCGCAGACGACGAGGTCGTAGCCGATGTGTTCGAGGGCCTTGGCGAGCACGAGCGAGGTGCCCAGCGCGTCCGTGCCGTGCAGGTCGTCGTCCTCCACGTGGACGGCGCGGTCGGCGCCCATGGAAAGCGCCTTGCGCAGCGCCTCCTTGGCGTCCTCGGGCCCCACCGTCAGTACGGTGATCTCCGCGTCGTCCGACTCGTCGGCGATCTGGAGGGCCTGCTCGACCGCGTACTCGTCGAGCTCCGAGAGAAGACCGTCGACGTCTTCACGGTCGACCGTCGAGTCGTCGGCGAAGTGCCGGTCGCCGGTCGCGTCGGGCACGTACTTCACACACACCGCGATCCTCAGGGGCATGACTGTTCTTCCTTCTGCTTGTGCGTTGCCGTGCGATTCGTTCGTCGTGCCGGGGGGCGCGGGCCGTACTCCGCCGTCCGGTCCGACAGGGCTCTGGCCGTGGGTGGCGTTCGGCGTTCGGCGTTCGGCGGCCGGCGTCGGGCCCGTCGGAGGAGGCTCGGCCGCGCGGGCCACAGCGATCCGTTCCCGAGGGCGGTGCGGGGGGGCGCTTGCCTCAGGCGCCGGCGATCGGCGGGACGGCGCCCGGTTCGGTGAGCGGCAGGCCGAGATGCGCGCGCTCGGTGACCCAGCGGGTCGGCCGGTACCGCGGGTCACCGGTGCTGCGGTGGAGCCCTTCCTGGAGGGCGAGCAGGCGCTGGGCCCCAATGCGGTCGCCCCAGGCCAACGGGCCGACGGGATAGCCGAGTCCCGCCGTGACCGCGATGTCGATGTCGCCGGGGGCCGCGATGGAGCGCTCCGCGACGGAGGCCGCCACCGAGATGATCGACGCCAACACCCGCTGGGCGACCGAGCCCGCCGTGTCGCGCACGACGGACACCGGGACGGCCGCCGCACCGCCGGCGGCCCGCGCCAGCACCGCGCGCGCGTCGCGCACCGCGGTCTCGTCGGACGCCGGGGTCATGGACAGCACCCGGCGACGGGCGGTGAGGGACAGCGGGTCGACGCCCAGCGTGCGCTCGGCCGGCAGACCGTCCTCGGCGATCGCGGAGGCGACGGTCGTTCCCCAGACCGGGGACAGCACGAGAGCCTGCGCCGAGGGCGCGGATGCCTTTTCGAGGGCCGCCCCCGACTCGCTGAGCGCCGTGCGCAGAGTGTCGCTGTCCCGGCTCTCGCCGGCGACCCACACCGGCCGGTCGGCATCGCCGGTGACCGGTTGTTCCGGCAGGTCGGCGGGGGCCGGGATGCCGGGCCCGTACGCGTAGAAGCCGCGCCCGGTCTTGCGGCCGTGCAGGCCCGCCGCTACCCGGTTGGGAGCGAGGTAGGAGGGGCGCAGCCGGTCGGAGTGCCAGAAGCCCTGCCAGATGGAGTCGGTCACCGCGGCGGTCACGTCCAGGCCGGTCAGGTCCATCAGCTCGAAGGGGCCCATGCGCAGTCCGAGGACGTCGCGGACGATGCGGTCGATGCCCGTCGTGTCGCAGACGGACTCCTCCAGCAGCGCGAAGGCCTCGGTGAGCAGGCCGCGGCCGACGTGGTTGATCAGGAAGCCGGGGGTGTCCGACGCGACTACCGCGGCGTGTCCGGTACCCCGGACCAGTTCGACGAGGGTCTGGGGGATCTCGGGGCGGGTCAGCGCGCCCGGAATGACCTCGACGATCTTCATCAGCGGCACGGGATTGAAGAAGTGCAGGCCGCAGAGGCGGGACGGATCGAGGAGTCCCGACGCGATCTGCGTCACGGGCAGCGAGGACGTGTTGGTCGCGAAGATCGCACCCGCGGGCAGGACGTCCTCCAGCTGCCGGAACAGCTCCGTCTTGGTGGCCAGGTCCTCGCGGACTGCCTCGATGACGAGCTCCACGTCGTCGCCCGGCGCGGCCGGCGAGTCCACCGGGAGCAGCCGCGCCGCAGCGGCTCCGGCGGCCTCATCGGTCATCCGCTGCTTCTGCGCGGCGCGTTCGAGCATGCGCCTGACGAACCCGATGGCCTCGCCCACGGCCTCCTGCCGTACATCGGCGAGTTCGACGGTGTGGCCGGCGACCGCCGCCCACTGGGCGATACCGCGGCCCATGGCACCGGCGCCGACAATCCTGATTCGCATGTGGATCTCGCCTCCCTCTCGGTTCTCGGATTTCCGCGCCCGCTCCAGTGGTGCGGGAGCCGGATCCGTCCTGCTGACCCGGTCGTTGCGGTCCGCAGCCGCCGGTGGAAACGCCCGCCCTCCCTGCCTCCCGCGCCCGGGCCGCGGTGACACCCGACACATCGTGGCCCGGGCGCGGTGACCACCCACCGCCGACGCACCCCTCGGACCGCCGTCGGCCTGACTGCTCCGCTCTGGGAGACGCAAGTCCGCGCGAACGGCCGCCGTCCGAGGCGGACGGACGTGTCCGCCGGTGTGCCACGCCAGAACGCCCGTCACATGTCGCCAGGCCGGTCCTGCGCGGAGCGGTTGGGCGGACGGTCTTACGGTGCCAGCCGTAATCCATTAATGTCCAATACTAAATGGCACACGCTTTGAGACGTTCATTCGATGAATGACCGGGATTCGTCCCGGAGTCAGAACAGTGGGAACCACCATGGAACTGCGCCGCCTGGTCGCCTTCGTAGCCGTCGCCGAAGAGCTGCACTTCGGCCGCGCCGCCAAGCGGCTCCAGATGGCCCAGCCGCCGCTGAGCCAGCAGATCCGGCAGTTGGAGAAGGAGCTGGGGGTCCAGCTCTTCGAGCGCAACACCCGCTCGGTCAAGCTCACCAGCGCCGGCCAGTCCTACCTGGAGCCGGTGCGTACCGTGCTCAAGGACCTCGACCTGGCCACACGGGCCGCCAGGGCCGCCGGGCTGGGCCAGTACGGGCAGGTGACCGTGGGCTTCGCCGGCGCCTCCAGCCATGAGAGCCTGCCCCGGCTGACCCGGGCCGTCAGGGCCGTCCACCCCGGCATCGAGCTGGTCCTGAAGGGGCAGACCTACGCCAACGCGGCCCTTGCGGGCGTCGCGGAGGGCTCGCTGGACCTCGGTTTCGTACGGCTTTCGGCCACTCCCCCGGGCGTGACACTGCGGGTCATCGGAGAGGAGGAGATGATCTGCGCGCTGCCCTCCTACCATCCCCTGGCCCAGCGCGATCGCATCCCGATCGCCGCCCTGGGCGAGGAGCCCTTCGTGAGTTTCCCCGCCAACGCCGGGTCCAGCCTGCGCGACGCGACGTTCCAGGTCTGCGACACGGCCGGGTTCACGCCGCGGGTGGTCCAGGAGGCTCCGGACTCCCACACCATCCTGGCGCTGGTGGCCGCCGGGGTCGGGGTGACGCTGACCCTGACGTCCTGCCTGCACGTCCAGCAGACCGGCCTGGTGTACCGCCCGCTGGCCGGGCCTCCCATCCGGCTCCAGGCGGCGCTGGCCTGGCGTACGGACAATCCGTCGGCCGCGCTGCACTCGGTCCTCGCCGTGGCCGAGGACGCCCTGCCGACCCCCACCCTGAGCACCTAGACGATTTCCGTCCGAGTCTGACGTGAATCAGGTATTGGATCTTCTTGGTGTCGGAGTGCGAGGCTCGACGGGAACGGTTCCGCCGTAGAACTTCCCCCACCAGGGAAAGGCAGTCGCATGTCCGAACAAGCCGATGTCGTCATCTGCGAGCCGCTGCGAACGCCGATCGGCCGCTTCGGCGGCGCGCTCGCGGGCCAGCGGGCGGCCGGTCTCGCGGCGCTCGTCATCGCCGAGATCGTCGGCCGCACCGGGATCGACCCCGAGCGGATCGACGAGGTGATCCTCGGACACGCCTACCCGACCTCCGACGCCCCCGCGATCGGGCGGGTCGCCGCCCTCGACGCGGGGCTGCCCGACTCGGTCACCGGCATCCAGGTCGACCGCCGTTGCGGATCGGGCCTCCAGGCCGTCCTCGACGCCGCCATGCAGATCCGCAGCGGCTTCAGCGATGTGGTCGTCGCGGGCGGGGTGGACGTCATGAGCGCGGCCCCCTTCTACACCCACGACGGCCGGTGGGGCATCAAGACGCCGAGCCTCGAACTCCACGACTCGCTGGCGCGCGGCCGGGCCACCGCCGGCGGTGTCAACCACCCCGTCCCCGGCGGCATGATCGAGACCGCGGAGAACCTCCGCCGCGCGTACTCCATCTCCCGCGAGGACCAGGACGCCCTCGCGGTGCGCTCCCAGCAGCGCACCGCGGCCGCCATGGCGGCCGGGCTGTTCAAGGACGAGATCGTCCCCGTCGCGGTGCGCACCCGCAAGGGCGAGGTCACCGTGACCGAGGACGAGCATCCCCGCCCCGGCACGACGGCGGAGCAACTGGCCGCGCTCCGGCCGATCATGGGCAGGTCCGACCCGGAGGCGACCGTCACCGCGGGCAACGCCAGCGGTCAGAACGACGCGGCGGCCGCGTGCCTGGTGACCACCCGCGCCACGGCCCAGCGGCTGGGCCTGACCCCGCTGGTGCGACTGGTGTCCTTCGCCCGCGCCGGGGTGCCTGCCGAGACCATGGGGCTAGGCCCGGTGCCTGCCACCCGCAAGGCCCTGGAGAGGGCCGGGCTCTCGCTCACCGACATGGGCCTGATCGAGCTCAACGAGGCCTTCGCCGCCCAGGTACTGGCCTGCACACGGGTGCTGGGTCTGACCGACGCCGACCACGAGCGGATCAACGTCAACGGCTCCGGCATCTCGCTCGGCCACCCCGTCGGGGCGACCGGTGCCCGGATCCTGGCCACCCTGGTGCGCGAGATGCACCGCAGGGGGATCCGCTACGGCCTGGAGACGATGTGCATCGGCGGAGGCCAGGGCCTGGCCGCGGTGTTCGAACACATCACCGGCTGACGCCCCACCGGACCGTAGGCACCGGTCGGCCGATGGCCGGCCGTCATCCAACGAGGCACTGAGCCAAGGAAACCGGAGTCCATCGTGACACTGACCGTCAACGGCATACCGGAGATCGCGAAGCTGGCCGGCCGCGACCTCGGACACTCCGAGTGGAGGGAAGTCACCCAGGCGCTCATCGACACCTTCGCGGCGGTCTCCGGCGACGGCCAATGGATCCACACCGACGTCGAGCGCGCGGCCGAAGGCCCGTTCGGGCGCACGATCGCGCACGGCTACATGGTGCTCAGCTGGGGCATCCCCATGGTGGCGGAGCTCCTCCAGGTCACCGGCGTGGGCATGGCCCTCAACTACGGTGTGAACAAGGTGCGTTTCCCCACGCCCGTGCCGGTCGGCAGCAGGATCCGCCTGCACGCGGAGATCACCGAAGTTCGCGAGGTGAGCCGGGGCGGGATCCAGGTGCACCGCGCCTTCACCTTCGAACTCGAAGGATCCGACAAGCCCGCCTGCGTCGCGGAGTCCCTCACGCACTACTACCCGTAAAGAGAGCCCTCCCCGGACAACAACGACCTTGGCGGCCAGGCACCCTCGATTCCTCTGGCCGCCAAATTCGTTCCTATGCCTCCGGCGGGTGACGTGCGACGCCCGGCAGAACTGCGCCCCCGGCCGCGAACCCGGCCACCTGTCCGTCACCCGCGCCGTCACGGTCCGGCGGCGGCGCGGGACGGCCGAAGACGTCGGGGAGGTACGAAGCATCCACGAGCGACGATACGGGCCTCAGATGGGCGAGTACGTCCGAGAGGTGGGTGTGTCGTGCCAGGGGTGGCACGAGGGCGAGGTGGGCGAGACAGTCGAGGTCGTAGCGCAGCGCGGCGAGGCCGGGTTCGGTCAGTTCGACGGCGCCGGAGCGGCGGTGGGCCCGGCGGGAGCCGTTTCCGTAGACCGGACCGAGCGCGTGTCCGGGACGCGCGGTGAGGAGCGTGGTGCCCTCGTCGTCCGCGTCGGGGAGGAACGCCCGGTCATGGGCGCCGGCCTCGGCCAGGGCCCCGGCGAGGACCGCGGGTTCGATCAGCGGCAGGTCGGCGGGGAGCGCGGCGACACCGCACCCGGGATTTCCGGCGCGGGCGGTCAGTTCGCCTTGGCGCAGGGCTCCGTTGAGACCCTGGCCGGTCCCGAGGACGTGTCCGACACCGAGGCCGGCGACGGGTTCGAGGTCCTGGATCCGGTCGACCACGACGATCACCGTGGACACGCCGGGCGTGTGCCGCGCGGCGGCCACGGTGTCGCGGAACAGGGCACTCGCGACCCGCTGTCGGTCACGGGAGTCGAGTGCGAGGCGGCTCTTCGCCAGGCGGAGGTCCTTCTGCGGGATGACAACGGCCCAACGCACTTCGGAGCGCGCACGGTTGTCGCGGTGTCCGCCCATGCCGGCCGGGTGGTGGGCCCGGCCGTCCGCACCCCCGTCCGCGTGGCCGTGGTCGTGCCGGCCGGTGGTCATCGTACGAATCCGACACTCAGGGGTACGACCCGGTGGACTTCCGTGTCGAACCGGCGGGCCGCTTCCGCGCGTTCCGCGCTGACCTGGCCGTAGGTCGTCGAGCGCTGCCGGGCCGGCCGGCCGGCCGCTGCGGCGAGGGCCTCGATGTCCGCGATGGTCTTCATCGACCCGTTCGTCGAGCCCGCCATCCGGCTGATGGTCTCCTCCATCAGCGTCCCGCCCAGGTCGTTGGCACCCCCGCGCAGCATCTGTTCGCACTGCTCGGGCGACAGCTTGACCCACGAGCACTCGATGTTGTCGATGTACCCGTGCATCAGCAGGCGCGCGAGGGCGTGGACAGCCCGGTTGTCCCGGTGGGTCGGGCCCGGCCGGGCGATCCCGGCGAGGTAGATCGGGGAGGAGTGGTGCACGAAGGGCAGCGGTACGAACTCGGTGAACCCGCCCGTCTCCCGCTGGATGTCGACCAGCGTCCGCAGGTGCCCGACCCAGTGCCGGGGCTCGTCGACGTGTCCGTACATCATGGTCGCGGTCGTGGGGATCCCCAGTCCGTGCGCGGTCTTCACCACCCGGATCCACTCCGCGGCGGGGAGCTTGCCCTTGGTCAGGATCCAGCGGATCTCGTCGTCGAGGATCTCCGCCGCGGTGCCCGGCACGGAGTCCAGCCCCGCCTCGCGCGCCCCGGCCAGCCACTCGGACACGGAGATCCCCATCCGGGACGCGCCGCTGATGATCTCCATCGGGGAGAACGCGTGCAGGTGCATGTCGGGGCAGCGTTCCTTGACCGCGCGGGCGAGGTCGTGGTGGACGCTGCTGGGCAGGGCCGGGTCGATACCGCCCTGCATGCATACCTCCGTCGCGCCCACGGCCCAGGCCTGTTCGACCCGGTCGCCGACCTCGCCCAGCGACAGCCGGTAGGCGTCCGCGTCGGTCTCCCGCTGCGCGAACGCGCAGAACCGGCAGCCGACGTAGCAGACGTTACTGAAGTTGACGTTCCGGTTGACCACGTAGGTGACGGTGTCACCGACTGCGGACCGGCGGACCTGGTCCGCCAGCCGGCACATCGCGTCGAGCTCCGGACCGTCCGCATGGGCCAGCGCCAACGCCTGCGCGTCCGTGATGCCCGCAGGGTCTCGCTCGGCCGCCCGCAGGGCGTCGGCGACGTCGCTGTCGAGGCGCTCCGGCGCACTCGTGCCGGCCCCGGTGGGGAGGCTGCTGACCTGGTCGGCAAGGACCTGCCAGTCGCCGAACGCGTTGTCGAAGTCACCGCGCGCGGTGGTAAGGCGGCCTTCCCGGTCGATCGCGGTGTGCAGGTCGGTACGCCCGGACGAGACGGCCTCGGCGGCTTCCTGCCACGGCCTGCCCACCGGCAGCACGTCGGCGGCGAGGCCGGTGTCCGGGTCGGCGAGTGCCCGCAGGTGCGGCTGGACGCGGGCGTCCGCCCACGGGCTGCCCGCACGGATGTACTCCGGCTGCGCCGCGAGGCGTTCACGCAGTTCGAGTCCGGCTCCGGCGGTGAGTTCCGCGAGGCGCTCCAGCTGCGGCCAGGGCCGTTCCGGGTTGACGTGGTCGGGTGTCAGGGGTGACACGCCGCCCCAGTCGTCGACGCCTGCCGCGAGCAGGAGCCGCAGCTCGTTCGGGTCGGACAGGTTCGGCGGGGCCTGGATCCGCATCTTCGGCCCCAGCAGGATCCTCGCGACCGCGATCGCCGCGAGGTACTCCTCCAGGTCCGCGTCCGGCACCGACTTCATGGCCGTGTCCGGCTTGGCCCGGAAGTTCTGCACGATCACTTCCTGGACCGCCCCGTACTGCCGGGCGATGCGGCGGATCTCCAGGATCGACTCGACCCGGTCCTCGGCGCTCTCGCCGATACCGATCAGGATCCCCGTCGTGAAGGGGATACTGCTACGGGAGGCGTCCTCGATCGTCCGCAGCCGCACCGCGGGGTCCTTGTCCGGGGACCCGTAGTGGCAGCCCCCCGACTCCGCCCACAGCGACCGTGCCGTCGACTCCAGCATCAGGCCCATCGACCCTGCGACGGGCTTCAGCCGCTGCAGTTCCGTCCAGCTCATCACCCCGGGGTTCAGATGCGGGATCAGGCCGGTCTCCTCCAGCACCAGGATCGCCATCGCCCGCACATACGCCAGGGTGTCCTCGTAGCCGTGTACGTCCAGCCACTCCCGGGCGGCCTTCCACCGGGCCTCCGGACGGTCCCCGAGCGTGAACAGGGCCTCCTTGCAGCCCAGTCGGGCTCCCTCCCGGGCGATGTCGAGGACCTGCCCGGGCGTGAGGTAGGCCTCCTCGACCCGGCCCGGGGTGGTCGCGAACGTGCAGTAGTGGCACCGGTCCCGGCACAGCCGGGTCAGCGGTACGAACACCTTCCTGCTGTAGGTGACGATGCCGGGCCGCCCCGCGTCGAGGAGACCCGCCGAGCGCACGGACCCGGCGACCTCGCACAGCGAGGCCAGGTCGTCGCCGCGCGCCCCGAGCAGGGCCGCCGCCTCCCGGCGGTCGATGTTCTTGCCCGCCCTGGCCCTGGCCAGGGCACGGCGTACGGGTGTGGAAGTCACCGCGGTCTCCTCACGTGGACGCTCGTGCATGGTCAGTGGGCTCGCAGGCCCATGGACCGCGCGATGAAGTTCAGCTGCACCGACGGCGGTCCGGCCACGACCCGGGCGATGATCCCGTCCGAGTGGTGCATCGGCAGCGTGTGGTCGCGGACGTAGCCGTACGCGCCCTGCAGCTGCACCGCCAGCGCCGACGCCTCGGCGTAGATCTGGCCGCACAGGAACTTGGCCATCGTGCTCTCTGTCTCGCACGGCAGGCCCGCGTCGAAGAACGCCGCCGACCGCTGCACCGCGCAGCGGGCCGCGTCCTTGCGGACGAACATCTCCGCGAGCGGCAGCGTCACACCCTGGTACGACGAGATCGTCTTCCCGAACTGCTCGCGCTCGTTGGCGTACTCGACCGTCATGTCCAGGACCTGTCCGACACTGCCCAGGAACCCCGAGCTGATCATGATCCTCTCCAGGACCAGCCGCTCCTTCAGGATCTGCCAGCCCTGGCCCGGCTCGCCCAGCAGGGCCTCGTCGGGGACCAGCACGTCGTGGAGGAACACCTCGTAGATCCCGCTGATGTTGCGGCCCAGGGCCGGCATCCGGCGGATCTCCACACCCGGGTGGTCCGAGGGGACCAGGAAGACGGCGAGGTCGTCGCGCTTGCGGCCGCTGTCGCCGGTCTTCGCGAACAGCTCCATCACCGTGCCCGGGATCCCCGCACCCTCGCAGTAGGTCTTCTGCCCGTTCAGCAGCCAGCCGCCCTCGACGCGTTCCGCCGTCGTCGACACGCTCGCCGCGTCCGAGCCGACGTCCGGCTCCGAGACCGCGATGGAGAACCTGCCGTCGCCGCGCAGCACGGGCTCGGCGTACTTCTCCTGCTGTTCGAGGGTGCCCCAGCGGATCAGGTCGCGGATCCCGCTGATGTTCAAGTTCAGCAGCGCGACCAGGTCCGAACTCGCCCGCCCGACCTCCTCGCACAGCGCGATCAGCAGGCCGGCCATGCCCTCGAGGGGTTCGTCGTCCGCGACGATGTCGTACCAGCCCAGCTTGGCGATCTCGCGGTAGAGGTGCTCGGGGTAGGAGCCCTCCTCGTCCCAGATCCGCACGTCACGCTGGGGAGCGTGACGTGCGATCACCGCACGGGCCGTGGCCCGCAACTGCTCCTGATCCTCGGATTCGATGAAGGGGTTCGCGCTCATGGTTGTCGCCTTTCCGAAGGGGATCGGGCGGCCGGGTGGATCGGGTGGTCCGAACGGTGCGGTCGCCGCGGGGGAAGTCAGGTGGTGAGAGCCGTCCGAAGGGTCCGGACAAGATCGGACGGTGCGGCCGCGAACTGCTCGGCGAGGTGCCGGGCCCGGTGGCCGAGGTCCACGGCCTCGACTACGTCGACCAGGCCGAGCCGGGCCAGGTCGTCTCCGGTGAAACGTTCATCCGCCACCAGCAGCCGGAACGCCGCCGCGGGACCGACGGCGGCCCGCAGGCGGCGGACCGTCTGGTCCGGGGGCAGGAAGCCCAGCCGGAGCTCCGGGAAGCGGAACATCGCGCCCGGAGTCGCCAGCGTGACCACGGCAGCGACGGCCAGGGCCCATCCGCCGCCGACGGCCGGGCCCTGCACGGCGGCGACCGAGGCGGGGAACGCTTCGACGAGGTCGCACGCCTCCTCGATCAGTTGCCGGCGCAGGCCGGGCCGGCCCACCGCGGTGCCGTCGTCCGACCGCACGTCGGCACCCGCGCAGAAGGCCGGGCCCTCCGCCTTCAGCAGCAGGACGTCGACGCCCTGTCCGCGGGCGTCCTTGAGCGCCGCGACCAGCTGCTGGAGCAGCGGGATGTTCATGGCGTTGCGCGCGTCGGGGCGGTTCAGCGTCACCGTCGCGACGCCGCTCACGATCTCCGACAGGCACAGCGGTGTCTGGTCCGCAACGGCGTTCATATGAGCTCCGCAAGGACTTCGGTGGTGAGCAGGTCCACGGCTTCCGCCGGGTCCGGGCCGACGGGGGCTCCGACGTATGCCTCGGTGAAGCCGGCCCCGCGGGCGTAGTCGAGGAGTTCGGCGAGCAACGCGATGCAGTCGCCGGGCGTTCCCGAGATGACGAGCTGGTCGGCCACGTACTGGGGCAGGAGTTCGGCCGCTGCGGCGATGCCCTTGCCCGCGTGGACGGCCTCGCGGGTCGCCGCGTAGTCGGACTGTTCGAAGCCGACCTGCTGCAGGCTCTCGTGCGGCTGCTGGGAGACGATCAGGGCGGCCTGCCAGCGGGCGGCGGCGTTGGCGCGGTCGCGGTCCGCCGAGACGGACACGTTCACTCCGTATATGCGGGTGAACTCCGGGCGGTCGCTGCGCTCCCGGCCGGCGTCGAGGCGGGCCAGGTTGCTGACCGCGTCGAACTGGCCGCTGCGGAAGGCCGCGAGGCTGTGCGCCGGGAAGTTGCTCGCGCAGATCACGCCGTCGGCCAACTCGCCCGTCATCTCAAGGACCTTGGGACCCGTGCCAGCCACGATCACCCGGACCGCGGGGTCGTCGACCCAGTCGAGGGACGCGCGACCGTCCGCACGCAGGCCCAGGTCCGCGCAGGTGAGGGGATAGTCGCCCATGCGGACGCTCTCACCCCGCCAGAGCGCGCGGCAGAACCTGATGAGTTCGGCGACGCGGCCGACGGGCTGCCCCCGCTCCATCAGGGCGCGCACCAGGCCACCGCCGGTGCCGATCCCCATGCTCACCTGGCGGCCCGCCGGCATGAACTCGGCCAACGTGGCCATCGTGGACGCCTGTTCCAGGGGGTTGCGCCCGAACGGGAACGTCACCGCAGTGCCGACACCGGCACCGGTCCTGGCCGCGATCGCCCCCAGGACGGCGCCCACTCCTCGCGACTGCATCTGGTCGGTGACCCAGATCGTCTCGAAGGTCCGAGCGGCGACCTCGGCGACCTCGACCAGGCTCGGTCCACCTGCCCAGGCGTGTAGCTGAATGCCCTTGATCATCGACTCTCGATTCACGATGGTGAACTTTGTCCACAATGCTGAATAAAAGGGATGCGCGAATCCATTCCGGCCGAGATTTCGAACATCGGTCGGCCGGTCATGGCGAGGCCGAATGCACGACCGCATCCGGCCTCGCCGGAGAATCAGCGACGAGCTGCCACGTAGTCGGGCTCAGTGAGATACGTGCTCACGATTTCCTCGATCAACAGGCCATCGGCCTCACTGCGTTCCTTCAGCTCGATCCACCGCGGATCCGCCCTGAAGGCATCCCAGAACACGACTGCTGCGTTCACGTCATCGAACGCGCACAGATAGTAGATCCGCCGCCGGTCGTCGACGACGTGCCAGAAACCCCTGAGGTCCAGACCGAATTCCCTGAAGAGGTCCAGGGTCTCGTCGGCGAAGCGCCGGTGCAGGTCCTGAGTCCGGTCCGGCAGCGCGATGTACTCGCGCAGTTCGAGGATCATGCCGGGATCCCGGAGACCGAGACGCCCGAACGGGTCTTGTAGCGCCGGTTGATGTTGATGAGGACGGCGGTGAGCGGCTCCAGCTGACGGGCCAGGCGCAGGACACCGCCATCGATGCCGGGGCGGCCGGTGATCGTCGCGGCGAGGGCGGCGACCTTCTCCTTGGCGTCCTTGTCGTCGCCGACCACCAGGACGTCCTCGTGACCGAGGGGGCCCTCGGCCTCCCACAGGGAGACGGCGGACAGGTGGTGGAACGCGCCGACGACCACGGCGTCGGGCACGAGCCTCTGCGTCTGCTCGGCGGCGCTGCCATCCTCGACGTCCAGGCCGTACGCGCCGCGCTTGTCGAAGCCGAGCGGGTTGACGCAGCTGATGACCAGCTTCCCCGCCAGCACCGGCGCGAGAGCCCCGATCAGTTCCTCGTGGCCGTCCCACGGCACGACGATCAGGACGGCCTCGGCCGCCTCGACGGCACCCCTGTTGTCCAGGCCGAGGACGTCGACGGCCGAGCCGACCCGCGCGCGGATCTCGGCCGCGGCCTCCTCTGCGCGCCCGGCCGAGCGGGATCCGATGACGACCTTGTGGCCGGCGCGGGCGAAGTGCAGGGCCAGGCCCTTGCCCTGTGGACCGGTACCTCCCACAACGGCGATAGTGTGGCTGTCCATGGTTCGTGCTCCTCAAGAAGGTGTCCGCGACCGGCGGTGCGGGTTCACAGGCCCGGCGGTGCGGGCGCCGGGCCTGTGAGTCTGGTGGGATCAGCCGGCGGATCGCTCCGGGCCCGCCTCCGGGTAGTCGGCCGGTACCCGGCCGCCACTGCGCACCGTGATGGCACGCGCGGCGGTGACCAGGTACGGGGCCAACTCGTCAATGTCCTGCGGCGTGAGATCCGTTCCCATGCCGAGCAGGCTGATCACGAGGCAGGGCTGCCCGTCACGGTCGAAGACGGGGAAACCCATGACGTTCAGCTCGGGGGCGTACTCCCCGAAGACGACTCCGAAACCGCGGGAGCGCACTTCCTCGCGGCGCGAATCATCGTCCGCGGCCGGCACGCCGTCACGCCACGCGTCCGTCAGCCGGCTGAGCAGCGGCGCGTCCCGGTCGAACCGGGAGCCGATCTCGATGGTGATCTTGATGTCCTTGCGGCTCTCGATCTTCGCGATCGCGGTGAAGTGCCCGTCGGGCATCGGCGAGATCGCGAGACACGCCAGCTCGGTCCGCTCGGCCAGCCGCTCCATGAACGGCCGTGCCTCGGCGACCGGGGTGGTCCTGGTGACCGCCGCCACGCCGTACTCCACGAGCAGCGGTCCCAGGTTGTAGCGCCGGGTGTCGGAGCTGTACTCGATGAGACCTTCACTGACCATCGTCCGGATCAGGTTCGACGCCGTGCTCTTGGCCAGCCCACACGATTTGGCGAGTTCGGTGACCGTCGCCCCGTCGGCGTGCCGGACCAGGTGGTCGAGTACCCGTACCGTGCGCGACACCGCCGGCACGAGAACCCCGGCTCCCTGGTCGGCATCGTCGTCGACGACCACGTCGCTGGATTCGGAAGGCCCCTTCGCCACGTCTCCTACTTTCCGGTCAGGGAAGTCTCAGTGCTTGGCTGAGTCCCCTACCAACTCGACAAAGTGGAACAGCGTACCGTCGGGGTCCGCCGCGAAGAGGATCTTCCACCCGTTCACCCCGTCGGGAGCCATGACGGTCTGAGGGGTGTGCAGGAACTTGACGCCCGCGACGCTCAGGCGGTCGTACTCGCCCTGGATGTCGTCCGTGAGGATCGAGAAGCGGCACAGGCCGGGGTTGACGGTGTCGGCGACGGACCGCTCGCGGGTCGCCGGCACGTCGCGCCACTCGATGATGTCGAGCATCGCCTCATCGGGCGCGTTGTTCAGGCGCATGTGCGCGAAGCGCAGCTTGCTGCCCTGGTCGATCATGAACGCCCGCGCGAGGTTGGCGTCGTCGACCTCCTTGTCCTGCACGACCTCGAAGCCCACGAGTCGGTAGAACTCGATGGTGCGGTCCATGTCGGTGACGTTGAGACCGACATGCCAGAATCTACGCATAGGTGGTCCCTCTCGTGATGTGTGTCTGTACGTGATGTGTGTCTGCAGGTGCCATCCGGGCACGCGCGCCGCCGGGCGGCCGTCTCGGGCGGCAGCGCCGCGGAAGGGAGCCGGTCAGTGCCGGGCCGGAGCGAGTTCGCGCCGCAGGAGCTTCCCGGTCTCCGTCCTCGGCAGGGACGAGACCACTTCGAACTCACGGGGTTTGGCGTGCGGCCCGACCGTGGCGGCCACCAGGTCGCACAGCTCCGAGCGGAGCGCCTCACCGACCTCACCGCCGGCCTCACCGTCGGTGAACCGCAGGAAGACCTTCACCCGCTGACCGATCCTGTCGTCCGGGATGCCGACCGCGGCGGCCTCGGCCACCAGCGGGTGGTTCACCAGGGCGTCCTCAATCTCCGAGGGGCCGATCCGGTAGCCGCGGCTCTTGATGACGTCGTCCGCGCGGCCCAGGTACTCCAGGCGCTGTCCATGAGCACGCCTGGCCAGGTCGTTCGTCCGGTGCCAGTCGCCGGCCGGGGGCACCGGGCCCTCGGTCCTCGCATCCCAGATCCCCAGTAGCGCGACCGGGTCGGGAAGCCGCAGGGCGATCTCGCCGACCTCACCGTGGGCGACCTCCCGGCCGTCCTCGCCGAGCAGCGCGATGGTGTGACCCGGATACGGGGCACCCATCGTGTCGTCGTCGACGGAGCCCAGCGCCGCCGAGTCACCGATGAGACCGTTCGCCTCGGTCTGGCCGTACGCCTTGTTCACGGCCTGCGACAGGTGCAGCCGGGACCACGCCATCTCCGAGCGCCCCGCCGGCTCGCCGCCGGTGACGACGGCACGCAGCCTGCGCTCGGGCGCCCGGCCGTTCGCCTGCAACAGGCGCAGGACGGAAGGCGGCAGGAAGGCGGTCGTGACGCCGCACCGCGCGAACAGGTCCAGCGTGGCGTCCGCATCGAAATGCGTCTGCCGCTGCGCGACGACCGGGACGCCGAACGACCACGGGACGAGGAGCCCCAGCATGAGGCCGCCGATCCACCCCCAGTCGGCCGTCCCGTAGTAGACGTCCCTGGGCTGGAACAACTCGAAGGCGTAGTCCACTCCGGCGTGGCCGAGCAGCACCTGGTGGCCGTGCAGGATGCCCTTGGGCGGACCGCTGGTGCCCGAGGTGTACATCAGCAGGGCGGGGTGCGTCGGACCGGCCGGCCAGGGTGCGTCGGAGTGGTCGTCGCCCTTCCGGCCGGCGATCCCCTTCCCCTCGGTACCGTCGACCGTCAGCACGACCCGGCCCTCGACGTCGCAGCCCGTCGACCGCAGCCGCTCAAGACCCAGCCCGTCGGTGACGAGCACCTTCGCCCCAGAGTCGCTCAGGCGGTGGGCTACCGAGCCGCCGGCCATGAGCCGCGGGATCGGAAGGAGCACCGCCCCGGCGGCCAGCACTCCGAAGACGGCCTCCGCCGCGGCCGGCGAGGGGTCGAGGTAGAGCGCGACCCGGTCGCCCGGGGCGACGCCCTGTGCCCGCAGTACGTCGCCGATCCGCAGCGCGGCCCTCTGGACCTCGCCGAACGTGATCTCGCCGACTTCCTGCGGTCCGGCCGTGAGAACGGCCACCGCGTCCGGATCCTGCGCGAAGAGCGCATCCTGGGCGATCGAGTAGTCCGGAGCGGGTGACCACCGGGCGAGGCCCCGCAGTTCCCGCAGGCGGGCGACGACCGGGACGTCGGCGCCCTGCGGCGCTAGTCCAGACGTGCCCATACGCTCTTCTCCTTCGTGAAGCTCTCGATCGCGCTGCGACCGAGGTCACTGCCGTAGCCGCTGTGGCGGAACCCGCGGTACGGCGAGGCCGGGTTGAGCACGCCCCAGCTGTTGATCCACACGTTCCCCGCGTCCAGCGTCCCCGCGAAGCGCAGGGCCCGGCCGACATCGCGGGTGAACACACCGGCCGCGAGGCCGTAGATCGTGTCGTTCGCCAGCTCGACCGCCTGCTCCTCGCCCTCGAACGGCAGCACACCGAGGACGGGGCCGAAGATCTCCTCGCGAGCGATCCGCATGTCCGGGGCCACGTCCGCGAACAGCGCCGGCCGGTAGAAGAAGCCCGGACCCTCTGCTGGAGCCTCGGTGCTGCCCGCCAGCAGACGGGCACCCTCCTCGGCGCCCGACACCACGTAGGAGTGAACCGAGTCGCGCTGCGCCGCGTTGACCAGCGGGCCGATCTCCGTCTCGGGGTCGAGCGGGTCGCCGACCCGGGCCGCGTCGACCCGTGCCTTGACCAGCTCCACGACCTCGTCGTAGATCGGGCGCTCGACCAGGAGCCGGCTGGGCGCGGTGCAGGTCTCGCCCTGGTTGCCGTACATGGCCGTGAAGACCACGTCGGCGACCGCCTTCGGGGAGGCGTCCGCGAAGGCGACCAGCGCCGACTTGCCGCCCAGCTCCAGGGAGGTGGTGATCAGCCGGTCCGCCGCCATCCGGCCGATCTCCTGGCCGATCTCGGTCGAACCGGTGAAGGTGACCTTGCCGACGCCCGGGTGCTGGACCAGCGCGTTTCCCGCCACCGAGCCGCGGCCCGGCAGGACGTTCACGACGCCGGCGGGGATGCCGGCCTCCAGGGCCAGCTCACCCAGCGCCACCGGCACGAGGGGTGCCAGCTGCGCCGGCTTCAGGACGATGGAGTTGCCCATCGCCAGGGCCGGCGCGATCTTCCAGATCGACTGCACGGCGGGGAAGTTCCACGGGGTGATCGCACCGACCACACCGATCGGCTCGCGCACCGTGTAGTTCAGGAAGCGGCCGGGGGCCGGGGTCGTCCGCCCCTCGATCTTGGTCACGAGGCCGGCGAAGTACTCCACGGTCTCGACCATGACCGGCAGGTCGATCGTCGCGGACTCGCGGATCGGCTTGCCCATGTCGCGGGTCTGCAGCTCGGCGAGCCGCTCCCTGTTCGCTTCGATGAGCGCCGCGTAGCGCAGCATCAGACGGGTGCGCTGCGAGGGCCGCATCCGCTGCCAGGCCTTGGCGCCGGCTCGCGCGGCCTCGACGGCGCGGGCGACGTCGTCCACGGTCGCCTCGGCGACGTTCGCGATGACGCTGCCGTCGGCGGGGTTGACGGTCTCGAACGTGGCTCCGTTCGAGGCGTCTGTGAGCTGGTCACCGAGGACCAGCGGAACACTGGAGGTGAGTGCACGCATGATCGGGTCTCCTTCGTTCGGGCCTCAGGGGAGACGGTGCGCGGTCGGCAGGACCGCCTCGGCGAGAGCCTGCAGTTCCTCCATCGCGGACTCGAGCGTGGCGTGCTCGAACGAGGTGTCGCAGATGAAGTGGGTGACACCGAGGTCGCCGTACGCCTCGATCGTCTCGGCGTTGTAGGGCGCCTTGCGTAGCGGGCGCGCGGTGAGCGTGATCTCGCTCATGTCGCGGCCGGCCTGCTCCACGTACGACTTCAGCGTGGCGAGGTAGCCCGCGTAGTCCTCCGGGCCCACGGCCAGCGGGTGCCAGCCGTCACCGATGGCGGCGATACGGCGCAGCGACGCCTCGCTGTAGCCGGCGAACCAGACCGGTATCGTGCCGCGCACGGGTTTGGGGAACATCATGAAGTCGTGCAGGTTGTAGAAGTCGCCGTCCCAGGAGACCTCGTCCTCGGTCCACATCTGGCGCATGGCCTTGACCATCTCGGTCACCCGGCGGCCGCGGTCCTTGAACGGCGCGCCCAGCGCCTCGAACTGCTCCTTCATCCAGCCGACGCCGATGGCGACGGACAGGCGGCCCTTGGACAGGACGTCGATGCTCACCAGCGTCTTCGACGTCTGTACCAGCGGGCGCCACGGCAGGATCAGGCAGGACGTGCCCAGCTCGACGGTCTCCGTCGCGGCCGCGGCCCAGGTCAGCGCGGTGAGGCAGTCCAGGTAGGGGGTTTCGGGCGCCCAGAGGAACTTGCCGTCGGCGGTGTACGGGTAGGCCGTCTCCACCTTCGTGGGCAGGGCCACGTGGTCAGTCATCCACAGCGAGTCGAAGCCGATCTTCTCCGCGTAGCGGGAGACCTCGCTGATCGCGTCCGGTCCGGCCCAGGGACCGGCGCCGGGGATCCTGATACCAACCTTCATGTGATGCTCCTGTCAGGACGTTGTGAGTTCAGCGGACGACGCGCGCGGCCAGCAGCCGTGCGATGTCTTGGTCGTTGTGGCCGAGCTCCTTGAGAAGCTCGGCGGTGTGCTCGCCCAGGGCGGTCGGCGGACGCTCCACACGGCCGGGAGTGTCCGACAGCTTGATCGGCAGGCCCGGCACCCGGACCTCGCCGAGGGCCTTGCTCTCCAGGTCGACGACCAGTTCGAGCGCGCGGATCTGGGGGTGCTCCACGGCCTCGTCGTACGCGAGGACCGGGGCGCAGATGATGTTCTGGTCGGTGAGCAGGGTGACGATGTCGTCCCGGTCACGCTCGGCGAACCAGGGTGCGAGCACCACGTCGAGTTCCTCGCGGTGGGCCAGCCGGCTCGCCGCGCTCGTGAACCGCTCGTCGTCGAGCAGGTGCTCGGCGCCGGCCGCCTTCACGAACCGCTCGAAGTGCCGGTCGTTGAAGGCGACGATGTGGACGGCCCCGCCGTCGCGCGTCGCGTACGCGTTGTACGGCGCGTAGAAGTTGCTCGCGTTGCCGACGCGCGGTGCCACGTAGTCGGCCAGCATGTACTGGCCCAGCCACGGCGACTGAAGGTGGAACAGCGAGGCCACCAGCGACACCGACCCGTTCTGGCCGGCTCCGGTCTTCTGCTTCGCGAAGAGCGAGACCAGGGCCGCGACGGCGACCAGGTATCCGGCCGAGCTGTCGGCCACCGGCGGGCCGGCCTTGATGCCGTGGCCGTCGGAGTCCCCGGTGGCCTGGATCATGCCGGTGAGGGCCTGGGCGACAGGATCCAGCGCGGGCCGGCCGGCCGACGGGCCGCTGTCGCCGTAACCGCTCACGTTCAGGCAGATCAGGTGGGGGTGGCGCTCCCGAAGCTCCTCGGCGGTCAGGCCGAACTTGGCGTGGGCAGCGGGGAGCATGTTCTCGATCAGCACGTCGGCGCCGGCGCACAGCTCGTGGAAGAGCTCCCGGCCCTCCTCCGTGCGCAGATCGAGTGCGATCGCCCGCTTGTTCCGGTTGACCCCGGCGTAGACACCGCTCATGCCGTTTCGGCCGGGGCCGAACGTACGGGACTCGTCCCCTGCGATGGGCTCCACCTTGACCACGTCGGCACCGAAGTCAGCCAGGATCGACGCGCCCAGCGGGCCCGCGACCATCGTCGCGGCGTCGATCACCCGCGTTCCTGCCAAAGCCCGAACCTGCTGAGTCATCCTTGACCACCGTGTTCATTATCTCGAACTCGCGCCAGCATTTGGAACGACGATAGGTAGGGTGTTCATCGGCGTCAAGACTCGCCTGGGGACTTCCCGAGAAGGCCCTCTCGTCCCGGGGCCCTGGCGCCGGGGCGCCGACGACCGGACCGAAGGGCCGGCGCGCAGGCCTGACACATCGCCAGATCGCTTCACCTGACGGCAACTTGGAGTCGAACTGATGGCGCATCACCGGAGAGTGGCGAGGACCCCGGCCGAGCCCGGAGGAGCCGCGAAGAGACCTCGGCCAACGGGAGTCGATCAAGGAATCCGCCGCTCGCCGGGAGTTTCGCTCACACGTCCAGCCGCACCGGCGACGGCGTGTACAGTGCTGCCGATCACCCACACCCCCGGGGAATTGGCCCGTTCTGCCGCCTTTGCCCTGCCGTGCGGGAGATCCTTCGGTACCCCGAAGCTCCCGGGTTTCCAGCGCCCCGCACGGTCGGCGGCCGGCCGCCGGGCCACCCACATCCGCACAGCGGACATGTGGCGCATTCCACACCAGCAGCATCATTCCGGCCGAGTCGCGACAGGACGTCCTTGCAGCGACACCCCCGTCCCGGACAAACCTCCGCCGGGCCCGCCCGGATGCGACCGGCGGGCGGACCGCCTACAGGACACAGCCACCTCTGAGGAAGGCGTTCATGCACACGATCGATCTCACCTACGTGGGGCGCGGTCCCCACGAGGAGCTAGTCACCTACATCGCGGACCAGCAGGACTTCTACGCCGACGCCGGTGTCCACGTCGCCCTGCGGGACGGCTCGATCTGGGACCCGGAGCGGCTGCGCCGCGGGGCCGTCATCGGCCTGGGCCGGACGCTACTGTCCCGGCTGGTCGGCGGCATCCCATGGGTCGCGCTCAATGTGAACACCCAGCAGCCCCAGTTCTGGTTCCTCGCCCGGGCCGGCCTGGACTCGCTGGCCGACCTGGCCGGGAAGCGTCTGGCCGTGCATCCGCACCACACCGGGCCCGGCTGCTTCACCCGCATCATGCTGCGCCAGGCCGGACTGGACCCGGACCGCGATGTCGAGACCATCGTCCGTGCACCCGGCGACTACGGCATGGACCTGCGCAGGCTGCACGAGGGCACGATCGACGCCGCGGTGGTGGGCGACACCCTGGTGCCCGAAGCCGTGGCCGCCGAGAACGGCTGGCGGGTGCTGGCCTTCGCCGGTGACCTCTTCCAGATCCCGACCGTCGGTGTGTCCGTCGACCCGACCTACACCGATCCGGAGGACCCCGCGGTCCAGGCCGTCGTGCTGGCCCACCGGCGCGCGCTACGCGTGATCCGGGACGAGCCCGACACCACGGTCAGGTATCTCCAGGCCTTCCTCAACGGACACACGGAAGAGGAAGTCCGGGCGCACTACGAGAGGTTCATCGCCCCGTCGTTCAGCATCGACGGTCAGGCGGACCTCGCCACCGCCGAGACGGCCGTCAAAGCGGTCGCCGCCGAACTGGGCGTGCCCGCCACGTTCACCGCGGCGGATTTCTATCGCACCCGACCCACCACGGCTTAGGCCGCGGTGTCTTTTCGCAGCATCAGAGAAAGGCCGGCTTGTGAAAGAGTTCCTGATCGAGGTCACCACCAACATTCCCGACGACACCGAGGCGGCCGAGGTCGACCGCCGTCGCGCCGCGGAGGCCGCCCGGGCCGTCGAGTTGATCGCCTCCGGCCACCTGGTCCGGATCTGGCGTCCGGTGGGTGAGATGCGCAGCATCGCCCTGTGGCGGGCCAACGACGAGGCCGAGTTGCGTGACAGGATCCTGAGCACCTTGCCGCTGTGGTCCTGGATGACGTCCGTCGTCACCCCTCTTGAGTCGCACCCGAGCGACCCTGGCAAGGCGGACACCACCGTCTGACTTTTCTTCCTCCGTGCACCTGCCCGGCTGCGGTCGGAGCGGTCGGCGGGTGTGCGGGGCAGTGCGTGCCCACGGAGGGAGACCGGGGTTCGCCGCCTGCCGCGGTCGCGAGACCGGGAAGCCGATTCCGGAAGTGGCTGGGTCCAGGCCGTCGTACGAGCCCACCGGCGCGCACTTCAGGTGATCCACGACGACGCCGACACCACGGTGCGACACATGCACACGTTCCTCGGTGGTCAGACCGCGGAAGAAGCCCGAGCTCACTACGACACGTTCATCGCGCCGTACTTCACCACGGACGGCCAGGCCGACCTCGCTGTCGGCGACAAGGCGATCACCGCGGTCGCTGCCGAACTCGGTGTCCCCGCCACCGTCACCGCGGCCGAGTTCTACCGCGCCGCGGCCACCACAGCCTAGACATCAGGACCTGTGGAACGATGTCGGCGGCGCCTGTCCGCCAGCTACGGCACGTGATCCCATCCATCTGAGCTGTCCCGGCGCCTTGGTGTTGTCGGCGCGACGTGGTCGAGGGGTCGCTCCACAAGGGATGTGATCGCTCAGCTCGTAGTCGGATGACGGTCCGACCGCGACCGGCATCGACAACTCCGCTTGAGGAAAGGAGGCGTTCTGCACAACCCCTCCTCGGTCGATCAGACGTGGACGGCTTCTGTGCCGCCACGGCCGTGAGACGTGACGACCGAGGCGAGGCGACCGTCAAGGCCGGGGCGTGTTGCGCCGCTCGTCCACGCGTACCGAGTGCGCGGCCACTTGATGGCCTCCCCTGCTCCCTCACGTCGCGTGCAGCCGCCGGGCATTCAAGATCGTCCAGCGCCGAGGCGTCCTGGGGAATCGGAACAGGTTGTTTGGCCTTGGCCGCGGCCGCTTCAGGGAGCGGATCTCGTGGACGCGGCCGTCGTCAAGGCAGATGTCGTGCCGCCCGAACCCGGCGGCGAGTACGTCCGGCGCGGACGTCGTTCAGCGGCCCCACTGCCGCTCGCCTGCGGGTACGGCCATGGGATGGGGCCACCGCAGACCGTCATCGGACACCCGTCGGCGCCAACAATTGCCAATTCGGTGGAGCCGATTGCCGACGTCGAAGCCAAGTACGTCCACGGGCATCCCCGCCCGGGGGGATCCAAACGGAATGCATCCGCGGCCGCATCTTCACCACCCGGGCCGAGGCCAACCTCGCAGAGAAGCACTACGCCGACCAGGCAACGACCGAACGAACGAACCTCGTGGGGGCCTTGGCCCAGTCGGCGACCACACCGGGTACGCCGGCCACGGCTGCGCTGGGCGGGCTCGGTGTGTGGCTTCGATCTGCTGTGGCTGGTACTCGCTCTACACCGTGCTCTCCGCGGCGTGGGCGGTGGTGTCCGGCACTTACTACGCCACGTCGCCGCAACACGCGCGGCCCCGGCGGACCCGGAAGAACCGGGCGCGGCTCGGAAAGCCGTCAGTGCGTCTCAGGCACAACCGGTCCCACTGATGACAGCCGCCGATGACGCACCGCGGGACGGGGCGCGCTCACATGCGGAGGCGCCCCGTCGTTGCACCGTCGGCGGACACTCAGTGGAAAGCCGATGTCACCAGGGCGTTCTGCTCGATGGCATGGCGACGGGCGGAGCCGACGGCGGGGGCAGGTGCCTCCGGTCGACTGACACACTCAGGGGCGTGGTCGCCCAGCCGGTGCAGGCGCGGCCCGACGAAGAACCACGCTCCTTGGTTTTCGGGTTCCTCCTGCACCCAACGTACCTCCACACCGGCAGGGAAGCGGCCGAGTTCCGCCACGAGCTCTTCCCCGGGGAACGGGTACAGGCGCTCCACACGGACAATCGCCGTGTCCGACAGGCCGGAGCTGTGCCGGTGGGCATCGAGGTCGTAGAAGACCTTGCCCGAGCACAACAGCACACGCCTGACCCGGGCCGGGTCCACCGTGTGATCCGGTATCACCGGTCGAAAGCCGCCTTGTGTGAACTCGGCCAGCGTGGAGGTCGCGGCCTTCGTCCGCAGCATCGACTTCGGGGTGAAGACAATCAGCGGCCTGGTGCGGTCGCCCAGCCCCTGCTGCCTGAGCAGATGAAAATAGTTGCTCGGCAGGGAGGGCAGGGCGACGGTCATGTTGTCCTGTGCACACAGCTGAAGGAAGCGTTCGATTCTGGCGGAGGAATGGTCCGGCCCCTGCCCCTCCAGGCCGTGCGGCAGCAACAGCGTCACCGCGGAGCGCTGTCCCCACTTCTGTTCGGATGACGCGATGTACTCGTCGACGACCGTCTGAGCGCCGTTGGCGAAGTCCCCGAACTGGGCCTCCCACAGCACCAGAGCGTCGGGGCGCGCCAGCGAGTACCCGTACTCGAACCCCAGCGCCGCCAGTTCGGACAACATCGAGTCGTACGGTGTGAAGCCCTGGGCCCGCGGGACCAGGGTGTTCAGCGGCGTGTGCTCCGCGCCGGTGCGCCGGTCGGTGAGTACGGCGTGGCGTTGGCCGAACGTGCCGCGGCGCGAGTCCTGCCCCGCCAGCCGCACCGGAACCCCCTCCAGCAGCAGGGAGCCCATCGCCAGTGTCTCCGCGGTGGCCCAGTCGATCGCCCCGGTGTCGAGCATGGCCGTACGCCTCTGGAGCTGTGGCAGGACACGCGGGTGCACGGTGAAGTCTCGTGGCAGGTCGGTCTGCGAACCGATGACGTGCCGGGCGGCCGCTTCGTCGATCGCGGTCACAGCCCGATGGTCGACGGCCCGTTCCTCGGCGTCGCCGGAACGGACGCCATCGAGGGCGTCGGAGAGGGGCAGGGCCCGGGTCTCGGCGAAGGCCCGCTCAAGATGCTCCTGGTAGTTCCGGCGTGCGCCTTCCGCCTGCCGCTCGCCGATGTCCCCTCGTCGGACCAGCACCTCGGCGTACAGCCCGCGCACCGAAGCCTTGGCGTCGATGCGGTCATACATCACCGGCTGTGTGATGGACGGGTCGTCGACCTCGCTGTGCCCATGCCGCCGGTAGCAGACGAGATCGATCACGACGTCCTTGTGGAACGCCTGGCGGTAGTCGAAGGCCAACTGCGCGACCCTGGCGACGGCCTCCGGGTCGTCACCGTTGACGTGGAAGATCGGGGCCTCCACCGTCCTTGCGACATCGGTGGCGTACGTGCTCGAACGGCCGTTGGCAGGTGTGGTGGTGAAGCCGACCTGATTGTTGATGATGACGTGAACCGTCCCACCCGTGCGGTAGCCGGGCAGCTGCGACATGTTCAGGGTCTCGGCGACCACGCCTTGGCCGGCGAACGCCGCGTCACCGTGCATGACGACCGGCAGTACCGGGAAACGCCGGCCGCGGTCCCCTGCGAGGTCCTGCTTTGCGCGCACGACTCCCTGAGCCACCGGCCCCACGATCTCCAGATGCGACGGGTTCGCCACGACCGAGACGGCGATCGTGCCGCCTTGCAGGGCACGGTAGGTGCCCTCCGCGCCGAGGTGGTACTTCACATCCCCGGATCCCTGGACCGAACGGATGTCCGCCGCGTCCTCGAACTCGTGGAAGATCTGCGCGTAGGACTTGCCCACGATGTTGGCCAGGACATTGAGTCGGCCACGGTGGGCCATCCCGATGACGACTTCCCCCACGCCTTCCTCGATGGCGCGGAGCAACAGGGCATCGAGCAGTACGATCGCCGACTCGCCGCCTTCGAGCGAGTACCGCTTGTGGCCCACGTACTTGGTCTGCAGGAACGTCTCGAACGCTTCCGCCGCACCCAACCGGTAGAGGATCTGCAACTGTTCGGCGCGGTCGGGCCGACGCTGCGGTCCCTCGATCCGCTGCTGGATCCAGTGACGCTCGCGGGAGTCCTGGATGTGCATGTACTGGAACCCGACGGTGCGGCAGTAGAACTCCTGCAGGCTGTCCACAACGTCTTGAAGAGTCATCGCGTCGTGCCCGGCGAACCCGTCCACGACGAACTTCTCTTCCCGGTCCACATCGTGGAGTCCGAAAGCGGCGATGTCGAGCTCTGGATGTGCGGCGGCGGGCTGCGACGTGAGAGGGTCGGTGGCGGCCACCAAGTGGCCGCGCACTCGATACGCGTGGATCAGCGCCGCAGCCCGGACCGCCCTGACCGCCGCCTCATTCCCGTCGTCACTCCCGACGGCCATGGCGGTACTTCCCTCTCCGCCTGCCAAGGAGGCCGGGGAGGCGAAGAAGTCCCTCCATGACTGACCGACCGAGCCCTGGTCGTGCAGGTACCGCTGTCGCTGCTCGTCCACGACCCACTCATTGAGCCCGAACTCCAGTCGGTGAGCCACCGTTCGACCGGTGCGTGATTGCGAGGCCACAGCTGGAACGCCTTCTTCCCTCAGTCGGAGCCGTCGGTGCCGGACGCGGTCAGGCTGTCATCCGCCTACGTGTCCGAAGACCTCGCATCCGTTGCGGAGGTCAACCCGTTCGCCCACTTCCCGCTGACGACGGTAGGGCGCCGGGAGAGCTGAGCCGAAGAGCCAGACCGGTCATAACTACCTCGTATATGGACATCGGGCCGGGGAGCCGATGCCCGCGCGGAATGCCGCCGCCGCACAGCCGAGGCGCAGGGTCACCTCGTGTCCTGATCCGAGGGCTTCAAGTCCACTCGGCCGAGATCGCTGCTGTGCGAAGCCTGGTTGTGTGAAACGCAAGCCACACCCCGCCCCCTCTCATGGGCCGCCCGACAGCCGCCCGTGCGCCGGCACCTTGTACCCGGCCTGGTCGCCGCTGTCACCGCGACGACACGCAACACCACCCACAAACAGTCAGGAGAGCAGCCATGACCGCATACGAGCATGTCGACTGTCTCGGACCGGAACTCGTTGTCATCCCCTGTGGCAGCCGCAAACTGGGATGGCCCGCGCGAGCGGCAGACATGTACCTCGGCTCTTACCACCGTGCGTGCCGCAGGCCAGCCGAAGCGCTCCAGCCCGAGCGTCTGCTCATCCTCTCGACACGCTACGGCCTCCTGGACCTCGAGGACGTCATCGAGCCGTACGACACACCCCATGGCACGGCCGGTTCGACAACAGCCCGGCTTCTCCTGGAACAGGCAACCGAGCGCAACGTCGTACACCTCGACCCCGTCGTCGCCCTCGGTGGCGCGCGGCATACGGCCCTGGTCCACACGGTCTGGCCGCACGCCCGCACGCCGCTGGCCGGGACGCGCGGCATGGGCGAGCAAATGGCCCGCCTTGCAGCGATACGCGAAGGGCAAGCTCGGCACCGAAGGTGATGCCCTGTGCGCAGAGGCGGAGGAGATTCGGCCCTGAGCAGCCCTTTGAGTACCGGTCAACGGGCACAGCGATGCGCCTCAGCCGTAGAAGCCGGCCCCGCCCCAGGCCATTTTCGAACACGTGGCGAACACGGCGGCGCTCGGCAGGCGGGTGAACCACGCCACAACGGTACGGGACCTGAGGGAGGCACTTCGGGCCGGGAGGCTCCGAAGCGCCTGCACGTGCAATTCGGCTCGGTAGCTTCGATGTCAGCCGCCCTACTCACACGGGCGTGGTGGGGCGTCCGAACAAGAACCGCGCGGCCCGCCGCCGTCATCCTTGAAGGAGTTCCTCCGATGAAGACCGTCACCCACTGGATCAATGGCAAGCCGTTCAGTGACGCCCCAGGCGCCTCCGGCACCTGGGGCCCCGTCACCGACCCCGCGACCGGGGAGGTCACCGCGCAGGTTGCGATGGCCGGCGCCGACGAGGTCGACGCTGCGGTCGCCGCGGCGAAGCAGGCGTACGCCACCTGGCCCACGTCCTCGCTCGCGCACCGGATCGCGATCCTCTTCCGCTACCGCGAGCTGCTGAACGCGCGCCGCGACGACCTCGCCGCGCTGATCACCGCCGAGCAGGGCAAGACCCACGCGGACGCGCTGGGCGAGGTGGCCCGGGGCCTGGAGATCGTCGAACTGGCCTGCGGGCTCGGCACGGCGCTCAAGGGCGAGACGTCCACGGGGGTGTCGAGCCAGATCGACGTCGCGTCGATCCGCCAACCGCTCGGTGTGATCGTCGGCATCTCACCGTTCAACTTCCCCGCGATGATCAGCATGTGGATGTTCCCCATGGCGATCGCCTGCGGGAACACCTTCGTCCACAAGCCGAGCAGCAAGGCCCCGTCCGCGTCCATGCTCCTCGCGGAACTCGCGGCCGAAGCCGGCGTGCCCGACGGTGTGCTCAACATTCTGCACGGTGACGAGGTCGCGGTGAACGCGCTCCTCGACCACCCGGACGTGGCGGCCGTTTCGTTCGTGGGCTCCACGCCTGTCGCCCGCCACGTGTACACCAGGGCGTCCGCCAGCGGCAAGCGTGTCCAGGCCCTCGGCGAAGCGAAGAACCACATGCTGGTCCTGCCCGACGCCGACCTCGACGCGGCGGCCGACGCCGCCGTGACCGCAGCCTACGGCTCCGCAGGTCAGCGCTGCATGGCAGTCTCCGTGGTAGTCGCGGTCGGCTCGGCGGGCGACGCGCTGGTGTCCCGGATCGCCGAGAGGGCTACAAAAATCAAGATCGGCCCGGGCAACGACCCCACGGCCGACATGGGCCCACTCATCACCAAGGCGCACCGCGACGAGGTCGCAGACTATGTCGCGGGTGCGGCCGCCCAGGGAGCCGACGTGATACTCGACGGCAGGGGCTTCACCGTCGAGGGCCTGGAGAACGGGCACTGGATGGGCATCTCGCTCCTCGACAAGGTCAGCACAGACTCGGACGCCTACCGGAACGAGATCTTCGGTCCCGTCCTGTGCGTGCTGCGCGCAGAGACCTACGAGGAGGCCATGGCCATCATCAACGGCTCCCCCTACGGCAACGCCAGCGCCATCTTCACCCGCGACGGCGGCGCGGCCCGCCGGTTTCAGCTGGAGGTCGAAACCGGCATGGTCGGCGTGAACGTGCCGATGCCCGTGCCGGTGGGCTACCACTCCTTCGGCGGCTGGAAGGACTCGGCCTTCGGCGACCACCGCATGTACGGCAGCGAAGCCACGCACTTCTACACGCGCGGCAAGGTCATCACGAGCCGCTGGCCGGACCCGGCCGAGACGCCGGCCGGCCCGGACCTGGGCTTCCCCGCGTCCCACTGACCGCCGCAGGCCCGCACGCGCTGGTCGCGCCGGGTGGCTGCGCCTTCGGTCCTGCCCCACCATGCAGTCAGCCGGGCTACGACCTACCAGTAAAATGATGCTACGGCGAGTGCGGCCGGAGGACGCGTCATGACCAGGATCATCTGCCGCAGAATCGATGAGCAGACGCCACGCGTGGACGGCGAGGTCGGCGAGCGCGTGCTGGTCGACCGGGCATGGCCGGAAGGCATGCGCAGGCAGGGCGCACCACTCGACGCGTGGTTGCGGGAGGTCGCACCGTCCGTCGAACTGCAGCGCTGGTACGGCAACAACCCCCAGCTGTTCGGTGAGTTCCGCCGCCGCTATCTCACCGAACTGGGTGATCAACGGCACCGGTACGCGGCTGCCCGACTTCGGGACCTGGCCGAACACCGCAGCCTCACCCTGCTGACCGTCACCCAGGACATGGACCACAGCCATACCACGGTCCTGGCCGAATGGCTCACCGAACCCGGCTCTCACGATGAGTGGCGTCCGGATGCCGCCCTTCCCAAGCACGGGCGTACCCCGCCCGGCTCCCGGCCGCCCGGATACCGCGCGGCCGTCTCCGCCGCGGTGGCCAACCTCAACCCGGGCGCGCTCGCGTTCGTCATGGGCACCGGCATCGTCTCCACCGCCCTGTACGTCAACGGCGCCAGCACCGCCTCTGCCATACTGCTGTGGGTGGCCGTGGCCGGTTTCGCGCTACTGGTGCCCGCCTACGGCTGGCGGCTGCTGCGCCGGCGCGAGCGGTTCGTCGCGGATCTCCTCGGGCCGCGTGCCTTCGCATTCCTCACGCTCGCGATCTCCTCGAACGTGCTGGCCGCACGTTTTGTGCCGGACCGCCACACCGCAGTCGCCGGGGCGTTCCTGGCGTTCGGGACGCTGGGGTGGGTGGTGCTGGACTACGGCATCCCGCTCGCGCTCATCACCACCCTCAAGCGAGGCCCCTCGCTCGACCAGGTGAACGGCACCTGGTTCCTGTGGGCAGTGGGATCGGAGTCGGTTGCGGTCGCAGCGTCCTCGCTGGCCTGGGTGACCCCGGGACACGTACTGGCCGTGCTGGCGGTGGTGTGCTGGGCCGTCGGCATGATGCAGTACCTGCTGACCGCCGCACTGGTCCTGGCCCGGCTGCTGGCCCGGCCGGTGCGGCCGGAAGGCCTCATGACGTCCGTATGGATCTTCATGGGGGCGGCGGCGATCGCCGTGCTCGCCGGAGTCCGGCTGATCGCACTCCCGCTCGGCAGCACGATGTTGTCGCGTCCGCTCGTCATCGGGGCGTCCGTCGTCCTGTGGGCGTTCTCAAGCTGGCTGATCCCGCTCCTGCTGGCACTGGGCGTATGGCGGCACGCGCTGCGCCGCATCCCTCTGCGCTACGAACTCGGCTGGTGGAACCTCGTCTTCCCGGTCGGTATGTACGCGGTCACCACGCACGAGCTGGGACGCGCGACCACTACCTCGTGGATGACGAGCGTGGGCCGCTGGGAGGTCTGGATCGCCGCAGTGTTCTGGGCTGTCGTGTTCGCCGCCATGGTCGCCGCCAAGCTCCGGGCCCGTCCCACGACCGCGCACGGATCCGCCGGTGTGGGGCAGACGGCCCGCCCGCAGAGCACGGCCTCGACGGCGCCCGGGGCGCTGCCGTAGGGGCGGGTCACGCTGTCTCAGTGTCATCCGGAGCGTTGCACGGGCCCTGACATTCGGGCGCGCACGCTGCCGGACGGCATGGCGCAGGGAGTACCAGGCGACCACCGCCCAGGCCGCGATGAGCAGGACGTACAGGACGACGGCAGTCCAGACGAACAGCTTCGAGCCGGTACGGGCGGCGAGCGCGCTGGTGCCGGTGACGCAGGCGCCAAGGGGATCGTCGCCGGGCGACCGGCAGGGGGCGTGGTCGGCTCTCACCGGCCGGCACGGAGACTTCGGCCTGTTGGCGGCCTCGACGCTGTGTCGAAGCACCGCTCCCGCCACAGAACAGCACGCGCCATGACGCCCTCGCACCAGGACATCGAGCACCGAGCAGACCCGTGAGTGCCGGCCGGATGCTGATGTCCTCATCCGAGCTTGTCGTGGCCGCATATGTGGCCATGACGCCACTGCAGGAAACCGCTAAGAGCGGGTGAGGCGCCGAAACTCGACGCCTCGACCCATACAAAGGAACGCAGCATCATCCCGCGGCGACGCGGACGACGCTCAGCACGGGCGCGGGCGGCGTCCCCGGGCGGATGATGGTGTCCTCCACTGTGGGTCCCAGTTCCATTCGGGAGGCGCACGATGAAGGACAGGCCGACAGGCAGGAAGCCGCTGCTGGTGACCGTGCTGGTCTTCCCGGGCGTCCGGCTGCTCGACGTCACCGGTCCGATCGAGGTGTTCTCGACGGCCAACGAGTTCGGCGGCCGGTACCGCGTGCATACGGTCTCCCCGGACGGCGCCGACGTGGTCACCGCATCCGGCACCGGACTGCGCGTCGACCTGGCGGCCGCGCAGGTGCGCGGGGCCAGCGATGTGGTCGTCATCCCCGGCGGCCCGGAGTGGCCGTCTCTCATCAAGGACGACGCCCTGCTGGACGCCATAGGGGAGCTCGACGCATGCAGTTGCCGCACCGCGTCCGTCTGCACCGGGGCGTTCCTCCTCGCCGCGGCCGGCCTGCTCGACGGACGCAAGGCGACCACGCACTGGCGCTTCGCCGACCAGCTGGCTCTGCGCTACCCGCAGGTGACCGTGGAGATGGACGCCCTGTTCGTGCGCGACGGCCACATCATGACCTCGGCCGGCGTCAGCTCGGGCATCGACCTCTCGCTCGCCCTGGTCGAAGAGCACCTCGGGGCCGACGTCGCCCGCGCCGTGGCCAAGGACATGGTCGTGTTCATGCAGCGGCCGGGCGGCCAGTCGCAGTTCAGTGTCCGTACTCACACCCCGCACGCGAGACAGGAGATGCTGCGCCGGATCCTGGACGCGGTCGCCGAAGACCCGTCCGCCCCCCACACCCTTGCCGCCATGGCACGCCGGGCGGGTGTGAGCCCCCGCCACATGACGCGCCTGTTCCACGACGAGATGACCATGACCCCGGCCCGCTATGTCGAGCAGGTCCGCATGGAAGCCGCCCAGGCGATGCTGGAGGAAAGCGACAACCCCATGGCCACGGTGGCCCGGCGCACCGGCTTCGGCTCACCGGAGTCGCTGCGCCGCGCATTCACGCGCAACCTGGGCATCACGCCGGGGGCCTACCGGGCACGCTTCCGTACCACGCACACCGCGGGCGACGGCAAACGCGCCTGATGCCCTGGAGGTGTGCGGCGAACACAGGCAATCGCCGGAATCCGACAGCCCGGCCTTGCCGGACGAGGCCGATCAGGCCTCCTCGATGGTCCGCCCCGGCGTCGGCTCCGCGAGCGCCGCCCGCCACGCGGGCGTGCCGAAAAGAGCGGCGAAGTACTGCGTCTCGTGCACGACCTGATGGCCGACGAATCCCATGACAGTCACCGCGTACGAAGGCGCACCACCGTAGATGGTGACACCTTCACTCACCCATACATGCGCGTGGCCGGTGATGCGCAGGGTGAAGTGCCGGTCGGCCGGGTGCCCGCCGCGTTGCGCCGCGATCGTCTCGCGGCCCCGGAAACGGTCACTCGACTGCGGATGGTCCAGCATCGCGTCCACAGCGTAGATCGCATGCTCGGCCTCGAAGTCACCTCGCTCCGAAGCCTGTTCCCTCTTCTAACGGCATGGCGGGCATCTGGCTCGAAAGTCCGTATCCGAGCGCTCCACGGCAGCTTCTATGGCCATGGAGTGACGCAAGGAGTGCGCTGGGACTGTGAGGTCGCGGGATCCGGCGACCCGGAATCTCGACAGGAGGCACCGGCTTGACAGAGAACATGACGGTCCCGGGCGGGACCGATCACGAGCAGTTGCGAGCGTTCAATGGGCCAGGGGCGGCGTCGGCAGGGCGGCCCGCCTTGCGCGAGCACTTCTTCGACCGGCCCGCCCTTGAAGTGGCTCCCGAACTCCTGGGGGCTCTCGTGTTCTCGCGCTCGCAGCGCGGCGTGACGGCGGTGCGTATCACCGAGGTCGAGGCGTACGAGGGGCCGGACGATCCGGCCTCGCACGCGTTCCGGGGCCCGAACCGGACCAATCGAGCGGAGTTCGGTGCCCCGGGGACGTTCTATGTGTACCGGACGCACGCAGTGCATCGGTGCCTGAACGCCGTCTGCGGACCGGGGCGGCGTCCCGCTTCGGTGCTGCTCCGGGCCGGCACCGTCGTGGAGGGAGCAGACGTGGCGCAAGAACGCCGGGGACCTGGGGTGCGGGCGCACGACCTGGCGCGTGGGCCGGCCAACCTCGCCCGGGCGTTGGGCATCGGCGATCTGCGCCATGACGGGCAGTCAGCATGCGATGCAGGGGTGTCAGCCCCTATCGGGCGCACCCAGGGTACCGCCGGGGGATGAGGGCGCGGGGCTGACTCCTCCATCCCTACTGGGACACCGCAGGTGCCGACGCCGTTTCTCGGAGGCGGCGGCACCCGAAGGTGTTTCGGATTCGCTCCGGTATCGATCCCGGTACCGGCACCGGGATCGGCGACGAGCCCGCAGCGAAGACCACATGTGCAATCTCCCTGTCGTGGTCCGCGGCCACGCACACCCGGCGCCTGCGAGTTGAACACCTCAGGAAATGTCCGTGGGCCGGGTCGGCTCGCGCCCTCGCCTCCTGAGACGGCGTCCGGGGGCACGGCGGCGGCCCGGCCGAACAGAAGGGAATCAGTGATGACTCCGATCAGTCCCACTCCCGAACCGGATCCGCGCAGATGGCGCGCGCTCGGGATCATCTGCCTGGTGCAGGTGATGCTGCTCCTCGACGTGACCGTGGTCAATGTCGCGCTGCCTCCCATCCAGCACGATCTCGGCTTCACGACCACGGGCCTGGCATGGGTCGTCAACGGTGCCTCCGCAGGCCTGGTCACGTAGTCGTCTCGTTCCAGGGCTTGGAGCAGCACGTTCATCGTCTGCCGTGTCACGAACGCGCCCCGCGCGAGCTCGGAGTTCGACAAGCCCGGCCGCTGCGCCAGCAGCTCGAGACAGGAGTAGTGCGTCACGCTCATCCCGAGCGGCCGCAGCACCTCTTCCATGGCCGCGCGGAGGGCGCTCGACGCTTCTTTGAGCAGGTAGCCCAGTGACGTCTCCAGGTCGACGCCGACACCTTCTTGACTGTTCAACGCTTCAGAGGGAATCAGCGCGCTGGATTTGGTGTCTCCCAGAGCGACGGTGCACCCAATCTAGCTTGATCTTTAACCCGTGCGGCGGGGTCGTGGGGTGGTTGGCTTCTTCGTTCGCTGGTTCGCCGATGGTGTTTTGCGCGGTGTGTGCACGTCGTGGCGGGGTGTGGGTCGGGTGTTCTTTCGGCCCGGTGGCCGTCCGGGGCCGGGGCGGGAGTGTTTCGGTGCTTGGGCCGGACAGGCGGCTTGTGGGCGGATGTGCCGAAAGTCGCGGCGGACTCGGGCGGGGGTGAGCCTGTCCGGCGAGGTTGGTCTCTCCCAGGGCCGACGCAGGTCGGCTGCCAGCGGGCGGGCGAGCCGCAGTTGGGTGTAGGCGGCGAGGATCAGCCAGGTCCACCGGTCCGCCGCCTCGGGGGTGCGGATCTTCGGGGAGGTCCAGCCGAGGGTCTGCTTGAACAGGCGGAAGGTGTGCTCGATGTCGAAGCGTCGCAGGTATGCCTGCCAGAGGCGGTCGGCGTCCGCCGTGGTGGCGTCGGTGCCGGACCACCAAAGCCAGACCGGCTTGGGTGTTGCTCCGCTGGGCAGGTGGGCGATGTCCAGGCGGATCACTGTTCCCTCGACGATCGGGAGGGTGCCGTCGGCGGCTGCCCAGGAGGAGCGGTGGGTCAGTTTGGGGTGGAGCCGGTTCCATGAGCGGGCGGTGGCTTGGCCGTAGAGGCGTGTTTCGGTGACGGTTTCGGTGTCCGGGGTGCCCCAGGTGTCGGGCTGCCCGAAGACGAACTCGCCGCCGTGCCGGGGCGGTCGGCCCTGGGTGTGCGGCAGCCGGGGTGGGACGGCCCTGCGCAGGACGCGGTCTGATCGCATCCGGGCCAGCACCTGCACGGGCAGGTCTTTGAGGAGGAAGCCGAGGCGGGGTGCGTCGTATCCGGCGTCCGCGACGATGAGGATGTCCGGGTCGCCCGTCTGCCACTGCCCCGCGGTGATCAGTCGCTGGAGCAGCTCGCGCAGCTGCCGGGCGGTGACGTGTCGTCCCCGGGCGTCAGACGCAGTGCGTCCAGGGGTGCGGTCCATGAGCTGCGGCCTGGCTCGAGCGCGCAGATGATCGAGTAGGGCCAGCCGGGGACGGGGATGTGCTGGTCCTTGCCCCGGCCGTAGGTGTGGCGCAGGATCCGCTGTGGTGAGGTGTGGGCGTCGGGGCGTAGCCAGCAGGTGATGTCGACGGCCAGGACCAGCCGGCCGTCGGCAGCCCGTGGCAGTGGGACTTCGGCCAGTGCCCGCCGCAGCCGGCCGGCGTCGATGCGTCCACGGGCCAGGGCGGCGTAGAGCCCGCCATGGCCTCGGCGATGTTCACCCACCAGCGACAGCTCAGCCAGCGACCTCACCGGTCCGTCGCCGCACAGAACGGCATCGGCCAGCTCGAACAACGCGTCCGAACGAGCGGCCAGACAGGAGTAGAACTCGCCCCGGAAGCATGACAGTTGCGCCAATGTCTCCGACCGGGCGTCGTGATGCAGCAGACTCATCCTCACGGCCTTCGTGCTGGACGTGTGTGTTCCTTGACATCACCCTCGGCGCCAACACCCCCTCCGGTTCCCCGGCCAGGGCCGACGGCCCGTACCGGATCCGATCATTCACCGAGTGGAAGCAACGGACTCCCTCTCCGTCACGTCCCACACCCGTTGCTCCTCCAACCGTGTCCGCAGTCCTCGTCCCGGGCCAGACCCTCGTCCTGCCCGAAGAAGCCCGGCAGGGAAATTCACGTCTCTTTCAGCTTCGCTGGCGCCGACGCCGACCTCACTCTGTTCCTGGTCGGGAACGACGGCAGGGTCTCCGGTGACGAGGACTTTGTCTTCTACAACCAGCCGTCCGCTGCAGACGGCGGCGCCCGCCTCCTCGGCAAACAGCAGGAGGGCCCCCACACGGTCGAACGCGACACCATCCATCTGTCCGCCCTGCCCGACCGCGTGCAGCGGATCGCCATCGCGATCAACATGGACGTCGAAACCGGCCTGACCTGCGGATCCCTCACCCACGCAACCCTGGACCTCGACTGTGCAGGCGGCACTGCCTGGACGTTCAAGCCTCCCGCAGACCCCTCCATCCGCGCCATGGTCATCGCCGAGCTCTACCAGCACCTTGCCGACGGCCACCCGGTGTGGAAACTCCGAGCCCTCGGCCAAGGCTGGGCAGATGGGCTCGACGGCCTCGCCTATGGGGTCAACGTCGAATAACTTGCGCGGCGGGTGAGCATAGCGGCCCACTCGACCAGGGAATGAGGCAATTGTCGGAACCGACCGGAGCTGCCGGTAGCCCTCTTCCGACAGCCGGTCCGGGCAGCGCACATGCATCACCACACCCGGCCGACGCCCCGTCGACTCCGCACGCATCCAGCACTCACCTCCCTCGTCACAGTATCGAACAGAAAATCAAACACGCGAGAGCGGAGGTCGCGGTCGCGCACCTAGAATCAAAAATATGTTCGACAACTCGCGGGATCTTCCGGACGACCTGGAGCGGCTCCAGACGCTGCGGATCTGGCATGCCATGTGGCTGGAGCGCATCGACCGCAAGGCCGCCGACCTGCGGCAGCGGCAGGCCGAAGAGAACCGCGGCCGGGCGCGCCGCCCGCCGGCGCCGGACTGGATCCTCGAACTCGCCCGCGCCACGGGGCATCCCCTGGCCGTGCACCTCGGCGACTGCGGCATGACCGGCCCCCGGACACAGCCGGTCGGCCAGGACGACGCCCGCCGCCTCCTCACCACCGACGGGGTGTCGGCCTGCCCGATCTGCCGCCCGGACACCTCCCTGCACATCGTCGACTTAGCCGGTGACCCCGTGCACGCCGCACCCGGCGGCCGCGCCGTTATCGCACTGTCCACTGTGACCGGGGAACCCATGCCCGGACACCTCGGCCGACTCACCGCCCCCCATCCGCCGATCCGTCCAGGACCCAGCCCGGTTCGAACGGATGTGCCAGGACGGCCGGTATCCTGCGGGTTGGGTGGCCTGAAAGTGCCACCCGGAACAGGACACCGCCATGACCACGCCTCCGCCACCGATCTCGGAACCCGACCCGTCCGCGCTGGTCTGCCCCGGCGACCGGGTCGGATCGTGTGCCGGATGCCAGCGCAGGACCCACCGGTACGGCAGCGGCGGCAGCCCGCTGTGTCAGTGGTGCATGGCGAAGGTAGAGCCGGGATGGGGTCCGGCCGTGCGGTACATCCACACCCGCGCCTGACCGCCGCCCCGCGGCTACGCACTGCGTCGGGGCTTGCGGGCGGCCGACTTCTTCGCCGTCGCCTTTTTCGCCGTCGTGGTCTTACCGGACGACCACAACAAGGGCAGGGCGATGGTCACGATCGACCACGGACTGACCTCCCTCTACAAGACGATCCAGAACACGATCGAAGCCCTTGACGGTGATTTTCAGGTGATCGTGATGGAGCATGCAGACCTGGACGACGAGCCCTTCCGCAGCTCGGTCGAAGCCCGGTGGCGGCGCAGCAACGACCAAGCTCTCGTACCCCAGGATTGGATCACCGAAGAGATCGATGACGCCTGACCACACCCCGTCGGGCCCGCGGCGGCGGCCGTGGGCACGCCCCGCCGTCGACCAAGGGGCGCGCGGCGGGGTCGGACAGTCCCCGGCAGGTTAGGCGATCTCGGAGTCGATGCCGGTGATCACTGCGGGGCCGAGCGGCACGCCGTCCGCGTCGAGCCCGGCGTCCCGCAGCGCGGTGTCCGCAAGCCGCCGCGCCTCGCGCTCCGCGTCGGCATTGCTGTCCGCCTCCACGGTGAGCCGGAGGGCGAAGGTGTTGTCGTCGTTGACGGCAAGCACGTCCAGGTCCTCGGCGCTGCCCATCTTGGTGCCGTGCGGATCTGCGGGCCGCAGCGCCCGCCCCAGCCGCTGGCGTGCCGCGTCGTCGACGCCTGCGGTGAAGGTGCCGGGCACGGTGATCACGTAGGTGGTCATGACGATCCTTCCGTCGGGTGCCACACCGCCTACCCCAAATCACGGCGAGGAGTGCGTCCGTACCCCCGGGCGGCCCCATCCGTGCGGTGAGCGGTCTCGTAGATGAGCTCCCCCGATCGCGATGCCGCTGTACTCCCAGGAAGAGAACGTCAAGCTCCGCGAGGTCGCTCGCCGCGTCTGCGAGCAAGGCAGCCTCTGATCCACAGTTGGGGGCGGTTTCTCCGGCTCACGGGCTGAACCGGAGAAACCTGGACCCGCCAGCTGCCCCGGGGCAACGGTGATCCTGGCACCCGAGTCCCCCGCCAGGCCGCCCCCAGACCTCCCCGACCTGCAGCCCCGGACCTCCTCGGTGCAGCGACCAGACCACCCACGCGAGCGGCCCCAGCATCAGGGCGCCGCCGACCAGCCGGCGGCCTGGGGTGTGCTCCGGTTCCTGCTCGGGGGGCGCGGCTCGCGCCCCGCCCGCTAGACCCCGACAGGCGCTGCCGGGCGCGGGGTGCGCAGCCATGCCAGGAACGTCGCGCTCGCCGCCGTGGGGGCGGCGGGCGCGTAGGACGGCATCGGCGGGAGCGGCCGGGTAGGGCCGCCCGTGAGGTCCTGCCCGATCCCGCTGGTGCCGTACCGGGTCACGTCTCTCTTGTACTACCGCTGGAGCCGCACGGCTGCGCGGCGCATCGGCCGTCGCTGCGGTCCAGCAGGCAGGGGGTGGTCGGCGGCCTGGGGGTTACGGGACTTCCTCATAGGCGACGGTGGCGGTGGGGCACTGTTCGGCGAGGCGGTTCAGCGCCTGGACTTCGGCGACGTCCGCGCTCAGGCGCCAGCGGAGCCTGTCCGCGACCCAGTCCCGGATGGCACCCCGCCGCTGGACATACGTGATGCGATGCTGACGGCGCGCTAGGTGAGCTAGCGGAGGTCGTCATCGTAGGCGGACCACTCGGCGTCCTCGGGGTCGAGGGTCTTGTCCACGAACTCGATGTCGACGTGGTCCAGGTCCACCGAGATGCCGAGCGGTGCGCCCTCTTCCAGGAGCGCGATGGCGTCGGTGCCAGCCGGCCTGGTGGCGTAGAGCGGGCCGGAGCTTGGCCAGCTCCTCGGTCACCATGGTCTCGTGGGTCACGGCGCACACTGCTGTTCTCTCTGTGGGGGCGTTGGACAGGGGTCGAGGGCATTGGCTCCGTGATTCACCCGCCGAACCTGCGGTAGAAAGCAGAGTTCCATGGGAGGCCACGGCGCGACCTGGGCGGTCATCAGCTCTATCCCGGTGACCGCCCAACCGCTGACGAGCATGCAACCCTCCCAGGTCTCGGTGCGGGCCTGGACTACGGCGGGCATGCCGACCAACTGCCCGGCCGCGTACAGCACATCGGGTATCGGAGCTACCGCTCACGTCTGTGTCACTGGATGCCGGCTCACCAGGGTGTGTTCCTTAGAGATCGTCTCAACTGGCTTGATCACTAGGCTGGCGGCCGTGATGGCGATGGTGGGGCGTCTGGTGCCGGACGGGTTATGGGAGTTGTTCCAGCGCGTGGTCCCGGCTGCGCCGGTGCGTCCGCAGGGTGGGGGCCGACGCCGCTACGGTGATCGCGAAGTGCTGGCGGCGATCCTGTTCGTGGCCACGACGGGGTGTACCTGGCGGCAACTGCCGCCAGTCTTCGGCCCGTCCCGGCCGACCGCGCACCGGCGATTCACCGAGTGGAGCCGGGCCCGGGTATGGGGCAAGCTCCACCGCCTGGTCCTGGACGAACTCGGCGCGCGTGGCGAGTTGGACTCGTCCCGGTGCGCCATCGACTCGCTGAACATGCGCGCGACGAAAGGGGGGATCTGGCCACCCCGCCACAGACAGGCGAGGAGTGTCGACGGTCAGAAAATTGGTTCTGGCCGCGATTCCGTGAATCCCCAGGTAGGCGTTCGACTGCGGGAACGTTTCTCGTGGGGATTGCCCTGGTATGGGGGCTGCCGCGGTCGAGGATGTGCTGTTTCCCGGGATCGATGTGCGTGTCACGGCGGTGCACGCCACAGCGGAGAGAGTCGCGGTGGAGGCGTCGTCGTGTGGGCAGCCGCCGACCTGCCCGGACTGCGGCTGGCCGGGACGTCGCGTGCACTCCCGGTATGTGCGCCGCGTGGCCGAACGCCCCCTGGTGGGGCGGGCGTTGGTGATCCGGCTCAGTGTGCGCCGCTTCTTTTGTGAGCGGGCGTCTTGCTGTCGGCGGACGTTCGTCGAGCAGGTCCCGGATCTGAGCGAGCGGTATCGCCGTCACAGCGTTGGGCTGCGGCGATGGATGCAGGCCGTCGCTACGTTCCTGGGCGGTCGTCCCGGTGAACGCCTATGCCGGGTGCTGCAGTTACCCACCGGCCGTACTCATCTACTGGGCCTGCTCACGGCCCCGGCGGTGCCCGAGCGCGCTCCGCGGGTGCTGGGTGTCGACGAGTTCGCCTTCCGCAAGGGCTGGCGCTACGGAACCGTCCTGGTCGACATCGAAGCGGCCCGCGTGGTCGATGTCCTGCCCGACCGGGACGCGGCCTCCTTCGCTACCTGGCTGCGCGAACATCCCGGCGCGGAGATCATCTGTCGGGACCGGGCCAGTGCCTATTCCAGTGCCGTCCGTGAAGCCGTTCCAGAAGCCCAGGAGGTCGCCGATCGCTGGCATTTGCTCCACAACCTCTCCTCCGCGGTCGAGAAGACGTGCCATCAACACCGCTCCTGCCTGCGTAAACAGGCTGAAGCCGATCGCGATGCGGAGCCCCGGCGGATCATCAATCCCCTGCCACCGCCGACGTTGCCGCCCACGAAGATCGCTGTCCGCACGGTCGACCGGTACTCCGACGTCCATCGCCTGCTTGGGCAGGGGCACTCCGTCTCCGAGATCGCACGGCGACTGCACCTGGACCGCAAGACCGTCCGCCGCTTCCGCGACACCGACCTCGACGAGCTGCTTGCGTCCGCACGGCTCGGGCGCCCCAAAGGGGTGCTGGAGCCGTTCACCGCCTATCTGACCGAGCGGTTCACCGACGGTGTGACCAGCCCGACCGACCTCTTCCACGAGATACGCGAGCGTGGCTACCAGGGCAGCGACCTGCCCGTGCGCCGCTACGTGGCCGGGCTCAGGACCGGCACCGTCGAACCTGCCCGCGGCGCCATCCCGAGCCCACGCAAGATCACCACCTGGATCATGCTGCCCCGTGGCACTCTGAAGCTCCGCGAGGAGGAACAGCTCCTCAATGTGCGGCTGACATGCCCCGACATCGCCCGGGCGTGCGATCTCGCCTGGACCTTCCACGACCTGCTCCAACAACGGCGCGGCCACCAGCTGTTGACGTGGATACGCGAAGCCGAGCGCGACGCGCCGGCGCCCATCCTGTCCTTCGCCCAGGGCCTGTGCCTCGACCTCGATGCCGTCACCGCCGGCCTCACCCTTCCATGGAGTTCGGGCATCGTCGAAGGCCATGTCAATCGCATCAAGACGATCAAGCGGGCCATGTACGGCCGAGCCTCGTTCCGCCTCCTCCGCACCCGCATCCTGCTCCGATCATGAGCCGGGGATTCACGGAATCGCGGCCAGAACCAGAAAATTCCCCACGATCTGCATGATCAGCGTCAGGTATTTCCCCACCCCTGTGATCACGATTCCCCACCGGGGCGCTGACCATCGACGATGCTGCTGACCGCGCTCGAACCGGTGTGAGAAACCGTGCTGGGGACTGTTGATCACTCCGACGCTGCCATCTCTTTCGCAGAGACTCGGGCGCTCGTCTAGGGTGACACGGTGGGGTTTGAGCTGCGGGAACGGTGGGGCGCACAGCCGTTGTGGGCGAGACGGGTTCTCACGGTGTACTTGATCGGTTTCACTGAGGGCACGGGTTCCCACATCGCAGATCTGGTCCGTGGCGGCATCCACGCCTACGTGTCGTTTCCGCTGGTCTCTCTGCAGGTGTTCTTCGTCAGCCTGGTGATCCTCGATCCGTTGGCTGCCGTGCTGGTGGGACTTGTGCGGCGGGAAGGGATCTGGCTGGCAAGTGCTGTGATGGTGTTGGACGTCAGCGCGAACTGGTGGGGCAATCGGCACTGGCTGAGGGATGACCCTGCGCAGTTGCTCTGGCTGTTGCCCATCACTGTCTTCGGCCTGTTCGTCGTTGCGTTCGCGGTCCCCTTGTACCGCGCGGTTGCGGAGGCGGCGAGCAGGTTGTCGGCGGCCCTGCCGTCAGCTTGACGGCTCACGATACTCAACCGCTGCTGCCGGTCTCGGGGCAGTAAGTACGGTCTCTAATATTCCCTGTTTCAGGTGGTTTGGGGTGCTATTAGGTCTTCCTTGCGAATCGGTCGGGTTCCCCATGGGCATGCCGGTGCCCGGGTTGCCCCATAGGATCGCTGCCAGCGGACCGGGACAGCCGAGTGCTCCGCTGTGCCGCCGTCGTGGTCTGCACCGAAGCGGTTCTCATCCTGCTGTTGCGGAGTCACCTCCACAACGACGGAACGGTCGGGAGCCTGATCGCTCTGCCTGCCATCGCCCTGAGACTGACCCTGTTCAGCGGCGAACGCGCCCGGCTCGTGTACTCGGTCTCAGTCGGGTACGCGGCCTGCCGCGGTGACCTGCCGTGGCGTCTGATGCCGTTCCTCGACGATGCGCACCGGCTGGGCCTGATCCGTGCGGTCGGGCCGGTGTATCAGTTCCGCCACGCCGAGTTCCAGGACCACCTGGCGCCGCCGCAGCTGCCGCCGCCTGAGCCGCAACCGGCTCCCTCGCCCGCCGCCCCTCGCCGCTGATGGCGAACGCCCGCCCCTGACGGGCTTCCTCGTCGGCGCGGGCATCACGACGCTCTGGGAGTTCACCGGTCCCGCCGTGACGATACCCACGGTGATCCTGGCCGCCGTCCCGTACTGGTGGTGGCGACGCGAGCGGTCCCGTTGAGTGGGATCAGTAGCGAACTTCGTCAAAGCCGCTTAGTGCTGATGCCGTTCGGGATCGCGTGTCCATGAGCACGAGGCGGTCCCGCTCCAGCCAGGACTCGAAGCTGGCGTGCTGCCCGGGCGCCGCCGACCAGTACCAGCCCGGGAAATGGCGCGAACCCCGCGACCACCGAAACGGCCGTACCGGAACCGCGTCCTCGAACCTGGCCGTCGCGCAGTCCAGCAGGGGACGCCGCCGACGTGTGCCTGCGGCATCCTTGCACGACACCTCGATGTACGGCACGACCCCGTCCGTCCCAGCCGGTACGGCCATACAACACCCCCAACGTGCTCACCCCACACGACTAGGTTCGCCGTCAAAGAACCCGAAACGGCTGAGTTCGCTGTCAAACGACTCGATTGGATGTGTAGGGTATCGCCGCCCTTGGCATAGGCAGGGTTCCTGACCAGCTAGTTTCAAGCTGTCTCACGTCGATGGCCACTGGTCAGTCTCACGAGACGTGGCACATCCTCGGCACGCTTGCAAGGACGGCAGGAGTGCTGGTCGACAGCCCGCTGTCAAGCTGGAAACAGATGCGATTCACGTCTGCGCGGCCGTCGAGGCGGGACCATGCACGCGGGTAGGCGGGCTGTCATGAGATGCCAGGGCCCTCGGCAAGCTCTCACGACAGAACTGTCAACTGTTGCGGCGTGCCCACTGCGCGGCCCGGACCGTTCCCTCCTGAATGTCGTGCCGGGGCAGTTGGAGGCCGAAAGCGTCCTCCAGGGCGTGGAAGTACAGCTCGAACTCGCTGGTGAGTTCGGGGTGGTCCAGTTCGGCGCGGCGTATGGCCTGGTTGAGGAAGTCGAGCTGACCGCCTCGGAAGTAGGGGGCGCGGCCGCGGTCGTACCAGATCAGCTCCAGGACGCCCCAGTCGTCGTCGATACGGCGGCCGTCGCACATGTAGTCGAAGGTGTAGATGGCCTTCGCGGAGGTGGCGCTCAGGTGCACCGTCTCGGTGACGCCGAGCCGGGCGAGAGCTTCAAGCTCGGGCCCGAAGCCGGGGGTCTCGTGGTACATCAGGAACGTCCAGTCGCCGGCCTGCCCGAAGCAGCAGGTCTCCCAGACGATGTCCCAGTAGTCGAAGGTCCCGCCGTCCATGCTGCGCAGGTCCGCAAGACGGGTCCCGGCGGCGATCTGCGCGGGGTCGGCTCCGTGGAGCACGGCGATCTGTTCGGCGCTGATACTCCTGCCGCGGAAGAAGGCGAGGTGGGTGTAGGGGTCCTGCTCGCGCCAGCTGTCGGCGATCCAGGCGAGGCGTTCCAGCGGGTCGCGTCCGCACGCAGCAGAGGGCTGCGTACCGTCCATGCCGCCGTTGCGGAATCTGCTGCCCCAGGTGGGGTTGATCCGGTCCAGTAGCTCGGCCTGCCCGGAGACGAGATTGGCCACCGGGCCGCGGCCCGGGGACCGGGCCGCGATGTGCTCGGCGAGCTTGCGGACCGCGTCCTCGGCGGCGAAGTACAGCACCTGATCCAGGTCCTGAGTGGCGAAGACCTCCCGGTAGGGACCGATGTGGCCGTGCACTGTGCCGTTGTCGTCCAGGACCAGGAAGAGATGCCCGTGCGGCTCGCCCACATGCTGCTCGTACTGGTCGGGTGAGGTGCCGGTGGGCGGGAGCATCGCGTCGTCGAGCACGTCAGAGCCCGCGGCCACCTGGTGCCAGGCCCGCTTGAGTGTGTACGCCGATATCTGCATGGGCGTCAGTATGGGACCGAGCACTGACACGGCCGACTGATCTGCGACGACTCGGTGGCTGGCAAAGATCAGCGTCGTCTGGGTTCGATGGCAACGGACAGGAGTGCAGCCTGCCCTGAGACTGTGCAGCGAATTTTGAGAGGTTGCGTCCTGAGGAGTGGTGTACCGGTTCCCACCTGATCCGGGCGTTTGCCCCGGCGTCGGAGTGAGTATCCGGATACAAGAACGGCCACCGGCTGATCTTCGAGATGTCGAAGGCTCGAAGGAGATCAGCAGGATGACCGCACCAGACAGTTTGCCCCTGCACGCCCTCGCGGAAGACAACCTCGCCGCGGCGAGTCCTGATCTGCTGCGCGCGATGGTCAAGACGTTCGCCGACGCACTCATGTCCGCCGAGGCCGACGCCCTTTGCAACGCCGAATACGGGCAGGTCAGCGATGAGAGGGTCAACCACCGCAACGGCTATCGCCCGCGCGAGTGGGACACCCGGGCCGGCACCGTCGAACTGGCCATCCCCAAGCTCAGGTCCGGGAGTTACTTCCCGCACTGGCTCCTGGAACGACGGCGCCGTGCCGAGCAGGCTCTGATCTCGGTGGTTGCCACCGCCTACCTGCTCGGCGTCTCCACCCGCCGCGTCGAGAAACTCGCCGAGGCCCTCGGAGTCACGCAGTTGTCGAAGTCCCAGGTCTCCGCGATGGCCAAGCACCTGGACGAGCAGGTCGCCGCCTTCCGCAACAGGCCACTGGAGGCCGGGCCCTACTCGTTCGTCTGGGTCGACGCGCTGACCCAGAAGGTCCGCGAGGGCGGCCGCATCATCAACGTTCATGCGCTGATCGCGGTCGGCGTCCAGCTCGTCATCTCCGACGCGCACGCCGGCCTGGTGGACGCCATCGGTGCCGTGCTGCCCGGAGCATCGTGGCAGAGGTGCCGCACCCATTACGCCCGCAACCTGCTCTGCCAGGTTCCGAAGTCTGCCCAGCCGTGGGTGGCCACGCTGCTGCGGACCGTCTTCGAACAACCCGACTCCGAGGCAGTCCAGGCCCAGATGCGGCACGTCCTCGACGCCCTGGAGGCCAAGTTCCCCAAGGCCGCCGAACACCTGGACGCCGCCCAGCACGAGCTGCTGGCGTTCACCGTGTTCCCGCGGGAGATCTGGCGACAGATCTGGTCGAACAACCCGCAGGAGCGGCTGAACAAAGAGATCAGGCGTCGCACCGACGTGGTCGGCATTTTCCCCGACCGCTCCGCCGTGATCCGCCTCGTCGGTGCCGTCCTGGCCGAGCAGAACGACGAGTGGACCGAGGCCCGCCGCTACATGGGACTCGGCCTGCTGGCCAAGGGCCGCCTCGACCCGATCGAGTCAGAAAGAGACGAGACCGTCCTGCCCACCGAACTCACCGCGTAGCCTCAAAACGAGATCGCCGAGTGGCCGTCGATACACCACTCCAGCGGACGTGACCGCGCCGTCGTATCCGTTCTGGATGTGGGCCCGCCGGGGGCGGTGCACTGTGTGCGGGTCAGCTGGCGATCGAGATCGCGAAGGGCGCGAATCCGCTGGACCGAATCACGTGCGGTACGAACAGTATCGCGGCCTCCGTGGCGCGGGCGGTCTGGATCCCGCCGAGATCAGTGATCCACTCCTTGCGCCAGCCGAGGTCGATGAGCAGTTCACGGACGGTCTGCTTGGCCTGCGGGTCCTCGCCGGAGAGGAAGGCGTCGGGCGCCTCGGTGAGCGTGGCCGGCGCGGTCATCACCGGGAAGAGCATGGTGTTGAGTGTCTTGACGACGCGCGTTTCGGGGAGCGCTTCCTGGAGTTGCTCGGCGAGGCTTGAGCCGGGGTAGATCAGGTCGGCGGGCAGTCCGTCCGGTCCGTCGACGGTGGCGTTGGAGACGTCGATGAGGATCTTGTCGCGCAGTTCCTCGCGCAGGGCGACGAGCCGGTCCAGCGAGCCGGCGCCCGGGGTGGCGTTGATGACGATCTGGGCTGTCCGGGCAGCGTCGGCGGCGGCGCCCGGCGCGCGGTCCGCCACGGTCACCTCATGCCCTGCCCGGATGAGGGCTGTGGCCAGGTTGCCGCCGACGCGGCCATTTCCGAGAACTGCGATCGTGGTCATGATGGTCTGGTCCTTCCGTGCGTGCAGGTTGTGGTGGGCGGTCAGCGTGAGAGCGTGGTGACGGCCTCGGCGTGGACGCCGGGCGCGGCGGCCAGGAAGCTCTCGCTCTGCGGGGTCCAGGGGCGGCCCTCGGCGTCGGAGATCTGTCCGCCCGCCTCGGTGACGAGCAGCGCCCCGAGCAGCAGGTCCGCGCGGGCGCCGGCGAACTGCCAGAAGGCGTCGATCCGGCCGGCGGCCAGGTTCAGCAGGTGCAGGGTCGCGGGCACGGCGGTGCGGACGACGAGCGCGTCGAAAAGCATCGCGGTGATCGAGGAGCCAACGCGCCTCACGACCTTCTCGTCTTCGTCCGGCCGGGCCTGGCTGGTGGCCACGATGCCCAGGCCGAGGTCCGCGGTCTGGGAGACATGCAGAGACCGGCCGTCGAGGTGGGCACCCGCGCCGGCGAGCGCGGTGTAGGTCTCGCCGGTCAACGGCAGGTGGACCGCGGTGAGCACCGGCTGGTTCTCCCGCACGAGAGTGGCGGTCACCGCCCAATCCGGCAGGGCGTGCAGGTGGTTGACGTTGCCTTCGGCCGGATCCACGACCCACCATTCGCCGGGCGGCAGCGCCCCGCCGTCCAGCTCGTCCTCCACCCAGCCCGCGTCCGGGCGCAGGCGCGTGAGGCGGGGGCGCAGGATGTCGAGGGCCGTGTCGTCGTTGGCGGCGAGCGCGCGCATCAGCTCTTCGCGGGTCTGGTAGCGGACCACCTCGCCGAAGCGCTCGCGCAGCGCCGAACCGGCCGCGCGCACGGCGATCGCGGTCTGGCCGAGCAGGTCGGCGTCGGAGGCGGCGACGTCAGTGGTCTGAAGCGTTTCGGACATGGCGGTACTCCCGTGGGAGGAAGGGATGTTGAGGCCGGTCGGGCCGAGCTGCGCGTTCCGTCTTGCGCTCTCCTCTCGAAGGTATAGAGCCCCTTCGTTAACTTCAAATGCATGTAAAGCACGGCTAGGATTACTCACATGCAATTGGATTTGAACCTGCTCACCGCGCTCGACGCGCTGCTGGAGGAGGGAAGTGTGGCCGGGGCCGCCGCGCGCCTGCACGTCACCGCCCCCGCGATGAGCCGGAGTCTGGGCCGAATCCGGCGCACGACCGGGGATCAGATCCTGGTGCGCACCGGCCGCACGATGACCCCGACGCCGTATGCGATCGCCGTCCGGGAACAGGTGCACGAGCTGCTGCACCAGGTCCAGGGGGTGCTGGCACCGAGCCGTGAACTCGATCTGGCAACGTTGGAGCGCACTTTCACACTCCGCTGGCACGATTCCCTGGTCGCCTTGAGCGGCCCCGCACTGCTCGCGGCCGTGCGCGGACAGGCCCCGGGCGTGCGCTTGCGCTTCGTCGCGGAATCGAGCATCGACACCCCCGAGTTGCGGCGCGGCGAGGTCGACCTGGAGGCGAACGCCAACCGCCCGAGCGCACCGGACATCCGTGCCGAGAACGTGGGCGAGACTCGCCTCGTCATCGTCGTGAGGCAGGGGCACCCCCTCACCCGCGTCAGGACCGTCACCGCAAAGCGGTACGCCGCCGCTGAGCACGTGACCGTCTCGCGACGTGGAAACCTCAGCAATGCCCTCGACGACGCCCTCGCGCGGCTCGGCCTCACCCGCCGCGTGGTGGCGACCGCGCCCACGAAAGCGGCCGCGTTGGAGTTCGCGCGCGGCTCCGATCTCCTGATCAGCGTCCCCGAAGCCACCACGCGGTCCGCGGTCGCCGACCTCGGCCTGGTCGTGCTCCCCCTCCCGCTCGAACTGCCGTCGGCACCGATATACCTGTCGTGGCATCAGCGCTACGACACCGACCACGCCCACGCCTGGCTGCGCGGCCTGGCGCGAACCGTGCTGGCCATGTGCGGAGCGTCGTAGTCGGCGCCGTCCGGCCGCTTCACCCATACGTCCACGTGACCACCACGGCGACCTGCTTGAACGTCAGCAGCGGCTTGCCGTGCGGGTGCTGGCCGTGGGGGGCGGCCAGACCGACGCCTGCGCCTCAGGATCGCAGGTCATCCAAGTAGGGCTTGAAGGCGTCGAGTTTGGATGGCCGACCCTGCCACTGCCCATGGAACAGGTCCTCCGGGGTGGCTGCGTCAGCGAGGAGTTTGACGGTGCGAGAGGTCATCCGGAGTTGGCGGCCGATAGCCCTCCGACTGAGCCCGGTGGCCAGCAGTTCGTGGACCGTCGCGTGGTTCACACGGGTACGGTCAGCGAAGCGGTGTCCCCTCGGCCAGGGCGAGCCGGAGGGATCTTCGAGCTTCTCCGGCTCGGGGGCACGCTGGGCGGGATCTGACGCCAGGACCTGCAGGCATCCGCGGTGGTCCGCGACGCACCGCTCTGCAGCCTCGCTCAGGTTGTGCCAAAGATGCCACCGGTCCGCGACCTGCACCGCCTGTGGTGCCCCGGCCGTGGCCCCTTCGGCGAAGAACGGTGCCCGATCGCGGCAAACCACCTCCACCCCGGGCCGTTTCGCGAGCCAAGCGGCCAGGCTGGACGCCTCCCGGTCGGGCAGCAGGTCCACCGGACGCCGGCTTTCGACATCGACCAAGACCGTCCCGTAGTGACGCCCTTTGCGGGTCGCGTACTCATCGACGCCGACGACCCGCGGAGCCGGAACTTCGGGGTCAGGCAGCGCTTCGACCAGCCGCAGCACCGTACTGCGGCTGACGGACACGCCGAACACGCTCACCAGGCGGGCACCAGCCCGACCGGCGAGTGCGAGGCCAACCGCAGCCAGCGTCGACCGCAGGCGCTCGGTCCGCCGACCGTAGCGACGGGTCAGCCCCGGCAGCTGCTCGGCAAAGGTCCGGCGCCCGCACGAGATGACCCGGCAGAGGAACCTGCGGACCCGCAGGCAGAGGACGACTCGTCTGCCTCCGCTGGGCACATCAGCAGGAAAGCGCAGGTAATAGCTGTGAATCCGCTGTGACCAGCTTCCGCGCCCGGGACAGATGGCCCCGGCCACCGTACTTCGGGCCTCTATGCGTACCGCTTCGTCTTTCACGTCGACCGACAACACCGTCACGCCGGCGATCGACGGGAACAGCAACTCCTCATGCCGGAGCACCACTTCTTCCACGGGTCGAACTGTCAGCCACAACAGGTCAGTTCCGGGCAACTTCCCCAGGGCCCGATCGCCCCACAACCGTCACTCAGCGTGCATGCTCCACGGAAAGTGAGCCAGAACCCAAAAGTCGCTGACATCGATCACGAGGCTGGCCGCCAAACGACTCCCGAAGTCACGCCGAAACGACTCCCGAAGAAGCCGACACAGCCAGCCACCGCACCGCCGAGACCTTCCCGTGGAACCGTCAGAGCCGGACCTTCACCATCGCTGTCCCGGGGTCGTACGGCAAGTACCGCCTGGTGCCGGACGGTTCGTCGACCCTGGCGGAGGTGGAACTCCTGGCCTGATGTCCTCCGCGAAGGGGCGGTCCCCCGCGGGCCGCCCTTCTTCCGTACCGCCTGCTCCGCGCCTGCGGGGGCATCAGTGCGGTGGGGCTGCCCCGTGCGGTGCGGCCCCGCCTGCCGACCGCCGACCCAGGGAGAAGCGATGCCGACCGCCGTACCGGAGAGATCAGCGGGCCTGCCCGAGGACAGCCCCCGCCCCGCCACCGCCGGGGCGACAGCCACCGGGCGGGACAGCCGGATGCCTCGCGGACTGGTGCGGGCCGCCGCGTCCATCGGTGCGGCGGCCGCCTGCCAGGCCGCCCTGATGATCGGGCTCGGCCTGCTGATCACCGGCCCCGCCCGGCACATCTGGCCGATCACGGCGGAGGACGGCGTCGACCGGGGCCTGGAGCGGCTGCGTACGTCCACCCTGACCACGCTCTCCTCGATCGGGTCCCAGATGGGCAACACGCTCACCGTCATCGTCGTGACGCTGGCGGCGTGCCTGGCGCTGATCCTGGCACCCCGTCTGCCGCTGTGGCGCCAGGCGTCGTTCCTGGCGCTCGCGGTCTCGCTGCAGTCGCTGGTCTTCCTGGTCGTGACCATCGCGGTGGAGCGGCAGCGACCCGAGGTGCACCGGCTCGACGGCTCCCTGCCGACCTCCAGCTACACCTCCGGCCACACCGGTGCGGCCACCGCCCTCTACGGCGGTCTCGCCGTCCTCGCGCTGACCCGCCTACGAGGGCCGTGGCGGCGCGTGGTGGCCGCGGCGCTGCTCCTGCTGCCGCTCGTGGTGGGGGTGTCCCGCCTGTACCGGGGCATGCACCACCCGACCGACGTGTTGGGCGGCCTGATCAACGGCGGGCTGTCCCTGCTGGTGGTGGGGCAGGTCCTGCTCCGCGACGCCCGCGTGTCGGCGCCCGTCGCCCGGCCCGTCGCCGCCGAAACCGGCCGCGCGGGGCGCCGGCCGGGCCGGATCGCCGTGGTCGTCAACCCCACCGCGACCGACGAGGGCACGCGCGACGAGCTGCGCGAGGTCCTCGCCCGGCACGGTCACCGGGAACCGGTGTTCCTGGAGACGACGGCCGCCGACCCCGGCGGTGGCCAGACCGCCCAGGCCCTCGGCGACGGGGCGGAGCTGGTCGTGGTCTGCGGCGGCGACGGCACCGTGCGCGCGGCCGCCGACCGTCTGGCGGGCAGTGGCGTCCCGCTCGCCGTCGTGCCGTGCGGCACCGGCAATCTCCTCGCCCGCAACCTCGGCCTCCCGCTGGCTCCGGCCGAGGCGCTCGACGCCGCCCTCGGCGGCACGACCCGCGCGGTCGACCTCGCCCGCGTCGAGGGCGACGGCATCCCCGCCACCCACTTCGCGGTCATGTCCGGCGTCGGTCTGGACGCCGCGATGATGCAGTACACGCAGGAGCACGACCGGGCCAAGGCCGTGCTGGGCTGGCCCGCGTACGTCCTGGCCGTCCCGAAGGCGATGCGCGGCCCCCGGATGCGGCTGAGCGTCCGGCTGGACGGAGCCGAGCCCCTGCGCGGTACGGCCCGCATGGTGCTCGTCGGCAACACCGGCGCCCTCCAGGGCGGCCTGCGCCTGATACCCGACGCCCGCCCAGACGACGGGTTGCTGGATCTGCTGATGCTCGACCCGCGCGGCCCCGGCGACTGGCTGCGCACCGTGGGCTCGCTGCTGCCGCACCGCAGGCGGGACGGGCGGAAGGGCGCCGGCCGGAAGGGCGGCGGGCAGCCGGAGTTCCGTACCTTCCGACGGGCCGAGTTCACCTTCGAGTCCCCACAGCCCCGCGAGATCGACGGGGATGCGGTCGGCTCCGGCCGCCGACTGTCCGTCGAGGTCGTTCCGGGCGCGCTGACCGTGCTGGTCCCGGACCTGGAGGGCTGACATGGGCAGCTCCACCAAGGTCCCGGAGACCCGGGACATGAGCGGGGACGAGCTGTCCGCCGACGAGGCGTGGGTGACGCTGCGCCGCTACGGCGGCTGGCCGCTGCTGCGCGACGCGTTCCTCCGCTTCCGCTACGCCGACGGGTTCAGCCACTCCCGCGCGCTCGCCCTCCAGACGGTGCTGGCGGTGATCCCGCTGGCGCTGGCCTTCGTCGGCCTCTCCACCAGCCTGCACACCGAGGACATCGGCAGGATGGCCGAGCTGACGATCCACCGGATCGCCGAGGGGCCCAGCGCGGAGGTGGTCGATGACGCGCTCGACCGCAGCAGGCGCAAGGCGGGCGACGACGGCCAGCTCGCCCTCTGGTTCGGCGCGATCTTCTCGATCGTCAACGTCACCACGGCGATGTGCCAGATCGAGCGCGGCGCCAACCGCATCTACGGCAACGAACGCGACCGGCCCTTCCACCTCAAGTACGCGCGCGGGCTGGTCATGGCGCTGTGCGCGGGGTTCCCGCTCGGCCTGGGCTTCGTCGTCATGGTCGCCGGCGACGACCTGGCCTCGGCCGCCGGCTCGGTCTACGGGTTCGACTCGACCGCGCAGACGACGTGGAACGTGGTGCGCTGGCCATTCGGGCTGCTGCTCGCCCTGATCTCCGCCAGCACCATCTTCCGGTGCTCACCGCGCCGCAGCCAACCGGGCTACACCTGGCTGGCGTTCGGCGCGGCGCTTTACCTGGTGCTCTGGATGACCCTGACCTGGCTGCTCACCCTCTACCTCGATCTGAGCGGCTCCTTCGACACGGTCTACGGCCCCCTCAGCGCCTTCATGTCCCTGCTGCTGTGGGCCTACCTGACCTCGATCGCCCTCTTCCTCGGGCTCTCCTTCGCCGCGCAACTGGAGGCGGTGCGGGGGCGCAGGCCCGAACCGATCCAACCCGACCCGGGGGTCTGATGCCGACGCAACCCGAGACGCCGCGTTCTCCCGGCCGCCGAAGCGGCGCCGACCGCCGGTTCGGTGTCCGGCTGCTGGCGGCGGTCGCCGTCGCCGCGGCCGCCTCGGTGCCGTTCGCCCTGGTGCTGGTCCTCGTGGAGGGCCGGTGGCGGCCGCTGCGCGACCTCGACCGCGACGCGGCGAACGGTCTGCACCAGATCGCGCTGGACCACCCGGCCTGGACGCGCACGCTGCGCGTGCTCTCCGACGACGTCTGGGCCCCCCTCACCCTGCGCGTGGGCGTGGCGCTGCTGACCGGCTGGCTGCTGTGGCGCGGTGCCCGGCGGCTGGCCGCGTGGGCGGCGGTGACCGCGGTGGCCGGCGGTCTGATCGGGCTCGGCGTCAAGACGCTGGTCGAGCGGGCGCGGCCGGCGCTGGAGGACCCCGTGGCGCACGCGCCGGGCTATTCCTTCCCGTCCGGGCACGCGATGACCGCGACCACCTCGTTCGCGGTGTTCCTGCTGGTCCTGCTGCCCGTGGTGCCGCGCCGGGCTCGTGTCGCGTGCTGGGTCGTGGCGGTCCTGTCGGTGCTCGGGGTCGGCTTCACCCGGGTCGCGCTCGGCGTGCACTGGTTCAGCGACGTGCTCGGTGGATGGCTCCTCGGGCTCGCCGTCGTCGTGCTGACCGGCCGTGCCTTCGAGGCGTGGCGGGGCGGGGGGGGCCGGCGGCCCGCGTCGGTCGGTGAGGGGCTGGAGCCGGAACTCACCGGCCCGAGCCCCGAACCGGACTCCGCCTCCCGCTGAGGGCGGCCCGGCGTCACACGCCGGTCATGCGGCCGATCTCCTGGGGGTCGAGTCCGGTCAGCAGGGCGATGCGCGGGGCTGGGATGCCCGCGGTCAGCGCCCGGTGCACCAGGGTCTCCCAGCCCTGGGTGGTGTCCCGGTAGTCCAGAAGTTCGCGCTCCATGTCGGTGACCGTCTGGGGTGCGCACTCCTGCTGGACGCGGACCTCCTCCTGCGCGGTCAGCGGGATCGGCAGCCGCTCGGCCTCCTCGGGGATGAGGATCTCCGATCCGGCGGGAAGGATCCTCAACTGCTCGCAGGAGGGGGCCACATCGTGGGCGGAGATCCAGCCCCGCACGGCCGGGGTCTGGTCGCATTCCAGCGGCGCGACGGCCGCCATGGCGGCGCCGAGGCTCGGGTGACGGTCGGGGAGCAGGAAGAGGTAAGCCTCGTCAGCCATCGGGCGGTTCCGCCTTGTCGGTGTCGATATGAGTGCGGACACAGATGGTAATGCCGCCGCACCCCAGAGGCGTGGGGCGCGGCCGGCGGGCACCCGCTCGGGGTGTGGATCGCCGATCAGCGCCGTACTACGCGGCCGGAACCCTGGAAGCCGCGCGCGTGGAGCAGCTGGAGACACTCCGGATGGTGTGGTCCGTGCAGGCATCCGCGTGGGAAGCCGACCTCGCCGTCGCCAGGTCGTACGCGCAAGCGCACGGGCATCTGCTCCCCCCGACCACAGCAGTGTGGGACGGCTTCCCCATCGGGGTATCGCTGAAGAACCAGCACGCAGCGGCCCGGAAGACAGCGGAGAACGCCGAACGGCGCGCGGCCGAGCGGTCGCTGTTTCACGACACGGTCGCCGCCGATACTGACGATACTGATCTCCGGTCGCTTGGCGCCGATCCGGCGAAAAACGACCGGAGACCGGTGGGGCACATCGCCGCTGCGTCGCGATCGGCGAGGGCGGCTGTCGTCGTGGGAGTGCGGTCAGGCCGCGAAGGAGGCGAGCAGTTCGTTGTACTGCTTGGCGGCGGTGGCCAAGTCCTCGTCGGAGAGGCCGAAGGCGGTGCCGTAGAACTTGACCATCGGCTGGATGTCGAACTGGCAAAGCCGCAGGGTGGCGTGCCAGTTGCTGAGGAGGGTCTCGATGGTGGCCTGGTTGGCGCCTTCGGGGGTGTAGTGGTCGGCGGGGACGCCGGTGGTGACGGCGACGACGGCCTTCTTTCCGGCCAGCTGCGAGGCAGAGCCGTCCATGGTGAAGGCCCAACCGAGGGTGAAGACCTTGTCCTGCCACTGCTTGAACAGCGGGGTGGTGTTGTACCAGAACACCGGGTGCTGGAAGACGATCACGTCGTGTTCGGCCAGCAGTGCCTGCTCGGCGTCGACGTCGATCTGGAAGTCAGGGTAGGTGGCGTAGAGGTCGTGCACGGTGACATGGGCCAGCTCGCGGACGGCGTCCACGAGCGCCGCGTTGGCCTTCGACCGGGACAGGTCGGGGTGGCCTACGACAAGGAGAACCTTGGACATGATGAGAAAGCCTCTTCAGTGATCGGTGAAATGGGTCAACGGATGCGGGTTGGCCGGGTGCGACGCGTCAGTACGTCGCGGGGCGTCAGATCACCGGTCGATGGTGGCCAAGTTCGCCTCGTCGTGGCGCTCGCCCGCGGCCGGTGTGAGGTTGTTCAGGCGGTCGAGCTGAGCGGCGCTGAGTTCGACGCCGTCGGCGGCGGTGTTCTCTTCGACGCGTGCGACCCGGCGGGTTCCGGGGATGGGGGCGATGTCGTCGCCGCGGGTCAGCAGCCAGGCCAGCGCGGTCTGTGCCGGGGTGGCGCCGATCTCGGCGCCGATGGCCTGTACTTCGTCGACGATGCGCAGGTTGCGCTGGAAGTTTTCGCCGGTGAAGCGCGGGTTGGTCTTGCGCCAGTCGTCGTCGGCGAAGTCGTCGACGGTGCGGATCTGCCCGGTCAGCAAGCCGTGGCCGAGCGGCGAGTAGGGCACGAATCCGATACCGAGCTCGCGCAGCAGCGGGAGGATTTCAACCTCGACGTCGCGGGTCCACAGGGAGTATTCGGTCTGCAGCGCCGCCACCGGATGCACGGCGTGCGCTCGGCGGATCGTCTCGGGTCCGGCTTCCGAGAGGCCGATGTGGCGCACCTTGCCTTCGGCGACCAGCTCGGCCAGCGCGCCGATGGTCTCCTCGATGGGCGTGTTCGGGTCGACGCGGTGCTGGTAGTAGAGGTCGATGTGATCGGTGCCGAGCCGCAGGAGCGAGCCTTCGACCGCGGCCTTCACGTTGCCGGCGCTGCTGTCGATGACGCCGGGGCCGTTGCCGGCGTGGGAGACGAGACCGAACTTCGTCGCCACGACGACGTCGTCCCGGCGGCCCTTGATGGCCTTGCCGACGATTTCCTCGCTGTGGAAGGGGCCGTAGATCTCGGCGGTGTCGATGTGGGTGACCCCGAGGTCCAGCGCACGATGGATGGTGCGGGTCGACTCGGCGTCGTCGAGCCCCCCACCCGTGGTGTAGACGCCGGCCATGGTCATGGCTCCCAGTCCGATGCGGGAGACATCGAGCGCGCCCAGTGATACGTGCTTCATCAGGTACTCCTTTTCGTGACGGCCGTCAGGCCGGTCTGATCAACGGGCTGCGCCACCAGCTGGCGGACCGTGCTTCGGTGGTCCGAGCGCTGCCGGCGCGGGCGCCGTTGCGGGTAGCGGGTCAGCGCCGTGGGGTGCACCCGGCGGCTTCCGGCCTCGGCCGGGCATGGTGCTCAGGCGTGGGTGTCGTCGTAGGTCAGGCTGCCGAGGACATCGATGCCGCGGTCGCCTGTGATGTGCTTCGTCCAGGCGGCCGGGCGGGCCGACCTTGGGGGATTCGAGCTGGCCGCTGGCAGGTGGGGTCCGACGCTGGTGTTGCCAGGGCCAGGCTGCGCCGGGTCAGTGCTCGTGGGCCGCTGGCTCCAGAACGAGGACCGGGATCTCACGGTCCGTGTTCTTCTGGTACTCGGCGTAGTCAGGGAACGCTTCGACGGCTCGGGCCCACCACAGGGCCTTCTCGTCCCCGGTCACCTCGCGTGCCAGCATGTCCTGGCGCACCGGGCCGTCCTGAAGCTCGACTCGGGGGTCGGCCACCGCGTTGTGGTACCAGACCGGGTGCTTGGGGGCTCCTGCCATGGAGGCGATGACGGCGTAGACGCCGTCGTGCTCCACCCGCATGACCGGTGTCTTGCGGATCTTGCCGCTCTTCGCGCCCAGGGTGGTCAGGATGACGACGGGCAGGTCCCGGAGCCTCTCGTCTTCCTCCTGTGTGACCAGGATGCTCAGCGTCGTTCCCTGCGTACCGCCGGAGCTCTCGTACAGCTCCACCTGGTCACGTACAACCTGCGCCTTGCTCGGCTCGTACTCGCCTTTGAGGGGCATGTTGGCTCTCTCCGTGCTGTCGAACGCGCACCCGGGGCGGTCCTCCGTCCTGGCCTGGGTGCGGGGTGTGGTGTTCACGCGTGGGCGTCGTCGTAGGCCAGGGCGCCGCCCAGTTCGCGGGAGGCGTCGGCCTGGGCGAGGAGTTCCTTCGCCTTGGCCTCGGCGGCCTCGATGGCGTCCGCGCCGGCGATGAAGCGCAGCAGCGGCTTGTCCTGTTCGGCGATGGTGAGCAGGGCGCGGGCGAGCTTGGCGGGGTCGCCGGGCTGCTTGCCGTTCATGCTCTTCATGCCCTCGATCCGGGGGGCGGTGCGCGGGGCGTAGTCGTCGATGGACAGCTCGGGCCAGGTGGTGGAGCCGTCCACGAGGAGTTCGGTGCGGAAGTAGCCGGGCTCCACGATCGTGGTGTGGATGTTGTACGGCTCGACGTCGTAGCGCAGGGACTCCATCCAGCCCTCTTCGGCGAACTTCGAGGCGGCGTAGGCGGAGGTGAACTCCATGCCGACCAGCCCGGCGGTCGAGGTGATGGTGATGACGTGGCCGGCACGCTGCTTGCGCAGGATCGGCAGGACGGCGCGGGTGACGTTCATCGGGCCGAAGAGGTTGGTCTCGAACTGCCGGCGCATCTGCGCGGGCGAGATCTCCTCGAAGTAGCCGGTGAACAGGTTCCCGGCGTTGTTGATCAGGACATCGATGCGGCCGAAGCGGTCGACGGCTGCCTGCGCGGCGGCCCCGGCATCCTCCAGGCTGGTGACGTCGAGCCTGGTGGCCAACAGGTTGTCGTGCGGTCCGCCGAGGGTCTTCTCGACCTCTTCGGGGCGGCGGCCGGTGGCGACGACCCGGTGGCCTGCGGCGAGGGCCTCGCGGGCGATATCAGCGCCGAGACCGCGTCCGGCACCGGTGACGAGAATGACCTTGCTCATGGGGGGCTTCCTTTCAGGCGCCGTGATCCGGCACCCGCTGTGCGCGGGGGTGATGCATGCAGCGCCGACAGCGCCGCAGAGGGGGCTGGGACCGGCGGCACAAGCGCCGTCTGTCCGGACGGTTCACACCGCCGTGGGCGGTGCACCACCAACAAAACCGCGTGTCACGCGCGTGTGGGAGTCCCTGCTGAGGGGGTCACTGACAGGGACCCCCAACCCGGCGGAAGCACTCGTAGAGTGAAACGCATGGCAGGCAGAAGCGACCCACAAGGCACCAACCGCGACATCCGCGATGATTTCCGCGCGGAGATCCGGGAATTCCTCGGCACGCGCCGGGCCAGGGTCACCCCCGAGCAGGCCGGACTGCCCCTCTACGGCGGAGAGCGCCGACGGGTCACCGGGCTGCGCCGCGAGGAGGTCGCCCTCCTCGCGGGCATCTCCAGCGAGTACTACACCCGGCTGGAGCGCGGCAACGCCACCGGAGTCTCCGAGAGCGTCATCGACGGCATCGCACAGGCACTGCAGCTCGACGAGGCCGAACGCATCCACCTGCTCGACCTCCTGCGCGGTGCCGGCACGAGCCGTCCGCCACGTCGTCGGCCTGCCCAGCAGCGTGTACGGCCCGCGGTGCAGCGCGTCCTCGACTCGATGAGCGGCACACCCGCGTTCATCCTCAGCGGACGCGGAGACATCCTGGCGGCCAACCACCTCGGGCGCGCCCTGTTCTCCCCCGTCTACGCCGACCCGGTACGGCCGCCGAACAACGCCCGGTTCGTCTTCCTCAGCCCGCACGCGACCGAGTTCTTCCGTCACTGGGACGAAGTCGCCAACGACACGGTCGCCATGCTGCGCGCCGAGGCCGGCCGCGATCTCTACGATCGACGGCTGACGGACCTGATCGGGGAACTGTCCACCCGCAGCGCGGAATTCCGTCGCCGCTGGGCGGCCCACAACGTCCGCATGCACACCACCGGCGTGAAACTCCTCCACCACCCGGTCGTCGGCGACCTCGACCTGCCCTTCGAAACCTTCCCGCTCCCCGACGGCCCCAGCCAGTTCCTCCTCACCTACACCCCCGAGCCCGCGTCACCCTCGCAGGACGGCCTGAACCTGCTGGCCAGCTGGGCCGCGACCAACGACGACATCGAGCGGTCCGCGCCGGCCGACGACTCCCAGCCCGCCGACTCGGCCGAGACACCCGACTGACCGACGAGCCACGCGAGTCGATCTGCGGCAACTTTTGCGGCGCAGCGTCAGCATCCGCTACCGATGTCGAGGCCAGGACAGCGCAGCCATCTACGCGTGGCTCTGTGTGAGTCCACCAAGAGATACGCAGCCAGCTACGCGAGGCCGCTGGGGTGACATTGCACTCCAGCTCGCGGCACTGTGGACAAACGGACAACTGTCAACCCCCGCCATAAACGGTCCTCATGCGTGCGGCCGTTGAGGAGCGGTTCCGCCGGGTGCTCAGCTTCCACAGCAGGGTCGGCAAGGCCGAAGCCATGGCGGCCGCCGTTCCGTCGACAGCCGGCCGCCTCGCTGAGGAGGCCCCCGCCACGTTCCCGTCGGCGGAGCAGGTGTGGTCGGCGTGGCTGTCCGGCGAGCACGCCCCCGCCCACCCCCGGGGCGTGCTGGAAGAGTTCGCCTCCGAAGCGGAAGGCGGACCTGGTAGATGGGCCGCCGCCGGAAAACTGTCATAGGCGTCAGCTGCGGCCGAAGGCCGCCGCGGTGGCCACGCACGAGAGCGATGTGCTCGACGAGGTCACCGAACGCAGGCTGCTGACCAGGAACTTGCGGACCGTCAACGCTCTGCCGGACCCGACGGTCCTCGAGCCGGTGATCGCCGGTGTGACCGCGGGCTCAAAGGGGCGGGCACAGTGTCGCCGGTCGGGCGCCTGTCCATGTGTGAGTGGGGCTGCCGCATGGACAGGCGTGACCGTGGGCCTCAAGCCGCTTCGAGGAAGGGGTTAGTCGGTGTAGCCCTCGGCGCCCGGCCCGTAGAACAGTTCCGGCCGCGGCTCGTTCTCCGGGTGGCCACCCTGCCAGCGCTCGACCAGGTCGGGGTTGGCGATGAGGGCCCGGCCCACGACCACGGCATCGGCGTGGTCGGCCTCGACCTGCTGGAGCGCCTGCTCGCGGGTGGTCTGCCCCCCGAAGGAGCCGCTGTTGACGATCAGCTTGCCGTCGAAGGGCCGCCGCAGCTCCTGTACAAGGTCGCCGCCCGGCTCGGCGTGCAGTACGGAGAGGTAGGCCAGGCCCAGCGGTCGCAGTTGGTCCCTCAGGGTGCCGTAGGTGGCCAGGACGTCGTCCCGGTCGGTCTCGAAGACGTCCCCGAGGTCGACCTCCGGCGAGATCCGCAGCCCGACCCGCTCGGCACCGACGGCCTGGGCGACCGCCGTGACGACCTCGACGACGAAGCGGGCGCGGTTCTGCGGCGAGCCGCCGTATCCATCGGTGCGCTGGTTGGCCGCCGGGGAGAGGAACTCCTGGAGCAGGTAGCCGTTGGCGCCGTGGATTTCCACGCCGTCCGCTCCCGCCTCGACGGCCCGGCGGGCCGCGGTGACGAAGTCCTCCAGGGCTGCCCGGATCTCTGCGGTGGTCATCGCTTCCGGTATGGGGTAGGGCTGCTCGCCCTTCTCGGTGAACGTCTTGCCGTCGATGGCAATCGCGCTGGGGGCGAGGATGCGGCGGCCGCCGTTGACGTCGGGGTGATTGCCGCGGCCGGCGTGCATGATCTGCAGGACGATGCGGCCGCCCTCGGCGTGCACCGCCTCGAACACCCGCTGCCAGCCGGCCGCCTGCTCGTCGGTGGCGATGCCCGGCTCACCGACATACCCCTGCGACGCGTTGTCGGGGTAGGTGCCCTCGGTGATGATCATTCCGACGCTCGCCCGCTGCCGGTAGTACTCGACCATGAGGTCCCCCGGGGATGCCGGAGGAACCGGCCCGGACCCGAGTCAGCGGTGCCATGACGATGCGGTTGGCGAGCTCGATCTTCCCGAGGGCGACGGGGGAGGAAAGCGATGGAACGGACGAAACTTCTGAAATTTTGATAGTCATGGGTTTCTTTCTGTAATACGGAGGAAAACGGGATGAAGGTCTGCGACGCAAGGGGTCCACGCTGTCCCGGCGGAGGCGCGGATGCGGTCCTCGGGCAGGCGCGGGGCCGCTGACGGTGACGCGGTTCCAGGACTGCGATCGGGGTGTGGGTGGTGTTGGCGGCGAACGCGGGGGCGAACGCGGTGAGAGCCGCATGCCGTCGGCGTCGGCGTCGACGCCGGTCAAGCGCAACTGCCCGCCGAAGTACGGGCGTTCGCTCCTTGCGCACGAGATCCCGCATGTCGGGCGAGTTCATCCGCAGCGCGCTCGGAGAGGTCCTCACCTTCATCGGCCTCACCGACTCAACGGCCAGCCTCTGGTCTTCGCGCCGCACGACTTCCGCCGCCCGTTCATCACCGATGCCATCCGCTCCGGCCTCCCGCCTCACATCGCGCAGGTCATCGCCGGCCACGCCAACATCAACACCACGATGGGCTACAACGCGATCTACCCGGAAGAGACCATCGAAGCCCACCGCGCCTTCATCACCCGCCGCCGCGCCCTGCGCCCGGCAGAGGAATACCGCACCCCTACCGATGCCGAGTGGGAGGACTTTCTCGGCCACTTCGAGCGCCGCAAACTCTCCGTCGGCACCTGCGCCCGCGCCTACGGCACCGCGTGCGTCCACGAGCACGCCTGCGTTCGATGCTCTCTCCTTCGCCCCTTCGCCCCGACCCCACCCAGCGCGGTCGGCTGATGGAAATCCGGAACAACCTCATTGACCGCATCGCCGAGGCGCAAAGGGAGGGCTGGCTCGGCGAGATTGAAGGGCTCCGCATCAGCCTGGCCGGCGCCGAATCCAAGATCAGCCAAATCGACACCAAGTCCCCCGGCGGTCCGGTGAATATCGGCCTTCCTGCCCGAAGGAAGGACCGATGATGGACCGGCAGAAACGGCCTCAGCCGTTCCCACTCGCCTTACATGAGATCCCCGCGCTCCACGCTGGGGGGACCCACCCCCACACCCCGTGCCGATCTGAAACCGAGCTGAAGTTATTGATCTCGTTCGTGGTCCACGGCTGACCGCGGATGGTGACAGCTTTGGCAGCCGGGGCCTTACGGGACGCGTCGTGCCGATGCAGTTCAGCTGGGGATGGTCACCAGTACGCGACCTCGGCCGCCGGCGTCGACACGGTCGTGGGCTTGGGCGATCTTTTCCAGGGGGTACAGGTCGCCGATGGCGACGGTCAACATGCCGACCGCGGCTGCGGCGGTGAGGTCGCGGGCCGCCTGCCGTTTCGCCGCATGGGGGAAGTCGGGGCCGATCGTCCCTGGTGGCGTAGGCAGCGATAACCGCGCCGTTCTCGACGACGGCGTTGTCCAGGTCCGCGTTGTCGGACAGGGCCACTTCGACGATTCGGTGCACCCCGTTGGGAGCGTGCGCGCGGATCGCGGTGACGGGGTCGTCCGCGTCAAGCGCCACGGCGTGGGTGACCACAGCGGGGTCGACGCGGTCCAGGTCGCTGCCGTGCCGCACGGTCCCGATCACCGTCGCGCCGCCCCACCGGGCGAGCTGCGCGGCCAGGGAGCCGACGCCGCCGAGCACCCCGTGCACGAGCACGAGGTTCCCGTCGACGGGGCCGTCACTGAACACGGTGCGGTGGGCGGTGATCCCGGGGATGCCCAGGCTGGCGCCGAGTTCGTCGCTGAGGTGGTCGGGCAGCGGGACGGCCAGATCAGCGGGTACGACAGTGAACTGGGCGGCGGTGCCGGAGGGGCGATAGGACTGGGCGCCGTACACCCAGACCCGCTGTCCGACGCGGCGGGCATCGACCCCGTCGCCCACTGCGTCGATGACTCCGGCGGCATCGCTGTGCGGGATCACCCGCGGGTGCGGCATCGAGGAGCCGAGCCAGCCGCGCCGCTTCTTGGTGTCGCCGGGATTGACGCCCGAAACGTTGACGCGGACGCGGACCTCGCCGGGGCCGGGAGTGGGGTCGCGCAGGTCGCCAACGTGCAGGACATCGGCGGCGGGGCCCTGTTCGTCGTACCAGGACGCAAGCATGGATGGGTACCTCCGTGGGCGGTCAGCTTGCAGGTTCGTCGAGCGGGAAGGAAGCGTTCTCGGTGGGCTCGTCGCCATCCAGAACCCTGTGCAACCAGGCGCGTTCGGCGCTGCTGATGGCGCGGGCGGTGAGCAGCATGCCGCGCCGGTAGGGGTCCGGGACCTCCTCGGCTCGCAGCGGCCTGTCACCGGAGTAGAAGAAACTCGCCGGCTCCTCCAGGAACTCCAGCCGTCTGCGCAGCACCGCGTGCTGTTCGGACACGTCGGGCAGGTGGGAGAGGAACGCCAGGACGGTGAAGAAGCGGGTGAAGTCGGTGATCTCATGGTCGGCCGGCTTGCGCAGCCGATTCAGCAGCTCAGTGCGCCCGGCATCGGTCAGGCTCAGCACGTACCGCGCTGCGCCCGCACCCGGGTCGGCGCACCGCTCCAGCAGGTCCGCCTTGGCGAGGCGGTTGATCGCCGGATACAGGCTGCCGTCGCTGACCGGCCGCGTGTACCCGGTCAACTGCGAGACCCGGCGGCGTAGCTCGTGTCCGGGCAGGGAGCCCTCGGCCAGGAAGCCCAGTATCGCTAGTTCCAGCATGCCCCCAGTATCCCACAACCACATCGAATCGATGCACACATCGATTCGATGTTAGCGTGGAGACCGGATCCCCACCGACCACCCTGAAAGGTAGAGAATGATGCCGCCGGAATCTGTCGAGTCAGTAATGAACCGCTTCGTCGAGTTCATCAACACGGCCAACGAGGACCTTGCCCGCGAGGTCATTTCTCCCGCCGCAGTGTTTCACGCACCGAGTCACCCGGAACCGCTTCGAGGCCCCGAGGGCTACATGGAAGTCATCGGGATGATGCGCAGCGGACTCCCGGACATCCAGTGGACCCTGGAAGAGATGGTCAGGGAAGGCGACACGGTGGCTGCGCGGTTCACCATGCGCGGCACGCACGAGGGCGAATTCTTCGGGATCCCTGCGAGCGGCAACAAGGTCTCGGTGCAGGCCATGAACTTCTACTACCTGGCCCACGGCCGGATCGTCGGCGAACGAGGCCAGCCCGACCTCCTCGGAGTCATGCAGCAGATCGGTGCCGTACCGGCGCTGTGAAGCAGGTGTGGAGCGCATACCTTCGGCGCGGCTGCCTGCCTCGGAAGGAGGGAGGGGTCCTGTTGGGTGGCAAGCAATCGGCTCCGGCGGTGACCAGGCCGACATGGTCGATGTCTTCCAGCATGCTCGGGTGGTGGTGAGCAGCGCCGCTCGTACAGCTCAGCTGCTAGTTCAGAGAAGTGACCAGGCCGAAGCTGATCGCGCCGGACCAGATGCTCCGCGGCATCGCAGACCTCCCCATGGCAGGCCCCGAGCCCCCTCAGCGTACGGTCTCCGCCGGTGCCTGGCATGCCTGTCACCCGGCGAGCGCGTCCTCCACCGTCGGCCGGACGTCCAGGACGGCATCCGCTCCTGTCAGCTCCAGAACCCTCGCAAGTGCCGGCGCGGGCCTGGCCACCCGCAGCACGGCCGTCCGGTTGAAGTGCAGCAGCAGGTTCAGGACGGTCGAATCCGCGAAGGTCAGGCCAGCGGCATCCACCACCACCTTGGAGTGGGTCCGGGCTCCGGTCCCCAGCGCCGCCGACAGGACGGGAGCTGAGTCCAGGTCGAAGGCGCCGACGACGGTCACCACCCACGCGTCGCCCTGTTCGCACTGCATGAGGTGCGGCAGCGGGCCCGCATGCGCCGTGGTCGGATCCGGCGGCCTGGCCTCACCGCTCACAGGGCTCATGGCGGTGAGTATGTCGTGAAGGTCGCGCCCACGCGAGAGACCGGCGCCAGGCCGAAACGGCTGCCGGGCCCCCGACCGTCAGACGGTGATGAGCATGCCTTCGCGCGTCAGACGGTGCTGAGCATGCCTTCTCGCAGGCGCGCCAGGAGACGGGAGATCAGCCGGGAGACGTGCATCTGGGAGACACCGAGACGTTCACCGATCTGGGCCTGGGTGAGTTCCTCCACGAACCGCCAGTGGATGATCTTGCGGTCGCGTTCGTCGAGTTCGGCGATCATCGGGGCGAGGGCGTGGAAGTCCTCGACCAGGCCGAGGGCGGCGTCCTCGTCGCCGATGAAGTCCGCCAGCGCGGCCTCGCCGTCCTCGCTGCCGTTGATCGCCGCGTCCAGGGAGGCGGACTTGTAGCCGTTGGAGGCCAGTTGGGCCTCGACGACCTCGTCCTCCGGAAGGCTCATCAGCTCGGAAAGCTCTTTGGTGGTCGGTGTCCGGCCCAGTCGGCTGCGCAGTTCCTCGTTGGCGCGGGCGAGTTGGACGCGGGCTTCCTGGAGCCGGCGCGGGACATGTACGGCCCAAGAGGTATCGCGGAAGAACCGCTTGATCTCGCCGACGATGTACGGCACAGCGAAGGAGGTGAACTCGACCTCGCGGGCCAGCTCGAAGCGGTCGATCGCCTTGATCAGGCCGATCATGCCGACCTGGACGATGTCCTCCAACTCCTCCGGCCCGCGGCTGCGGAACCGGCCGGCCGCGAAGCGGACCAGGGACATGTTCATCTCGATCAGCGTGTTGCGCGCGTACTGATACTCGGGCGTTCCCTCCTCCAGGACGGCCAGCCGGTCGAAGAACGGCTTCGACAGCTCCCGCGCGTCCTTCGGCGCGACCTTGGAAGGGTCCGTGATCTCCGGCACATCCACCGTCTGCCCGGCCGTCAGCACGGTCGTCGTCGGCATCATGGCGCCCTCCCGGTCGATCAGCCTCGTCCTCGCCGGTCCATCGTCCGGCAGGCACGCGCCTACCCCGTCCGCCGATCGGCATTCCTCGAACTGCTGTCAGTCCCCGCCGGACTCTCCATGGTCCAGGACCAGGCGGTGGAGCTTGGCCCACACCCTGGCCTCTGTCCACTCGGTGAACCGTGGGAAGGCGGTGACCCCCGACAGCCCGAAGCCCGGCGGGAGTTGGTTCCAGGTGCAGCCCGAGGTGGCCACGAAGACGATCGCGGCCAGCACCTCGCGGTCCCCTCGCCGGCGGTGCCCTCCACCCTGCGGGCGCACCGGTGCCGGCGGCACCACCCGCTGGGACAACGTCCACAGCTCTTCCGGCGCCATCCGCTCGACAAGCGCAGCAGTCATCACCCCAGGCTGCCGCAAGATCACGCCAACTGAGATGGTCTCTTAGCCGCTATTGGCCTCGATCGGTTCCAAGCCCTCCTGGGCTGATGACGACCCGAGGGTAAAGCCCCTGCTTGCGGCATGTGCTTTCTCTCTCCCGAAATTGGTTTCTCCAGCGACCTACCGGTACTACATTCGCGCAAGTCAGAGCTATTTGCAGATTGGCCACGTCAGATGCTGTTCAGCGGTACTCAACACGGTTCCAGACCCCTCGCGCCATGGATCCGGGACCAGCCCGTGCGCGCCGAGAACAACGTATTCCGAACCGCCCGTTTCAACACGGGAGTAACCGATCGTCGCGCACGGCAATGACCGGCGAGGAAGCTCGGATCACGCGCCGGCGCCGGAAGCGGCGGCCGGGATGTGGGCGGAGGTGATCGTCATCGGTGTGCCGGTGACGGCGATGAGGTAGCTGCCCGGCCCGTGGCCGCCGGGCATCGCGCGGAACCCCCCCTCTGGCTCCACCCGGTACTCCGCGGCGGCGTGCGGGGCCAGCACGGTGGGGCCCGAGGCGATCGTCCACCAGTTGGAGGCGCCCTGGCCGGTACGGCTCGCGAAGTGCGGCTCGAGTGCCGTACCGGTGGTGTTGACGGCCCGGACGTCGATGGTGGTGACACCGACACGTGACCCGTGCCTGGCGAAGTGCGGCACGAGGCTCATGCGCAGCGGCGGCGGGCTCGCGGCGGCGATCACGAGGCACGCGAGGGCGGGCGCGAGCAGCCCGACCGCGACGACGGCCTTGGCGCGGCGGCCGGTGAGACGGGGCAGGCGGGGCAGGCGTGGCTGCCATGCGGTGGCGAACGCGCTGGCCGGGACGGTGGCGGCGGCTGCCAGCCACAGCGGGGTCATCATCAGGAAGTAGCCGTCCTGGGAGCGGGTGGCGAGGTAGAACGGGAGCCACGGGAGGACGGTGAGGGCGGGGCCCAGCCGCCGGACGAACAGCAGCGTGGTCGTGAGCAGGCCGAGCAGGAGCAGTTGGCTGCCGTAGGAGTAGTAGTCGAGGCGGCTGCTGCCGTGGGTGAAGTAGTAGGAGATGCCCATCACGCCCTGGCCGTGCAGGATCGCCTTCTGCTCCAGGGGCAGCAGGATTCCGTTCAGCCAGGCCGGGAAGTCCTGGACGGCGAAGTACGCGTTGGCCGCGGACCAGGTGAGGGCGGCGGTGGCCGTATAGCGGGCGGTGACCGCCAGGGCGCGCCGGGGGCCGAGTTCGCCGCGCCGGACGGCGTACAGGCCGATCAGGAGGAACGGGGCGAGGAACCAGGCGAGTTGCTGGGCGGCGCAGGCGGCGCCCAGCAAGGCCGCCCGCAGCACGCCCCCTGCCCCGAGGTGGCCGCCCTCGCCCGTGCCGGGCCAGCTGACCACAACGGGGATGAGCAGTGCGAGGGCCGTGACGGCCGGGTAGCCGGCGTAGGCGTAGTGGGGCAGCAGGCCGAAGCCGAGGCAGACGGCCGTGCCGGCGGACCGCCAGGGCGCCGGCAGCAGGAACCACAGCAGGACCGAGGAGACGAGGAGCGCGACCGTGGGCACCAGGGTGGCGGCCGACGTCGAGTGGAGGACGGCATGCACCGGTGCGGCGAGCAGGGCGGTCAGTGGCGGATAGCCGTACGTGTAGTCGGCGCCGCCGGACATGGTCTTGGTGATCCCGACGCCGTGCGTGTCGAACAACCAGGGCCACGCCTGGCCGTAGACCGGCCGGCCATGCAGGATCTGGTTCGCGGCCTGGGAGGTCAGCGCGGCTTCGTCGGTGCCGGCGTGGTCGAGCAGGTAGCCGCAGATCACCAGTGCGAGGGCGGTGACCAGTACAGCCGCGTCGACCCTGATCAGTGCCCGTCGGCGCCGTATGAGGAGGCTGAGGACGGCGCAGACGAGGATCGAGGCGTAGCAGATGGAGATGACGGCGGCGACCGGCGGGCGCGTCGCCATCGCGGTGGTCCAGGCGGCGCGCGTTCCGATGAACAGGCTGATCGTGGCCATCAGGGTCATGCCCCGGTGCCACGGCTGGGGTCCGGCGTCCGGGACGCCGAGGACTGAGGCCCGGGTCGGGGGCGGTGCCGCCAGGTGCGTCGCGGTACGACGACGGATCTCGACGCCCATTCCGCCACGATGGGTGTCAGCCAAGAACTGCCTCCTCTGCCTCGCCCCCGCCGGGCGGCCACCGCAGGTGTCGGGTCGGCCGGTTCCGCCGCGCCGGAGGCTCGTCCGACCGCCCCGGCACGGGGTTCGCGCTCCCGTCGTTCAGGGCAGGGACGAATGGACGCCCCGTTTCGATCATCCACAGTTCATCTGACGTCTACAAGGATGTAGCCGGTAAGCGGTTCGCGTGAAATCACCCACCGGGAAGGCACCCGTCTCTTACCGCCGCCGCGCAGGCGCGACCGGTCAGGTTCCGTGCGGGCGCAGTCGGTGCTCGTAGGCGAAGATCACGACCTGCACCCGGTCCCGGAGCCGCAGCTTGGCCAGGATGCGCGTGATGTGGGTCTTGACCGTGGCCTCGGTGAGGTGGAGGCGCTGAGCGATCTCCGCGTTCGTCAGGCCGGTGGCGATGAGGTGGAAGACGTCCCGTTCCCTGGCCGTCAGCTGGGCGAACAGCGCGCCGGCCGCCTCGTCACGGGGCCAGGGCGCGGCCGTGGCGAAGCGGTCGACGAGGTCGCGGGTGATGCGCGGGGTGAGTACCGCGTCACCGCCGGCCACGGCCCGGATCGCCTCGTGCAGCACGGCCGGGACGACGTCCTTGAGGAGAAATCCGCAGGCTCCCGCCCGTAGCCCCTCGAACGCGTACTCGTCGAGGTCGAAGGTGGTCAGGATGAGCACGCGGCACGGCGAGGCGCTCGCGATCCGAAGGGTCGCCTCGATGCCGTCCATCATGGGCATGCGGACGTCCATGAGGACCACGTCCGGTGCCGTCCGCCGGACGAGGTCGACGGCCTGCCGGCCGTCGGCGGCCTCCCCGACGACGGTGATGTCCGGCATGGTGCCGAGCAGGCTGCGGAACGCCATGCGGACGAGCGCCTGGTCGTCGGCGAGGAGGACCTTGATGGTCATCGCGGCTCGCTCAGCTTCAGTTCACCGGAGACCTTCCAGCCCGTGGCGGTGGGTCCGACGGTCAGGTCTCCGTCGAACAGAGCGACGCGCTCCCGCATCCCGGTCAGACCGTTGCCGGTGGAGCCGCCCGGGCGGGGTCCGGGGGCCGGTCTGCCGTCGTCGGTGACGGTGAAGGCGACCCGGCGGGGATCGCGGTGCAGGACGATGTCGACCTTCGACGCCTCCGTCGCGTGCTTGACGACGTTCGTGAGTGACTCCTGCACGATCCGGTAGAGGGTGGTCTGCACCTCGGCGTCCAACTGCTGCTCGGTGCCGGTCTCGGTCAGCCGGACGTCCAGGCCGGTGCGGCGGGTCTCGTCCACCAGGGTCTTGAGCGAGCCCAGGTCCGGCTGCGGTGCCCGGTCGGCCCCGTCCTCCGCCCGCAGGACGCCGAGCAGGCGGCGCATGCCGGTCAGGGACTGCCGGCCGGTCGAGGCGGCCTGGAGCATCTTGTGGCGGGCGCCGTCCGGATCGGTCGCCGTCGTGGCCGCGGCGGCCTCGGCGAGGGCGACCACGACGACCCCCGTGGGCGACGATGTCATGCATCTCCCGTGCGATACGGGTGCGTTCGGCCGCCGCGGCGAGCCGGGACTGCTGGGCGCGCTCCTGCTCCAGCCGCTGGGCGCGGTCTTCCACGGAGAGCAGGTAGCGGCTCTGCGCCCGCACGGTCGTGCCCAGGAAGAAGGCCGCCGCGGCCAAGCCGGTGAGCACCAGCACGACGTCATTCACGCTGCCCGGCGGCCCGAACCGCACCGCCACCACCCCGGCACCGGCCGCGACGGCGACCGCCGCACTCAGCGAGTACCGAAGACCGCGCTCGGCGGCGACGGTGTACAGGGCGACGAGGACCGCCAGCTCGGCGAGCGACACGGTGCCCAGCGCCCAGGTCAGCACGGCCACCACCCAGCAGCACCAGAAGACGGCGACCGGGGCCCGGCGGCGCAGCACCAGCGGCGCGATCACCGCCGTCGCCAGCGTCCAGTCCACCGCCCCCGCCCGGTTGTAGAGCAGTTCGTGGACCGCGACGGCGGCGCAGACGAGAGGCGGTCCGAACACCAGCAGAGGCGCGAGGGCCGGCCGGCGCACACGCTCCAGGAATTCCGGGCCGATCGAAATCACGCTCCCGAGGCTACGGGACACCGGCGCACAGGACATCAACCGAAGGTCGTACACCTGCGGAAAGTAGCGACCATCGACTGACGCACCGTTCCCGCCCGCATTTCTAACCTCACCGGAAGGACACCCCGAGTACGGCACAGATAAACCACAGAAAGCAGAAGTCAGGAAATGAAAAAGGAAACATCGGCGAATACGCCGACGAAAGTCGCCGAGGCCACCGCGCTCTTCTGGATCGTCAAGGCCCTCACCACCGGCATGGGTGAGGCCACCTCCGACTTTCTCGGCCAGTGGAGCCTGTGGCTGTCCGCCGGGACGAGTGCCGCCGCCCTGGTGGGTGCCTTCTGGTGGCAGTTCCGCTCCTCGCGGTACCACCCCGCGCCGTCCTGGTTCACCGTCGCGATGATCGCGGTCTTCGGCACCGCCGCCGCGGACTGCTTCCGCGTGGGCCTGCATGTGCCCCTGCCGGTCACGACGACCGGGTACGCGATCGCCCTGGCCGGGTGCTTCGCCGCCTGGTACGCGACCGAGCGCACGCTGTCGATCCACACCGTCACCACGCGCCGTCGCGAGGTCTTCTACTGGCTGACCGTGCTGCTCACCTTCGCCCTGGGCACCGCCGCCGGCGACCTCACCGGCTTCTACCTCGACCTCGGATTCGTGCACTCCGCGCTGCTGTTCGGCGCGGCGATCCTCGTGCCGTGGCTGCTGCACCGATTCGCCGGGCTCGACGCCATCGCCGCGTTCTGGGCCTCGTACGTCCTCACCCGCCCCCTCGGTGCCTCACTCGCCGACTGGCTCGGCATGGACAGGCCGCTCGGTGTCGGCGTCGGGTTCGGCACCACGGCGATCCTCGCCGCGCTGGTGTGCGCCGCGCTGGTCGGCTACCTCGCCCTTTCCCACCCCCGCGCCGCCCACGACACCCCGGCGCCCAGTCCCGCCGCCCTGCCCTGACCCGGTTCAGTGCGCGGCACGGTGGCGGTGCTCGGGGCGCCCGGTGGCTCCGTAGCGCAGTTCGAGCCGGATCATGCCCTCCTTGACCAGGTAGGAGAGATAGCGCTGGGCCGTGGCACGGGAGACCCTGGTGCGTTCGGCGGCCTCCGCTGCCGACAGGGCGTCGTGCGCGGCGCGCAGAGTCTGGTGCAGCAGGGCGAGCGTCGGGGCGGAGTGGCCCTTGGCGGGGACGCCGGGCACGGCCGGCGGGCGGGCGGCGCTGAACAGGGCGTTCACGTCGGCCTGGTCGGTCTCCGGGACCGTACCGAGGGCGGCCATGCGGTGCTGGAGCTCGCGGTAGGCGATGGGCCGCCCAGGTGACAGCCACCCGGCGGCCCCGCACTGCGTTCCGGCCGCACGGCCGTAGCTCCGCCGCCGGTCAGTCTCTCTTCGCTGTACGCGGCCCGTCTCACCCCGGTATCCCTGCCTCCTGTGTCTCATCCTGGTCGACGGGGAGAAGCAAAGTGAACGTTGCCGGGTGTCGGTTGGTCAGGGAGAGCCTGCCGCCGAGCGAGACGGCCAGGTCACGGGCGAGGGCCAGGCCAATGCCTGTTCCCTCTCCGTCGCCGGTGCGCCCGCGGTCGAAGAGCCGGGAGTACTCGCCCGTCACGGCGCCCTCGTCGCTCACGTCGAAGGCGAGGGCGTCCTCCAGGTCCCGCACCGCCACGCGGACCGTGCCGCGCCCGTGCACCCGGGCGTTGTCCAGCAGGATGCCGAGCACCTCCGAGACGGACGCGCCCGGGACCCGGATGTCGGCCGGTGTCTCCTGGGTGGCGCACTCCAGGCGTCTTCCGTCCTGGGCGAACAGGCCGTGCCACCGTTCCTCCGTCTCCCGCAGCAGCTGTCGTACGGCGATCGTCCCGGCGGTGGGGCGAGCCATTTCTCCGGAGCGGGACAGGCGCAGCACTTCCTCCACTGTGTGGTGCAGGCGTTGGGTGGTGGCAAGCGCCTCGGCCAGTACGGGCCGCAGCCGGGCGTCGTCGTCCTGGGCGAGGCCCGCCTCCAGGGCGAGTTGCAGGCCGGTGAGCGGGGTGCGCAGCTGGTGGGAGGCGTTGGCGGTGAAGTCACGTTCGCGGCGCAGGAGTTCCGAAAGGCTGTGCAGCATTTCGTTGTGTGTGCGGGCGACCTGGTCGATCTCGGCGACGCTGCTCGGGGCGGCCCGTACGTTCAGGTCGCCTTCGGTCACCGCCCGGCACTGGCGGGAGAGGTCCTCCAGCGGTGCGGCCAGCACCCGGGCCTGACGGCGGGCGACGAGGACCGCGACGGTCAGCGCGAGTGCGGCGACGCCGAGCAGCAGCAGCCAGGCGATGGCGACCCGGTTCCGTACGGCAACGGCGGGAGATGAGGCCCGTACGACGCCGATCACCTTCTCGGCGTGGGAGACGGGTACGGCCACCACCAGGTCCGGGCCCGCCCGGCCCCGTACCACCTCACCGCCAAGGCTTTGCCGGACCGGGGTGTCGCCGGACCGGGGGCCGCTGCCCGCGCGCAGTCGCAATCGAGGGTCGTACAGGCCGAGACGCCCGCCAGATGGCGGCGCGGGCAGTTCCACCGGGTCGCCGGTCACGTAGTCCGGGCTCACATGTACGGCCGCGGCCAGGGCCGACCGTTCCAGGGTGTCGCGCTGGTCGGCGTACAGGGACGACCTGATCGCCAGGGCCAGCGGGACGGCGAGGAGGACGACGGCGACCAGAGCGGCGGTCAGGGCGACTCGCACCACGCGCTGTCTCATGCCCTCATCATGCGGGCCGTTCACCTGGGCGGATGTGCTGCGCCACACGGTTTTGCCGTCGTCTAACCCTCGGCGAGCGGGGCGTTAACCGGCGGCTTCCTAGCGTCGGTGCCATGACCGTCCGGTCCGAGGACACCCCTGGAGGGCAGTGGCCATGGCAGCACACACACGGACGTACGCCGTCGTCGGGCTGAGCGTCGTGGCGGCGGTGACCGCCGGCTGTTCCGGTTCCGGGTCGCACGCCGGCTCCGGTAGCCCTGTGTCCGGTTCGACCACCGTCAGCGGACAGCACAAGCCGGCACCCACCGAGTCCAACCCGCCCGGCGACATCCCTGACAACCAGGTGTACGTCGCCTACCAGCCGACCGGCGGTTCCTACACCGGCTTCACCGTGAAGGTACCTGAGGGCTGGGCCCGTACAAGCCAAGGCGGTACCACCGCGTTCACCGACAAGCTCAACACCGTGAGGATCAGCTCGGTTTCCGCCTCCGGCGCGCCCACGGCCGGCTCGGTCACCAACGCGGTTGTACCTCAGCTCCGTTCCCAGGTACCGAAGTTCTCCTCACCCAAGGTGAGTGAGGTGACCCGGCACGCCGGCCGTGCGGTCCTGCTCACCTATCAAGGCGACTCAGCGAAGGACCCGGTCACCGGCAAGGTGGTGCGGGACGCCTTCGAGCGATACGCGTTCTACCGCGCGGGACACGAGGTGGACCTGACCCTGTCCGGACCGGTCAAGGCCGACAACGTCGATCCGTGGCGCATCGTCAGCGACTCCTTCACCTGGCGGTGAGCACCATGTCCGACGGCACACAGACCGGCGGTGTCGCCGGCGATGTCCTCACGGCCCGCGAGCTGTACCGCTTCTACCGGGCCGGCGAGGAGGAGACACTCGCGCTGCGCGGGGTGTCGCTGACGGTGCGTCGTGGAGAGACGGTCGCGGTCGTGGGCCCGTCCGGGGCCGGCAAGTCGACCCTTCTGGCGTGTTTGGCCGGACTCGACGAGCCCTCCGGCGGCGAGGTCCACGTCGACGGCGTACGGATCAGCCATCGGCCCGAGACCGAGCGGGCCCGGCTGCGGGCCCGGCACATCGGCGTCCTGCTGCAGACCCGCAACCTGCTGCCGCACCTCAGCGTGCGCGACAACGTCCGCCTGCCGCAGCGGGCACGGGGCCGCAGGGCCTCCGTCCCGGCCGGGGAACTACTGGCTCGGGTAGGGCTCGCCGACCGGGCGCACGCCCTGCCGCGACAGTTGTCCGGCGGAGAGCTGGCGCGGGCCGGACTCGCCGTCGCGCTGGCCAACGCACCCACCGTCCTGCTCGCCGACGAACCGACCGGTGAACTCGACGGCGAGACAGAGCAGTTGGTACTGGCGATGCTGCGGGAGCGGGCCGCGGAAGGGTGCGCCGTACTGATCGTCACGCACAGCCGAGAAGCCGTCCGCATCGCGGACCGGGTGATCACCCTGACAGATGGGAAGGCCACCGACGCCCGGCGGCAGGATCACGAGGAGGCACGCGATGCCGTCGGATGAGGTACTCGTCAGCTGCGCGGACGCGGCCCTGACCTTCGGCCGTGGGCCTCAGGCGGTCGTGGCCGTGCACGGGGCCGACCTGGAGATCCGGGCCGGGGATCGGCTCGCGGTCGTCGGCCCCTCGGGGTCGGGCAAGAGCTCGCTGCTGCACCTGCTCGCCGGGCTGGAGCAGCCCACCAGCGGCACCGTCACACGGGCCGCCGTGCTCGAGCCGTACGACATCGGCCTGGTCTTCCAGGGCGATAGCCTGATACCAGCCCTGAACGTGGTGGAGAACACCGCTCTGCCCCTGGTCCTCACCGATCGTCCGGAGAGCGAGGCGCGACTGTGCGCGCTCGCGGCACTCGCCCTCGTGGACGCCGCCGACCTGGCCGACCGGCTCCCCGAGGAGATCTCCGGCGGCCAGGCCCAGCGGGTGGCAGCCGCCCGGGTCCTGGCCCAGGCACCCCGCCTGATCCTGGCCGACGAACCCACCGGCCGCCTCGACCACGCCACCGGCGACCGCGTCCTGGACGCCCTGCTGACGGCCGCCGACCACACCGGCGCAGCCCTCGTCGTCACAACCCACGACCCCGCTGTCGCCGCCCGGCTCACCGTCCGCCGCAGCATGCGCGACGGACGACTGCTCACACCCGAGGAGGTGTCGTGATCATCACATGGGCGAGCGGACTGGCCCGCCACCGTACCGGACGGCTGCTGGCCGCCCTGACCGGCATCGCGCTCGCGGTCGCCCTCGTCGCCGCACTCGGCTCCTTCCTCACCGCGTCGAAGGCGACCATGACCCAGCGCGCCGTGCGCTCGGTCGCCGTGGACTGGCAGGTCCAGGTGCAACCCGGCGCCGACCCGCACACGGTCCTGTCCCTGGTGACCGGGACCCCGGGCACCCGCACCGCCCTGCCCGTCGGCTTCGCGCACACCAGCGGCTTCACCGCCCGTGTGCAGGGCAGCACCCAGACCACCGGGCCCAGCATGGCCCTCGGCCTGCCCGACGGCTACCGCGCCCGCTTCCCCGATGCCATCCGCACGCTCTCCGGCGCGTCCACCGGTGTCCTGCTGGCCCAGCAGACCGCCTCCAACCTGCACGCGGTCCCCGGCGACACCATCGGCATCCAGCTGCCCGGTGCCGGTCTGCGGCAGGTGAAGGTGGACGGCGTGGTCGACCTGCCCCAGGCCGACTCCCTCTTCCAGACCGTCGGCGCCCCCAGCCAGTCCCAGCCGACCGCTCCCCCGGACAACGTCGTCCTGCTGCCCGCCACCCAGTTCGCCTCCCTGACCCGCGGCGCCACCGGTGTCACCACCCAGATCCACGCCGCTCGCGACAACACCCGGCTGCCCTCCGACCCGGCCTCCGCGTACTCCGCCGTCACCGGCGCCGCCCACAACCTCGAAGCCCGCTCCGCCGGCACGGCCCTGGTCGGCGACAACGTCGGCGCGGCTCTCGACTCGGCCCGCCAGGACGCCCTGTACGCCCAGATCCTCTTCCTCTTCCTCGGTGTGCCGGGCGCGGTCCTGGCCGCCACGCTGACGGCGGCGGTCGCCTCGGCCGGCGGCGAACGGCGCCGCCAGGAACAGGGGCTGCTGCGGCTGCGCGGTCTGCGGCCCCGCCAGATCACCGCACTCGCCGGTCTGGAGGCCGCCCTGATCGGCCTCGCAGGAGGTCTGGCCGGGCTCGGCATCGCCGCCCTCACCGGCCGACTCGCCTTCGGCACGGCCTCGTTCGGCGCGAGCGCGGCGACCTGGTCCGTCTGGTACGCCGTCGCCTTCGTCCTCGGAGCCGCGGTGGCCGCCGGCGCCGTCCTCGTCCCCGCCCTGCGGGACCTGCGCACGGTCACGGTCGCCGACACCCGCAAGCAGGAGGACGTACGACGCTCCCGATCGCCCTGGTGGATGCGGTACGGCCTGGACCTCGCCCTCCTGATCGGCTCCTGGCTCGTCTTCCGCGCCTCCTCCGGCAACCAGTACGCACTCGTCCTCGCCCCGGAGGGCGTCCCCAGTATCTCCGTGTCGTACTGGGCCTTCCTCGGCCCCGCCCTGCTGTGGATCGGCGCGGCCCTGCTGCTGTGGCGCCTCACCCTGCTCGCCCTCACCCACGGCCGCCCCGTCCTGGTCCGGCTGGTCCGGCCGCTGACCGCGACCCTGGCCGGCACCACCGCCGCCGTCCTGGCCCGGCGCCGCCGCCCGTTCGCCCGGTCGGTGGTCCTGCTCGCCCTCGCCGTCTCCTTCGCGATCTCCACCGCCGTGTTCAACGCCACCTACCACCAGCAGGCCGAGGTCGACGCCCGGCTGACCAACGGCGCCGACGTCACCGTCACCGAACCACCCGGCGCCCAGGTCCCGCCCACCGCCGGGGCCGCGCTGAAGATCTCCGGCGTACGGCACGTCGAACCCCTCCAGCACCGCTTCGCCTACGTCGGCTCCGACCTGCAGGACCTCTACGGCGTCCGACCGGGCAGCATCGCCAAGGCCACCTCGCTCCAGGACGCGTCCTTCGCGGGCGGCACCGCCGACCAGCTGATGCGCCGCCTCGCGCAGCGCCCGGACAACCTCCTGGTCAGCGTCGAGACCGTGAACGACTTCCAGCTCTCCCCCGGCGACACCGTCAACCTGCGCATCCAGGACGCGCGCACCAAGGCCCTGCGCACGGTCCCCTTCCACTACGCCGGTATCGCCAAGGAGTTCCCCACCGCCCCCAAGGACAGCTTCTTCGTCGCCAATGCCTCCTACATCGCCAGGGCCACCGGCAGCGACGCGGTCGGGTCCTTCCTCCTCGACACCGGTGGCACGAACCAGCCACAGATCGCCGCCCACCTGCGAGGGCAGCTCGGTACCCGGGCCACCGTCACCGACCTCACCCAGACCCGCGGCACCGTCGGCACCAGCCTGACCTCCGTCGACCTGGCCGGCCTCACCCGCATCGAACTCGCCTTCGCCGTGCTGCTCGCTGCCGGGGCCGGCGGCCTGGTCCTCGCCCTCGGACTCGCCGAACGCCGCCGGACCTTCGCCATCGCCACCGTCCTCGGCGCACAACCACGCCACCTGCGTGGCATGGTCCTCTCCGAGGCCCTGTTGCTGGCCGTCGGCGGCCTGGCCGGAGGCGCCCTCATCGGCTGGGCCCTGTCGGAGATGCTGGTCAAGGTCCTCACCGGGGTCTTCGATCCGCCGCCCGCGGCCCTGTCGGTCCCCGGTGCCTACCTGGCACTCACCGGGGCCGCCGCCGTCGCCGCCATCCTGGCCGCGGCCCTCAACGGCATCCGCGGCAGCCACCGCCCCGCCGTGGAGGAGCTCCGCGACCTGTGAACACGGCGTGCACCCACGACGGGCACCTTGTCCCAGGGGCTCCTAGGCTGTCGACCATGCGCACGCCCGCCGCACCGGACCGCAGCCGACTACGCGTCCTCGTCGTCGAGGACGACGACACCATCGGCCGCCACCTGGAAACCGGCCTGCGCGGCCACGACTACGCGCCGACGTGGTGCCGCACCGGAGCAGGCGCACTCGCGGAGGCCGGGCGGGCACCGTACGAGGTACTGCTGCTGGACCTGGGGCTGCCGGACGTGGACGGCCTGGACGTTGCCCGGCAGCTGCGCGCCCGCCTCCCCGACCTGCTGATCGTCGTCCTGACGGCACGGACCGACGACATCGACGTCATCGCCGGGCTGGACGCCGGCGCCGACGACTACCTGGTCAAGCCGTTCAGCATGACCGTGCTGCTCGCCCGGCTACGGGCTCACCTCAGGCGGCACGCGGTGGCCGTACCGGCCCGGGGGCCGGTGCGGCTGGGCGATCTGGTCGTCGACGTGACGACCCGGCGCTGCGCGCTGCTAGGTGTCGAAGTCCCGCTGCGGGCCAAGGAGTTCGACCTGCTCGCAGTGCTGGCCGGGCGGGTCGGCGAGGCGGTCTCCCGCGAGACGCTGATGGCCGAGGTGTGGGACGAGAACTGGTTCGGCTCCACCAAGACCCTCGACGTGACGTTGGCGGGCCTGCGCCGCAGACTCACCGACGCGGCACAGGCGGAGGGGAGGCAGGCCCGGCTGCCCCGGATCACCACGTTGCGGGGCCACGGGTACCGGCTGGAACACCAATCTGATCCGCCGGATTGAGAACGCGCCCACGGCGCCCCCTGTACGGCGAACACCTCGCTGGTTCACAGTGCCGAGCGGCGGGCGAGCAGCGCCAGGACCAGCAGCCCCGGGGCCAGCGGCAGCCATCCGGTCAGCAGACGGTAGCCGAGGACCGCCGACACCGCCGCCGACCCCGGCGCGCCGGCCGCCGTGAGCGCGAGGGCGAGCGCAGCGTCCAGGGAGCCCAGTCCGCCCGGCGTGGGCAGCAGCGCCGCCGCGCCGCTGGCGACCAGGTAGGCCATGACCACACGGTTCGCGGGCAGGCCGATACCGATCGCATGGACCACAGCAACAACCACACCGGCATGCAACAGAGCGAACGCGACCGACCCGCCCCACAGCGCACAGGCCCGAGCCCGGCATCGGTGCACGTCCCGGACATCGGCGAACGCCCGGGCCACCAGTCGTCTGAGGCGACCGCTGATCGTGACCACCAGGACGACGGCTCCGGCCGCCACCGGCAGCAGGCCCAGTAGATGCGGGGCTCGCGCGGAGAGACGGACCGTGCCGGGCGAGGCGACGAGCAGGGCCACGCCCAGCGCGCACCGGACGATCCCGCCGACGGCCGCCTTCACCGCCAGCGCGGTCACCGAGCGCCTGGTGGACAGCCCGCAGCGTGTCAGGAACCGCAGGTTGACCACCGTCGCGCCGGCCCCCGCCGGAAGGAGGTGGTTGGCGGCGCCGGCCGCGAACTGCGCGGCCACCAGCCGCCCTCTGGGCAGCCGTTCGACCACCGCCCCCTGCTGGGCCACAGCCGCGCACACCCATGTGGCCGCGGCGGCGGCGCAGGCGAGCACCAACCACTCCCCGTCGGCAGCGGCCAGCCGGTCTGTGCCACTGTCGAGCGTGGCCCGGTGCGCGGCGAGCATCCAGCCGGCGGCAGCCAGCACGATCAGGGTGATGCCCAGCTGGAAGTACGGGCGCCTGCCCAAGGTGATCGGCAGGCTCTCGGTCGCGGTCACGACGGTCACCTCCCCTGCTGTACATCGGGTGCCACGTACGCCCGAAGACCGCCGACCTTTTCCGTGGGCCAGGTGCGCGCGTACGCGGGCGGACGACCCCCCGGTGGAGCGAGGACAGCGAAGGGCGTGCGGTCAGCGGCGCGCTTCAGTTCGGCCACGGTGGTGCTGGCGTCGTGCCCCGCCGTCTGGGCAGAGCCACAGCCGGTGTAGAAAGCGATCGGTACGGCGTCGTAGCCGCTGAGCAGGCAGGGCTGCCGGACACCGAGCGCACGGAGCGCGGCGGCGGTGCGAGACCAGTCGGCGCGGGAGGCCGCGGAGCTGTGCACGGTGTGCTCCAGGACGGCGTACTGCACGGCCAGGTGACCCGCCACACCGATCGCCACCAGGCTGACGGCGGCGGTGCGCGCCATCCGGCCGATCGGGGCCGTGACCAGGCGGACGAGGCCGTGGGAGACGGGCAGGGCGAGCAGAGCGTAGGCGGGCAGCAGGAAGCGGGGGGCCGCGTAGCCGATGAGGAACAGGTAGGGGACCGCGGCCGTGACAGCGCAGGCAAGCGGAAGCAGCACGGGCAGCGCGCGCCGGGCGCGCACGGCGACCACCGCGCCCAGGACGGCGAGGAGCGGCAGCACGTACCACCACAACGTCACCACGGGGCTGGGGGCCGCTCCGGTGCAGGGCCGGCACAGAGTACGGCCGCCGAGACTGCGCAGTTGGTCGAGCACGGCAAGGTGCCAGCCAAGACCGCCCTGGATGGCGGAGGCAGCGGACAGGCGCTGAGCAAGGCCGCCGTAGCTCACGTAAGCCTCGATCACCCACTCGCCGGCACCCGCTATCAACCCCATGACCAGCACGGCGAGCAGACGCGGCCGACGCACGGAGAGAGCAAGCAGGGGCAGCACGACGTAGACCGCGTCCATCGGGCGCATCCACGCCATCAACGCCGCGCCCGCGAACACCCCCCACCAGGCCGCCCGGTCCCGTGCGTTCGCGCGGGCGCGCAGGAAGCAGCCGACGCAGGCCAGGGCACCGATGGCGACCCAGTAGTTGGGCATGGCCTGGGGGCCGTAGAACAGCGTCACCCACAACGAGGCGAACAGGGCGCCGGCCAGGGCCAGGACGCCGGGCCCGAAGTGGCCCCGCCACACGCGCAGGGCGAGGTAGAGGGCCAGACCGGAGAGGACGGCCAGGTAGATCCGGAGCAGGACGGTGGAGTCGGACCACGAGGCGATCGGCGCGACGAGGAGTGAGATACCGCGGGAGCGCGGCGCGCTGAAGTAGGCGGCGGGAACGTGACCGCTGACCTGGCTGACGTAGACCGTCTCGTCCCAGCCGAGACCGAGATCCGGCCGTACGAGGACGAGCTGGGCGAGCGTGAAGGCGGCCGCGACCGCCCCGAGCCGGGGCTCGCCCCGCGGGCGCCGGGGCCGGACGGCCCGCGCGGGCAGCCCGGTGCGCGGGGCACCGGTCGTCGTGGCGTTCGAGCCGTCGGCCATCTTGCACCTCTCGTCGTCGCACGCCACGGAATCGAATCCTCTATAGCTCGTAGGCGGACATCCCACACTACGGCCTGTAGGGTTAGAGGCGGGTGAGAAGCCGCCTCCACACTTCTTCGTGAAGCGCCGGGCACGGCAAGCGGCGGCCAACGCAAGACGTCCGGACGGTGCGAGACGTCCAGGCACGAGGGCCCGCCCTGACGGCGATCCCGCTGCTGGGCGCGCCGGAGGTGGAAGCCTCACCAGTGGCTTCCGGTCAGCTGATGCCGGGGCGGGCGAGACCCTGGTCGTAAGCGAAGATCACGGCCTGGACTCGGTCACGGGCGCCGATCTTGGCCAGGACGCGGCCGACGTGCGTCTTCACGGTGGACTCGGCCACGACGAAGCGAGCGGCGATCTCGCCGTTGGTCCAGCCCTTGCCGATGGCGACGAGGATCTCGCGCTCGCGTTCGGTGAGGGCGGCCAGGCGGGGGTCCTCCCCCGGGTCCCCCCTTCTGGTGGGCACGTGCCGGGCGTACTCGTCGAGGATGCGGCGGGTGAGGGCCGGCGCGATCACCGCGTCGCCCCCGGCGACCGCGCGGATCCCGGCGAGGAGTTCGTCGGGGCGCGCGTCCTTGAGGAGGAAGCCGCTGGCTCCGGCCCGCAGGGCGGCATGCACGTACTCGTCGACGTCGAAGGTGGTCAGCACCAGGACCCGGGAACGCCCCCCGGCCTCGGCGATCCGGCGGGTCGCCTCGATGCCGTCCATGCCGGGCATCCGTACGTCCATCAGCACCACGTCGGGACGGAGTTCGGCGGTCCTGCGGACGGCCTCGGAGCCGTTCGCGGCCTCGCCGACCACCTCCGTCTCGGGCATGGAGTCGAGCAGCACCCGGAAGCCGTAGCGTTGCAGCTGCTGGTCGTCGACGACGAGGACCGTGGTCACCGGGCGCCTCCCCGAGGTGTCAGGTCGAGGGCGGCCTCCACGGCCCATCCCCCGTTGGCCGCGGGACCGGCGTCAACGGTCCCTCCGTACAGCGCCGCTCGTTCGCGCATGCCCACCAGTCCGTGGCCCTCCTCGTTCCGTGGTCCAGGGTGTCCGGCCGGCCCGTTGTCGCGGATCCGGACGACGAGTCGTTCGTCCCCGACGACGACCGACAGCTTCACCTGGGTGCCGGCGCCGGCGTGCTTCAGCGTGTTGGTCAGGGCTTCCTGGACGATGCGGTAGACCGTCAGCTGCACTCCCCGGTCCAGGGCGTCCACCTCGCCGACGGTCCGGTAGACGATCTCCAGGCCCGCAGCGCGCACGCCGTCGCACAGCGTCTCGATGTCGACGAGGCCGGGCTGGGGACTGAGTTCGGGCGCCTGGCGGGATCCGTCCGACGCCTCACGCAGGACGCCGAGCACCCGGCGCAGCTCGCCGAGGGCCGTGCGGCCGGTTTCGCCGATGAGGTGCAGAGCCTCCTTGCCGCGTTCGGGAGCGGTGTCGGTGGCGTACGCGCCGGCGTCGGCGAGGGTGATGATGACGGCCAGGTTGTGGCCGACGATGTCGTGCATCTCGCGGGCCACCCGGGCGCGTTCCGTGGCGGTCGCGAGTCTGATGCGCTGGTCGCGTTCCGTCTCCAGCCGCGCCGCCCGCTCCCGCAGTCCCGCGAGCTGCGCCCGCCGGGACCGTACCATCAGACCGACGGCCAGGGCCGCGGTCGCCGTGCTCAGCAGGAAGAACAGGGCATCCCACACGGACATGGCCGGCGACACGCGCACCGCGACCAGCACCATCCCGGAGGCCATGACCGCGCAGGCCCACGGCAGCCGCCGCAGCCGCCCGTGCAGGGCCAGGCTGTACAGGGCCACGAACAGGGCCACGTCCGCGCGCAGCGCGGCACCCAGCGACCACTGCAGGACGAAGACGACGGCGATGGCGACGAACGCCGCCAGGGGCCGGCGCCGCCGCCACAGCAGCGGCAGCACCAACCCGGCCTGCAGGGCCAGTACGGCTGCCAGGGGGAGTTGGGTGAAGGCGAACTGGAACCGGTGCCGGCCGTCCCCGTCCCCCTCCTCCCCCGCGCCGCCGTGGTGCAGCAGGTCCGGCAGACAGAACATGGCGAAGACCAGCACCACCACCGTGGTGTCCAGCACCCACGGGTGGGCGCGGTCCGCCTGCCGGAGCCGCTGGCCGGCCCGGGCGAACCGGGCGACCAGCGGTCCCATCCCGTTGACGTCGTCGGTGGACGTGGTGGTGGTCAAGGTCGTCACCTGCCCATCGTGCGGGCGGTCAGACGTCGCTGCGCACCAGCCGGTACGCCGCCCCAGCCAGCGCGAGCGCCGTCCAGCAGAGGAAGACCAGCAGCCCGGCGCCCGGCGACAGGGTGGTGCTGTCATGGGTCAGGGCGAACATCGACTCGCCCGCGTTGCTCGGGAGGTAGGGGCTGATGTTGTCCTGCCAGGAGCTGGGCAGCAGCGAGACCAGTCCCGGGATCAGCATCAGGGAGGCGACCAGTACCGAGATGCCGCCGGCCACCGAGCGCAGCAGGGCACCCAGGGCGGTGCCGATGACGCCGACCAGGCCGAGGTAGAGTCCGGCGCCCAGCAGGCTGCGCAGCACTCCAGCGTGGCCGAATCCCATGGCGGCGGGGGTGCCGGAGACGATGCCGCTGCCGAACCCGAAGGCGACGAACGCGCCCAGGGTGGCGACCACCAGGGCGACCAGCCCGAACACGGCCGCCTTGGACCACAGGACGGGGAGCCGGCGCGGCACGGCCGCGAGCGTCGAGCGGATCATGCCGGTGGAGTACTCCCCGGCCGTGACCAGCACGCCGAGCACGCCCAGCGCGAGCTGCGCGAAGTTGGTGCCGAAGAGGGACAGGCTCACGGCCGTGGCGGTGGCGAAGTCCCGGTCCTGGTGCGGGGAGCCGATGCTGGACTTGTAGTGAGCGGCGGCGATCAGGCCGAAGGCGACGAGGAAGACCAGGCCGAGGCCCAGCGTGATCCAGGTCGAACGCAGCGACCACAGCTTGGCCCACTCCGAGGCCAGCACACGCCGTCCGGTCACCCGGTAGGCGGGGCGGGCCGAAGCCGCCGGGGGCGCCTCCACAGTCGTGGTGAGGGTGCTCATGCGGACCTCCCGACGGTCTCCAGGGTCTCGACGGTCGTGGAGCCGTGGTACTCCACGGCATCCCTGGTCAGGTTCATGAACGCCTCCTCCAGCGACACCGTCCGCGCCGTCAGCTCGAACAGCGCGATCCCCTGCTCGGCCGCCTTCAGGCCGATCTCCCGGGCACTCAGCCCGGCCACCTGGAGCTCCTCGGAGCCGGCCCGGCCGGTGATGTCGACCCCCGGTCCGGCCAGCGCCTCCCGCAGCCGGGCCGGCTCCTGGGTAGCCACCTGCACCGTGTCCCCGCCCGCCTCCCGGACAAGGTCCCTCACGGTGGTGTCGGCCAGCAGCCGCCCGCGCCCCACGATGATCAGGTGATCCGCGACCAGAGCCATCTCGCTCATCAGGTGGGAGGACACGAAGACGGTCCGCCCCTCGTCGGCGAGTGCCTTCAGAAGGTTGCGGATCCAGAGCACGCCCTCCGGGTCGAGCCCGTTGACCGGCTCGTCCAGCATCACCGTCTGCGGGTCGCCCAGCAGCGCCGCGGCGATACCGAGCCGCTGGCCCATGCCCAGGGAGAAGGCACCGGCCCGCTTCTTCGCCACGCTGCCGAGGCCCGCCATTTCGATGACCTCGTCGACCCGGTGCCGGGGAATCCCGTGCGTCAGCGCGAGCGCCAGCAGATGGTTGTAGGCCGAGCGGCCCGGATGGATCGACTTCGCCTCCAGAAGCGCCCCCACCTCCTGCAACGGCGCCTGGTGGCTGGCGTAGCGGCGTCCGTTCACCGTGACGGAGCCGCTGGTCGGGGCGTCGAGTCCGACGATCATGCGCATGGTCGTCGACTTCCCCGCGCCGTTGGGCCCCAGGAAGCCCGTGACCGTGCCCGGCTTCACGGCGAAGTCCAGGCCGTCGACGGCCGTTTTCTCCCCGTACCGCTTGGTCAGCTGCTGAGCGTCGATCATGCGCGTCTCTTCCTGTCGGAACCGGCGCCCGTCTGTCTCCCTGACGCCTCAGCGACAACGCTAGGAGGCGAAACACCCTGATTCGGTGGTACCGCGGACTGATCCACGCCCGCCGGGTCGTACGGTGGTACTACGCGCCACTGCGCCCTTGGTCTCACCGTTCAGGTCACGTTCAGGTTCGGCGTGCCATCGTGCGGAGATGTCCGCTGGGCACGTCCTCGACGACCGGCCCCTCATCTCCGCACGCCAGTTGGCGAACAAGGTGCCAGAGGTGACCTTCTACTTCTGGATCATCAAGGTCCTGACCACCGGTAGGGGCGAGACGGCGTCGAACCTCCTGGCCGGAACATTCGGCCCAGTACCGGCAGTCGCACTCGGCGGCCTCGCCCTGGCGACCTCCCTGACCGTCCAGTTCGTCCTGCGCCGGTATGTCGCCTGGGCCTACTGGACCGCCGTCGTCATGGTCAGCGTGTTCGGCACCATGGCGGCAGACGTCCTCCACGTCGGCCTCGGCGTGCCGTACACGGCGTCGACGCCGGCCTTCCTCATCGTCCTGGCCGCGGTTTTCATGCTCTGGTACGCCAGCGAGCGGACCTTCCGTCCACACCATCACCCGCCGCCGCGAAGCGTTCTACTGGGCGGCCGTACTCGCCGCCTTCGCCCTGGGCACCGCCGCGGGCGACCTCACCGCCACCGCCGGCCTCGGCTACCTGGGCTCGGTCGTCCTGTTCGCGGCGGCCATCTGCGTGCCCGCCCTGGCTCACCGCTTCGGCGCCCTCAATGCGGTAGCGGCCTTCTGGACCGCGTACGTCGTCACCCGCCCCCTCGGTGCCTCCCTCGCCGACTGGATGGCTCTCGGCCACGCCCGCGGCGGCCTCGGCTTCGGCCCAGCGCCGGTCACTCTGGCGTGGACGGTCGCGATCGTCGGATTCGTCGGTTACCTGGCCGTCTCCCAGCGTGACCGGGGCGCCCAGGCCGCGACCTGAGCGAAGGAGACACGGAGGCGGAAGGTGCCGATGTCGCGGATCTGGAAGGTCATCCCGCTCAGCCGCCAGACCGCGAACACGACCAGCAGGATCGAGATGAGGATCGCCGCGCCGGCCGGGTAGCCGAGGCCGAGGCCCTGCGGTCCCCAGCCGAGCGAGGTGGCGCCGCCGCGCAGGTACTCGGCGCTGGCGTCGCGGTTCATGAAGTCGGACATCGTGGTGCCGGCCATGCTGGTCGACAGGATGACCGTCCAGGAGAAGAACGGGTTGTAGCAGCGGGACCTGAGCTGGACGACGAGCGTCACCACGAAGATCAGGAACAGCGCGATCGTGGTTCTGAACGCCTACTCCTTCCCTGTTCAGGCGGCGTGGCGCGCGGCTTGGTGCGGCTGCGCGACGTCCTTCCGGGTCACCGCCAGGTACACCACCAGGCCGAGGACGACACCGAGGAACAGCACGCTCGTGACGACGGTGCCCAGGCCCACTCCGCCGTCACCGGTCGGCTGCGAGAGGTAGTCGCCGACGGACGCGCCGAGCGGGCGGGTGAGGACGTAGGCGATCCAGAAGCTCCACACCGCGTCCAGGTCAAGCGCGAAGTGTGCGAGGGCGAGCGCGGCGATGACCAGGGCGAACAGGACCGCGGACAGCCAGTAGCCGAAGTCCATCCGCTCGGAGACCAGGTCGCCGGTGGCGGTACCGAGCGCGAACGTCAGCAGGACGGCGAGCCAGTAGAAGGACTCGCGGCCCGGGGTGTCGATGCTGTGGATGGACAGCGTCCGCTCGCGCCGGTACCAGACCACGAAGACCACGGCGAGGACGATCGCGAAGACGGTGGCGCTGGTCTCCAGCGGCACCCCCATGTTGTCGGTGAGATTGTCGCTGATCAGGGTGCCGACGACGCTGATCAGCGCGACAGCCGACCAGTACACGCCGGCACGGTAGGCAGCGGTGCGGAACTGCACGACCAGGACGACCGCCAGCAGGGCGCTCATCAACACCGTCACTCCGGTCAGGCCGAGCCCGGCCTTCTCGTCGAGCAGGTCGGCGGCGGTCTTCCCTACCGTCGTGCACAGCACCTTGATGATCCAGAAGTAGACGGTGACCTCGGGCACCTTGTTCCAGCAGAATCGGCGGCCCGAGGACGCCGCGGCATCGACCGACGAGGCCGCCGTGGTTTCTGATGTCTCGTGTGCCATGAGGCCCGACCGTGCCACGGACTACCTGAACACATCCTGACTGCCGTGCCGCATTCGCCGCCCCGCCGCCCTCGCCCGAGCAGCATGGTGCCGTGTCGCCTCCCTGCCACGGCCTTGTCATGGCGGCGCTCCGCCCTTGCCGCCGGGCACCAGGTCCCCGTCCTACATCAGCCGTGACTCCCGCGCGATGTACATCTCCAACCGGGGCGAGGGCACCATCTCCGATGAGCAGCTCGCCCGCATCAGGCTGGGCAGTGGCCCGCCGGCCTCGCGGTGACGCGTGATCGGCGGCGACTCCAGCGGAGTCGCCGCCGATCAGGTCCGTCAGCGCATATCCGTGAGGAGGGTGCGGAGTTCGGTCACCTGGTGGGCCGGCGACATCGGCGGGTTCGAGTGGTCGATACCGAAGGTCTTCAGGACCTGGTCCATCTGGGCGTCGAGGAACGTCCATCCGGTGTTGTCCAGCGGCTGCAACGAAGCCTGGTCGGCATCCCAGAGGTCTCGCAGCGACTGGGCAGCTGTGTGGGCCCCGGTAGCGTTCCCCGACTGCACGTCCCTGAGCGAGGTCGATGCGAGTGTCCGCAGCGCGTCGACCTTCGTGGACGGGAACTTCTTCACGGCCTGGCCAGGCGCGAGGTGAACGGTGGAGGTGGCGTCTTCTTCCGGCGCCGGGCCGACGTGCGGCTGGCTGTGCGCCCAGACCAGCAGGACCCCGGTGGCCACGGCGAGGAGGCCGAAGCCCACCAGCGCGGTGCGCTCCCTGCGCGGGTTCGGGGTGATCTGCGGGGTGTGCGTGGCGTCGTAGGTCTCGGTCACGTCGGAACGCGTCACCGTCAGGTAGATGACGGTCGCCAGGATGAGGCCGAGGAAGATCAGGCTGGTGGTGAAGGTGCCCAGGGCGAGGCCGCTCGGCTCGCCCGGCTGAGCGACCTTCGGGGAGGCGAGCCAGTCACCGATGTTGGCGCCCAGCGGGCGGGTCAGGATGTAGGCGAGCCAGAAGGACAGCACCGGGTTCGCGCCGAACTTCCGCAGCAGCGTGATCGAAGCGATGAGGCCGAGCGGCAGCAGGACCGAGACTCCCGGGCTCCAGCCGGTGAGCTCGAGGGTCCAGTCGCCGGTCGCGGTGCCGAGCGCGAAGGTGACGAGAACGGTGAGCCAGTAGAACGACTCACGCGACAGCGTCGTGACCGAGTGGATCGAGAGGGTGCGCTCGCGCAGCCACCACGCGCCGAAGACCACGGCGAGCAGGACCGAGAACACCGTGGTGCTGATCCACAGCGGCACGTTGAGCTGGTCGGTGAGGATGTCTGTGTAGAGCGTGCCCGTGACGCTGACAACGACCACGGTCAGCCAGTACGGGAACGGGACGTACCGCTTCAGCCGCAGCTGGACGCCCAGGGCCACGACGAACACGGCGGTGAAGATCCAAGCTGTGTTCACCAGGCCGACGCCCAGCTTCATGTTGATCCAGTCGGCGAAGCTCTCACCGACGGTAGTGCACAGGATCTTGATCACCCAGAACCAGATGGTGACCTCGGGAACCTTGTTCAGCATCAGCTGCCCACTGCGCCGCGTGCGGGCTTCGCTCGTCGTTGTCATGCGCCGAGGTTGGCTCGGCCAACCTGCACACAACCTGACTACGCGTTCGCCTCTGCCGTGGGGAAGGTCACCTCGACGCGACCGTGACCAGCCGCGATCGCACGGACTGCCACTCCCGCGGACGCGGCGAGACGCTTTACCACCGCCAGCCCCAACCCGTGCCCGTCGCCGCTGGTCACGCCCGCTTCGAAGACCCTGTCGACCTCCGCCGGATCGAACCCCGGGCCGTCGTCGAGGACATCGATCACGACCCCCTGGGACTGGATGCGCGCCGTGACCCAGACCCGCGAACTCGCATGCCGCAGGCCGTTCTCCAGCAGGGGCGACAACACAGCCACGACGAGTTCGGTCGCCACGGCGACGTCGACGTTGGCCGGGATGGCGAGTTCGATGGAGCGACCGGCGATCGCCTGTCGCGCCGCCGCCCTGAGATCGCAGCGGGTACCGCCGTCGATCCGTGTCCGGGCGGCACCAAGAATCGTGGTGATCGCCGTGTTCAGGCGGTCGACCTCGGTCAGAACGGCCGCCGGTGCCACATGCTGACCGGAAAGTTGCGCCAACTGTGCCTCGCCTCGCAGGGCCGTCAGGGGCGTCCGCAACTCATGTGCGATCTCATCGGTGAGCCGGCGCTCGTCCGCGAGCGCGTTGTCCACGCGGTCGAGCAGGCGATCGAGAGTTCGCCCGAGCTCCCCGAATTCATCGTGAGGAACGCCGAGGTCGAATCGGCGCCCGGGTTCGTGATCGCCCCATTCGTCGGCGAGAGCCGCCATTTCGTGGACCACCCGCAACGCACGACCCACCACGAGGTGCGCAACGACGCCTGCGAGCAGGATCGAGATGCCGCCCAGAATGAGCGACATCGTCAGGCTGTGCTGCTCCGACGTCTCGTACGGCGTCAGATCCACCCTCACGACCACCATGACGCGGTGGCCTTCCAGCCGGATCGGCTGGGCATACAGAAGGTGACCGCCGACCGTGGTGGTCTGGGACCGCCCGGAGCCGACGAGCGCATCGACGCGGTCAAGGACGCTGCCCGGCACGATTCCGTCGATGAGGTGCCCGTCGGCGTACACCCACGAGACCGTGTCCAGTGCTTCGTTGCCGCCCTCGATCAGCACGACGTGGCCACCGCGTACGGCTACGTTCGCCGCCACCGCCTCCGCACGTGTATGCGCCAGAGCGTTCGCGTCGGCGTCGGTCACCTGGCTCAGCAACACGTGCGAGACCACCACCAGCACTGCGACCACCGCTGTGGCGATCAGAACCGCGAGCGCGACGACCCTCCCTCGGAAACCTGTCACTCCCATCGATAGCCCACCCCGCGGACCGTCGCCAGGCGATCGGCCACGCCCAGCGCACCGAGCTTGGTCCGTAGCCGGCGAACGTAGGAGTCAAGGGTGTTGTCGCTGACCTGCGCGCCATGCGGCCAGCCCGCAGCAACCAGGGCATGGCGGCGTACCGCGTCACCCTGTGAGGCGATGAGCCTGCCCAACAGCCGAAATTCGGTCGGCGTCAGGCTCTCGCTCGTCGAACCGTGGACCACAACATGTTTCGCCGGATCGAGAACGACGCCCCTCGGTGGGGTCGTCGCGGTTGTTCTGCGCAGCAGGGCGCGGACCCTCACCAGCAGCTCCGGGATGTCGAACGGTTTCGTCATGTAGTCGTCGGCTCCCGCCTCGAAGCCGCCCACCTTGTGATGCATGCCGTCCAGAGCGGTGAGCATCAGCACTGGGGCGTCAATGCCACGGGCCCGCAGCGCCAAGCAGACATCGCGGCCGTCAGCGTCCGGGAGTCCTAGATCCAGGACGACCAGTTGAGGGACCGGCTCGAGTTGCCGCAACAGGCTGTCCGCAGTGGAAGCGACTGCGACCGTATGGCCGTCGTGCTCAAGTGCGCGCTTGAGGACGTCACGGACCGCCGCATCATCCTCACACACCACAATAAAAGTCACAGGATGACCCTAGGCACTCCAGTAACCGTTCTCTATTTTCCCTGGCCAGCGCCCTGGTGGTGCGCGAGATCCGCCCGTGCCGCCCGGCGCCCGCGGTACACCTCGGCGACGAGGGGGACCAGAGACACGACGACGATCAGTGCCACCAACGGGAGCAGGTAGCGGTCGACGTTCGGGATCGACGAGCCGAGCGCGTACCCGGCGAGGGTAAGGCCGACGCTCCACCCAAGCCCGCCGACGACCTGCCACAGGGTGAACGTCCGTACCGGCACCTCCAGCGCGCCCGCCACCGGATTGAGGACCGTGCGCACCACGGGCACGAAACGGGCCAGCACGACGGCCTTGGGATACCCATAGCGCTCCAGGAGCTCCTCGGCGCGCTTTGCTCCTTCGTGCAGCCGCGGGGAGTGGCTGCGAGCCAGCAGTGCTCCGCCGGCCTTCCGCCCGAGCAGATATCCGCACTGAGCCCCGGCCAGCGCGCCTGCTGCCGCCGCCACGAGCAAGGGGCCGAGAGACAGATGCAGGCTTCCCTGCGCCGACCCCGTGCACAGCAGGCCGGCGGTGAACAGCAGGGAGTCGCCCGGCAGGAAGAATCCGACCAGCAGTCCTGTCTCGGCGAACATCACCACCGCGACGCCCAGCACACCGAAGGCCGCTAGCAGGGAGTGGGCGTCGAGCACGTTCACTGCCAACTGGGACGCCGCCGGAATCGGTGCCGTCATGGAGCAGGGTCCTTTCGGATGGATGAGTTCAGACAGACAACTATCCGACTACAGCCTTGTAGACATCTTCTGGAACCCTGGACGCCCGCCGGGAGCATCCGCTCCCGCACGTCACCCTGGCGCGGCCGACGGCAGAACGTCGGCACAGGCCGGAAGGCTGCCCGGTTCCCGCGATACGCCCACCATACGCCCCACCTCTACGTGATGTAGTAGATGTTCGCACATCATCTGGAATATCACATTTCGCCTGGCAGGCGGGCGAGAGGAGAGAGGTGGCGTCATGGCCGACGCCGCCCGGCGGCTTCCGCGCGGTGCAGTCACGGACCTTTCTCATCGCGGCCGCCGGCGCCCCGACGACGATCACGACGGCCCGCGCGCCGGCAATATCATCCCCGTAACCACCGTGACCAGGTGCTTTGGCGAGGCATTCAGGTTGTTGTCAGGTTGGACGCGCGGTAATGAAAATCATGCACCGGAAGTCCCCAAGCGACGGTAAAGGGGCCGGGGGCTGCGGGAGATGGCCATGTCATCGTGCGGACCATGACCACAGACCGTCTCCTCGACGACCGCCCCCTCGCCCCCTTGCGCACCATGGCGAACAAGGTGCCGGAAGTCACCGCCTATTTCTGGATCATCAAGGTTCTCACCACCGGGATGGGCGAGACCGCGTCAGACCTGCTGGCCAAGGTCCTCGGCCCGGTGCCGGCGGTCGGTCTCGTAGGTCTCGCCCTGGCGCTCTCCCTGGCCGTGCAGTTCGCCGTGCGCCGTTACGTCGCCTGGGTCTACTGGACGGCCGTCGTCATGGTCAGCGTCTTCGGCACGATGGCCGCCGACGTGCTGCACGTCGGTCTCGGCGTGCCGTACATCGTGTCCACTCCGCTCTTCCTCGTCACGCTGGCCGCGGTTTTCGCCCTCTGGTACGCCGTCGAGCGCACCCTGTCGATCCACAGCATCACCACGCGCAGCCGGGAGCTCTTCTACTGGGCTGCCGTCCTGGCCACCTTCGCCCTCGGCACGGCCGCCGGCGACCTCACCGCGACCGCTGGATTCGGCTACCTCGGCTCGGCCGTCCTCTTCGCCGTGGCAATCTGCGTGCCCGCACTCGCCCACCGCTTCGGCACCCTGGCCGCCGTGCCCGCCTTCTGGACGGCGTACGTCATCACCCGCCCCCTGGGCGCGTCCCTCGCCGACTGGATGGCACTCGGCCACACTCGTGGCGGCCTCGGGTTCGGACTCGGTCCGGTCACCCTCGCCTGGACGGTCGCCATCGCCTGCTTCGTCGGCTACCTCGCGGTATCACGCAAGGACACGTCCTACAACAAGTAGGACATGGGCGGGTAGCCTGTACGCAACGACGGCGAGGGAAGGCGGACGGTGAGGTGACGGGCCAGGGAGACGAGGAAGCCCACGAGGCATCCGGCAGGCGGGCGCGCGGCCAACTGGAGAGCGATGTACTCGCCGCACTCTGGGCGGCAGACGGTCCGCGGACCGCGCGGGAAGTCCGGGAGCAGCTGCCGGGGGACCTCGCCTACACGACCGTACTCACCATCCTGTCCCGGCTGCATGACAAGGGCATGCTGGTGCGGCACCGCGAGGGCCGCGGCTATGCCTACGAGCCGGCCCGCGACGAGGCGTCGCACACCGCCCAGCGCATGCACTCGCTGCTGACGGGTGGCTCCGACCGTCAGGCGGTGCTGGCCCGCTTCGTCTCGGAACTGTCCGAACAGGACGAGCACCTGCTGCAGCAGCTGCTGTCTGGACACGACGACACACTCCCCGAGAGCCGGCGCTCGCCCGGGAAGCGGTGAGCCGGTGCTCATCAGCGTCTACATCCCGTTCCTCGTCACGGCGGCACTCGCCGTGCTCGCACCGCCCGTGGCGCACCGGCTGCCCCCGCGCCCAGCGGCCCTGGCGCTGGCCTGCGCCGCGCTGGTCACGGCGGCCGGATGGGCGGGATCCCTCGCCCTGCTGGCTTTCACCGGAGTGGCGCAGATCCCGCAGGTCGCCGAGGAGGGCCGCTGGTCCGTGTCCACACTGCGCTCCCAGGACCCCGTCTATGCCGTGGTCGCGGCCGTCAGCACCCTGGTGCTCGCGGTGTGTGTCGGCTCCCTCGGCGTGGCCGCCGTCCGGCAGGGCCGCCATCTGCTCCGGGCCCGGCGGGAGTGCGCCGAGCTGCCCGGGCACACGGAGCTGGCCGTACTCGATGACGACGTCCCGCTGGCCTTCGCACTGCCTGGGACACCGGGCCGGATCGTCGTCTCCCGGGGGATGCTGCGCCGTCTCGGTGATGCCGAACGCGAGGCACTACTCGCCCACGAGCGGGCGCATCTGCGCGGGCGTCACCACGTCTTCCAGAGCGTGTGGCGGCTCACGGCCGCCCTGAACCCGTTGCTGCGGCCGGTGGCCGTCGCGGGCAACTTTGTCCTAGAGCGCTGGGCCGACGAGGAGGCCGCCGAGCAGGTCGGTGACCGTACGGTCGTCGCCCACGCCGTGGGCCGCGCCGCCCTGGCATCCACCGGTGCGTCCCGCCCCGCCGCGCTGGCCGCGACCGGCGGGGTGGTGCCCCAGCGGGTACGGGCCCTGCTGGCCCCGCCGCCCGCCCGCCGCAGCCTGCCCTTGCTGGCGGGTGGTCTGCTGCTGGCCGTCTGCTGCGCAAGCCTGGCCAACGCAGCCTCGGACAGCGACCGCATGCTGGACAGTGCGCAGTCGGCGCTATGCAGGGCGCATGCCGACACCACCCCCGCAGCCGCGCCGACCGACCACGACGATGCCCCTGGCCACGGACCGGACGGCTGTTGTGCAGACCCCGATCATCCGGAGCACGCAGAGCGGCACTTCTGACCTGCCCGGCGCCGGTCCTCACCCCGTCGCGCGGTCGCCCGGGCGGACTGGCAGGAGCACGGTGAACGTGCCCCGTGCGTGGCTCGCCCGTGAGCCGGCCGCCGAGCGAGCGGTCCGGTTCACGGGCGAGCGCGAGTGCGACGCCGACGCCTGGCCCGCGCCGGTGCGCAACGACTCGGTGGCGCGCGCGATCCCGATCGCCTGCTACGCCGAGTCCGCGTCCACCGACACCGGCGGCCACAACGAGAACCCGCGACCGCCGCCCTCGTGCGCACCACCCAGGGGAATGCTGGTCGCCGTAATCACTGCTGACTGCGGCAAGCCGCAGCGTTACGCCCGAGGCTGGCTCCGGGTTCGTCTGGACGGCCCGGTGTACGCGCACCTTGCCCCCAGGTCCCCCTGGCACACGGCCGTCTGGCTGCTGGCGACCTGCCTGCTGGCCCTGGTGCCGGGACTCCTGGGCCTGGCCGTTCTGGTACACCGCAAGATGTTGTGAGGCTGCGCTGTCGGACGGGCGATCATAGTGGATCCCCGGTCGAAGCGGCTTGCCGGGCCGACGTTGTGGTGGCGATGAGCTCGGTCGTCAGCAACGGGCGCAGCGACCCATGGCTCAGGGAGCCGACCAACGGGGTGGGCCAGCGGCGCAGTGCCGAGCTGACGAGAAGGGCGACCGGAAGTGCGACGGCAGCGGAGCCGAGGACGTCGTGGGGGTAGTGGGCGCCTACGTACACCCGGCTGAAGCCCTCCAGTACGGCGAACACTGCGGCGACGGCACTCAGCCGACGATCGAGCAGGAAGAGCGCTGCCACGGTCGCGGCGGCCACGGCGGCGTGCCCGCTGGGGAAGGCGTAGTCCGAAGGTGCCGGGCAGGCGTCGACCAGGTAGGCGTGGGGCATCGACCGGCAGGGCCGCACCTCCGCAACGAGCTTCTTGACGACCTCGGCGGCGGCGAAGGCGGTCAGGACGGCGACCGGCGCGGCTAGCGCGACGGTCATCGCCTGCGGGCCACGGCGCCGTGCGGTCCACCAGCCCGCGATCATGAGGATGGCGAAGACCCCGAGACCGAGGTTGGTCCACCGCTCTGGAAGCCGTCTGGTCACCGACGTCGCGCCCGCCCGGGGCCGGGCACGGTCGAGGCCCGGATGTTCGCCGCGAGTGCGTCGCGGTCCGCCTCGGCCGGGACGGAGGGCGCCCGGCGGGTCCGCAGCCACTCGACGACAGGAGGCAGCAACCCGGCGGCAACCACAGCCCCGATGGCAGGCATCAGGTATGCCGTCCCGTGCCGCCCACTCTCGCCGAGCGCGTAGCCGGCAAGCACCAGCGACTGCGACCAGACGATGCCGGCCAGGGACTGCCACAGAGTGAAGGACGCAGTCGGCATGCCCAGCAGGCCGGCCGCCGGATGGACCAGGGTGCGCACCACCGGGACGAACCGCCCCAGCAATACCGCCCGCCTGGGCCCGTAGCGCGCGAACAGCGCCTCGGCCCGCCTGGTTCGGGCCTCACTCCGGCCCCCCGGCCGACGCAGCCGCATCGCCCGGCCGCCGCGCCGCCCCAGCCAGAAACCGGTCTGCGCGCCGGTGAGCGCACCCACACCTGCGCATGTCAGCACCAAGGGCAGTGACAGCCGGGCCGCACCCAGCGCAGTGAGCGAGCACGCCAGCCCGGCCGGCAACAGCAGGGTGTCACCGGGCAGGAAAACGCCCACCACGGGCAGAGCGGCCTCGGCGAAGACCACGACCAGTACGGCCCATGCCCCGAACCTCGTCAGCATCGCCTGTGGATCCAGCGCTGCCGCAATGGTCATGAGACCTGACGCCATCGGCGCCCCTCCCCTCGGTGAACCACCGCCGCCTCTACATCTCGTAGTAACTAGACCGGCATCAACCGGGATGCCGGAGCCCGAGCGGCCGCCGGACCCCCACCCCGCGACGGTCGTTTCCTAAGTTCTACACCATGTAGTAGCTTCCCTTCTCGGCACCACAGCGGTCGAGTCATGGCCCTGGCCCGCGCGCAGGCGCGGCCTCGGCCTGCCCGCAGCGCCGTCTGGGCCGGGGCATGCCCGGCGTGCCCCGTAGCCCATCAGGAGGCGATCCACCGTGGTCCACCGCGACGACCTGGTGCCGGAGTCGGCGCCCTCGCTGACCGCCGCACAGCCGCAGGGCGGTGCTGGGCGGATCGCGATCATCTCGGCCGGTGTCGGCGCGGGACACGACGGCGCGGCCGCGGGGCTGGCCCAGAGGCTCACCGAGCACGGGTACCTGGTGGACCGGCACGACTTCCTCGACCTGCTGCCCACCGGTACGGGCCGACTGCTGTGCGGTACCTACCACCGCATGCTGACCTGGATACCGGACGGCTACCAACGCCTGTACGCGGCCACCGACCGGCCCGCACGCCCCGGCGCAGTGTGGCGGGCGCTGTTCCGCGCAGCCGAGCAGCGCACACTGCGGGCGCTCGCTCCGGACACCCGCGCGGTCGTCTCCACCTACCCCGGCGCCAGCCAGGTCCTAGGCGCGCTGCGCCGGCGCGGCAAGCTGACGGTGCCGGCCTTCACCTACCTCACCGACTTCTCCGTCCACGCCCTGTGGGTGGCCCCCGGCATCGACGCCCACCTGGCCGTGCACCCGGTACCGGCGGCCCAGGCCCACGTACAGGGCGCGGCCGCCGCCACCGTCGTCGGTCCGGTCACCGACGCACGCTTCACCCCCGCCACCGCCGGGCAACGGAGTGCCGCCCGCGAGCGGTTCGCCCTGCCCGCGGACGCGCCCCTGGCCCTGCTGGTTGCCGGGTCGTGGGGGGTCGGGCCGGTGCGACGGGCCGCCGCCGAGATACGGGACACCGGGGTCGCGGTGCCCGTGGTGGTGTGCGGGCGCAACCAGGCCCTCGCGGAGGAGTTGCGCCGGGACGGCGTAGAGCATGCCTTCGGCTGGGTGGACGACATGCCCGGGCTGATGCACGCCTGCGACGTCCTGGTGCAGAACGCGGGCGGACTGACCTCACTGGAGGCGTTCGCCGCCGGACTGCCGGTGGCCAGCTACCGCTGCATCCCCGGTCACGGCCAGACCAACGCGGACGCCCTGGACGAGGCGGGCCTGGCGGCCTGGATCCGCGACCCGGCGGACCTCGGCCCGGTACTGACCGAGCTCCTCCACGGACCGCGCGGTCGGGCCCAGCGCGCGGTGGGACTCGACCTGCACCGCCTGGCTCCCGGACCGGTGACCGCCATCGCCGCCAGAACCGGGCCGCACCCCGCGCCGGACGCACAGCCCGTGGTGAGGCGCTTCCCCGGCCGACGACGGATCGCCCTGACGGCCGTCACCGTGGCGGCCACGGCCTGTCTGGGCGTCGCCGCCCCGCTGGCCCACGCCTACAACGAAACGCCCGCCCGCTTCAACGCCGTCGCCCATTACCTGGACGGAGACGGACGATGACCCCGGCCCGTCTCGCCCGCGCCACGGCGCTCGCCTCTGCCGCAGCGGTGCCGGCGCTCGCGGCATTGCACGCGGCACCCGTGATCTCCGCGTTCGGGCCGCTGCGCAACGCGGCCATGCCGCGCCTGGCCGGCCGAGGCCGGCCGGATCACGTCGCGCTCACCTTCGACGACGGCCCCGACCACCTGTCCACCCCGCGCTTCCTCGACTTCCTCGACGCACGCGGGCTGCGGGCCACTTTCTTCCTGCTCGGCTCGATGCTGGCCCGCTCACCGGGACTGGCCAAAGAGATGGCCGCGGCCGGGCACGAGATCGCCGTTCACGGCTGGCACCACCGCCCCCTGCTGCTCCGCGGTCCCCACGCCACCTACGACGACCTCGCCCGCGCCCGCGACGCCGTGGCCGACGTCACCGGCAGGCCACCCATGCTCTTCCGGCCGCCGTACGGGGTGATGAGCACCGCCGCCCATCTGGCCTGCCGCCGCCTCGGCCTGACCCCGGTGCTGTGGACCTGCTGGGGCGAAGACTGGCGCAAGCGGGCCACCCCACAGTCCGTCGAGCACACCGTCCTGACAGACCTGCGCGGTGGCGGCACCATCCTGCTGCACGACTCCGACTGCACCTCCGCCACCGGCTCCTGGCGCACCACCCTCGCCGCGCTGCCCCGCATCCTCGACGCCTGCCAGAAACGCGGCTGGCAGGTCGGCCCCCTGTGCGAACACGGCGTCCCCGGGCTGCCCCGCCGGTGAACACTCGCGCCGGAACACGCTGCCCAGCGCCGGCTGCGCTGTCGGTGTTCGCCACGGCGACTGCGGAGTCCCCGGCGTTCTTCCTCCAAGTCATCACGCCGTCGGCTGTGTTCCGCCATGATCCGAGTGAGGGGTTGAGCCACAGTCGGAGCCGCAGACGAGTGCTTCCAGGCGGTCGGCGACTCCACGAGTCAAATCCCGGTGGCAGTACCCGCCCAGGCCCTTCAGCGACTGTGGATCCGCGGCGATCGGATCGGCGTCCCCACGACATTACTGGCGGTGAGGCACCGCCGGACCGCCATGAGGCGGCTCAAGGCCCCCTGCGGACTCCTGTCGGCGTCGGTGTGCTGGTCGTCGGTGTGGGTGAGGTGTTGCCGCCGGTTGTACCGCCGAGGAGACCGCCGCCCGTACCTGCAGTGGTTGCGGCGGTGTCGGTCGGACTCGGGCTGACACAGTGCCTCCCGTGCCCGCGGCACGGTGCGGTGGTGGGGGTCGGGGTGGCCGGCACGGTCGGGGAGGCCGGGGGTGTGCTCTGGGCCAGGGTGGCGGAGGGGGTGGGCGAAGGCGCGCCGTATTCGTTCGTGCTCTGGCCCAGTTGGGGTGCGGGCGGGAACTGCTGGACGGGCTGTCCCCGGAGGGCGGCAGTCATGTAGCCGGTCCACACCTCGGTGGGCATGTCGGCGCCGAAGACCTTGGCGTAGCCGCCGACACCTTGCATGGACCGGAGGCCGGCGTTCTTCGGGTCCTCCTTGAACATGCTCACCGCCGTCGTCAGTTGGGGGGTGTAGCCGATGAACCAGGCGGACTTGTAGTCGTCGGTCGTGCCCGTCTTGCCGGCCGCCGGGCGGCCCAGGGCCAGGGCGTTGGTACCGGTGCCGTTCTTGACGACGCCTCGCAGGACGTCGGTGACGGTGTCGGCGGTCGTCGCGGGCATGGCCGTGGTGCCCTTGGGCTTGTCGAAGCCGGTCAGCTGCCGGCCGTCGGCGACGACCTTGGTCACCGAGTACGGCTCGTGCTGGACCCCGCCGTCGTCGAAGGTGGCGTACACGTCCGCCATCCGGATCGCCGACGGTGTGGAGGTACCGATGTAGAAGCCCGGGGTGTCGTACTGCAGGCTCGTGCGCAGCAGCCCCGCCTTCAGGGCCTCGCCCTCCACGTTGCCGTAGCCGACGTACTCGCCGAGCTGGACGTAGGGGGTGTTGACCGACTGCTCCATCGCCTTGCGCAAAGTGATGTAACCCCACTTCGTGGACACGTCGTTGCGCTGGTGCAGGAGCCCCGTGGGGTCGTTCGCATCCGGCAGCTCCCGGCCCTGCTGGTTCTTGATCGTGATGCGGTCGTCGCCGTCGAACTTCGAGTCTGGAGTGATCGGTGAGGCCGGCTGCCCGGGAGAGAGTACGGCACCGTGGTCGAGAGCGGCGGCCAGGTCGACGGGTTTGAAGGTGGAGCCGACCGGCACGCCGGTCGCGTCCGCGTTGTCCGTCCAGTGCCCCTTGTTCCAGCCGGGCCCTCCGTACAGCGCGACGATCGCCCCGGTCGACGGACTGATCGACGCCGCGCCGACCTGGACGTCCTTGTCGGCCGTGCGGTGCTGCGGGTCGAGATGCTTCCGCTCCATCGCCGTGACGGACGCCGACAGGGCACTGACCTTCTTCTTGTCGAAGGTGGTGTAGATCTGGTACCCGCCGTGGCCCAGCTGCTGGTCCGTGCGGGACGTGTGGGCCTCGACGTACTTCTCCGCGGCCTGCACCAGGTATCCGGTCTGCCCGGCCATGCCCGCCGACGGCGTGTACGGCTCGGGCGTGGGGAAGCCCGCCGCGAGGTACCGCTGTTCCTGGGCGGCGGTGATCTTGTGGATCTTGGCCATGCGGTCCAGCACGTACTTCCAGCGTGCCTTGGCCTGGGCCTTGGCCTGCGGGTCGGTGTCGGCGTGCATCAGCAGGCTCGGCTCGTTGACCGTGGCGGCGATGAAGGCCCCCTGGCTGACGTTCAGCTGGAGGGCGTGCACGTGGTAGTAGGTACGGGCCGCGGCTTCGATCCCGTAGGCGTCCCGGCCGTAGTAGCAGGTGTTGAGGTAGCCCTGCAGTATCTGCTCCTTGGGCATCTGGCCGCCGATCTTCAGGGAGATCATGATCTCCCTGAGCTTGCGGGTGACCGACTGGTCCTGGCTGAGGTAGGTGTTCTTCACGAACTGCTGGGTGATCGTGGACCCCGACTGCACCTCACCGCCCGTGACCATGTGGTAGACGGCGCGGAGCATGCCCTGCGTGTCGACGCCCGGATCGGAGTAGAAGGTGGCGTTCTCCGCGGCGAGGAAGTCCCACTGGACCAGTTTCGGGACCTGGGCGAGATCGACGTTCTGCCGGTTGGTCGCCCCCTGGGTGGTCATCACCGAGCCGTCCGACCAGTAGTAGGTGTTGCTCTGCGCTTGCGTACTGGGGTTCGCGCCGGGGATCGTCGTCGTGGCGTAGGCGTAGCCGAACAGGCCCAGCAGGCCGACAACGAACAGCAGGAAGGTGCCCGACACCAGCTTCCACGAAGGCAGCCACCGCCGGAAACCGCGTCGACCGGCGCGCGGGTAGTCGATCAGGCTCCGCCCACGGGGCCGTGCGACGTCCGCATGTCGCGTGCCGGCAGATCGGCGGGCGCGTCCGTCCCGGGACTGCGCAGCCCTGCGCGCCGCTGCCCGGCCACCGTTGTGCATGCCGTCAGAGCCGGACGGTGTGGTCCTCCCCGACGATCGGCGCCGGTGTTCGCTCATTCTCGCCACTCCTCAGTCAGCGACCCGTCCCCCGTCAGCGCCGGGATGCCACCCACGGGGTGCCCTCTTGGGGCCTGCCGGGGCGCGCTTGCACCCCTGACACCTACTACATGTTGTAAGAATAAGGCGCGCCCGCACTACGCATGCGGCCGCCCCCTGGCCAGAGGCGCAAGGCAGCGGGCCGCCTTCGAAAGCTGCGGCTCCGGTCTCCGTGCCTGCCCGCAGCCCCTCGAGTGGACAGCTGGGGTGTTAGGGCTGAGCGGGTGTGAGTGGAGACGTTCACGGGGCTGCGGACGCAGTTCTCGGGTCTGTTGAAGGTGGTGTGAGAGCGGGGCGGAGACGGCGCTTTGCGGGGCCGGCCGTGGGCGCTGCCGCTGGCCGAGAGGGTGCTTTCTGGTCGCGGTGTACTACCGGACGAACATCACGCTGAGGCAGCCCGACCCGCTGTTCGGTGTCTCCTCTCTCGACCGGGTGCCGGGTCATCCCAACGGGTGGGTCCCTACTCTCGACAAGCCTGCCGGCCGCCCGGCGGAGGCCACAGACCGGTTATTGATCATGCTGTTGACCTGCAACAACCTACCGAGCAAGGCGAGAGTAAGGCGAATACGACCCGGATTCGACCCCGCACCTTCCCATGCCCCTGAAAGGCCCGTCTGACCCGTACAAACAGCGACGCGAGGCAGTCGGAGACTGGGACTGCCGGTACCAGGCACATCCGCGGTCGGCGGTGTTGACTGGGGGCATGACGGCGACGGAACTCGGACGGGCGCTGCGGCGCTGGCGCGACCGAGTGGCCCCGGACGCGGCGGGGCTGCCGGTCGGTGGCCAGCGGCGCGCGGCCGGGCTGCGACGCGAGGAGCTGGCGCTGCTGGCCGGGATCTCGGTCGACTACGTCACCCGCCTCGAACAGGGCCGGGCGGTCAATCCGTCCGTACAGGTCGTCGAGGCGCTGGCGCGGGCGCTGCGGCTCTCCGCGGACGAGCGGACCTACTTGTTCGGGCTGTCGGGGCTGGTGCCGCCGGGTCCGGACGTGGTTCCCGGGTATCTCACGCCCAGCGTGCAGCGGCTGCTGGACCGGCTGTCCGGCACTCCCGTCGCGGTCTCCGACGCGGCGATGACCCTGCTGGTGGCCAATCCGATGTACGCGGCGCTGATGGGCGACCCGTCCGGTCGGCGCGGCTTCGAACGCAACGGCGTCTGGCGCAACTTCCTCGGCCGGCCGACCCGGGTGCGGCACGCACCCGAGGAGCGGCTCGCCTTCGAGGCCGGCATGGTCGCCGAACTGCGTTCGACGGCCGCCCGCTATCCGGCCGACCGCCAACTACAGCGCATGATCACGGAGTTGCGTGCCGGGAGTGAGCGGTTCGCCGAGCTGTGGGACGCGGGGGTCGTCGGCCGGCTGGAGGCGTCTCGCAAGACCATCGAGCATCCGCAGGTCGGCCTGCTCACGCTGGACTGCGACCAGCTCCGGGTCGAACAGCACGACCTGCACATCCTCGTGTACTCGGCCGAGCCGGGCACCGAGGACGCCGAGAAACTGGAACTGATCTCGGTACTCGGTACCCAGAGCCTGGCCGAGCGGCACTAGCTCCGTACTGCGCGGGTGGCCGGGGACGGGTGACCAGGACGAGGGGTATCCCCGCGTAAAGCACGGGCATCGACGATGGAGCCGCGGAGATCTCCCAGATCACCGGCACCATGAACGGTCTGCGCGCGATGGCCGGAGCGAAAGAGTCGGCTTGGGACCCACACGCCCCCGCCGGCCGGAGACCCGAGTTGATTTCGCCCACCGTCACCGGTGAAAGGCGGGGTGACTGAGACGATGCCATGACGGTCGACTGCGCCGCATCTGCGACCACAGTCAGGACCGTAGTTGCTCTGGCGAGTCTGGCCGATCTGCTCGGAACACAGGATCGGAATGCATCCTCGTCCCGCAGGGACCACTGACGACTGGTACCCGGGCGAAACGGACGCGGCCGGCCCACCAGTGTGGTGGTGCCGGGGCAGCCGGGACGGCGATTGCCACGACGTCTCGCTGGTGGGCGAGTTGGCCGCCACCCTGCCAGGAAAGCAACGTCGCGCACTGCGGCGCAGCGAGCGTAGACGAGATGGCCGTCGATAGCCTCGCGGCCGGACAACCGCGTATTGCCGCCAGAATCCACCTGTCGCTGCCACCCGCGACGTACGGATCCAGCGCAGCCTCTGCTTCATCTCGCCGGCGTCGCCAGGATCGAATGCCCGCTGGCGCTCAGGGCGTTGCCGCGGGCGCACGGCGCCGAGGTCGCCAGCGCCTCCCTCGCGTGGCTCCTGACCGTCCCACCGTCGTGGCCCCGATCGCCGGCGCCCGCAACCTGGAACAGCTCCCGGCCCTCCTCGCTGTACAGGCCCTCTCCCTCACCGACGAGGACATCCGCCTCCTCGCGCAGGCTTCGGCCGTCCAGACCCCCTGGTCCTGAGCCCCTTGTCCCCGGCACGCTCCGGGCGGAGGCGTTCCGGTGCCGGGTGGCGGGCAGGGACGGCCCTCCACCCGGCGTGCCCCGTACCCACGGCACAGGGAAGGCGCGGGAACGCCGCGACCTCATGATGCGAGCTGTCACTACCTGCTCGTATCGTGAGAAGACAGAAAGTGGCATGGTAAGCGGGACAATCATGGCAGAACCGGCGGTCGACTACGCGGCGGTGTTCCAGGCTCTTCCCGGGGCAGTGGCGCTGGTGACTCCGCAGCTGGTCTTCGCGGACGCCAACGCGGAGTTCCTGCGCCTCCGGGGCCTCCCCCGCGAGCAAGTGGTCGGTCGCTTCCTGCCCGAGGACCGCCCCGAAAGCGACTCCGCCGAGCCTCTCCTGCTCAAGGTTCTGGCGTCACTGCGCCGGGCGGCGGACACCGGTGAGCGCACCGTCGTAGCGCTGCAGCGCTTCGACATGAAGGATCCCGACCAGCCCGGGGTATGGCACGAGCGGTATTTCAACGTGACCAACATTCCCGTGTTCGGAGCTGACGGGCGGGTGACACTGCTGCTGCACCGGGTGGAGGACGTCACCGAACTCATCCGCACCCGCGAAGTCGCGCTGACCTTGCAGGAAGCCATGTTGCCCACCCCTCGCCCGGTCGGCCGGCACCCGACGGCCGTCCGCTACCGGCCCGCCGCCGAAGCGCTCACCGTGGCCGGCGACTGGTACGACCTGGTCGACCTGCCTGGCGACCGCATCGCCGTCGCCGTCGGCGACGTCGTCGGCCACGGCCTGTCCGCGGCCGGCGTCATGGGACAACTGCGCAGCGCCCTCACCGCCGCCTCCCTCGTCCCCGAAGGCCCCGCCCGTGCCCTGGAAGTCCTCGGGCTGTACGCCCGCACCGTCGACGGCGCCGAGAACACCACCGTGGCCACGGCGTTCATCGACTGGGAGAACGACACCATCACCTACAGCAGCGCCGGCCACCCCCCACCAGCACTCCTGCACAGGGACGGGACCGTCGAGTTCCTGGACCGGGCCACCGACCCGCCGCTGGCCGCCCGCCCTCAGCACGGACCCCGGACCCAGGCTGTCGCGGCCTTCCGCGAGGGCGCCGTCCTCGTGCTCTATACCGACGGTCTGATCGAACGCCGCGGCGAGGACATCGACACCGGCCTCACCCGGCTCGCCGACTCCCTGACCCGCCACCGCGCAGACGATCCCGAAGCCCTCGCCGACGCCGTGCTGACCGACCTGCTCCCATCCGGTGACGCCACCGACGACACCGCCCTGGTCATCGTGCGCCTGTGAACGGCTCCTTTCACATCACCGGCGTCTAGGACCAGTTCCCAGTCCTGGGAGCCGTCCCTGGCCGCCGTCCGCAGGGTGAGCTGTCCTCGCGGCCACCCGACTTGTCGCGTCGGGCGGTGTGAGGTCGGGGAACGTTCATAGGCTCCAGCGGAGTCGGCCGGCTGACGACGTCGTACCGCCGGTCGCCGGAACACCCCAACGTCGAGGGCGGTGGCGCAGGGGGCGGCCCGGAGACCCGGGCTGGTGGTGGTCGTCATGGGCTGTGCCTGGCCGTCAGCCGAGTTTGCGCCGCAGTTGCAGGATGTAGAGCAGCAGGAGCGACGGCGCGACCAGGACCGCGGCCACGCAGGAGACCACGAACAACTGCCACAAGGTGGCCGACGGGGAAGCCGCCTGCTGGATGGTCAGGTGCGTGCCCAGGAGGTAGGGGTACTGCGCGACCCCCCAACCGGCCACGACCGCGGCGATCGCGACGGCCGCAAGAGTTCGGACGACGGTCGGGCTGCCCCTGCGCAGCAGGAGCAGCGCGGCCAGACCGCACACGGCGGAGACGACCAGCAGCGGCACGCCGACCCGGCTCAACTGGTGGAACAGCCGGGGAGCGTCCGCACGCAGGATGAACACGCCTGCCAGCGCCACCAGTCCCGCAACGATGCCGGCACCGAAGGCGCGGTGGCGGAACGCCGTTTCCAGGGAGGACTCTGTCCGGTGCCGGGCCTGTCCGGTGAGGAACACGGCGGCGAGGTAGGCACAGACGGTGACGGCGAGTACGCCGCCGAGAACGGACGTCGGATTGAGCCAGCTGGACAGCGGGTCGCCGTGCCCCGTCGCGGGGACACGGCCGGAGGCGATCCCGCCGGCGACGGCACCGAAGAAGAAAGGCGTGACCACCGACGAAGAGGCGAAGGCGACGCCGGCGACCGCCTCGCCCCGGCCGCCGGCCAGCGCGTGGCGGAAGGCGAAGCCGGCGCCCCGCGCCACGATACCCAGCGCCGCCAGTCCCAGGGGAATGTAGAGCGTGGTGGTGATTGCCGTGTACGCCTGCGGAAATCCCGTCCAGATCATCACCAGGATGAAGACCAGCCACGTGTGATTGGCCTCCCACACCGGGCTGATGGAGAGGTTGATCAACTCCCTCACGGGGCGACCGTGCCGACGGCCACCGGCTGCCAGATCCCAGAATCCGGCCCCGTAGTCGGCACCCCCGAAAAGGGCGTACGCGATCACGCCGACGAACAGGACCACGGCGGTCAGCGTACTCATACGTCATCAGCTCCGAACCCGCGCTCGCTCGTCGCCGGCACCGGCTCGGGACCGTACGGAACCGCGACGGCCTCGGTACCCTCACGCAACCAGCGACGATGCATCGCCCGCAGGACAAGCACCGCGCCCGTCCCGACACAGATGTAGATCGCGAGGACCGAGGCGAACAGCGGCCACAGGTTGCCCACCGTGGTGACCGCGTCCCGTGTCAGCAGGAGCCCCACCACAGTCCACGGCTGCCGGCCGACCTCCGTCACCACCCAGCCGCTCCACAGCGACAGGAGCGCGAGCGGTCCGCACACCGACGCACCGCGCAGGAACCAGCGGTTCACCGGGACCTCGCGGCGCCGCCACCACAGCCAGCCGAACCACAGCGACATCAGCAACAGCAGCGAGGCGGTTCCGACCATGACGTCGAACGCGAGGTGTACGACGCTCACCACCCCGTCGTCGGGGCGCACGGCCGGGGGGATGGCGTCGAAGCCCTTGATCGTGGTGGACGGCCGGAAGCCCGCGAGGATCGATGCCACGTCGGGAAGGGGGAGGCCGTGACGGACCTTGCCGTCGACGAAGATGCCGCCGAGCGTCTCTGGGATGTGGTCACCGGTCTCGGGGACCATTTCGATGGCGGCGAACTTGGCGGGCTCGCGGTCGAAGACCTGCCGGGCGATCGTGTCACCGACCAGGAACTGCAAGGGCATGGCGATCGACCCGACCGTGAACGGCACGAGGAACCCGAGCCGGTGGTAGCGGTCCCGGCGGCCTTTGAGCAGGCCCCACGCGTACACCCCCGCGACCATGAACCCCGCGACGATGTACGCCGCCAGGAGCATGTGCACCATCTCCCACCAGAACGCCCCGTTGAAGAACACCCTGGACGGGAACACCTGCACGACACGCCCGTGACTGACGACGATGCCCGCCGGCTGGTTCATCCAGCTGTTCGCCGCGATGACGGAAGCCGTTCCGCCGACACTCGCGAGGGTCACCGCCACGCCCGTGAAAAAGTGCGGCCACGGTGGAAGCCTTTTCCAACCGTAGATGTAAATGGCCACGAACACGGCTTCCAGGAAGAAGAAAAGCCCCTCGTAGGCGAACGGAAACCCGAACGCCGCCCCGTACCTGCCCATGAGCCCGGGCCACAGCAGCCCCAACTCGAAGGAAAGCACCGTACCCGACACCGCCCCCACCGCGAACAGCACGGCAGCCACCTTCGACCAGCGTTGCGCGAGAAGCAGTGCCTCGTGATCGTCACGGCGCAGCGCCCGGTAGTGGCAGACCAGCATCATGAAGGTGAACGCCACGCCGAAGGGCACCAGAACGACATGGAAGCCCAGGGTGAACGCCATCTGCTCACGCGCAGGGAGAAGCTGTGGCGGGTCGGCGGCTGCCAGCAGCGCGGACAATGGCATGGATTCTCTTTCCGGCTCGGACAGCGGCGGACGGCTCGCGCGTCGGTCACGTGCTCACCGCCACGGGGAAGCAGGCGGAACGGCCACCGAAGAGCTTCACAGAAGCTGCTCGTCACAGGCGCGGTATCCATGCGCGATGCCCCGCGGAATGGACGCGCCCATGCCTTTCGAAACCTTCACGTCCCTTACTTCTAGGCAATTTCACATCACGCAAGGATCGATCTCGCGCATGCTAATCAGGGCCCGGGGCCCCACTTGCCGCGACGGTCGGCAGCGCCGCCGTTTCCCCCTTTTGTGCCATCTCACGAGTGCCAAACAGACGAAACAGCTCAGGGGCGGGCAACTGTCCGCCGGCACACCGACAGGCACATCATGCGCAGCGGGCGAAAAGAGCTTTCGTCGGCCCGGAATGGCCCGGAATCGTCGTCCTTTGGGTTCCTGTCGGTCTTCGGGCCAGCCGAGCTTGATCAGTAGATTCTTCGCCTCGTCCGCGACCTCCGCCCGGGCGACCAGGTCGTAGCGGGCGGCGACGATCTGGCTGCGGGACGCGAAGTCGCGGCGGCCGCCGGTGAACGCGTGCCCGGCCCTCATTGCCCCGGCCCTGCTGCCGCCGCGTGTTGCTCTCGCCGGCGCACGGGAGTTTCGGCAGGCAGGCCGACAGGAGGGCTGTCCGGCCCTGCACGGAAAACTCCCTGGCGGGGCAGGCCCGTTCAGTTCCGACGGCGCGCATGAGCGGCAGACTGAATCTCGAGGGTCACCCGACTCGGGCACGTGGCGATGCTCAGCCGAGTCTTGCCCCTGACCCACGGGTCAAGGCTTAGCGTCCGGACACGAATGCGACTCATCGCCTCGTGCGCCTGGTCCACCGCCCCGCCGGACTGCCGACCGCGGACGACTTCGCCCTGGCCCGGGTACCCGTCCCCCGTCCCGAGGCCGGCCAGGTACTCGTCCGCAACACCCATTTCCCGACCCGGTGGCCCACCTCGCCCAGGGCTCCGCAGCGTACGGCGCGCTGACCCGGCTGGCCGAGGTCCACGAGGGCGACACCGTGTTCGTGACCGGCGCTGCCGGTGCTGAGGGCACCCTGGCGGGCCAGATCGCCCAGCTGCTGGGTGCCGCCCGCGTGGTCGGCAGCATCGGCTCACCGGACAAGGCTCGGAGGCTGAAGCGGGAACTCGGTTACGACGCCACCGTGCTGCGCGGAGCGGGACCGATCGGCAAACAGCGCGCCGAGGCGGCGCCGGACGGCGGTCCAAACTCAAGCTCGATCCGCTGGCTGACCGGCGAGCGTCGTGACCACGAAGGCGCCGACGATGCCGGCGGCCTCAGCCACGGTCACCTCCTTCGTCCACTGGGACGACGGCGAGGAATGGACCTGGCAGAACAGGGTGACCCGACGCCCGCCGTGCACGTACTCACGGCGGGCCGCTCCGCCTGCCCCAGTACTGTGGCTTCGCATGACCAACTCCGAGATCGAGATCACCGCAGACCTGATCTACGACCTGCTTCAGGAGCAGCATCCGGACCTTGCAGGGCCGGCCATCCGCGACGTAGCGGGCGGGTGGGACAACCAAATGTGGCGCCTTGGGGACGAGTTGGCCGTGCGCATGCCGCGGACGGAGAGTGCCCCGGACCTGCAGCGCAAGGAGTGTCGGTGGCTGCCTGTCCTGGCTCCGCGCCTGCCGCTACCGGTCCCGAACCCTGTGCGGATCGGTGAACCGTCGGCGCGCTTCCCGAAGCCTTGGACCGTCATGACGTGGGTTCCGGGCGAGCCACTGGACTACACCTCGATCAGCCGCGGCGACCACGCGGCCGACACCCTGGCGGGCTTCCTCAGGGCGCTCCACGTGGAGGCCCCCGCTGACGCGCCGATCAGTGAGGACCGCGGCGACCACCCCAAGAAGTGCACGGACGGCTTCGACCACTTCTTCCACGCCGTCGTCCCCGCCGACCTCGCCGACGACGTCCGGGCCGTCTGGGACGACGCCGTCGCGGCGCCCGAGTGGGAGGGTCCGCGGCTCTGGGTGCACGGCGACCTGCATCCGGCGAACGTCGTCGTCTCGGACGGGACACTCTCGGGGGTGATCGACTTCGGTGCCATGTTCGCCGGCGATCCGGCGTGGGACCTTGCGGCCGCGTGGGTGGTCCTTCCCGCGGGCGCCGCCAAACGGTTCTTCGACGTGTACGCGCATGCGGACGTGGCGACGATCCGGCGCGCCCGCGGGCTGGCTGCTCTGAAAAGCCTGTTCCTCATGCTGATGGGCCAGAACGGAGACCGGGGCCTTCCTGGCGGCAAGCCGACATGGGGACCGGCGGGCCGGGCAGCGCTCGATCGTGTTCTTCAGAGCTGAACCCGCTTCACGGTGTCGGGGCCGACGGCAGACGGGGTGGGAGCTGCGGTGAGTGTTGAGTCGAGGTGAGGTCGCGACCTGGGAAGGGGGCGGCCATGGCCCGGATTCGAACCGGGGTTTCCGCATCGGGGCGAACCCGAGTGCGACGTCTTGGCACGGGGAACGCCCGTCTGAGGTCACCGACCCCCGCTGGTCTCGACATGGGCCCTGGTCAGCGCAAACACGATCAGGAGGTCGAGTGTCATCACAGGGATGGACCACAGCGGGTAGTACGGGACGAACATGAACTGGGTGATCAGGCTGATCGCTGCCACCGCTATGCCGACCCCGCGACCCCAGCTCTGGTCCGTCAGCACTCCCATGCCGGCGATGACGAGTACCACTCCGATCACAAGGTGAATCCAGCCCCAAGCGGTCACGTCGAACCGGTAGGCGTACCGGGACGCGGCGAACAGGGTGTCCTGTGCGATGCCGGATGCGCCCATCAGAATACTGAGGGGCCCGCTGAGCATCATCAGGATTCCGGCGAACGATGAGGCGCCGGTGATCATTGCGCTGCTGTCGGGCCCGCCGTGCCCTCGACCTGTCCTGTTCGGCACCGTTGTCATGGCAGCAGCCTCCCTTCCTGTACGGTGCGGTCACCGACGCACACGGTCCGTGCGAAGCCGGCTACGCTCCTCTGACAGGATCACCGCAATCCGTCGGCACCGCGACTGCAACCCGCGTGGCCATGGCTGCACAGCCGCAGGTGTCGCGAAGGGCGCGCCCGTACCCTTGATGAACGGTGCGAGCGCCGATCAGGCCGCTGGTGGCTTGCGGCCCGATGTGCGTGCGATGACCGACATCAGCGGCTGACACGGAACAGGCGCGAACATCGGCGGTCGGCGCTGGACCTGCCTGGGCGATCGCGCCGGACCGGGGGCGGTCGGTCGACGCTGACGCCGCTTCGGGAACTTCGACCGCCGCCACTGCTGGTGGTGATCGTCATCGGCATGGGCGCTCAGGCCGGGGACACCGGCAACTTCGCCTGTCAGTTCAGGGACTTGACGAGGCGTTCGATCCGGGCGGCGACCCTCTCGGCGGTGCCCTCGACGTAGAAGCCGTCGCGTGCCTCGTAGGTGAAGTTGTCGTAGTTCCAGCGGTCGGGCATGTTCTTGGCGCCGCCCTCGAACATCGACATGACGAAGGTGCTGGCGAACGGGGAGGCCTTGCGAATGGCGTCCGCCGTGCTGGTGGACAGTTCCGGCTCCACGCCGGCGAACACGCCCTTGCCCACCTGGAAGACCCAGATGGGTACCTCGGTGGTGTCGGTGGGGATGTAGGTGGTGGTCTTCACCGGGCCCGTGGGGTGGTCGGTCTCCATCTCGGTGGTGGTGACGTCGTCGGTGAGCAGCCGCACCGTGACGTTCTGGCCGCTCTCGTACCTGGTGATGGCCTGGGACACCCGCACGATCTCGTCGCCCAGGCGCTCGCCCTGCGCGGTCAGCAGGGCGAAGCCGGCGTCGTGCAGGTCGACGCCGTAGGTCCAGGCCTTGTTCTTGTCGATCGTGTACCGCTTCGAGCGGTAGGCCGGGAACTGGTCGCCGCAGGCGCCGACGAGCCAGAAACCGATGGCGCCGGGGAACTCGCTCTCCACGTGGGCGGTGGCGGCGCCGGCCAGGTCGGCGGTGATCGGCAGGTTGCCGTCGCTCATGACGGAGTCCTGCATCACACAGGACTGCACGTTGTAGTTGGTCAGGACGGCGATCGGGTTGCCGTCGAGATCGTTGAACCGGGCGACGTACACGCCGTGGTCCGAGGTGCCCCGCTCGTTGACACCCAGCCAGTAGCCGTCCGCGGTGGGCACGTTGCGGTTGACGTTGATGCCGGCCTCACCGCGGCCGTAGCCGACCTGGGCATCCTGAAGGTTCCCGACCGCGTCGGCGACCGCGTTCTTGGTGGCGGTGACGATGTTCTGCACGTACGTCGCGGCGCCCGCCGACGAACTGCTGTCCGCGACGTGCGGTGCGGAGAAGCAGTGCGTGACGGTGACCATGATGTTCGCCGCCGGGATGCCGGTGGCCGCGGTGATGGCCGCGCGCATCAGTCCGATCGCCTCGGCACTGATCGAGGTGAGGTCCAGCACGGCCAGGGCGACACGGCGGGAGCCGTACTCGACCAACAGCACACGCGCATACAGTTCGTCGTGCACCGAGGTGAAGTTGTCCAGGGGAAGGATCGAGGCACTGGGTGTGAACGCGGCTTTCCCGGCACCCACTTTCAGCCCGGTCGCCGGCTTCGTGGCGGCCCCGGCGGTCGTCGCGCTGCCCACGACGGCCGTGGCGGCCACCGCGAGGGTCGTCGCCGCGACGAACGAGCGCCGGCTCATGTCCCCCAAAGAGGCCGCTTGGTCCATCTCGTTCTCGTTTCGCTCAGACATCGCAGTCCTCCACTGGAAGGGGCAGGTCCACAAGCGACTGCCGGCGCTTTCGGTCGGTTGACTCGGCGCGTGTCGGGGGCAGCGCCGTAACACCGAGGAAGCATCACAGCGCCTCCGGGAATCGGCAATTCGCAGGACGCAAGCTCAGCTTTCACGACGAGTATCGACGGCTCGATTTCGTGGGGAGCCTTCTGGCCATGCCGGCAAAACCCCGGCAGGACGCGCACTGTCGGCCCACCCGATCCACATCACACGGAATACAGGGCAAACTCACAGATTGAATTCACAGCTCCTGAGAGTGTCGGGTGCCTTGACGGCCCGATCCTTGGGCAGCGGTGCCCCGGTCAGCGCCCGTAAGCGAAATACTTTCGGAAACCCGGCCCGTGCCATGCCACTGCCGCGGCCCAATACTGTCCCACCCACCCAACTGGTGAGCCTCCCCGGTCACAGTCTTATATTTGCCTGGGAAACGTCGGTGCGTACCGGGGGGATTGAGCGCTCTTGCGACGATCAGGCAGAACGCGTCGAGCGGCCGTCTTGCTCTGCGCCGTTGCCGTGCTGTTCATCGGCGCGTGCGGGACACAAGTGGCCGGTCAAGAGGACTCGGCGGCGCCCTCGTCGGCGGCAGCCGAGCCGATCCCGTGGACCACGATGCAGCCTTCCGCGGTCACCGGGGTCCAACTCGGCGGAGACCGGCGCACGCTGCTCATCGACACGCAGGTGCCCAGTGGCGCTCACGCGTGCGTGCGCAAGCTCAAGGCAGTGCTCACCGACCCGATGACGGACCTCGTGTGGGTGCAGGTCACCTTCACCTCGCCGTCCGCCTCTCCGACTCCCGGTGTGCTTTCCACTGCGACGGCCGGCCCGTGACCACAGACCGCTGCGGCCGCTTCTGACCGTCTCATCGGGGGCCGCCGACCCGCCGCATGTCAGATACAGCACATCCCCTCCAACCCGGCGGCCGGTTGGGTGGTTGGCCTGACGGACGGGTGACGGGTGGGCACCGGGGTTCCGTCCACGATGAGCCCGGTGTCCTCGCGTACTGCTTGCGGGGCGGGGCGCGAGCAGAGGGCCGGGGTGGTTGATGATGCGGTCGGCCGCGGACTTCGCGATCCCGAAAAGCGGGGCGAGCCGGCGCAGGGTCAGATCGGTGGGCCGACAGGCCGCAATCAGCAGCACCCGGTCTGCCGGCGGCAGGCCTCATGGCCGGCCCCGACGGACCGCGTCCGCCCCTTCACGCCGCGGCATGGTCACCAGCCTGCCCGAACTGCGCGGGCTCAGCCCGGGGAACGGAACTGTCCAGGACAGCTGCGACGCCGTGATCACACCAGCCGTTCCAAGACCATCTCACCCGCGACCAGCAGCCATGGGAGCCCTTAGGGTGAGCGAGGGTCGAACGTGGGCGCGAGGAAGGTGCGCATGGTGCTGTCTGCCTACCTGGTCGAGGTCGGGAACGAGCCGCTGGACCGGCCGGTGCGGAACTCAGTGGGCGGTTGGCCCCTCCTGGACGACACCCAGGAATGGCCCGAGTGTTTCTGCGGCGAGCGGTTGGCTCTGTTCTTCCAACTCGACATACCCCCGGACGTGGAGATTTTCGGTGGAGACCACCTGATGGTCTTCCACTGCCGTGCGCACAACGACGCAAGCGACGCCCAATTGGCCGGTGGCCGGCTCGTGCCCCGGTACTGGGACGCTCCGCAGCCGCCCTACCCACGCCCGTTCTGGCGCGTGCTGCTCCAGCGCAACGCGGCGCTGCCGGCTGCGGAGGCCGAACCGTCCCTGTGCGCCATGCCGCTGACGCTGCGCCCTTTCACGGACACCCCCGACCAGCGCGGGATCGGAGCCCAGACGTTCAAGGTGGGCGGTACGCCGTCCTGGGCGCAGTATCCCGAGTACTACAGGTGCACCTGCGGCGCCGATCTGGTGTACCTCTGCCAGGTACCGGAGGACATGGAATTCGCCGTCCACCCCGGCCTACCAGAGCAGCCCTACAGCGTCGGCGCCGACACCTACGGGCTGTTTCTCGGCAACGAGGTCTACCTGCTGGCGTGCCCGGCCCACTGCGATCCGGCAGCGGTCTGGCCGGTGAACCAGAACTGAGGCTGATCACGCCCTGCCCACGGTGGACAAGCAGGTACAGGCGCCGGCCAGTGCGCACTCGGTAGCTCTGCGGCGATCGCCGGAAACGTGATCACGGGGGTTCATCACGGGAGTTCGTCACGTGCGTCGGACGACCAGTACGGCGAGGTCGTCGTGGTGTTTGAGTTCGGTTGCGGCGTCGAGGATTCGGTCGGCGGTCTCCTCGGCGCTCAGTCCGTCGTGGAGGGCCTCCGCGGCCAGTGTTCCGGTTCGCTCGAGTCCGACGTCCAGTACCAGGTCCGGTCCTTCGACCACGCCGTCGGTGACCATGACCAAGGCGGTGTCCTTGTCCAGCGTGAAGGTGTCCTGCAGGTAGTCGGCGTCCGGCAGGATCCCCAGGAGCGGACCGCCCGGCAGGTGGTACACGTCGTGGCTGCCGTCCGTGTGGGCGCACAACAGGGGCACGTGGCCGGCGCTGGTGCCGGTGACCTGTCCGGTGCGTGGATCGATGTGCAGCATCGTGCAGCTGGCGAACCGCGGTACGTCCATCGCGACGAGCAGTTGGTTGGTGTGCGTCAGCACGGTTCCGGGGTCCGGCTCCCGGGCGGCGATCGCGCGCATGGCGCCGCGCACCTGCCCCATGCAGGCGGCCGCATCCACGTCGTGCCCCTGGGCGTCGCCGATCTCCAGGGTTACCTCACCGTCGGGCATGAGGAACACGTCGTACCAGTCTCCGCCGACGTCGAGACCGGAGCGGCAGGGCTGGTAGCGGGCAGCGACCTCCAGGCCCGGCAGGCTCTCCGGCAGCGTCGGGAGCATGCTCCGCTGGACCGCCGCGGCAAGTTCGAGACGGGCCTCGTCCAATCTGATGCGCCCCAGTGCCTGGCCTGCGAGCTCAGCCAGGGTGATCATGAAGGCGCTCTCGTCCGCGGACGGGCGGTGCCCACTGTCGTAGGTCACCACCCAGGCCCCGAGCGGCTGTTCGCCGGTGGCGCCGAGGGGGGTGATCGACACGGCGGCGGGGGCGGGCCACGGCAGGGGCGCGGCGTCCCCGTGCGGCCAGCGGCGGAGAAGTTCCTCCTGATCGGGGATGAACTGCGGCTCAGCCGTGCGGATCGCCTGAGCCAACGGACGCTGCTCGTCCAGGTACCCGCGATCCAGGACACCGACATCCCACAGGGAGAGCCCGGCATCCGAGGACACGACCAGATGCCCGTCGTCGACGAGCGCGAGGGCCGCGCCGGTGCCGCCGAAGGTCGCGGCCAGCCGGGTCAGGACGACCTGCTGCAGCTGTTGCTCGGTGGCAGTACGGATGAGGGCAGAGGAGAACGCGGCGATCTCGTGGGCACGGTGCCGTTCGGCTCCGAGCGCGGCCAGCATCTGCTTCCGGCGCGCCTCCTGCCGGGTGTCGTCGCGGATCGTCCCGAAGACCTGCTTCGGGCCGTCGTACCCCAGTTGGATCCTCCGGGTCTGGCAGGCCAGATGGTGCCAGTCCCCTCGCTCGTCCTGGAACCGCAGGCCGGTCCAGGGGCGCCCTGGGGTGTCCGAGCCCAGGAGCTGTCGCAAGGTACCCCGGTCGTCGGGGTGCAGGTGCCTGACCACCCACGGCAAGGGCACGGAGGCCTCCGGGAACAGCGCGCCCACGGCGGGCGCCCCTCCCAGCCATTCGATCTGCTGCACCTCCGGCAGGTACACGCACAGCCCGAGGCCGGCGGACTTCGCCGACATGCGGAACGGGATCAGCAGGCTGCCGAGGTCGTTGTGCATGCTCAACGAGTGCACCCACACCAGCTGTTCGCCCCCGGCCGCGGTCATCGACCGCGCCTCCACGAGAGTGACCATGGACACCCGGCCAGGCCTTGAAAGCTCCAGCACCCGCATCGCCAGCTGCTGCTCGTTCGCGTGGGCCACGATGCGCCGGACCACGGAACTCTGGCTTGCGGGCACCAGTTCCCATATGTGGCGGCCCACGCACTGTTCGATCCGCCTGCCGAGCGCGGTGGCCATTGCCGTGTTCAGGGAGCGGATGACTCCGTCGGGGTAAAGCAGAGCCGACGGTTCCGATCGGTCAAGGAGTTCGTCCGAGAAGTCCACCTGCCGCTCCCTCGCTGTCGCCGAGCGAGCATCCTCACGTCTCCGATCATCGCATCACATCCATTTCATTGCGCCAGGAGTGCGCTGCAGTGAAATCGGCGCTTGGGCGGCCGTCGCAACCGCTGACAACTTCCAGGGTCCGCGAACTCGATGCCCTCATTGGCGCCCCCGAGGACTCCCAGTGCGCCGGCGTACCTCCGTGCCGTCTCCGGACGGCTGCATGACCGTGGAGCCGAGGTACCGGACGGCGAGCAGGGCGACCTCGAGATCCGCGTGTCTTGCCTGGACCGAGTGACCCATGATCGCCTCGGCCTTTTGGATGCGGTAATGCACGGTGTTCTTGTGCAGGCTTTCATGACCCGCCGTGGCGGTGTAATTGCATCCGGTCGTCAGGAAATCCTGCAGGGTCTCTCGCAACCGTGCGCACTGCTCGTCGTCGACGGCCAGCGGCCCGAGGATTCTCCCCACCCAGGTGCGCAGGTCCGGAAGGTTCTTGCACATCAACGCGACCGGAGCGACCTCCGAGTACACGGTGAGCCGCCGGCCGGGACTCGCCGCCGTAGCAAGCTCTTGTGCTCGTAGCGCTTCCCTGTTCGTGCTGCGGAACCCCTCGACCCCGTGCTGCAGGCTTCCGGCGCAGACCTGCACGGAGGGTTCGCCGCTTTCGACCACACTGGACAACCGTTCCCAGGAGACCTCGCCGTGATAGCCGAAGGGCAGCCAGACCCAGGCCAGTCCTTCGTCTCGGGGCATGAACAGCGGTCTGGCAGGACAGTCGAGTTCCTTCGCCATCTCGTGGGTGAGCCGGTCGAGCCGGGCCAGTCCGGCTCCGCCGTGGGTCAGCGCCGGCAGCCAGGCCGTAAGGCCCAGGTGTTTCTGTCGCAGGCGGTAGCCGAGAGCGGCTTCCGCCGCGTCGAGGTCCGTCTCTTTCCCGGCGAGGACGTCCTGCACACGCGCGGCACGTATGACGCTCCGGCCCAGCAGCCAGCGTTCTCGCTCCAGGTGGTACACCTCGATGACATGCTCTGTGATGCTGTCGATGTAACCGAAGCTCACTTTCAGCATGCGCCGGTTGGCGGCGGCGGAGAGAGCGTCGTCGGCGCCCCGGCGGGCAAGCTCGTCCAGGCACCATTGCAGGAAACGCCAGTGACCGAGCCTGTAGGCCCGGATCAACGCACTGACAGGGATATCCCTCTGAGCCAGTCTCCTCGCATGCTCATTGGCCGCGGCAAGCCCCTCAAGATTTTCCAGAGCGATGTCATTCTCAAAGATATGCAGCAGAGTGGCAATATTTTCCTTGACGCTCGCCAGCAGAATTCTTTCGGCGATTTCGTCCACCCTGACCTGCGGGATTTCAATGAGCAGGTGTTCCCATACGTCGTGAGAGATCTCCGCGAGGCGTGACTCTACGTTGGCCGCACTCACGGACAGTTCCCACCCGGGCTCCGGACTCTCCACGCCCATGCTCCAAAGACTACCGGCGTCTACTCAGGAATCAGCGGTGCGGGAGACGGGGACCAGTCTGCGTCCGTCAGTTCGGCACGGCCGGGCGGTGAGCATTTTGTTTCCCTGTCACAAACCGCATCCAGAAGATGGTGTGTTGCACCCCGCGTTCGTCCCGGTCTGCACTCCTAACCTCTTTCTTACTGTCGTGGTCCGGGTGGCACCGGCCGGAGCCGCTGAATCGCCACGGCCCGGTTCTCAGCAATCCATGTGATCGGGGAAATCTGGTGACCGAGATGTTTCAAGGCAGCTTCTGTGAGCGGCTGGACCCCCGAGAGAAACCCGACTCCGCCATCGCCATGATCGACGCCGAGGGAACGGTGGTGGGGTGGACGAGCACGGCGCAGCGGCTTGTCGGCTACCCGGCCGCGGAAGTGGTCGGCCGGCCCGTCTCCAAGCTCCTGCCCCTCAGCCGCCGAACGCTGCTGGACTGGGCCTCGACCCAGGAGTGCCTTGCCCGGGGCGGCTGGTCCGGCACCGCGACCGTCCGCCACCGCGAGGGCCATGCCATCAAGGCGAGCCTGCGGTTCTCGTTGCTGTGGGGGCAGGACCGGGAAATCCGTTGGGTCATCTCCGGCACCGACATCACCTCGCTCTCTCCGGTAGGGACCATCGGATCGGTGCGGGACTCACTTCTCACCCGTACGCCGATCGGCATCACCGTTCACGATCAGGAACTGCACTGCGCCTGGACCAACGACGCGATGGAGCGACAGGACGGCATTCCTCGCGATCAGCGGCTCGGACGCCGTCTCCCGGATGTGCTGCCCGGCATCGAAGCCGAAAGACTCGAGGTGGTGATGCGACAGGTCCTGGACAGCGGCATCGCCACGGTCCATGAGTACCGGGCGTGGCCGTCGGCGGATCCACGCCGTGAGCACGCGATCGCGGCCTGGTACTTCTGCCTCCAGGACGCCGACGGCCGGCCCACGGGGGTGTGCTGCACGAGTGTGGATGTCACCGGCAGTCAGCGGGCTTGCGAGCGCCTGGCCATCCTCAGCGAGGCCGGCACACGCATGGGCAACAGCCTGGACGTGATGCAGATCGGTCAGGAGCTGGCCGACCTCGCGGTACCGCTGCTTGCCGACTACGTCAACGTGGACCTGGCCGAGTCGATCCAGTTCGGCGAAGCGCCCTTCGCCCGCATCGGACCGGGGGACAGCCACCGTCGCGTCCTCCGTCGCGCGGGTATGGCCTCGATCCGTCCCGGAGTCCCCGAGTCCCCGTGGGCACGCGGTGAGCTGGTCGCCGTACCACCGAGCTCGCCCTTCACCAAGGTCCTGTCTTCCGGCCGCTCCCATTTGGAACCGGTCCTGGACGGTTCTCCCGGCACCTGGTTCGACCGAGACCCCGACCGGGCACGGACCATGCGGGACAGCGGCATGCACTCCCTGATGGTCGTCCCCATCCGTACCCGGCACACCTCTCTGGGTACGGCGGTGTTCGTACGGACCGAGGATCCCGCACCGTTCCAGGAGGATGACCTGCTCCTCGCCGAGGGACTCGTCAGCCGTACGGCGCTTGCCCTGGACAACGCTCGCCGGTACGCGCGGGAACGCAGCGCGGCCCTGACGCTGCAACGCAGCCTGCTCCCGCAGCGTGTGGTGCAGGGCACGGCCATCGAGACGGCCTCGCGCTATCTGCCGGCCGATGTGGACAACGGTGTGGGAGGCGACTGGTTCGACGTCATCCCGCTGTCCGGCGCCCGGACGGCGCTGGTGGTGGGCGACGTGGTGGGACACGGCATCAACGCCGCGGCGACCATGGGCCGGCTCCGCACGGTGGTACATGCGCTGGCGGACCTCGACCTGCCCCCCGACGAGTTGCTGAGCCACCTCGACGACACGGTCCGGCGGCTCGCCATGGAGGACGCCGACTCGCAGGACCCGACCTGTGTCACCGGTGCGACCTGCCTGTACGCGGTCTACGACCCGATCACCCGGAAGTGCACCATGGCACGGGCCGGGCACCCCCCGCCCGCGGTCATCGACCCTCACGGCAAGGTCACCTTCCCCGACCTGCCCACCGGGACGCCGCTCGGCGTCGGGTTGGGTGTCCCCTTCGAAGCCGTCGAGCTGGAACTGCCCGAGGGGAGCCGGATCGCCCTGTACACCGACGGCCTGGTCGAGAGCCGCGACCAGGACATCGACCTCGGCATGAAGCGCCTGGGTGGCGCCCTGGCACATCCGGGCCAGTCGCTGGAAGGGCTCTGCTCCTCGGTGATGGAGACGGTGCCGACTCGGTCACCGGGTGACGACGTGGCTCTGCTCGTCGCACGCACCCATGCGCTGAGCCCGAGCCAGACCGCGAGCTGGGAACTGCCCGGCGAACCGGCCGTCGTCCGCCAGGCCCGCGCCCTGGTCACCCGACGACTGGCCCAGTGGGGACTGGAATGTCTGGAAGCCTCCACCCAGCTGATCATCAGCGAACTGGTCACCAACGCCGTCCGCCACGCCACCGGCCCGCTCCGCCTCCGCCTGATCCGGCACCAGGTCCTGACCTGCGAAGTCTCCGACGCCAGCGACACCCTCCCCCGGCTGCGCCACGCATGCCCCAGCGACGAAGGCGGTCGCGGCCTCTACATCGTCGCGCAGCTCTGCCGGCGCCACGGAGCCAGGTACCTGACAGGAGGAGGCAAAACCGTGTGGGCGGAACAGGAACTCGACCCCGGCGTCTGAGACAGGGAAGCGCGACGAAGAAGGCCGGATCATCGGGCCGGCGACGCGGGCAGGGAGCAGCGAGTTCCCCGCGAGGCCTCCGGGAACAGTGTGGCCAGGGTGGATGCGTCTCCCAGCCGGCCCGTCGAGCTCGCCCCCCCAACCGGTATTTGCCTAACTCAAGTAAATCATTTAGCTTCCTGCCATGCGGAAATCGGTGCAGCGCGCCGGGAGGGCCACCGCTCACCTCTTTGTGACGGCGCTCATGGCGTTCGGCACGTGGATCTTCATCACCGTGCTGCTGATCACCGCCGTCGGCACGTTGGCACTGGCCGGTATCTGGCTACTGCCCGAGACGGTCCTGCTCGTCCGGCGGATCGCGGGAGCCAAGCGGAACCTCACCGCTGCCTGGACCGGCGTGAAGATCCCCGAGGTGTACCAGCCCCTGACCGGCACAGTGCGCGAGCGGGTGGTCACCGCGGTGCGGGATCCCGGTACCCGCAGTGATCTGCGCTGGATGGTCGCCTACTGGTTCTACGGCGCCCTGCTCGCCCTCGCCCTGCCACTGTGGCCGGTCGGCCTGCTCGTCGACGGCGTGTGGTGCGGACTGCTGCGCCGCAAGGCCGTCGTCCTCCCGCTGATCGAGCGGCTCGCGGACCTGGAGGCCGACTGGTCGACGGCCCTGCTCAAGCCGTCCCCGCAGGCGCTGCTGACGGCCAAGGTGGAGCGGCTGGCCCAGACGCGGGCCGACGCGATCGCCGCGCACGGTGCCGAACTGCGCCGTATCGAGCGCGATCTGCACGACGGGGCGCAAGCACAGCTGGTGGCGCTGTCCATGCGGATCGGGCTCGCCAGGCGCGCCTACGGCGGTGACCGCGAGACCGGTCTCCTGCTCCTTGAGGAGGCCCAGAAACAGGCCGAGAAGGCGCTGACGGAGCTGCGGCAGGTGGTGCGCGGCATCCATCCGCCGATCCTGAGCGACCGGGGCCTGGCCGGCGCGGTGCGCGCACTGGCGGCGGCCAGCGGCCTGGTGGTGGCCGTGGACGCCGGCGGCCTCGACCAGGGACCGCAGGCGCCGGCGGCGGTGGAGGCGGCCGCCTATTTCGTGGTGGCCGAATCGCTGACCAACGTCGCCAAGTACAGCGGCGTCACCCGCGCAGAGGTCCGGCTCGTCCGGGTGCGGCGCGGCCTGCGCGTCCAGATCCGGGACGAGGGCCGTGGCGGTGCCGTCGAGACCGATGGCTCGGGACTGCTCGGCATGCGGCGGCGGGTCGCCGCGCTCGACGGAACCATGGAAGCGTCCAGCCCGGTCGGCGGGCCGACCGTGATCGAAGTGGAGTTGCCGTGCGTGTGGTGATCGCCGAGGACAACGCCCTCCTGCGAGAAGGCCTCGTCCTGCTGCTGACCTCGTCCGGGCATGACGTCCTGGCCGTGGCGGGCAGCGGGCCCGAGATCATGCCCACACTCCTGGAGCACCGCCCCGACGTGGCCGTCCTCGACGTACGAATGCCCCCCGGCTTCCGCGACGAGGGACTGCGGGCAGCGCTCGAAGCGCGGCAGGCGATTCCCGGCCTGCCGGTGCTGGTCCTCTCGCAGTACGTCGAGGAGTCGTACGCCAGCGAGTTGCTGGGCGGCGGGACCAGCGGCATCGGGTATCTCCTCAAGGACAGGGTCGGCCGGGTCGACGAGTTCCTCGACGCCCTGGAGCGGGTCGCCGCCGGCGGTACCGCGCTGGACCCCGAGGTCGTCACCGAACTCCTCACCCGCCGCAAGGACTCGCCCCTCGACTCACTCACCCCACGCGAGCGCGAGGTACTGGCGCTGATGGCCCAGGGCCACGACAACGCGACCATCGCCAGGAACCTGGTCGTCACCGAGCGCGCGGTCCACAAACACATCGGCAACGTGTTCCTCAAGCTCGGCCTGCCGCCGAGCGACAGCGGCCACCGCCGGGTCCTGGCAGTCCTCGCCCACCTGGCCCACGCACCACAGGAGTGAGCACCGCACCGAGGCGCAGGCTGCCGGCACATCCGGGCGCGGTCCCGCCCGTCATCCGCCCGGTCACTGTGACCGCAGTCCGGAGGGCATGCGGGACCTCCCCTCGCCGGGACGGGGGCGCCGGTCGTTCCGGCGTCCGCACGGGCGTCCCGCCGGGTCCGCACGGACGCCCCACCGGCGAAGAACTCCGACCGGCGCCCGTGCCACGCCCGGCCGGCCGCGTGAGCGACGGACCCTCCGCTCGGATCAGTGGTTCGGTGCGTCGGCGGCGACCGCTGAGGCGGCGGCGTTGTAGCGGGTGAGGAGACCGCGCAGGGCCTGGACCTCCTCCGCGGTCCAGCCCTCGGTGCGGGTGTCGACCTCCCGGTACATCAGGGCGTCGGCGCGGGCGAGGAGTTCCCGGCCGTGGTCGCTGGGGCGGAGCAGCTGGGCTCGGTGGTTGTGCGCGTCGGCCTCCCGTACCACCAGGCCGGCGCGTTCCAGTGCGGCGACCTGGCGGCTGATCGTGGACTTGTTGAGGCCGTAGAGGCCGACCAGGTCCGTCGCGCGAGCCCCGCCCCGTGCGGCCATCTCGGAGAGCAGGGAATAGTCGACGAAGCTCAGCTCCGGATGGAGCCGTTCGGCGTTGCCCCGGAAGCGCCGGGAGAGAGTCACCAGCTCCCGGACGAGTCCCCGGAGCTCTGTGTCGTCATCGGCCACGTGCGTGTCCCTTCCATGCGGCCCGGGGCTCCTGCCGCGGAGTTTCATTTTGCAACAGGCGGCGGACGGATCTACAGTGGCCATGTTGCATTATGCAACACACCATGAAGACCGTACAGGTCCCGCCGAGCACCCTGGAGACACTCGGCCGAGGGCAGGTGCGCAGCGTTTCGTCCCCTTAATGTCGTTATGTCAATCAGGGGGACGTGAGAGGCAGGCGAGAGCCATGCGAGTCGAGGACGTCGTCCACGCACCGAGCACACCGCTGGACGCCCCGGCCTTCCCGGCAGGCCCGTACCGGTTCACCGACCGCGAGTACCTGAACATCACGTACCGGACGGATCCCGGGGCCCTGGAGCGGGTCGTGCCTGAGCCACTGCGGGTGACGGAGCCGCTGGTCCGCTTCGAGGTCATGCGGATGCCGGACGTCACCGGGCTGGGCGACTACACGGAGTCGGGCCAGCTCGCCGTCGTCGAGTACGAGGGCGAGGCGGGTGAGTACAGCCTGTCGATGTACGTGGACAACTTCCCCGCGATCGCCAGCGGGCGGGAGATCGGCGCCTTCCCGAAGAAGCTCGGCCGGCCCCGGCTCTACGTCGACCAGGACACCCTCGTCGGCACCCTGGACTACGGCTCGCTGCCCGTCGCCCGCGCGACGATGGGCTACAAGCACCGGCCGCTGGCCACCGAGAAGGCCCGCGAGGAGCTGACGCTGCCGACGTTCATGCTCAAGAAGCTTCCGCACTACGACGGCACGCCGCGCATCTGCGAACTCGTCCGGACCCAGATCGGCGACCTCACGGTCAAGGGTGCCTGGACCGGGCCCGCCCGGCTGCAACTGCTGGCCCACGCGCTGGCTCCGCTCGCCGACCTGCCGGTCCTGGAGGTCGTCTCCGCCTCGCACATCCTCACCGACCTGACCCTGGGCCGCGCCCGGGTCGTCCACGACTACCTGGCCTGACCGTTCCCCGCATCCCCCAGATCCCTCGCTTCCCCCAGATCCCTCCGCATCCCCACGCCCTCGCGCCCGCGCGCCGAGAAGAAGAAGAGCAGGTGTCCCGCATGTCCGAGAACGACAGCATCGCCGGAATCCGCAAGGTCACCGTGGTCGGGGGAGGCGTCATCGGTGCCTCCTGGGCAGCGCTGTTCCTGGCCCGCGGCCTGTCCGTCACCGTCAGCGACCCGCAGCCCGGAGTCGACGAGGCCGTGCGCACGTACGTCGCGCAGGCCGCGCCCGCGTTGAAGGCGCTCGGGCTGGACACCTCGTCGCTCACCGCACGGCTGTCCTTCGAGCCGGACCTGGCCACCGCGGTCCGTGAGGCGGACCTGGTACAGGAGAACGGCCCGGAACGGCTGGAGGTCAAGCACGAGATCTGGCAGACCATCGAGAGCAACGCACCGGCCGATGCGCTGTTCGCCACCTCCACCTCGGGCATCCCCGCCACCGAGATCGCCACCGCCCTCAGGGATCCGGCACGGCTCGTCGTCGGACACCCCTTCAACCCGCCGCATCTGGTGCCGCTGGTGGAGGTCGTTCCGGGCGAGCGGACCTCGGAGGAGACGGTCGAACGCGCCCGCGCCTTCTACCGCGACCTCGGCAAGCGGCCGCAGGTGCTGCGCAAGGAGGTGCCCGGCTTCGTCGCCAACCGGCTGCAGTCGGCGATCTTCCGCGAGTGCGTGCATCTGGTGAGCGAGGGCGTCGTCACCATGCAGGAGCTCGACTCCATCGTCACCTCGTCCATCGGCCAGCGCTGGGCCGTCGCCGGGCCCTTCCGCTCCTTCCACCTCGGCGGCGGGGAGGGCGGACTGGCCCACTTCATGAGCCACCTCGGCGTCGGCATGGAGCGGCGCTGGGCCGACATGGCCCACGAGAAGGTGGCCTTCGACGAGCCCACCAGGCGGCTGCTGACCGACCAGGCCAAGGACTTCGGCGGCACCGTCGACGAACTCGCCGCCGAACGCGACCGCAAGCAGCTCGCCCTGATGCGCGCGCTCGGCGAGACCTTCGACGCCTGACCCGCCCTCGCCGCCCGGACATCCCCCCGCCAGCACGGAGATCGCAGAACCCATGAGCGCCGAAGAACTCACCGACCGCATCCAGAAGACCCTCGCCGATCCGTCCACCACGGACGACTGCTTCGACATCCACCAGGCCCTGCGTGAGGTCCTCTCCTCGGCCGGCCTCCACCCCGAGGACAGCGGCGGACAGATCACCTTCATCGGTGCCGACCCCGTCGTGCCCAGCATCATGCGCCTGGGCGCCGTCCCCGCCCTGGGCATGACCGCCAAGTCCGTCGCGCTGGCCGCCCTCTGGCAGCGCCGCACCGGCGAGGGCCAGGACATCACCATGGACCTGCGCAAGGCCCCGCACCGGCTGTGCCCCTTCTACGACAAGAAGTGGGAACTGCTCAACGGCTACCCCGGCGGCACGCCCTCGGACCCGGCCAACCCGCTCGGTTTCGACTTCTACCAGACCCGCGACGGCCGCTGGGTCATGCCGCTCAACCCCTACCCGAAGATCAAGAACGCCGTCTACAAGCTGCTCCGCACCTGGCCCGAGAAGCGGGCCGTCGCGGACGCCGTCTCCAAGTGGAACGCCGCCGACCTGGAGCAGGCGGGCGACGAGATCGGCGCGGTGATGCCCATGCTGCGCACCACCGAGGAGTTTCTCCGCGAGCCCGCCTACGAGTACATCGCACGACAACCGCTGATCAAGATCGAGAAGATCGGCGACAGCGAGCCCGAACCCCTCTCCGCCGCGGCCGCCCAGCCGCTCTCCGGCGTGCGCGCCCTGGGCATGGGCCACATCATCGCCGGCGCCGGAGTGGGCCGGGACCTCGCCCAGCACGGCGCGGACGTGCTGAACATCTGGCGGCCGAACGAGCTGGAGCACGACTCCACCTACAACACCGCCAACGTCGGCGTCCGCTCGACCACCATCGACCCCTATGGCACCGAGGGGCAGGCCAGGATCCGCGAACTCCTGCGCGAGGCCGACATCTTCTATGCCAACCGCCGCCCCGGCTACCTGGAGAAGATCGGCCTCAGCGCCGAGGAGGCCGCGGCCGTCCGGCCCGGCATCATCCACATCAGCATCTACCTCGCCGGCCAGACCGGCCCCTGGGCCCACCGCGTCGGCTTCGACCAGACCGCCGGCGCACTCACCGGCATCATGCTCATGGAGGGCGAGGACGGCGTCGCGGCCGGGCCGACCAGCACCCCGGCCCTGCCGTACATCAGCGTCGTCAACGACTACGTACTGTCGTGGCTGGCCACCACCGGCGCGCTCGCCGCGCTGATGCGCCGCGCCACCGACGGCGGCAGCTACCGCGTCACCCTCAACCTCACCCGCATCGCCACCTGGATCCTCAGCCTCGGCGTCTTCGACCGCGGCTACGCCCACGCGACCGCCCTCGACCCCGACCCCGACTCTCCGCACGCCTACCTGGACCCCGACACCTTCACCGCCGACACCCCTTGCGGCCACTACCAGGGCGTCACCGACCAGATCATCATGTCCCGCACCCCCGGCCACTTCCGCGACATCCTCCTCCCTCGCGGCAGCAGCGCCCCCCTGTGGCTCCCCCAGCACAACTGAACACGCAGCGGCCGGGTCGTCACCGCGGCGGCCCTCATCATGGCCGCCGTCTTCGGCGGCTTCATCTTCAACCACGACCCGACCGTCGAGTCCATCGGCTTCGCGCTGACCGTCGGCGTCCTCATCGACGCCTTCGTGGTCCGCCTCACGATCGTCCCCGCGGTGCTGAGCCTGCTCGACCGCCACGCGCGGGCACTGCCCAAGTGGCTGGACCGCGCCGTGCCGAACGTGGACATCGAAGGCGACTCACTGCCACCGCGGCACACGGACAGCCGAACGGCTTCCGCCGCCGAACCCGTACCGGCCGACAAGAACTGGCCGGCCACCGCGATGGGTGAACGCCGGTGTCGGCAGTTCTTCATCAGCCGCCGGCACCGGCGCTCGGGTAGCGCCCGCGCCCTGGGGACGCACGGTCGGAGCAGGCAGCGGCCGGACGGTGGACGCGGTCAGCCCGGTCGCGGGCACGGTGGCGCCACCGAGTCGATCCGGCCCAGGCCGAGTCACCACCTCGAGGTGCATTCGCTGACCCTCTGCCTGTCATCGTCAGGTTCAGCGGACGACGTCGAAGACCTGCTTCTGCAGGCCGTTGCTGTAGACCTCGTGCTCGATGAGCTTCAGCTTCTGGGTGTCCTTGTCGGTTGCGCTGAAGAGCCGCTTGCCGGCGCCCAGCAGCAGCGGGAAGACGAGCAGGTGGTAGCGGTCGATCAGGCCCGCGTCGGACAGGGCCTGGTTCAGGTTCGCGCTGCCGTGGACGATGATCGGGCCGCCGGAGGTCTCCTTGAGTGCGGCGACCTCTTCGAGGGTGCGCAGGATGGTTGTCTCGCCCCAGTCGGAGACGAGTTCGTCGTCGGTGAGGGTGGTGGAGACGACGTACTTCGGCAGCGTCTTGTAGTGGGCGAACTCCGCCATGTCGGGCCACACGGGGCTGAACGCCTCGTAGCTGACCCGGCCCATCAGGATGGCGGTCGACTCCTGCTGCTCCCGCCCCTTGATCTCGAATGCCTCGGCGACGAACTCGATGTCCTTGAAGGTCCAGCCGGAGTTCCGGTAGCCGGGCTCGCCGCCCGGGCCCTCCACGACGCCGTCGAGAGAGATGAAGGCGGTGCTGATCAGAGTACGCATGTGGGTTTCCTCAGGGTTGGAGATGTACACACGTTCGCTGCCGTTTCCCTTGCGCCGTTCCTCGTCGGGCTCGACCGGCCTGTGCCGTTCGAGCTCCTTCAGGCCGAAAAGGAGACGTGCCACGACGGAAGACACCGCCCTGCGGCTCGCTCCCCCGACACGGCAGACCGGGCCACGGCCCAGGCGACCACAGCGGCGCCTTCCGGGATGTGCGCGGCAGCCGTCACAGGCGGGAGCGGAGCGCCGGAATGACGATGGCAGCGACCGCGATGTGGCTGATGATGAGCGTCACCCGCGTGACGGCATCGGCATCGGGGACCAGGAGGTCGGGCAGGAGGGACACCGCGGCCAGTGCGGCTGTCGTGCGGACGAACGTCCGGGCGGCCCGGCCCGACCACCGCCGGAAGGCGGCCGCGAGCGCGATACCCACGACCGAGAACACGAACGCGAGCTGCGTGAAGCCCAGCAGCGGTATTCGCTCGCCGGCGATCTCGAGCGACACGCCGGCGGCGTCCGCCACCACGGCCACCACGGCCACCACCGTCGCGGCGACAGCGCCACCCGCGGCGAAGGCCAGCCCTGGCAGCCACAGCGGGCGATGGCCGGCACGGGCCGGCTCGGCATCAGGGGCGATCGAGGCGGATGCGGACACGTCGGTCTCCTTGTCGAGGGGCGGAGGTTCACGCAGGCCACGGCCGGCTCTCCGGCCGCGGTGGCGTCAGCTGCGTCTCCAGGCGTTTTCAGTGTTCAACCGACAAAGAAAATTGTCAAGAAAAGTAAAGTCGTCGGAAGCGGGGCAGGGCGGTGAGTGGCAGGAGTCCATGCCGGAAGGCCGAGCCGTACGCGGCGTCGGAGAGGCGCGTATCGCCGCAGGCTCCTACAGCGGGCGCACGCCGACGCTGAGGGGCTTCGTCATATGGGCAGGGATCCGTAGAGAGCCGCGCCGATGGCGGCGAAGGACAGACCAGCCCACCGCGGCCAGGACCGGGTACGTCGTGGTGCGGTGAAGTCGAGGGCCGAGGTGGCCATGGCGGGCCAGAGGATGCTGAAAACGGCACTTCCGGGGGAGAAGTGGCCGGTGGCGATGGCGCCGACGGCGTACCCCGCTGCCGCCGCCGCGGCGGCGGGCAGGAAGCCCGGTCCGAACGGGTTCCAGGCGCCGGAAGGTGGCTGCTGCCGTCCGGTGCGGACGGAGAGGACGATCGAGGTGATCAGCGCGATCCCGGCGACCGCGGTCCACAGCAGTGCGGGGACGACCAGGAGGGGGCTGGGCGAACTCATGAGGGGGTTCTTTCTCGGAAGCCTGCTCCGGCCGGGATCCGGCCGGAGCAGGCTGTGATGGCGGGTGAGGCGGTGCGGCGAATCGGCGGCCGTCGGAATCAGCGCCGACGACGCCCGGTGTCTACAGCTTGGTCTTGATGCATTTGTCGTAGACGCTGTCGAGACCGAGGATCGCGGAACCTGAAGTGATCATCATGGTTGCCAGGCGTTGCATCCGCAGGTAGCGGGTGCGTGCGCTCATCACGCGGGAGACGGCGGCCCGGATGCCGCCCCAGCGCCGGATGACCTGCCAGATCCTGCGGATCTTGGCGGCGGCGAAGTAGGCCGTGCCGAGGACCCAGAGAACGGCGCCCACGCACACGGTGATCCGCCAGGCGCGGCCCCAGGAGAACCAGCCCTTGCCGTCCAGGTCGTACATGGTGATCGGGTCCGGCGGATACCCGTACGCGTTGGCGCCGCCGCCGACGACCGGGTCCAGTTGGAGGAAACGGCCGGTGGCGGAGTCGTAGACCCGCGCGCCGATCAGGGTGAGCCCGGAGAGGGTGTCGCCGGACCGCTGCTGGACGCCGAGCCAGTCGTAGCGTCCGGGTGTGCTGCTCGCCCGCGCGTTGCCGTACTCGTCGGTGTCCTGGACGGTGGGGGCCTGGGAGGTGTCCAGCGGCAGCCGGAAGGTGATGTCGCCGTGGATGTCGCTGAGTTGCAGGACGGTGTCACCGGTCTTGGCGGTGGTGGCGGTGATGCCGCCGCCGAGCGACTCGACGTAGCGGGTCACGGCCCCCTGTGCGTTCTCCGTGACCCAGGCGGGACTGTCGCATCCGCAGTCGTAGTGGTTGACCTTCGACTCGGTGGTGCCCCAGGTTCCGCCGTTGTTGGTGTCGACGGTCCAGGAGCGGATGCGCTGGGTGCCGTCGAGCTGCCAGGTCTGACGCTTGGAGCCGACGGTCTCCTGACGGAGGAGATCGTTGTTGTAGTAGTCCAGGGCCACCCCGCCGGGCTTGGCCGTGGTGCGGCCGAAGGCGTCGTACGTGTATCCGGTGTCCACCTGGCGGTCGGCGCTGTCGTAGGTGTAGGCGGTGGTTGTCCCTCCCGAGGTGGGGCAGTCCGCGCCGGGGGTGCCGGTGGCACGGGTGAGGGTCTTGCGGTTGGCGCGGGCGTCGAAGGTGTAGCTGCGCGTGGTGCACACGGTCTCGGCGGTGTCCTGCACCGAGGTCAGCCGGCCGACCGCGTCGTAGCGGTAGTTCTGTGCGGTGATCTGCGCGTCCGAGGTGACCTGCCCGTGGATCGAGCGGGTGACGGTGTCGGACTGTACGAGGACGTTGTCGCTGTCCCGGGTGTAGGTGCGTTCGAGGGCGTTGCCGTCCGCGTCGACGGCCTGGACCAGGGTGTAGCCGCCGGGCAGCTTCTCCTCGACGAGTTCGCCGTCGGCGTCGTAGGACGCGGTGAAGGTACCGGCGACCGAGTCCACGGCCTTGGTGGCCAGGCCGCGCGGTTCGGCGGTGTGGTCGTAGGTGTAGGTCACCGAGGACGGGATGTTGTTGCCCCGCTTGACCTGGCGGTCGAGCAGGTCGTATTCGGTGGTGGTGCCTCCGTCCGCGTCGGTGTAGGAGATGACGCGGCCGAGCTTGTCGTAGCCGGTGGTGAGGGCGCCGCCGGTCGGCGAGTCGGTCCGTACGACCCGGCCGGTCGCCGGGTCGTACGCGGTGACCGCCTCCGGTGCCGCGGTGCCCGCTCCCCCGGTGGTCTTCACCGACGTGGTGCGGCCGGCGTCGTCCGTGCCGGTGGTGGTGGTCCGGGTCGAGCCGTTCGCGGTCTCGGTGGTCCGGGCGATGGTGCCCCACCAGTCGTACTCGGTGGTCCGGGCGGGGAGTTGTGCGGGGTTGGAACCGCCGCCGGTGATCGCTCCGGCAGGGCCTGTCGAGCAGACCAGGTCGGCCCACTCGGGACGGCCGGCGCAGGCGCCGGTGCCGCTCCCGGACCAGTAGACGGTGACCCGGCTGGTGGCGGCACCGGCATCGGCACCGGGAGCGGTACGCCGGATCTCACGGCCCTGTGCGTCGTACTCGATCGCGGTGGTGATCGCGAGCCCGCCCGGGTCCTCGACGGTCCTGGTCTTCAGGCCCTTGGCCCAGTCGTAGCCGGTCTGCACGACACGGACCTCGCCCTGGACACCCGGGTGCTCACGTACCTCCGCGCCCGTGGTGACCTTGGTGACCTGGTCGCGGATGACGGCGCTGCCGTCGGTCGGGCGCCCCTCGTCGTAGGCGTGGACGGACCAGACGCGTGCCGTCACCGAGGTGCCCGCCGCGACGAGAGTGGTGGTGCCGGACTTCAGGTCCGCGGTGAGATCGACGCGCCGCAGCGGCCCGACTTCCTCCAGCAGACGGGTGCCCTTGGCGTCGAAAGTGCGGCTGGTGGACAGCAGCTGGGCGCGTTCGGCGGACGGCAGGGCGGCTATGCCCAGTTCGGCGCGGGCGGCGGTGGCCGCGGTGGACGTGCCGACGGCCGTCTCGCGGTTCCGCGCGGTCAGCTCGCGCACGGTGTTGCCGAACCGGTCGTACTCGGTGGTGGCGATACGTCCACCGGGAGCGGCGGTGTTCACCGTACGGCCTGAGGCATCCAGGTAGTGGACGGTCGCCCGCCGGTAGTCGGCCGCGGAGAGGGCGCTCCCGGAGTTCGAGGCGGGCACGGCGTCCGCGGGAAGGATCGCGGTCGCGTCCGTGGGCGCCGAGGCCTGCCCCCAAGTCCTGACGGCGGTGGTTCCCATGGTGTTCGGCGCTGTCGAACCGGTCAGCGGCACGTCGTAGACCACGGAGGTGGCAGCCTCGCCGGAGACCGTGTCGGCGCTGCCCTGGGCCAGTGCCGGGCGGGACATCTTCAGCAGCATGCCCTCCCCGGCCGCACTGCCGGAGCCGGCCTTGCCGTAGGTGAAGCTCCACGGCAGCTCACCGGGCGGGATGAGTCTGGTGACCCGGCCACCGCTGTCGTAGACGTACTCGGTCTTCAGCGACGGCGTGATCTGCGGATGCCACGCCTGGCGCAGCCGGCCGGAGTCGTCGTACAGGTATTTCTGTACCGACTTGGAGGTGGCCGCGGACGCGCCGGGCGCCGTGGACCAGAGCCGGATCTCCTTCACCTGTCCGGTGACGTCACCGTAGGAGCCGCTCGCGGCTGTGGTGGTGGCCGCGTAGACGAACTCCAGCGCACGGCACCCCTTGGTGGTGCGATCGGCCTTGCAGGCCGTCACCGTCGTGGCCGAGGTGGGCGCGTACACCCAGGTGGGACGGGCCAGTTGGGTTCCGTCGACGGTGACCGTCTCGGAGTCCATGGACGTCGTGGAGTCGGTCTGGCCGTCGTTCCTGCTGCTGGACACCTGCCAGGTGCTCGCCCCGGACGGCTTGGTGAAGACGGTCACCCCACCGTCGTCTCCGGTGAGCGTGAACGTGCCCGAGGTGGAGCCGGTCAGCGTGAGGTACTCGGCACCCGGCTCGGGCGTCCAGCCGCTTCGGGAGGCGTTGGCCGTGAAGTGGATGGCGTCGCCGTCCAGCCTGACCACGTCGACCGCGGTGTCCGACACCCTGCTCACATGGCTGTACTCGGAACCCGACAGCTCGGCCGCGGTGCCGCTCACCCACTCCTTGCCGAAGATCGGGGCCTGTCCCGCCGGCACTCCGTGGGGGGTGCGGGAGGACGCGGTGCGCTCCACCGCCAGCCCGAAGGCCGAGGCGTCGGTGGCTTCGAGCGTGTAGTCGCCGGTGAGCAGGTTGACCGTGCCGGGGCCCAGCTCCTCGGTGGTGGCGTCGTCCGCGCTGCGGTCGACGATCACGGTGAGCGGGTCACTCTGTCCCGCGGCGGAGCCGGGGCCGGTGAAGTCGGCCTTGATCTCCACACTGCCGTCGGGATCGACGGTGTCGGTGGCGTTCCAGACCAGGGCGGCGTTCTTCCCGCCTGCCAGCGGTACCGGCCAGGCGGACAGGGCCGTCCCGTCACGGGTCACGTCCGCGGCGGGTATCCGTACCCACGCGTCGGCGGCCGAACGGCGCCACGAGAAGGAGACCTGGTCGTACTTGGCGGCGTCGGCCTCGGCGGCCAGCGGCAGCCGGCGGGAGGTGCGCTGCCCTTCGGACGGCTGGGCGAAGCCGCCCGGCCCCGCGTGGAATTCGTAGGCGACGGGTTCGGACTTGTTGTCCGCCTTGTCGACGGCCCGGACCTGCAGTGTGTGCGTGCCGTCGCGCGGTGGCGTGACCGAGATGTTCTTGTCCGCGCTGGAGCCCCCGGTCGCGACCTTGGTCCAGGTCACGCCGTCCAGGGACCATTCCAGCCAGTTGTGGTCCGCGGCCGGTGGGGTGACGGTGAACGTGCCCGCCTGGCCGGACCCCTTGACCCATGCTCCCGGCGGATAGTCGGCGGAGGTGACCTTCACCGGGGCGGAGGGGGCGCTGGTGTCGACGGTGAAGGTCTTCCAGGCCGACCAGCCGGTGTTGTAGTGCGTGCCGTCGTACGGCGAGGAACGGAACTTGTAGGTCTTGCCGCCCGCCAGCAGGCCGGACGGGACAGTCACCGAAGCGACCTGCCCGGAGGGCACGGGCTCTCCCCCGATGCGGTGACCACCACCGCGCGTATGCCACCGACCCCGCCGGGTCAGATACAGCCGCGGGCGCCCCGTGGCCCGACCGCGCACCGCGTCGCGGACCCGTTCCACCAAGCCTTCGGCCGCTGTCGCTTCCACCTCCCCGACCCGCACGACGGTGAGGTGCGTCCGCACCGCCGTCATCTGCGAGGACAGCGACTCCAACCGCTGCGCGACCGCCAGGCGCCGGTGACGGGGGCCGGGGTCCTCGGTCACCTGGACTCGTTGGTGGGACTGAGGAAGTCGTAGACGGCTGGTACGCGCCTGCCCAAAGCTCCGACACGGGAAATCGAGACCTTTTTGCAGGAAACGGAGGCGGTGGTGCCCGGGGCCCGAGCCTGGGCGCATCGTCACGGACGCTTTGCTGGCGCACCTCATCGCCGCAGGATCACGGAGACCAGCTGCTCCACAACGAGAGGCTGAGCAGCTCAAGGGCCCCACCCCACCGAGTTCTGTTCGCGTGCGCACCCTGGGGCTGGCACACTGAATTTGTGTTTCCGTTGATGGCTGCTGCAGTTCAGGAGGCGTTTCCATCAATTCCTGGTGCCGGCGTTGTGTCGGTTTGCGCGTTGATCTTTACCGTCGCGTCCTTCTGGTGGATCAACGCCCGGCAAGGGCACCTGAGGTCTTGGGAGCCTCATTCCTTTGCTGCGATTGTCCACTGCTCCATGGCTCGCCTGCGGCTTCCGCTCGTCCTTCACAACACCGGCGCCAAGCCGATAATCGTGCAGGATCTCAGGTTGACCTTCCCCGATGAGACCGCCTCCCATCTGCCACTCCTGTGGATTTCCTCACCGTCCCGTCTTCAACCCGGACCGGAGGACGAGCCGACGTTGCCGGCCGGATTCGCCGTGGCCGGCCGAGAAGCGAAGCAGCTCTTCATCGAGTTCGAGGCACCCTTTTCCGGATTCGTTCCGGAGCCCCGGAATTACAAGGTCCAGCTTCAGGCGAGAGTCGGCCACCGCAAAGGGTGGCGTTCCCTTCTGACGTTCACCCTGAGGGCCGCCAACATCATTGATCCCGACCGGTACACGGTCTACAGCAACGCCCCTCTTGAACTGACGAAAGAGGACAAGCAGAAGGCAGACGCCGCGCTCCTGGAGCTACTGGACGAGCAGGAGGACCTCTCTGCTCCGGGCGAGAGGAAGCGGCGGGACTCCTTGAATGACGAGGGCGACTCCGGCACGAATCTCTAGAGTGGGAAGACGGTCCCGGGCTTCGCCATGGCGCATGTGTCGACGCCCCGCCGGCTGCGGTCGGAGCTGGTCAGAGTGGTCAGAGGAAGATGTTGCTGTGGCCGGTGACGGTAGACCGTGGCCCCGCCGTCACCGATCCTTGCCGGTCAGCGCGGACTTGGGCCGTTTCCCGCTATAGGGAGTCGCCGGCCCTTCCTTTCTGCCGCATCGTCGACCGCCAGCCCGACGTCAGTTCCGTCAGCGGCAGCGTGTGCTGGGTGCGGACTACCTTGGTCCGGAGGTAATGGACGTTGTGGTCCGTCGTGAAGACCCCCGTGGGAACGTGGTGGGCCACCGTGAGGCCCAGGGTGCGCAGCTGGGCCGCCTTGTCCGGGTTGTTGGTCAGTAGGTCCAGCTCAAAGATGCCGAGGGCGGTGAGCATCTGCGCGGCGGCGGTGTAGTCGCGGGCGTCCTCGGGAAGCCCGAGGGCTGCATTGGCCTCGTAGGTGTCGAGGCCCTGGTCCTGGAGGGAGTAGGCGTCGAGCTTGTTGTAGAGGCCGATGCCGCGACCCTCCTGGCGGAGGTAGAGCAGGACGCCTCCGCGGTCAGCGATGCGCTTGACCGCCTCGCGCAGTTGGGGGCCGCAGTCGCAGCGGGCTGAGCCGAAGACGTCGCCGGTCAGGCATTCGGAGTGCAGGCGGACCAGCGGGGGCCGGTCGGCGGGGTCACCGAGGACGACGGCCACATGTTCCTGCCCGTCGGCGAGGTGGTGGAAGGTTGCGAGGTCGGCGGTCACCGGGTAGCCGTCGCCGAAGCGGAGCGGGACCGTCACGCGGGTGCGCACCGTGGCTGCCGACAGGCTCGTCGGATCGCTGCTGCTGTCGCTGGATGCGGTGGCGTTGCCTGAGTCGCGCATGTCGGTCTGCTTCTCCTGGGCGGCGGTGCGGGGGTTGGTCGCGCGATGGGCCGACTCCATCGCCGGGGCGGCCCATCGTCGTCGGTCGACTCGTCAGGGAACGAGGATGAGGCGGATCGGATCGCCGATCTTGTTCTCCAGGCGGTGGATCGCCTCGGGGGCGTCGGCCAGGGAGATGTGGTCGGTGATGGACGGGGCCAGGTCGAGACGGCCGCTGCCGGCCAACCGGATCAGCTCATAGACGTGATCGAATGAGGATCCGTAGTGTCCGAACACCTTCTTGTTCTTCAGGTTGAAGGTCATCTTTTCCGAGATCTTCAGCGGCTCGGTCGTGATACCTACCAGGACGAGCGCACCGTGGTTACCGAGGAGAGGCGACGCCTGCTCCCGGACCCGGGGAACGCCCGCGAAGTCGAAGGCGTAGTCCAGGCCCAGGCCGTCGGTGGCCCGCAGCACAGATTGTTCGAAACCGGGGTCGGACGGGTCGAGCGCGATATCGGCGCCGAACGCGAGAGCTCGCTCACGCGCGTTGGGCAGCGGGTCGACGGCGATGATCGGCGTGGCACCCATCATGCGGGCCAGCCGGACAGCATGGGCGCCCACTCCGCCCACTCCCCAGATGCCCACGGCCTGGGCGGAACGCACCTGCACGGTGTCGACCAGGGCCGCGTACGAGGTGGAAACGGCGTCGGGGATGATCGCCGCCTGGTCGAAGGGAAGTGTGTCGGGGATGGGGACGACGGTGTCCTCACGGGCGATCGTGTACTGGGACCAGCCACCGTCGTAGTCGACGCCGCGGCCGCGGAACGATACGCACGTGCCGCCGCTGACACAGCGGGCGCACTCGCCGCAGGGCTGTCCCGCTTGCAGGGCGACCCGTGTGCCGACGGCCAGGTTGCGCTTGAGTCCGGGGCCCAGGGAATGGATGACACCGGAGATCTCGTGCCCGAGGGTGAGCACGTTGGAGTTCAAGTGCAGTGGCGTGATGCTTCCGTCGATGAGGTGGAGGTCGGAGAGGCACACGCCCGCTGCCTTCACTTCGATCAGTACTTCGCCCGGTTCGGGCACGGGTACCGGGATCTCCTCCATGACGAACTTCTTTGTGTCCAGGTGGACGCGTCCTGCCAGCATGGTGTCCATCGCTTTGGGCCTTCCCGGGTAGTGGTTGCTGATTTGGAGTGCTGCACGGTCCGTGGGACCACAGGGGGTGAGGGGCGATGCGAGGGGGCGAGGGGGGCCTCAGTCGGTAAGAGGCCGAGTCACATGTGCCCCGGCGGGCTGGGGGGCGGCCGAACGGCATGCCGGTCCGTCCGGCCGACCCCGTCGGTGCTCCATATCGCCGGCATCGCCGGCCGGCGGCTATGGCGCAGCCTGTGGGACTCGGTTCTGCGCCAGGACGGCGCGCTGGAACAGGGCGTGGGCTCGGGCCGTCTGGCGGAATGCGAGGTTCTGCAGCGCCAGTTCGAGCCCCCGCTCGACATCGGCCCCCACCGTGAGCCAGAAGTCGGCCGCGTGGTCGGCGTAGGCCTCCGGGTGACGCAGCACCAGTTCGTCGTAACCCGCCGCCGCGCGCTCGCGCCACTGGTTCGCCTCATGAAACCTGTCGCACGCGTCCAACGCGGCTGCGAGGTGGCCGCTGTACTCGGGGTCGTCGCTGGCCCAGGTGAGGGGACGCAGGAGGGCGACGGCGGCCTGAGGGTCTCCACGGAGCAACTCGACCTCGGCCAGGTGGCCCTGTGCCGGCGCATAGTCGGGCACCCGCCGCCGGGCGGCCTCGTAGCACGAGCGAGCCGCATCTGGATCGCCCTCGCGGTGCCACATCACACCGCGCCGGAAGTCCAGCTGGGCGAGCGGAAACGGCGACGTCCCCCGATAGTGACGCCGTGCCTCGCCGAACAGCCGATCCGCCTCGGTGACCTCCCCGCGCTCCGCCTGGAGCACGGCGAGCGCGCCGAGCGTCGTGAAGTCGCTCTGCCGGTCCGCCGTTTTGCGGATCAGGGCCATGGCATCCGCGTAGCAGCCGAGGGCCTGTAGGACGACCGCTCGTTCCGCGTCCAGCGTGGCCTCGTCCACGCCCCTCCGGCCGGCTTCGCCGAGATCGGCAACGGCCTCGGCGAAGCGGTGCAGGGTCGCCCGCGTCCTGGCGCGGGCGAGCAGGGCGGTGCCGTCCTCGGGTGCGACGCGTACGAGTTCCTCAGCGAGTTCCGCAGCCCGTTCGTAGTCGGCGACGCGGGCCAGGATGTGGCCTCGGAGGTTGAGCAGGTCGATCAGGGCCGCCCCTTGCGCCACCGCCGACGAAGCCCCCGGCTTCTCCTCGCCACCCGCACGGCTGAGCCGTACGGCCAGGCCGTCGATCTGTCCGTGCAGATTCGTTACGGCGATGGTGCCGTTCGTGGTGAGCGGCTCGCACTCCTGGGGAGACGCCCCGGTCATGCCGCTTCCCCGGGGGGCGGCGCCAGCGCGGCCAGACGGGCGCCCAGGTCCGGCGGGGTCCCGTTGGGAGCGTTGAGGTAGGGGAAGGTCTGCGTGGCCGGCTTGGTCGGCTGGTCGACGCCGTCACTGATGCGTTCGCCGCCGATGCCGCCCACCACCAGCGTGTAGAGAGTGTCCACGATGTCGTCGTTGAGCCACCGGCCGCCGCAGGTCGTGTGCGGGCGGCCGGCGAGCAGGGCGGTCTCGATCTCGAAACAGCCGTCCTCGGAGAAGGGTTTGGACAGGTCGACGACGAGGAAGTCCGCCAGCAGCAGTTCGGTCAACGGGTGAGCACCCTGCTCGTCCAGCGGCCAGGCGGTCTTGCCGTCCAGGCCGTCGTAGAAGGCCAGGTTGGCATTGAGCCGCGATCGGTAGGCGCCCGCGTAGTCGGGCCGCATGCTGAAGGCGTCCTCCTCGTTGAAGAGGTCGCGGATCTCCAGATCGCTGTTGACGGTGTCGAACTTCTTGGGCGACATGATCACGTTCTTGATCTCCGGCCGGCCCATGCGCTCCAGCCGGACCGGGCGTCCACCACCGGAAGTCAGGGTCTCGCCGACGACCGCCACCAGCGGGCCTGCGGCCGGGCCGAGCACCGCGGTGTCGATCTCGAGCACGATGCTCAGCGTGTTCAGGCCCTCCAGAACGTTGTCGGCGTCAGACCTGAAGGCGAGCTTCCCCGTCGCCTCGGTGGCGATCACACCCACGAAGTCGATGAAGAACGGGTCGAGCCGCGACCCGGCGAAGATCTTCAGTCCGTCGGCCTCGGCGGGCACCTCGTTGCCCACCTGGAAGGAGACCTTCCGGCCGCCGGGTGCCTGGCACGTGCCCGCCTGGACCAGGGTGTCCGTGCCGCCGACCTGCTGGGGGGCGTCGAAGGTGAAGTCGAAGACGTACTCGTCCTCGCCGACTTGGAACGCCGCGGCGGCGCCCTCGCTCACGGACGCGACCGGCCGGACGCGGAAACGGTGCGTGACCACGTCGGAGAACAGGGCCGTAGGGGCCGAGGCAGGGAGCACGTTGAGGACGAGCACCAGGTTTCCCGGCCGCTCCGGGCTCGGGAAGGCGTACACGTCGCAGATGTCGGACGCGGGGTCCGCGATGGCACGCGGTCCGGAGAAGTGGTCAGCCATGAGAAACGCTCCTTGTCGTGTTGCTTGTGAGAGAGGTCAGGTGTCGAGGTCGGCGATCCAGCGCAGCGCCGACAGTCCGGGCATGAAGCAGTACTCGCCACCCCGGCTGACGACGAACGGCGGTAGCCCTTTGAAGCGGCGGCGGATCGGTTTGCGTGGGACGGTGAACCCGCCGTCGTCGTTCGTGCCGATCAGCGGGTCCTTTTCCGCAGGCGCCCCGATGAACTTGCCGTCGTTCACCCACTGCCGCTGGACGAACTCGAACTGCCGGTCCAGGTGCGCTCCGACAAAGGCGAACATGATGCCGCGGTCGGCGCCGTCGTCCTCCAGCACGCCCTTGGGAAGCGGCGGACCATAGGTGGTACCGCGCCGGATCATGCGGTGCAGGCGCACCTCACCGGTGACGACGGCGTCCCGCGGGTTCATGCGCCGGGCGTGGGCGCCCACGGGGCACTTGAGCCCCTCCGGGTCGTCGCCGTACAGGTACGCGTTGTTGCGCTCGGGATCGGCACCGAGTTCCGGATCGTCCTTGTCGGGCGTCAGTGCGAGCGGGGCGCCACTGGGCCATCGGCCGATGAACTTGGCCGCCAGCAACTCCTCGTCGGCGGGGTCTGTGGCGCGCTCGTGGAGGTACGTACGGAAGTCGGCCACTCGCGTGTGCAGCTTGCGGAAGGCCACGTACGTTCCGTTGCGCCCGAGCACCTCGGGCTGCGGAACGGGTGTGATGCCGTGGGTCTCGTTCTTGTATCCGGTGATGAACTCGCCTGCCCTGAGCGGCTCTTCGTACGGATTGGTGCCGGGGATGCCCGTACCCTCGATCGCCGGCTGACCGATGCCGTCCCGGAACCCGAACGGTTCCTTCTCGTCCGGTCCGATGTGTACGTCCTGCTGCCAGACGGCGACGACGCCGGGCAGATCGCGCAGGGCGTCGCGGATCAGGAGGACCACCGTCTCCAGGCGGGCTGTGTCCGGGGCGAGTCCGGTCAGGACGATGTGCACGTCCTTCGAACCGAGCGGGCCCTCCCAGTTCTCCGGCGCGTTTTCGCCGACGTCCCCGATGTACTCCGCACGCGCGGCCATGCCCTCCCGGAACTCCTCCGGGAAGCCGGCCAGCGACTCCTCGGGCACCCCCAAGGACTTCAGGCCCTGGAAGCTGAGCGCCACCGCCAGCGAGACCTGACGCTTGGGGTCGAACGAAGCGACCGAGTCGAGGGCCGGGGTGAGCCGCCGCAGTAGTTCGCGCCCCTGCCGCCGGTCGTCGACGCGCAGCGCGAGATAGGCGCCCGCGTAGGGCGTCGGCCGCGGCTCCAGAGCGGCGGCCTGGATGTCGTCGAGCTCCAGGGCGTTGCCCTTCTCGATGCTCATGATGCCTTCCAACTGTCTTGCGCGGACGGAGTCGTCACGCGGGTCGCGGAGGGGGCGGGGGTGTTGCCCCCTCCGGGGGTGTGGGGTGGGTCAGCTGGCGGCCTGGGCGAGGAGGGGCTGCAGGGCCGGGTGCTGGAGGGCTTCCTCGGCGGCGGGGTCGTCCAGGACCTCCTGGAAGGCGGCGTTGATCCGCTCGGCCTTGGTGATCTCCGACATCGTCAGGGAGCTGACCGGGTTCCAGTAGGCGGCGGCCTTCTGCTGCCCGTCCTGCAGGATCCACCTCATGCCGGCCATGTTCGCGATGATGTGCTCCTCGAAGCCCTCGCGCGTCTTGTCGCCGGTGAGCGACTCAAGGCCGCCGGACTTCTCGATCCACGGGGCGATCTTGGTGTCCCACTCGACGGTGTGCTGCATCCAGTCCACGAAGTGCTCGAAGCCGACGGTCAGGAACGCGTCGTCGATGTAGGGCTCCCACTCGGTCTCGAAGGTGGTGGCCCACAGCAGCTCCGTGCCGTTGTTGAAGAGCACGTGGCGGGTGTCACGCAGACCGGTCTTGATGGTGGCGGCCATGGGAGCCTGCTTCAGGGCCTCGACCATCCGCCGGCAGGCCGCCGCGCACTCCTCCTCGTGACCCGGCTTGATGTGGAAGTACGTGGCCATCTCGGAAACGACGCCGTCGGTGGCGCCCTTGCCCGCCTTCTTCGTGGTCGTAGCGGTCATGGTTTCCTCCATTTGGGGACCTTGCGCGCGAATGCGAGGGCATCCGCGGCAGCTGCGGACAGTCAGGGGATCCGTGTTCTCACGACCCCTCATGTGAGACAGATTGACTCACAGAGCATCTATGAGTCAACTTGTCTCAAAGTGGCCTGCGTCACACCGGTTCAGTTCACAGGTGCACGGTGACCGGATCGGATCGGCGGAATCCGCAACGGTTACAGGGCCTCGCGACTGTTCACCGGAGCGAAGGACTGCCGCCTCGATCAGCCCCGGCCCAGCGGCGGACGTTCGGCCGCGCCGGGGACTCGACGATGCTAGGACCAGCCCCGCATGGCGGCATCGACGACGACGTCCACGGTGTCACGCCCCAGGCGGTTCCCGGCGAGAAAGCGCTCGAAGAACAGGGGGCCCGCGGTGGCCATGGCGAAGGTCTCGGGGGTGACGTCGGGCCGGAGTTGGCCGCGTTCCACGGCCGCGGCGACAGCGGGACGCAGAGCGTCGGCGATCTGGTTCAGCAGTGACTCCCGGAGGCGGCGCATGCCTTCGTCGTGCCGCGAACCGCCGAGGATCGCGGCAAGGACGGCGCCGGCCTGCTCGTCGTCCCACCGCTCGGCAAGCACACCCAGACGGTGAACGAGCTCCGCTCGCGGATCGCCGCCCGACGCGGCCCGAAGTTCCTCAGGCATCGGAGGCAGAGGCGGCATGCCGGCTTCCAGTGCGGCGAGGCGGAGGTCGAGAAGACCGGGCCAGTGCCGATAGACGGTGGCTCTCCCGACGCCGGCACGGGTGGCCACCGCCTGATGCGTCACGGCCTCCAGCCCGCTCTCCGTGAGCAATGCCGTGGCCGCCGCGACCATGGCCTCACGGCTGCGCAACAGACGCGGATCGGTTCTGTCTTCCACCTCGTCGACCCCTTCCGTGAGACAGTGCGGTTTACAGCCTACTATGGGACATTCTGTCTCAAAAAGGGGCGGTACTCCTCAGAGAATCCGCACGACTCCCCCGGCGCCGCCCGTCAAAGGTACCCGGACACTTCCCCCTCTGGATTCCTCGTGCACGGCAGCTGTCGGAGCAGGTGACTGCAGCCCGGGCCGCGCCTCGCCCGGACCGCCCAGTTCGTCGGTCACATGTGAAGGACGGGCGCGGCGCTCTCGTCCTGCCGCGGCACGCCGCGGCGGTAGAGCAGGGCGGTCACGCCCAGGCCGATGACGAAGATGGCCGCCGACCACCAGTAGGCGGTGGAGTAGCCCTCGAGGCCGGCCTGGGCCAGGACGGCGGGGTCCTTGGGGTTGCGGCCGGAGAGGTATTCGGTGGCGGCGTCGGAGGCCATCGTGCTGAGCAGGGCGACGCCGATGGACCCGCCGACCTGCTGGACGGTGTTGACGGCGGCGGACGCCGCGCCGGCGTCGGCGGCGGCCACGCCGGCGGTGGCCAGGCTCATCGCGGGCGCGATGACCGTGCCCAGCCCGACGCCGACGAGCACCAGCTGCGGCACCACCTGCGTCAGGTATCCGCTGTTCGAGTCCAGCGCGGTCATCCAGACCAGTCCGGCGGCCGCTGTGGCCATGCCCACCGGTACCACCGGCTTGGGGCCTACGCGCGGCACCAGGACGTTGGCGGCGACGGCCGAGGCGGAGGACGATGCGACGATCATGGGCAGGAAGGCGAAGCCGGTCTTCAGTGCGCTGTAACCGAGGCTCTGCTGCAGGTAGTAGGTCAGGAACAGGAACACGCCGAACATGCCCGCGCCGCTGACGAACAGGGCGGCGAAGGAGGCGCCGCGGTTGCGGTCCAGCAGGACCCGCAGGGGCAGCAGCGGATATGCCGCCTTGTTCTGCCGCCAGACGAAGAGGGCCACCAGGACGGTGCCGGCCGCGAGCATTCCCCAGGTCGACGCCGCCCCCCAGCCGTGCGTCTCGGCGTTCGAGAAACCGTAAACCAGGCAGAACAGGCCGGCGGAGACCAGCAGGGTGCCGGGGACGTCGAGCTTCGAGGACGTGTTGCGCGGGGTGCGGTGCAGCAGGGCTACGCCGCCGACGAACGCCACCACCGCGAAGACCACGTTGACGTACATGGTCCAGCGCCAGTCCAGGTACTCGGTCAGTACGCCGCCGAGGATCAGGCCGACGGCTCCGCCCGCACCGGAGACCGAGCCCGCGACGGTGAAGGCCTTCGCCCGCTCGCGCGGCTCGGTGAAGGTGGTCATCAGGATCGACAGCGCGGACGGGGCCAGCAGGGCGGCGAACCCGCCCTGCACCGCGCGCGCGGCGACGAGCATGAGGAAACCGTTCGCCGCGCCTCCCACCATGGAAGCGGCCGCGAAGCCGGCCAGACCCACCAGGAAGGTCACCTTCTGCCCGACAAGGTCGGCGATCCGGCCGCCGAGCAGCAGCAGGCTGCCGAAGGCCAGCGCGTAGGCGGTGACCACCCACTGCCGGTCGGCGTCCGAGAAGCCCAGGTCGCGCTGGGCGGACGGCAGGGCGATGTTCACGATGGTGCCGTCGAGCACACCCATCAGCATGGACAGGGAGATGACCATCAGGATCCACCAGCGGCGCCGGCGTGACGGGTCGACAGACGAATTCTCAGGTGCGGTCTCGGCGCCGCGAGCGGCGGCGATGGCGTTCTGTGTCATGAGGACAGCGCTCCAGGCGGCGGACGGGGATATGACGGAAAGAGGCAGACAGCAACGGCCGGAGAGATCAGGTACGGCTGCGGGACGGCGTGGCCGCCCCGGTGAAGAGGACCGCGACGGGGCAGGCGGGAGGGTGCCGTCGGGCCCCTCCCACCTGCCGCCCGGGCGCGGTCAGGAGTCGCTGATTCCCAGATCAGTGGCCGCCTGGTCTCACCCGGTCGTCGTGGCCTCGGTCGTCGGTGGACCGGATGGAGGCGTGGTCGTACCGCTTCGAGTCGTGGTCATACCGAGGTCGCGGAGGGGGCGGGGGTGTTGCCCCCTCCGGGGGTGTGGGGTGGGTCAGCTGGCGGCCTGGGCGAGGAGGGGCTGCAGGGCCGGGTGCTGGAGGGCTTCCTCGGCGGCGGGGTCGTCCAGGACCTCCTGGAAGGCGGCGTTGATCCGCTCGGCCTTGGTGATCTCCGACATCGTCAGGGAGCTGACCGGGTTCCAGTAGGCGGCGGCCTTCTGCTGCCCGTCCTGCAGGATCCACCTCATGCCGGCCATGTTCGCGATGATGTGCTCCTCGAAGCCCTCGCGCGTCTTGTCGCCGGTGAGCGACTCAAGGCCGCCGGACTTCTCGATCCACGGGGCGATCTTGGTGTCCCACTCGACGGTGTGCTGCATCCAGTCCACGAAGTGCTCGAAGCCGACGGTCAGGAACGCGTCGTCGATGTAGGGCTCCCACTCGGTCTCGAAGGTGGTGGCCCACAGCAGCTCCGTGCCGTTGTTGAAGAGCACGTGGCGGGTGTCACGCAGACCGGTCTTGATGGTGGCGGCCATGGGAGCCTGCTTCAGGGCCTCGACCATCCGCCGGCAGGCCGCCGCGCACTCCTCCTCGTGACCCGGCTTGATGTGGAAGTACGTGGCCATCTCGGAAACGACGCCGTCGGTGGCGCCCTTGCCCGCCTTCTTCGTGGTCGTAGCGGTCATGGTTTCCTCCATTTGGGGACCTTGCGCGCGAATGCGAGGGCATCCGCGGCAGCTGCGGACAGTCAGGGGATCCGTGTTCTCACGACCCCTCATGTGAGACAGATTGACTCACAGAGCATCTATGAGTCAACTTGTCTCAAAGTGGCCTGCGTCACCAGACTCTCGATCAGGGCTCCGGATCCGGCGAGTTACTCCTCGGCACCATGGGCACCGCATTGGGCATTTCTGGACATTCTCTGATACTACTGTACTTCCATACATCGTATGGAACGCAGCGGTGGGCCTCGCCGGAACGGCGGCCTCCGTTTCGACTGATGGCCGCCGGCCACGCCCTCACGAGGGGTGAACTCGCCGATACGGCTTCGACATAGACGGGCGCACCGCATCACCGGCGCAGAAGTCGCCGGGTTTGCGGACGACGCCCATACGAAGGAGAAAACCATGAGGAAGCTCACGAAGCGCATTTCTCTCGCTGCCGCCTCCGCCGCGGTCGCGGGTGGCGCCGTTCTCGGCGCCGGGGGCACCGCTTCAGCCGCGGTCTCTGAGTCTGCGCACGTGCAGCGCCCGGCCGTCGGCGTCGAGGCCGACGACCACCGCGGAGACCGCGGTGTTGCCTACCGGCACACCACCGCAGAGGACTACCGCCAGGACGGACACCGCGCCCGACAGCACAGCGACCGCTTCGCCGACTCGGACCGGTACGACCGCCGCGGTCACTTCTACTACTGGGACGACGAGGACCGTTGCTGGAAGCACGACAGGAACCACGGCAACGACTGGGACCGGTACGACCGCGACTCGAACCGGTACGACCACGACGGGGACCGGTACGACAACAACTCGAGTAGGTCCGACGACTACGGGAACCGGTACGACCACGACTCGAACCGGTACGACCGCGACGGGGACCGGCACGACACCAACTCGAATAGGTCCGACGACTACTGGAACCGGTCCTACAACGACTGAGCCCGCGACAACTGGCGAACCCGGCGCCGTCGGCACGGGTGGGCTCAGACCGTGCACGTCGCCGTGACAACCGCCGACGGTAGGGAGGCGGTCGCTGATCTCCGGATCGGTGACTTCTGACCGCACCCGGGAGGCAGGCAGGAGGAGCCCAACGGCACCCTCCTGCCTGGCACCTGTCGGCATTCCGGCCGGCGCCGGGCAACAGGCCGACGGACAGCGGGCGATGCGTGAGAAATGGGCGCCGGTGCTCAGCGGAGCACCGGCGCCCACGGCATGGCGCCTCTCCCCCGCCAGGCGGCCGCAGTGCCGTCAGGCCCAGGCGACGGCGTCCTCGACGGGCACGCGGGGCAGCCGCGGGAACCACGGGTCGGCACCGGGGTGACCGATGTTGACCACCAGTTGCGAGCGCCAGCTGGTACCGGCGAAGAACTCCTCGTCCACGCCGGCCTTGTCGAAGCCCGCCATGGGACCGGCCGCGAAGCCCGACGCGCGGACCGCGAGCAGGAAGACTCCGGTCTGCAGTGCCGAGTTGTAGGCCGCCATGCTCGCGCGCGCGTCGGTCTGGTCGGCGAAAGCCGCTCGCAGCATGTCGCCGCGGGCAGGGAAGACCGTCGGCATCTGCTCGTGGAAGTCGAGGTCGTACGCGAGGATCGCGACGGCCGGTGCACTGAGCGTCTTGGCCCTGTTGCCCTCGTCGAGATGCCGGACGAGTCGCTCCTTGCCCTCGCGGGTGCGTACGAAGAGCGCGCGCAGCGGCTGGCCGTTGGCGGCGCTCGGTGACCAGCGGGCGAGTTCCCAGATCATGGCCAGTTCGTCGTCGGCGACGGCCACCTCGGCGAAGGTGTTCGCGGTGCGGGCCTCGGTGAACAACACCTTTCGTCCGGCGTCGTCGAGGACATCGAGGGCCTGCGGTTCGCGGTCGGTCATGCTCATCATTTCTCTCTTGCTTCGGTTGTGTGTGGTGGCGGGGGGGGGGGGGCCCCCCCCCCCCCCCCCCCGGGGCGCGGGCGGGGGGGGCCCCGCCGGCCCCCCCCCACCCCCGGGGTGACCGAGGGCGGGGGGGGCCCGGCCC
>NZ_JBSHAF010000007.1:204429-258121 GCF_053611365.1 Streptomyces sp. NPDC054813 | reverse complement strand
TCCGGGGGGGGGGGGGGGTCCGGGGGGGGGGGGGGGGGGGGGCCCGCGCGCCCCCCCCCCCCGCCACCCCCTGGGGACGGGGTCTGCGGAGCCGGGCAGGGCACATGGACCCGGTGCTGTCACGTGGGCCTGGGGTCCCCTGGCCGACGTCATGTGTCGTGTGCTGCCCGCTTGTTCCGCTCCGCGCCCAGGCGGGCGAAGTAGGCGATCAGGTCGGGATTGTCGACGGCCTCGGGGTTCAGGACTTGCTCGGCGGGGGCGCCCTGGAGCAGGCGCTTGACGGGAACCTCGAGCTTCTTGCCGGTCTTCGTGTGCGGGAGGGCCCGTACGGCGAGGATCTCGTCGGGGACGTGGCGGGGAGAGGCGCCGGCGCGGATCGCGTCGCGGATCTTCTCGCGCAGGGAATCGTCCAGGCCGACCCCCTCGGCGAGGACCACGAAGAGCGGCATCCAGTAGCCGCCGTCGGGTTCCTCCGCGCCGATGACGAGAGCCTCGGTGATCTCGGGGAGGCGTTCGACGACGTCGTGGATGTCGGCACTGCCCAGGCGCACGCCGTTGCGGTTGAGGGTGGCGTCGGAGCGGCCGTGGACGATCACCGAGCCGTGCGAGGTGAGTGTGATCCAGTCGCCGTGCCGCCACACGCCGGGGTACGCGCCGAAGTAGGCGTCTCGGTAGCGGCTGCCGTCGGGGTCGTTCCAGAAGTACAGCGGCATGGACGGCATGGGCCGGGTGACGACCAGTTCGCCGACCTGGTCGAGGACAGGGGTGCCGGTCGCGTCGTAGGCGGCCAGGGCCACGCCGAGGCTGGGGGCGGACAGCTCCCCCGCCCAGACGGGGGTCGTGGAGGCGCTGCCGGCGAAGCCGGAGACGATGTCGGTTCCGCCACTGGTGGAGGCCAGCTGGACGTCGGCGCGAACGTGGTCGCGGACCCAGGGGTAGGCGGAGGCGGGCAGGGCGGAGCCGGTGCAGCCGACGACGCGGACGGCCGACAGGTCGTGCACAGAGGGTTCGATGCCCAGCTTGGCCATGGTCAGCAGGTACTGGGGGCTGGTGCCGAAGACGGTGACTCTGTGGCGGGCGGCCAGCTCCCACAGGACGTCCGGACGCGCCTGTGGTACCGGGCTGCCGTCGTAGGTGCAGGTGGCCGCACCGGTCAGCAGGGTGGAGACGACCAGGTTCCACATCATCCAGTGGGTGGTGGTGTACCACAGCAGGCGGTCCCCGGTGCCCAGATCGGTGTGCAGGCCGAGCATCTTGAGGTGTTCGAGCAGGACCCCGCCGTGCCCGTGGACGATGCCCTTGGGCAGGCCGGTGGTGCCGGAGGAGAAGACGACCCACAGGGGGTGGTCGAACGGCACCGGGGCGATGGTGAGGTACTCGGCGCGGGTGGCCGCGTCCTCCCAGGGAACCGTCAGCCCGGAGTCCCCGCCCTCGGGCCAGGCAAGGCCCAGGTGGTCCACGAGCACCGTGGCCTTCAGCGTCGGCAAGGCGGCGGCGAGTTCGAGCGAGGCGTCGCGGCGGTCGTGAGTGGCGCCGTTGAAGAGGTAGCCGTCAGCGGTGATGAGCACCGTGGGTTCGAGCTGGGCGAAGCGGTCGGCGGCGGCCTTGGGCGCGTAGTCCTGGCCGCACACCGACCACACCGCGCCGAGGCTCGCGGTGGCGAGGAAGGCGATGACGGCGTGGGGGGTGTTGGGCAGATAGCCCACCACCCGGTCGCCCTGTCCGACGCCCAGGTCGCGCAGGGTGGCGGCGACGGAGGCGACCCGGGCGCGCAGCTCCCGGCCCGTGATCTCGTAGCCGGCTCCGGTCTCGTCCAGGGCGGTGATCGCGGGAGCGTCCGGCTGCAGGTTGCGCAGCGCGTGATGGGCGTAGTTGAGGGTGGCGCCGGGGAACCAGCGGGCGCCGGGCATGGTCTCCTCGGCCAGCACCCGCTCGTACGGAGTCGTCGCGTCGATGTCGAAGTACTCCCACACCGAGGCCCAGAACCCTTCGAGGTCGGTGACGGACCACTGGTGCAGGGCTCGGTAGTCCGTGGGGTCCTGGAGCCCTTCGGCGCCCCGGTACCGGGCCGCCCACCGGGCGAAGTCCGCGATGCGGCTACGGGCGGCCGACTTCGGGTCGGGAGTGAAGAAGGGTTCCGTATACGGCTCGGGGTGCGGGGTGGTCATGGTGTGGTGCTCCTCGTCAGGCGGGCCGGGCATCGGCGGTACGGCGGGCCGTGTGCAGCAGGGGGGCCCAGGCGACGGTGTCCGTGAAGTCGCCGGCGCCGGCCGGGACGGTGTCCATCACGACGCGGTCGGGGCGCAGCAGGACGGCGTCGGCACGGCCGCGGGCCAGCCAGCCGGCCAGGGTGCCGTCGTCGCCCAGGTCGTCGACGCGGATCGTCGGGGCGCCCAGCACCGTTGCCACGACCGTCATCTGCGCTGTGGGTGGCACAGCGGTCAGGACGGCGAAGGAGTCCCCAAGGACGTCATCGAGACGCACTCGCCTGCCGTCGTGCCGCACCCAGGGCTGCGGGCAGAAGGTGCCGGCCAGCACGCGGCCGGTCAGTCTGGGCCGGCGCCGTACGAGTGGACCGGCGGTCAGGGCGGGACTGAGGTCACGGCTCACCGCCGCGGTCACACCGGGGATGCGACAGGCCGCACCCACGACCGCCCGGCGGAACGCCGCACCGCGGTCCTGTCCGCCGGTCATGGCCCAGCCGACGGCGACCGCCACGCGGATCACATGGCGGGCGTGCGGCTTGCGTTCACGTTCGTAGGTGTCCAGCAGCCCCTCGTTTGCACCCTGTTGGAGCACCCGGGCGAGCTTCCAGGTGAGGTTCTGGGCGTCGCGCAGGCCCGCGCACAGACCCTGCCCCACGAAGGGCGGGGTGAGATGGGCGGCGTCGCCCAGCAGGAAGACACGCCCCCTGCGCCACCGGTCGGCGAGACGGGCCCGGAAGGTGTACTGCGCCTGCCGTATCACCTCGAAGTCACCGCCCTGCGAGGCGTCGGACGGCAGGTCCACCCAGGGGGCGACCAGCTCGCGCAGGCGCTCCCATCCGTCCGGTCCGTCCAGGTTCTGGTCGTCGGCCAGCCGGAACTCCCAGCGGTAACGGTCCTCGCCGACGCGCATGAAGGTGGCCGGCCGGGTGGGCGAGCAGATCTGCTCGGCGCCTTCCCAGGTGCGCACAGGGCGACTGGTGCGCACGTCGATGACCCGCCAGCTCTCCTCGAAGTGCAGGTCCTCCCACACGGCGCCGATGGTGTCACGGGTGAGACTGCCCGCACCGTCGCAGCCGAGTACGGCATCGGCCCACAGGTGCTCCTCCTCGTCGCTGCCGTCGCGACGGAAAGTGACCCGGACGGAACCCGTCGGATCGTTCGGTCCATCGGTGTCGCGTGCGACGGACTGGGTGAGGGACACGACCTCCACCCCACTCCACAGCTCGCACTCAGGGCGACGCGCCAAGGCGTCACGCAGCAGGCGTTCCAGCTCTGGCTGGTCGAACATGCTGGTCTGGGGGAAGCCGTGGTGTCCGTGGGTGGACCGCGGGAATTCGGCGATCACCCGGCGCCCGTCGTCCAGCAGCCGCAGTCCGGGCGCCGGTCGCGCGAGGGCGGCGAACTCCTCGTGTACCCCGGCGCTCTGCAGGATCCGGCGGATCTCGTCGTCCACGACGACGGCGCGCGGCAACGGGTAGATGTCCCGGTGCCGTTCCAGTACGACGCTGGGCACTCCGTGCCGGGCGAGCAGCAGGGCGGCCGTGACCCCGACGGGTCCCGCACCGATGATCACCACCGGTTTCCGGGATGCAGCCTTCATGGCGCGTCCGTAACGGGGGTCCGCTGCTCGCCGAGGTCGATCCGTCCGTCCGCGGTGGCGATCGTCGCGGTGATGAGGTCACCGTTGCGCAGGTACTTGGGGTTCTTGGCCTGGCCCTTGAAGAACGCCTTCCACTTCAGTGCGGGCGGCAGCAACGCGGCGATCTTCTCGGCGGCCTTGGGCGGGGCCTTCAGGGCCGTGCCGCCGGGAGTACCGGTCAGCAGCAGGTCGCCCGGGTCGAGGGTCTGGAAGCGGGCGAGCAGGGTGAGCGCCTGCGCGGGCCGCACGATCATGTCGGCCAGCGTGCGGTCCTGGCGTGACACGCCGTTGACCGACAGCCGCAGCCGCAGGTTCAGCAGATGGGTGAAGTCCTCGGGCTCCAGCAGGGCCAGGTACGGACCCGTCGGTGTGAAGGTCGGATAGGACTTGCTCTCGTAGAACTGGGTCTTGGTCAGCTGGACGTCGCGGGCGCTGACGTCGTTGGTCAGGACCAGGCCGGCGACGTAGCGCGGCAGGTCCTGCTCCTCGACGACGGTGCCCACGGGCAGGGTCGCGCCCATGACGAGGCCGAGTTCCACCTCGTAGTCGAGGAACTTCACGTGCGCGGGACGGATGATCGCGTCGTGGGGGCCGCCGACCGAGCCGGACGCCTTGCGGAAGAAGGTGGGCGGGATGTCGCCGGTGAAGCCCGAATCCTTGGCGTGACTGCGGTAGTTGACCATCTGGGCGACCACCCGGCACGGGGTGGTGACCGGCGGCAGCACCACCAGGTCGGCGACGGGCGTGCCGCTCTCGGCGGAGTCGGCGGCCTCGCGGACCGCGTCCCGGTCGGCGAGCAGTTCGGCGGTGGTGACGGCCTTGGTCTGGATGCGGACGGCGCGTTCGTCCCGGACGACCCACCACCCGTCGGCGGTACGCAGAACGTTGGTGCTCATGAGCTCATCGCTTTCATCAGGCCCAGCAGGCGTGCCGGGTCGAGTTCGTTGTCGCCACGCAGGGCCGTCATGACCTCGCGCAGCTTGGCGGGGGAAGGGGTGGCGCCCAGGAAGTCGCGGGTGACCGGCGGACCCCACTGGGCCAGGCCGCTCGCCGACATCGGTGCCCAGCCGGGCTCCAGGTCGCAGGAGAAGAGGTCGCCGTCGGCGAAGTGCTCCAGCATGAAGTGGTCGGGGTCGCGCCAGTAGTCGAACAGCTGGCTGCCCTGGATGTGCCGGCCGATGCCCCAGCTGCGCTGGTAGCCGCGCTCGGCCAGGTACTCCCCGCCGGCGGCGATCGCGTCGAGGTCGGTGACCTGGTAGGCCGAGTGGACGTAGCCGGTTCCGGGCCCGAGGTGCAGGGCCAGCGTGTGGTGATCGACTGCCACGCTCCCCTGGTCGCACCGGATGAACGTCATCGTCGGCCCGCGCCCGCGCTGCCCGTCCAGGAACAGGAAGTCGGACACGATCATCCCGAGGGTGTCCAGGTACCAGTCCAGGGTGCGGGCGAACACCCGTGTTTCCAGCACCACATGGCCCAGCCGCTGGATACGGGACGGCTCCCGGGGCGGGCGCTGGGTGGCGTTCGTACGACGGTGGTCGGTACCGAAGTTGAGGATCAGCGGCTCCTGCTCGGGCAGCGCGGGCAGCTGCTCGGCGCAGTGCACCACCCGGACCGGCAGGCCCGAGGGATCGAGCAGGGCGACCGACTGCCCACCGCCCGGTACGCCGATGTCCCGGACCGTACTGCCGGTGGCCCGGGCCAGCCGGTCCAGGTCGGCCCGCTCGGCCGCGCGGAACGCCGGTCCGACGAACCGGGACGCCCGCCCCCGCCGGATGACCATGCACGGTGAGCCCGCGAAAGTGCCGCGCAGCCACAGCTCCCCCTCGGTGCGGGCGGCGATCGCGAACCCGAAGTCACGGGCGAAGACCTCGGCCCGGTCCAGATCCGGCTTCTCGAACTCGAGCCAGGCCAGATCCGCCACCTTGATCAAGGGATTCCGGGAGCGTCCGGGGTGCTCGCCTCGCAGGGCGCCCTGCTCACTGTGGAGGTCCTGGTGGGGCGTCTGGGGAACGGCCCTGTTAACGGGGGTGTGGGACATGGTGTCCTCCAAGCAACACTGCTGTAATGAGGAAATCATCAACTTTGCCGTTCCTCACCGTCAATAGGCTGGACCCAAATAATTGATAACCTCATCAGTAATGGCAGACTCATCGCGGCGGTTGTTACACTCGCGGTATGCCGACGTCAGCCCCGCCCAAGAACCGCTTCGAGCGACGCCGAGCCGAGACCCGTCAGGCGCTCGTCCGCGCGGCCCGGCAGATCCTCGCCGAGACCGGCGACACCAGCGCGAGCATCCAGGCCATCGCCGAGCGCGCGGACGTCGGATTCGGCTCCTTCTACAACCACTTCGAGTCGAAGACCGAGCTGTTCGACGCCGCGGTGACAGACGCCCTGGACGAGTTCGGGCAGGTCATAGACGAGCGCGTAGAAGGGATCGACGACCCGGCCGAACTCGTCGCGGCGGGCTTCCGGCTCACCGCCCGCATGGCCGACTCCCACCCCGAACTCATGCGGATCCTGCGTGACCGCGGTCTGGCCTACATCCACTCCGACCGCGGACTCGCCCCGCGAGCCCTGCGCGACCTGGAGAACGGCATCGCCTCGGGCCGCTTCACCTGCCGCAACGCGACAACCGCCCTGTCCGCCTTGGGCGGCACCCTGATGTCCCTCGTGGCACTGCGGCTGGCCCGCCCCGATCTCGACGGCGACGAGGCCGCCTCCGACCTGGCCGAGATGGTCCTGCGCATGCTCGGCGTCCCTCCGGACGACGCCCACCAGGTGACCCGGCGGCCGCTGCCCGGACACAGCTGAGCCAGATGCGGCCGGCTGAGGCCGCGAGCCACCAGGGCGGCGTAACGTCGCGGGTGTGGGCTTCACCGCGGACAGTCTCTTGTCCCGTGCCGCGCATGAACTCAGCCCGCGAGCGGACGAGCTGATCCACGACGTAGAGCAATGTCTGCGGCGCGAGGTTCCCGAGCCGCGGGACGAACCGCGGTTACCCGGAGACAAACCACCTGGAAGCGATCTACGGGGAGTCGTCGGTTCCACCGCAGCAGCTCCACAGGAACTGAGCGACACCCAGCGTGGTGCCGCGAGCGCACAGCGGCCACCAGCATGGATGCGGACGCGCCGAGGCGATGCCGTGAGGGCCGGCCGGTCACCAGGGCGTGAGCCGGTGGTGATCCGTGCGTATACCTCTCACTCTCCAGCGCAGTCTGCTCCCGCGCAGTACACCCGTGCAGTCCGCCGTGGAGGTCGCCTGCCGCTACCTGCCGGCTGCCGCCCAGCTCGGAGGCGGCGACTGGTACGACGTCATCCCGCTCTCCGGTGCCCGGGTCGCACTCGTGGTGGGCGACGTGGTCGGCCACGGCATCCGCTACGGCCGACCCCCCCCCATCCAGCTGCGTCTCATCCACGACCGCACCCTCCTCTGCGAGGTCTCCGACGACAGCAGCACCACCCCGCAGCAGCGCCGCGCCAGGGGCTACGACGAGGGCGGCCGCGGCCTGCTTCTGGTCTCCCAAGTCACCGAGCACTGGGGCACACGTCACGCCCGACACGGCAAGACGGTCTGGGCGGAGTGCGCCCTGGGCGCGCCGGAGCTCTTCTCGGACGCGGCAGCGCTGGACGTGGAGGGTGTTCCCGGGGTCGTATGAACACCATCCCGCCGGCCCCGCCAAGGCGATCGCGAGGTTGCTGGGCTTCGACTGGCCGACACGCGGCACCTGTCGGCGTACACCTGAACGCGGTCAAGGAGGCCTCGCGTTCCATTCCTCCTGCGGCGGCCAGTACATGGTTGCGTCCCGCGCAGAGACATCGCCGGGCTCGCCCTGCCCGGCTTCACCTGCCCAGGAGTCCGTGTGCGCCAGACCCGGATACCTGGAAACCGTGGGCGCCGGTACTCCCTCTAGCACCGGCGCCCACTCACCCCTGCCCGGGGTGGTCTTGATCTACTTTCTGTTCAGTTGTCAGGGGACGAGGATGAGGCGGATCGGGTCGCCGATCTTGTTCTCCAGCCGGTTGACCGCGTCGGCGGCCTCGGCGAGCGGGATGTGGTCGGTGATGGACGGGGCCAGGTCAAGACGACCGACCTCGGCCAGCCGGACCAGCTCGGTGACGGACTCGGGGGTGCCGCCGTAGTGGCCACGCACCTGCTTGCCCAGATAGTTGAAGGTCAGGCCCTCGCTGATGGTGATCGGCCTGGGGCTGATACCGACCAGGATGAGCACTCCGTTCAGGCCGAGCACGGTGGCGGCCTGCTCACGGACCGCCGGCACGCCGGCGCAGTCGAAGGCGAAGTCCAGACCCCGCCCGCCAGTGGCCGCGCGGACCTGGTCGGCGAAGTCGGAAGCGGCCGGGTCCAGGGCGAAATCCGCACCGAAGGCCAGGGCACGCTCCCGAGCTCCGGGCAGCGGGTCGACGGCGATGATCGGCGCGGCGCCGGCCAGACGCGCGACGCGGACGTTGTGGGCGCCGACACCGCCCACACCCCAGATTCCGACGGACTGTGCGGGGCGCACCCCCGCGGTGGCGACGACGGCGGCGTAGGGGGTGGAGACCGCGTCGGGGATGATCGCGGCCTGGTCGAAGGGAAGGTTGTCGGGGATGAGGATGAGGGTGTCCTCGCGGGCGACGGTGTACTGGGCCCAGCCGCCGTCGTAATCGATACCGGCGGTGAGCATCTGGGTGCAGGGGCGGCGGCGCACACAGCCGGCGCACTGGCCGCAGGTCTTGCCGGCCTCCAGGGTGACGCGGGTACCAACGGTCAGGCCGCGCTTGAGGTCGGGGCCGAGAGTGTGGATCACACCGGCCATCTCGTGGCCCACGGTGACCGTGTCGGAGGTGGCGAACAACGGGACGAGGGAGCCGTCCAGGAGATGGACGTCCGAGAGGCAGACGCCTGCGGCCTTGACCTCGATGAGGACCTCGCCCGGGCCCGGCACGGGGACGGGAACCTCTTCCACAGCGAACTTCTTGCTGTCCAGGTGGAAGCGTCCGGCAAGCATGGTGTCCATGAAGATCTGCTTTCTGTGAGCGGCACTCCCGGCGGTTCGGGCCGACGGGGGCCGTGGGGTGCATCGCGGGTGAGTGGTGGCCGGGGGCGTGCGGGGCGGCAGATGCGCCGCGCGCCCCCGGCGTCTGGAGGGGTCAGGCGAAGACGTCCTGCTGGTAGCGTTCATCCGCTTCCAGCTGGGCGAGCCACTGCTGGGCGGCTTCGTCGTCGCTGCCGGTGTGCCTGCGGTAGATGGCGGCGAGCGCCTCACGCACGGCGGGTGCCATGCGACGACCGTCGCCGCAGACGTAGATGTACGCGCCGTCCTGGATGGCCTGCCACACGGTGTCGGCGGCGCCTGCGATGGCGTCCTGGACGAACCGGGCCGGGTGTCCGGTCACCGCGGAGAAAGCGGTGTGCACCTGGGCGATCCCGGTCTGCTCCCAGTCCTGCATCTCCTGCCGGTAGAAGTAGTCGTGCTCCGGGTGGCGGCAGCCGACGAAGACCTGGGACAGACCTACCTGGGTGCCGCTCGCGTGCTGGTGGGCACGCTCCTCCAGGAAGCCGCGCAGCGGCGCGATGCCGGTGCCGGGGCCGATGAGGATCAGCGGCGTGGCGGGATCGACCGGCGGGGCGAAGGTCGGGGAGGGCACGCGCACGTAGCCGTAGAAGACGTCCCCGGGATTGAGGCCCGCGATGTAGGAGGAGCAGGTGCCGCGGTACCGGCCGTCGCCGGACAGGGCCGGCCCTTCCAGCAGCCCGACGGTCAGCCGCACGTGCCGGGGGTTGGCCAGCGGGGCGGAGGAGATGGAGTAGAACCGCGGGCGGATCGGGCCCGTCATCTCCAGGAAGATCCCCAGCGGCAGTTCGACCGCCGGGAAGCGCTCCAGCAGGTTGAGCACGGAGACGCGCTTGCCCAGGACCTCGGTCTGGTAGCGCTCCTCGGCCTCGGCGGTGTCAGCCGTGTAGGCCTCCAGCTGCGGCCGGGTCCACGGGCAGTCGGTGTGCTTGGCCAGCGTCTGTATCTGCGAGCGGGTGGCCACGTCCTGCAGCTCCACGAACTCGGTGAACAACAGGCCGGCTGTGACGGGAGTACCCACCGGGAGGTGCGTGCGGCCGCCCGCGGGCTGGTCCAGACGCAGGACCTGGTCGCGGTCGACGCCGAGCCGCTCGAGGACTCGGGCGACCAGCTGCGGCTCGTTCTTGGCGAACACGGCCAGGTGGTTGCCGGTGTCGTAGGTGACACCGTCGGGGAGTTCGATGGTGATGGACTTCGCGGCCGGGCGCGGCGGCTCGATGCTGAAGTCCCACAGCCCGGTCGCGTCGCTGACCAGTTCCTCGTTGGCCACGACCGTGAGGGGGTAGGCCTGCTCGGAGACGATCGCGGGGCGCACGTCAGCTTCGGTGAGCAGCTGGACCTCGAAGCGCGGCCCGGTGGTTTCGGAGGTGTCGGCGGCGTACTCCAGGGCCAGGGTGGTCCACAAGGTGTCCATCCAGCGGGTGGCCATGCCGTCGAAGTCACCGGCGGCGTCCGCGATGCCGCGCTCGATGACGCGGGTGGCGCCGGCGGCCAGCAGGCCCGCCTCGATCCGCTTGGGGAAGCCCTGGTAGGTGGCCACCCACTGGGTGTTGCCGGCACCCAACAGCGCGAACCGCACGTTGGACAGCGAGCCCGCCGGGAGGCCGGTGGCGAGCAGGTCGTCGAAGCGCTGCGCGTTGTCCGGGGCCTTGCCGTTGTAGCTGGAGGCCACGACGACGAGCAGGCCCTCGGTGGGCAGGTTGTCCCCCAGCTCGTCCAGACCGACCAGGGTGGTACCGAACCCGGAGCGCTCACCGCGGTCGGCGATGGTGCGCGCCAGGTCCTCGCACGAGCCCAGGCTGGAGCCGTAGGCGACGGTCAGGTTCACCCCGACACCGCTGACCGCGGCCTGCGCCCCCGTGTCGTCGGCCTGCGGGTCCACCGCGCCGAACACGGTCCGCTCGTGCTCCTGACGGGCCCGCACGGTCAGTTCGAAGCCGCCGGGCTTGCGCGTCAGCGCCTCCTTGACGTCCATCTTGTAGTCGTCGGGGTCGGCGAACTTGAACTTCTGCAGCACCAGCGCGAGGGCAAGACGGGCCTCGGTGAGCGCGAACTGCCGGCCGATGCAGGCACGCACGCCGTTACCGAACGGCTTGTAGGCGTGCGGGTGGTGGTTGACCCGGTTCTCCGGCAGCCACCGGTTGATGTCGAACTCCTCCGGCCGCTCCCACGCCTTGGGGTGGGTGTGCAGCGGACCTTCGAGGATGTTGACCCGCGCGCCCTTCTTCAGCCCGTAGCAGCCGCCGATGACGGTGTCCTCCAGCGGGGACTTGCCGATCATCGGGATGGGAGCCCACAGGCGCAGGGTCTCCTCCAGGATCCGCGGGATCACGTCCATCTGCATGATCGTGTCGTAGTCCGGGACCGTGTCACCCGGCAGCAGCCGGTCCACCTCGGCGTAGGCCTGGGCCAGGATGTGCGGGTTGCGCATCAGCGAGTACGTGGCGAACGACAGCAGACCACTGGTGGTCTCATGACCGGCGATCAGGAACGTCACCACCTGGTCACGGACGTTGTCGTCGTCCAGCCCCTTGCCGGTCTCCGGGTCCGTGGCCTCCAGCATCAGACCCAGCAGGTCATCCTCATCGGTGCCCTTCCCATCACGGCGCTCCTTGATCACGTTCTCGACCAGGTCCCGCATCAGCCGGATGTTCTCGCGGTACTTCCTGTCATCGGCCTTGCGCATCTTGGTCATCATCGGCAGCTCCTGCGAGCGCCGCAGCGACTCGACCAGCGCCTGCAGCAGCGCGTTGAGGAACGGGTGCAGATCCTCCTTGGCGAAGGAGTCGAACCGGTAGCCGAAACCCGACAGGGCGATGGTGTCCAGGGTCAACCGGGTGTAGTCGTCGGTGATGTTGACCGGCCGGCCCTCCCTGCGCTCCCACTTGCCCACCAGGTTCTGGGCGATCTCCAGCATCTGCCCGAAGTAGCCCTTCATCGCCCGCTGGCTGAAGGCCGGGAGGAGGACTCGGTGCGCCATGCCCCATTCCTCTTCGTGCTGGTGGGCCGTGAACAGGCCGGCTCCCGCGTAGTCCCGGACGTGCGCCAGCGGCGTCTTGTCGATCTGCTTGAAGAACCGCGTCTCGTCGCAGACCTCGGCCACCAGGTCCGGGTCCCAGACGAAGACCTGCTCGATGCCGGCGATCTCCATGCCGTAGAGCCCCTCGGGGAACTGCTTGGACAGCCTGCCGAAGTACTCCACCGGGTTGGTGCTGGGGATCTGCGGCGTGTGGCCGAAGAGCGGGACCCCCCGCGGAGACCGGATGGGCCGCAGGTCGGTCTGGGGCTGTGTGGTCATGGCTGCTCCTTCAAGGTAAAAGGCGGGCAGGGCGCCATTCGGTGTCGCGGGGCGCCGGTACGGCAGCACCCGATTTCCATACGCCGTATGTCTTCAGTAGTACCATACGACGTATGGAACTTCAATCGGCAGGCCGGCCAGGGGCCGGGAAACGGGAATGTCCGGCTCGCCAGGGGCGGCGTCGCTCGCGCGGCGGGGCCACATCAGGTTCAGGCGCTTCCTCGCGGCGGCCCCTCCATGCCGCGCCCGCTCGCCCGGCATCAGTCCGCGAGATCGGGCAAGGCGAGTGCGCCAGGATGCCGTGGCGACCTCGTCGCCCACCAAGGCCACCAAGTCCGGGCCTGTCCGCGAAGCCGGAGGGGCAGGGGGGCTGAAAACGGTGCCGCTGCCCCCGCATCGGCGAAGCCTGGTACCGTACACCGTATGGCGACTGAACGGAAGCCCCCTCGGGGCACGAGAAAGAGGGACGTACCGCTCACCAAGGACGGCATCCACGCCATGGCGTTGCAGCTCATCGATGCCGACGGGGTCGAAGCGCTCACCATGCGCAAACTCGCGACCGCCCTCGATGCGAATCCCATGTCGCTGTACCACCACGTGCCGAACAAGGACGCCGTGCTGCGCGGCGTGGCCCACCGGGTCGGTTCGCAGTTCAGCGCGGAGGACCGGGGAGACATCCCCTGGCAGGACCGGCTGCGTGAACTGGCCCGGGACTTCCGCGAACTGTCGCGCCGTCACCCGAAACTGATGGGGTATTCCTTCACGCGCCCTGACTACGTGCAGCCGGAGGACCCCTTCTGGCAGGCACTGGTCGACATCCTGGCCACCGCGAAACTGCCCGAGGAGGAGATTCCGCGCGTCGCCGCGACCCTGGTCGGCGTGTTCACGGGTTTGCTGCTCAGCGAACTGAACGGGGCACTGCAGCGGTGGGCCACTCTGCCACCGGCGCCGTCGGGCCCCGACCAGGAAGAAGCGCCCCCGCCCTCCAAGGACGTGATCGACACCATGTTCGACTCCACGCTGGACGCGGCGGTCGCCGGAGTGGAGAACCATGTCGCACGAGCCCGCCAGAGGGTGTGACGGAAGCGAGCCGGCTCCGATGCGGCGGCGAGCGGTCCGGCGGCGGCTCGCCCCTCGGTGTCATCGGCACCGAGGGGCGGACCCAGTTGGCGAACCCGAGGGCTGCCACCTCGCTATGCAGTCCAGTGCGCCTCCAAGGCCGCAGCGACCTCGGCCGGCTTCTGGACTACCGTCCAGTGGTTGCAGTCCAGCTCGACGACCCGCGACGCCCGCACGGCTCCGCCGAGCTTTCCGGCGAACTCGACCGGACAGGCGGGGTCGAGCGTGCCCCAGAAGACCAGGCACGGCGCAGACACGTTCGCCAGGTCCGGCTCCCACTGCGCACCCACCGTCTCGGCGGAACGGTACAGCTTGAGGATGCTGTCCCTCATGGTCCCGTCCACGCGCAGAACCATGTCCCCGGCCACCTCAGCCGGGACATCGAAGTGCTCCATCAGATCCTTTGCGAAGGACGCCGGGTGAAGTTCGTCCATGAACCGGTTGCCCTCGACCGGGTCCTGCCAGATCTTGGCCAGCGGATGCCAGACGTAGTCGGCACTGACCGGAGCGCTACTGCCGGCCCACGTACGCACGAGGTCAGGCCGCAGGGAAGCGACGCGCGCGGTGAGGATGCAGCCCCAGTCATGGCCGACCAGGTCCACCGGCTCGCCCACCCGCTCCAGCCGTTCGATGAGCCAATCGACGTACTCCTCCTTGGTGGATCCGAAGCCACGCGGCCGGGGCGTGCCGAAGCCGGGCAGATCCCAGGCCTCGACGTCGCTCCGGATCAGGTGTCGGCGCACGCCGTCCCACACACGGTGGGTGTCGGGGACGCCGTGGATCAGAATGGCAGGCACGACTGAACTCCCTTGTCACTGAACAAAAACAGCATGTCCTGGCTTTGGTCCTCACTCCTCTTTCAGGTGTAAACCGGCCGCCATGTCCGAGACGGGATTCCCCGGAGGCTCTCCTTCGCAGCGTGCGGCCGGTGGCCGGAGTTGACGGGGGACACGTCCGGAGGCGCGCGGGGAGCTCTGCGGGGGCCGGCCGTCGCGCCCACCGGCGTGATCGGCCGTGAGCCGACTTTCCATGCCGCTGATGATCGTGTCCAGCACCAGGCGGAACATCCGGTCCTCGCCAAAGCCCTCGTTCGTCGGCCCGTCCTCGCCGGAGGCGGACGTGGCGGGCTGGAGGTTCGACCACCGGTGGAGCGCCCCGTTGAGCTCGGCGATCATCACGCCGATGACGACGGCGCACACGAGCGCGGCGAGCTGCGGGATATCCGACTGCGGAACCCCTGCGGCATCCAGCACGGCGGTGAGCGCGACCCAGAAGGGATCTTCGGGCTGGATGAAGTCCGGCTGGCTGAACGAGTAGGCCATGAGGTTGGGATGGCGGTATGCCAACGTCCGGAAATCCGTGGCAAGCAGGCGCATGCGCTCCTGCCAGGGAGCGTCCTCCAGTGTCACGGTGCGGAACCGGGCACCGACCATTTTCGCGACGCCACGCAGCAATGCTTCCTTGTTCGGCACGTGGTGGTACAGCGACATCGGGTTCGCGTCCAGCGCGGCGGCGAGTTTGCGCATCGTGAGCGCCTCGACCCCGTCCGCGTCGATGAGCCGCAGTGCGGAGGCGCAGATCCCTGCCTCGGTCAGAGGCACATCCCTCTTCCGAGTACCTCTAGGGGTACGCTTCGCTCTTTCCATACGATGTATGTTATCAAGCCGCGGGACAGCGAGGGGGACTCGCCGCCCGTGGTGGCGGTCACTCCTGCGGCCCTTTGTACGGGCACCCACGAGCTCGCCGTGGCGGCGGTACGGTCGACCCACTTCGATGCGCACGCGCGGGAGATGCCCATCTCGGATGCGACGTGCGCGATTGGACGAGTGCGGCAGCGTTCCACGAGGCGCCTTCTTCCCTCCGGCGACAGCGGCGCGTTCTTGTGCAGCACGGTTCCCCTTGGGTGGTGGTCAAGCGCGTTCGGGCAGGTTGTCGGGAATGTCATGGGCCGAGATTGCACATGGCGCTTGGGCATTCAGGCTGCCTGTGGGTGCGGCAACGGTGGCCGGTCGTGCAAGCGCGGTCAGTAGCAGGGCGACCGCGGAGGCGGCTGCGCCGACGACCACGCAGGTGATGAACCCCTCTCTGAGGTTGTGCGTGGGCCCGAGGAGCGGGCCGAAGGCGGCGACGCCAATGGCTGCACCGATCTGGCGGGAGGTGTTGAAGACTGCGGACGCGGCCCCGTGCAGGGCAGGTTCGACGGCGGCGATGGACTGCGAGGTCATGGTGGGCACGAGCAGTCCCGAGCTGAACCCGGCGGGAACAAGGGCAAGCACCAGTAGCCAGAGCGCGGATGAGGTGCTGGCCCACGCCACCGCGAGGAACGTGGTGGTCAGGACGGCCTGGCCGATGCCCAGGACAGCGGTACGTCCGATCCGTCGCGCGAGTGGGGCGGCACAGATGCTGCCGATCGAGATGAGGCCGGTCAGAGGCAGGAACAGCAAACCGCTGACGAGCGCGCTGAGCCCGCGGCCTTGCTGGAGCATCAGGCTCATCGCGAACAGCAGCCCGTAGAAGGCGAAGTTGAACAATGCGCCTTGTGCGGCTGTGGCGACGAACCTGCGGTCAGAGTGGACGCCGGGCGGCAGGAGAGGTGTCCGGGTGGACCGTTCGACCCAGACGAAGCCGACGAGCCCGGTGACCGTCAGCGCGGCGGCGGTGATGGCTGCGGGGCTCAGCCAGCCCTGCGCGGGGGCTTGGATGAGAGCGAAGACCAGCCCGCCGATCAGTACGGTCGCACAGCCCATGCCGACGATGTCGAGGCGCCGACCGCCGCCCGCGGTTGCGGGCATCGAGCGGATGCTCCAGAGGGCGGCGGGGATCCCGATGACCACGTTGACGGCGAACACGGCACGCCAGTTCGCGAGCGCGACGAGCGCCCCGCCCAGCAGCGGTCCGGCGGCCATTCCGACGCCCCCGGCGGCGGCCCACCAGCCGACGAGTCGGTTCCGCGCCTGCTCATCGGTGGCGGATGCCGTGGCCAGGACGAGCGCGCTCGGCAGCAACAGAGCGGAGCCCGCGCCCTGGACCAACCGGGCGAAGTTGAGCACCAGCATCGAGGTGGCGGACGCGCAGACTGCAGAGGACGCGGTGAAGACCAGCAGGCCGGCCACGAAGGCCCACTTCGCGCCGAGGGCGTCCGTGATCGCGCCGGCACCGAGCATCACCGCGGCGAAGGAGAGGGTGTAGGCGTTGACCGCCCATTCGAGCTCGGCGCGGGAGGCATGCAGGTGCGAGGCGAGTTGGGCGAGGGTGAGGTTCACGATCGTGCCGTCGACGAAGACCATGAAGGCCGCGATCAGCGCCAGCACCACGACACCCCGACGGTGTTCGATAGTCGTGGAAGCACTCATGTCTTTGCAGGCCGCGCGCTACCCGCCGTTACCTGGCTGCGGCCCGGTCTCGTGGCAGAGGCGGCTGCGACAGCCGTAGCCAGTGGGTCGCTGACTGGGCGGCCGAGTATGTCAGCGAGGTCGGGGCTGGTGCCGTCCAGGAAACCGTGCCGGATGCCGGTCGCGATCGAGGCGAGCATGGGCGGCTGGAACGGCAGCAAGTCCGGCATCTCATTGAGAAGCCTGCGCCGGTACTCGCCCAGGCCGATGGTCCGGTGCGGGACTCCGAGCCGGTCGGCTACGTCTGCTGTCGTGATCGGCGTGCCGGTCAGATCGTAGGTGTGCCCGCTGTGTTGGGCCGGATCTGCTGCGACGATCGCCGCGGCTTCGGCGAGGTCCGCACGGGCGACCGCGGCCAGGGCGCCGTCGCCGAATGCGGACTCCACTCCGTCATCGGCCCACATCAGCAGAGCGCCGAAGAGTTCGGCATACAAGCCGTTGCGCAGGATCGTCCACGGCAGGCCGCAAGCGCGCACGCGCCGTTCGGTCGCACGGTGCGCCAGTGCGAAACCGAGGTGGTCGCCCGCGCCGGTCAGGCTCGTATAGATGACATGTCGGACGCCGTCTCGGGCTGCCGCGTCCAAGACGGCCGCGTGCCGCCCGACGACCTGGTCGTCCTCGGCGTAGCCGGCGGAGATCAGGCCCAAGGTCGATACACCGGCAAGGTCAATGCCGGAGTGGTCGTCGAAATCCAGCCGGCGCATCCCGTCACTCGGGGTGCGGCTGCCGCCTGTCGCGATCGCACCGCGGGCATGCAGCGCCGCCAGAGTGGCCGAGCCGAGGTTCCCGTTCGCTCCGGTCACCAAGATCATGTCAGTCACAGTCTTCCGTTGTGGTTCTCTTCGGTAACTAGGCTTGATCCTGATCCGCCCAAGTACCGGCCACAAGGAGGCAGTTCGATGTCACCCGCGCACACTGAGGTAACCGCCCAGCCCGCCGACCTCGATCCCTGCGGGCACGAAGATCACCCGGACTGCGGGATCCGCGATGTCCTGGACCGCATCGGCGACAAGTGGTCGGTACTCGTGATCGTCGAACTCGCCGGCGGGCCGCGTCGCTTCCGGGAGCTGCAACGCGCCATCGACGGCATCTCCCAGCGCATGCTCACCCTCACCGTGCGCAGGCTGGAACGCGACGGACTCGTCCACCGCACCGTGTACCCGACCGTCCCGGCTCAGGTCGACTACCGCCTGACTGAGACCGGGGCCAGCCTGACTCACCTGGTCAAAGCACTCGCCGACTGGTCTCTCACGCATCGCGCCGTCATTGCTGAGGCACGGCACCAGTACGACCAGACCCACCCCGACCACGACATCCGGTAGCGGGGACCGCTGTTGACCTCATTCCGTCACCGCAAAGGCGAGTCGGCGGTGGGCGTCAGCACGGACTCGGCGACGCCGACGATCTGACTGATGTCGAAGCCCTCCATGTCCGCACGGAATTCGGGGCTGGAGAGATACGCCTCCAACCGCTCCTGAACGTCGTCGGCGTCCCGGTAGGAAACGAGGGCGTACAGCTGGGGCGCCTCACTCCCGGCGGCCGCAGGCACCGTCCAGACGCCATGCGTATCGATCCTGTGCTTGGCCATACCGGGAATGTGCTTGGCCCAGATGTTCTCGTAGGCGACGAGCGCCTCAGGGCCGCGCAGTGTGTAGACACGAAGCTGGTACTGGGACATGAATACTCTTTCCTTCTCTTCTGCCGCCGGGACAAAGATCCCCAGCGGCACGATGGTTGGGAGGCTTCTCTCAGCCTTTCGCGAACAGGTTCGCCAGTTCGAGCTCCCAGTCGATGCGCCCGGACTCGGTACCCCGTGGCACCTGCGCCTCCGTGTCCTCCAGGAAGGTCCTGACGTCCTGCACGGGAACCTCGAGCAGGGCGGTGCCCGCCGGAGACCCGAGGACGATGTACATCACCTCGTCACCACGGCCGACGCCCGGCCAGACCCGGATGTCCCCACACCCTGCGGAGCCGGTCAGACCATCGGCTAGAAGGTCACGCCCCAGAACCCATTCGGTCGGCTCGTCAGTGTCGGTGAAGAAGACGGCACGGACGACATAGGGATCAGCGGGCTCGTACCGCAGGCTCATGCACATGGACAGCGTGCAGGTGCGCGAGATGACAAGCTCTACGACCACCCCCTGCATGACGGTCTTCAAAGGCTCCATCGATTTCCACTCCCGCCTGGGCGGTGTTCAGCGACTGCTGATCTCGTCGGGGCCGTCGTAGTGCCAGCCATGGATCTCGTCCCAGGAGTAACCCAGTTCGAGCAGGTAGCCGACACCGTGGTCCCAGCGGTAGTCGCCGACGTTGACACTGACGGCCGGACGCTGGGCGTGCGCGGATGCAGAAGTCGCGGCCGAAGCCGTACCCCCGGCACCAAGAACAGCGGCACTCGCGACCGCCACGGAGGAAGCGGCGACGGCAACGCGCCTCGTGAGCTTCTTCATGATCTTCCCTTCCCGATGGGTGCGATCTGCACCAGGCGGCAACATCAGGCGATATGCGACACCTGGCATGGTCGGGCAAACTTTTCCATACGGCGTACGGAACTGCCCTTTCAGGTTTACCATACGTCGTACGGAAATGTCGAGGTGGCAAGAATGGCCCGTACGACCTGCCCCATCAGCAAGATCGGCAGCTCACCTCGCGGTCACATCGGTGCGCTTGATCAGTTTCGGGGGCTTGACGATAAAGCCGTCGTATCTGACTATTCCATCAGAAGTGGACAAAGTCGTCCAAGGTCGGCGGACATCGTGCCGATAGATCGCTGAACCGTCGGCGAGGTCCGCGCTATGTCGCCCGCTCAGCGCGGCAGGTCCTCCCGGGGCGATCCTCACCCCCCAGCCGCCGCCGTTCCACCACGGCCACGGATCGGCCCGACGCTGCACACGCCGACGCTTTCTCGCACCCACACCGATGGAAAGAACCGGATGACGAACACCAACCACACGCCACTCACCGAACCGGTGAGTCCCCGAGAGACACCCGATGCGGCTATAGCGATGCTCGATGCGGAAGGGACCGTGGTGGGGTGGACACACGCCGCCGAGCAGCTTGTCGGGTACTCGGCCAGGGAAGTGGTGGGCCGGTCCGCCGCACACGTGCTGCCGCCCGCCGAGAAAGCCCCGAGTGCTTCGGTGTTCGCCGAGCAGTGCCGTGCCCAGGGTGGCTGGTCCGGCACCGTGACGGTCCGCCACCGCGACCTCCACGCCATCAGAATGACGCTGCGGATCTCGCTGCTGTGGGGGCAGGACGCCGACACCCGGTGGCTGGTGTCCGTGACAGACATAGGCACCCTGTCCTCGGGGGCATCCAACGGAGCTGTGCGCGAGTCGCTCCTGGCCCACGCACCGATCGGCATCGCCGTCTATGACCCGCAGCTGCGCTGTACCTGGGTCAACGACGCCATGGAGCGCCACGACGGCACTCCTCGCGAGCGACGGTTCGGACGCCGCCTGCGGGACTCACTGCCCGCCGTCGAGGCCGAGGCGCTCGAGGTGGTGATGCGGCAGGTGCTGGAGAGCGGCACCACCATGGTCCACGAGTACCGGGCGTGGTCGTCGACGGACCGGCGCCGGGAGCACGCGTTCTCGGCCTCGTTCTTCTGCCTCCAGGACGCCGACGGCACGGCGCTGGCAGTGTGCTCCATGAGCGTGGACGTCACCGGCAACCGGCGGGCGCGCGAGCGCCTTGCCATCCTCAGCGAAGCCAGCACGCGCATCGGCAGCACCCTCGAGGTCATGCGGACCGGGCAGGAACTGGCCGACCTCGCCGTGCCCCTGCTGGCCGACCACGCGGTCGTCGACCTGATGGAGTCGGTTCCGTTCGGCGTGGATCCCTCGGCGGGGACCGGCAACGCCAACGGCCGCCCACCTGTGCTGCGCCGTGCCGGTGTGGCCTCCGTCGACCCGAGCATCCTCAAGTTGCCATGGGTGCGCGAAGAGGTGATCCGCCCCTTCCCGACGTCGCTGTTCGCCACCGCCCTGCGCACGGGCAGGTCTTACCTGGAATCGGTGCTGGACACCTGTTCAGGCCCCTGGGTCAGTCACGACCCTGTGCGGACGCAGAAGCTTCGTGACACCGGCGTCCACTCTCTGATGGTCGTACCCATCCGGGCGCGGCGCTGTGTGCTGGGACTGGCCGTGTTCGGCCGCTCCGAGGAATCGACGCCGTTCCAGGAGGACGACCTCCTCCTCGCCGAGGAACTCGTCACCCGGGCCGCGCTCAGCCTCGACAACGCTCTCCAGTACGCCCGTCAACGCACCGCGGCCCTGACGCTCCAACGCGACCTGCTCCCCCACCATGTGGGCGGCGGCGCCGCCCTCGATGTGGCCTCGCGCTATGTGCCGGCCGACCTGGACCACGGTGTGGGGGGTGACTGGTTCGACGTGATCAAGCTGTCCGGTGCCCGGGTGGCCCTCGTGGTCGGAGATGTGGTCGGACACGGCATCAACGCCGCGGCGACGATGGGCCGACTGCGCACCGCCGTCCGCACGCTCGCGGACATGGAACTGCCTCCCCACGAACTGCTGACGCACCTCGATGACACGGTCAGGCGGCTGAGCGAGGAAGATGCCGACGCTCCGGACCAGGCCCCCGCGGCGGTGGGCGCCACCTGTCTGTATGCCGTCTACGACCCGGTCACCCGGCGGTGCACGATGTCGCGGGCCGGGCATCCCCCGCCCGCGGTCATCGACCCGCAGGGCCACATCACTTTCCCCGACATGCCCGCCGGGGCCCCCCTCGGCCTCGGCCTCGGTCTGATCCCCTTCGAGTCCGTGGAACTGGAACTGCCCGAGGGAACGCTGCTCGCGCTCTACACCGACGGCCTGGTCGAGTCCCGCGACGACGACATCGACGTGGGCCTGGATCGCCTGGGCGCCGCCCTGGCAGGGTCCGGTCCGTCCCTGGAGGACCTGTGCTCTCACGTGATCGAGACCTTGCCGACTCAGGCCCCGGCCGACGATGTCACCTTGCTCCTTGCGCGGACTCGCGGACTCGAAGCGGCCCAGGTCGCCTCCTGGGAACTGCCGAACGACCCGGCCGCCGTCCGCATCGCCCGGCAGGCAGCCGCCCGTCAGCTCAGCGAGTGGGGGCTTGATCATCTGGTGGCCACCGAGCAGCTGATCGTCAGTGAACTGGTCACCAACGCCGTCCGCTACGGCGGCGGGCCGATCCGCCTACGGCTCATCCAGCACCAGGTCTTGACTTGCGAAGTCTCCGACAGCAACCCCAGCCACCCACGCCCCCGTCATCCCCACACCATCGACGAGAACGGCCGCGGTCTTTCCCTCATCGCTCACTTGTCCCGCAGGTGGGGCTCCCGCTCCGCGACGGACGGCAAGGTCGTCTGGGCCGAACAAGACCTGCCCTCCAAAGCCCTTGCGGCGTGACGCGCGACAGACCGGGTGGCCGACGGCCGCCACAGCATGCCGATCTCTCGAACCGCAGGCTCTCGCTAAGGAAGCCACATATGGACAAAGAGAATGTCAAGAACGCCTGCTCGGCAGGCGCCACCCAAGGACCGACGGGCGCCTCCGGTTCCGGTCCCAGCGGCAGGTCGCACGCCTTCGACGGTCCGGCAGCCGCCGTACTCGATCATCGAGGCGCGGTGGTCCGGTGGACCGGGGCAGCAGAGGAGCTGACGGGGTTCCACGCCGAGGAGGTCTGTGGCCGCCCTGTGCGGGAACTGGTGGCCGACCTCCCGGACGACCTGCGCGACGCGGAGATGCCGGCGTCCGGCCGGGTACGGCTGTGGCATCAGTGCGGCGACACCATCGATGTCACCTTCCGGACCACCAAGATGGGGTGCCCCGGCTCGGCGGAGGTCCTCGTCCTGGCGGCCCCCACACACCACGTCGCCGGCCACGAGCACGGCGCGGCGCTCCTGCGTGCACTGTCCGCACAGAACCGGATCACGATCGCTGTGTACGACACGGAACTCACCACTGTGCAGACGAACGCCACGCCGGGCACTCTCGACGGCCGTCCAGTACAGCCCGGCGCTCGGCTGAGCGACGTGCTGTGCGCCAAGGACGCTGAGCGCATCGAGGCACTACTGCGCCAGGTACTCGAGACGGGTGCCCCAGTGGTCCGCAGAAACCAGCACGTGAGCTGGCGCCACGATCCGGCGCGGCAGCACGCGCTGTCGCTGTCCGCCTTCCGTCTGGAAGACGCACGAGGACGCCCCACCGGGGTCGCAGCCCTGTACTTCGACAACGCCGACCAGATGCGCGCCCGCCGGAATCTGGATCTCGCCCGCGAGGTGGCCGAGCGCGTCGGAGGTTCCCTGGATGTCGTGCGCACTGCGCAGGACCTTGCGGACGTCCTCGCACCTGCGTTCGGGGACCTCGCCGCCGTCGACCTTGCGCACTCCGTTTTCGACGGGGACGAACCCTCGAAGCGGCTGGTCGGTGGAGACATGGGCAACGCGGCCCTTGCGCCGGCCGGCGCAGACTGGCCGGCCGGCATCAAGCGCGGCGAGTCCATCCCGCCCCTTCCCGACCACCCCCTACTGCGCAGCTTCCTGCACGGCGAGCCGGTCGTCTTCGGCCTTGACGACTTCATCGCCATGGTCAGAGACCCGCAGCTGGTCGAGTATCTCGTCCCGAAGGACACCCATTCGGTGATGGTGGCACCGCTGCATGCCCGCGGGCACACGCTCGGCGCCATAACGGCCTGGCGCTGCGGCCGATCCGCCCCCTTCACCCAGGACGAGGCGGATCTCATGAAGCAGATCGGCTCACGGGGTGCGCTCGCCATCGACAATGCTCGCCGTTACACGCGCGAGCACCGGGCGGCCGTAGCGCTGCAGCAGCGTCTCCTTCCCCCGGCCACGACCGACACTCCGGCAGCCGAGACCGCCGGCGTCTACCTGCCCGCAGGCGGGGGAGCGGACATCGGCGGTGACTGGTACGACTGCATTGCTCTGCCCTCTCTCCGGGTGGCCCTCGTCGCCGGAGACGTGGTCGGCCACGGCATGCCCGCAAGCGCCACCATGGGCCGCCTGCGCGCCGCCATCCAGACGCTCGCGGACCTGGAACTCGAACCGGACGAGCTGCTCACCCGGCTCGCGGACCTGGTCCAGCGCCTCGCGGCCGAAGCCCCGTCCGGCGACCGCGACATCGTCGGCGGCACATGCCTGTACGCGGTCTACGACTCGGTCACCAGGCGCTGCGCCATGGCCAGTGCCGGGCACCCGCCACCCGTCCTGGTCCGGCCCGACGGGACCGCCGAAGCAGTCGGGATCTCCCCGGGGCCCCCACTCGCCCTCAGCGGCATGCCGTACGAGACCACGGTGATCGACGTCGAGCCGGGCAGCGTGCTCGCCCTCTACACCGACGGCCTGGTCGAACGGGGCGATCGCGACATCGGCCAAGGCCTGCCACGCCTGACCAAGGCCCTCACCGCGCACTGCCGTCCGGATCGTGCCCTGGACGAAACCGGCCGGGCTCTCCTCGCCGACCTGGCGGACCAGGCCCCGCGCGACGACGCGGCCCTGCTGCTGGCCCGCACCCGCGCCGTCCCAGCGGCGGACACCGCGCACTGGGAGATCCCGGCCGATCCGGCCGCTGTCTCCAAAGCTCGAGAGTGGATATCCCGCCAACTCACCATATGGGGCCTGGACGACCTCCTCTTTTCCACCGAAGTCATCGTCAGCGAACTGGTGACCAACGCCATCCGCTACGGCCGTGCGCCGATGGACCTCCGTCTGATTCGCCACCACGTCCTGGTGTGCGAGGTCACCGACTCCAGCAGCACCCAACCCCGCCTGCGGCGTGCCCGCACAACCGACGAGGGAGGACGCGGCCTGTTCCTCGTCTCGCAACTCGGCGGACGATGGGGCTGCCGCCATGGCCAGAACGGCAAGACGATCTGGTCCGAGCAAGTCATCCAGGATTCCCCCTGAAGCTACGGCTCACCAGAGTGGGTCGAGGCAGAGAAACCCCACAGCTCCGACGTCTCTCGACCCGGTGAGCCATGCGGTAGCTACCCGAGACCGGAGACTGCGAGCAGGAGCGGCCCCCTGCCTCGCGGCCGCGGCGCGGCTCGGTTCGATGGAGGCGCAGCGACAGGGATCAGCTGCCGTCATCGAAGCCTGGCTTCGCGTTGATCACGAAAGAGACGTCCTCGACCACGTCACTCGCACGCTTCTCCGGCACCCCGGCAGCGATCAGGGTGGCGATGACGAGTGGGACGACTTCATCATCCAGAACCCCGTCATTGACGCTCTCCAGCAAGGCGACCGTCAGCGCTTCCAGTCCGGCGCTGAGCACCACGGGTGGCAGGTGGGAATGGAAAACTCCCTCCCGCTGTCCCCTCTCCAAAATGTCCGTCGCCGCTTCTCGGATCGGATCCAGGATTCCCGTTACACGTTCGGTTCCCACGTGCCTGCGAGCCAGCGCCAAGAGCATCCGGTACCTGTCTCCGACGGGCCACATCCCAAGAAACAGCCGGGCCAGGGCCCGCTCAGCCGGGTCATCCAGCCCCACTGCGTCCTCCGCCGCCGTCCGCAGCGCTGCGGACGCCTCGTCGGCGAGCGCACCCAGCAGGGCTTCCCGTCCGGAAAAATGCCCAAAGAGCGTGCGCCGTACGACACCGGCGGCTCGTGCGAGCTCCTCCATAGTGATGTTCGGGTTCCGGCCGAACTCCTGGCGGGCCGTGTCCAGGATGCGCGCCCGGTTGGACCGTGCATCGCGGCGCTGAGGCGCGCGGGCCAGTGGCTTGGTCACGACAACCTCGGTAGATCTGTATGGCAGGGTAGCGGCGCAGAGGCCCAACGGGTACGTCCCATTTTGGCAGAAGCGCGAATCGCCTGCTCTGCCGGCCATCACGTGCGCCATTCTCGCCAATTCCCGGAGCTCCGCCCCAACCGTGATCCACGGGAGCCGGCTCGAGCAGCACCTGACGGGCAGCCCGGCCGACGTGCGACTGGCAGGCGCCGTCACGGCCCTGCCAGCCGCACTCTCCTTCCTCATCTACGAGAAGCAGCGGTGGAAGCCGGACCAGACCGACCCGCAGTGCGTCCACGCCGCCACCTGACTGACCGGTGAACCCGGCGGCCTCCCGCCTCAAATGACGGGACGCCGCCGGATCCGTCCCTCTCTCTGCCGAGCGGGACCGACCCCGGCGGACACACCGCGTCAGCAGGTCACGACAAGGGCGGGTACGCGTTCTGGACCAACTGCTGGAACTGGGCGGAGAACCAGTGTCCGGCCAGCGGCGAGTTCGGCAGCGCACCCGTGGGGTTGTTGCCGTTGCGCGCGTTGCCACCGTAGGTCGGGTCGCACATCCGGTCGAAGCCCTTGCCCTCGTCGTTGGGGACGGCCGCGCTGTTGCCGTCCGACTCCCCCGGCGGCTTGACCCATACGTAGGCGTCGATACCGGCGGCAGGAGCCGCGGTCGGCCGCTCCCCGATGCCTGCTCCGCTCTGGTTGCACCAGTTGCCGGCGTGGATCCGCCGGTCAACGCGGCTGCCGTCGACGTAGCCGTCCACGGAGGTCGGCGCTCCGGGACCGGTGGGCCGGGCGGAGCCGCCCCAACCGTTGCGTGAGGTGTCGATCAGCATGCCGAGTCCGGAATCGAATCCGGCCGCGACGAGCTTGTCGCGCAGCGCCTGGGCGAAGGACTGCTCGTCCACGTACTGGTTCCAGTCCACCCACTTCGACTGACGTACGGTCTGACCGTTCACCGTGTCGGTGACCTTGAGGTACGGCTCCTTGGTGGGGCTGTAGTTCGCGGTGTTGACGATGAAGCCGGCCACGTCGTTCACGCTCGCGCCGTTCGTCGTCGCGACCTTGTGGAACTCCTGCACCGCGGGACCGAGGTTGCTGTCCCAGCCGAGCCAGCCGTGGTGGGCGGCGTCGATGTAGTTGTAGACGTTCGGGATGGCACCCAGCTTGTCCAGGGCGTAGCCCACGCCCTTCTCGTAGTTGCCGTTGGACTTCATGGTCACGCAGGCGTCGGTGGTCGTGGGGGTGCCGCCGGCGTTGGTGACCAGGTTGGGCAGCGAGTCGGGCTCGATGACGGTGGCGATCCGCAGGCCCGCGTACTTGGCGTCGGACAGGATCGACGCGATGGGGTCGATGTACTGGGACTTGTACTTGTCGAGGTCGTTGGGCCCCAGCTCGCCGTTGGAGGCGAGGGCGGCGCAGTCGCGGCCGGGCAGGTCGTAGATGACAAGCTGGACGACGAGGTCGCCGGACCCCTTCTGCTTCAAGGCCTCGTCGAGGTGGGCGCGCAGGCCCATGCCGCCGCCCACGCCGTTGATGGCCGCGATGCGGTCCAGCCAGACGGCGGTGGGCTGGTCGGCGATGCGGCTGCCGCCCGGTTCTGCGGCGGCCTTGGCGGACCACTCGGGGTTCACGTACACCTTGGCGCCCGTGTAGGGGTTGTCGGCACGGCTGCCGGTGTCGCCACCGCCACCGCCACCGCCCGTACCGCCGCCGGTACCACCGCCCGTACCGCCGCCGCTGCCACCACCGGTCCCGCCGCCAGTGCCGCCGCCGCTGTCGACGTTGCAGGTGACGCCGTCGAGCGTGAACGTGGCGGGCACGCTGTTGGTGCCGCTGTAGGAGCCGTTGAAGCCGAAGCTGACCGAACCGCCGCTCGCGAGCGTGCCGTTGTAGGCCTCGTTGGCGGCGGAGACGTCGGCACCGTTCTGGCTGAGCTTCGAGTTCCAGGCGTTGGTGACCTTCTGGTTGCCGGCGTACGACCACTTCACCGACCAACTCGACTTGGAGGCCGCGTTGTTGGTGATGGTCACGGCGGCGGTGAAGCCGGTGTCCCACTGGCTCTGCACCTTGTAGTCGACGGTGCAGGGGACGGCCGAGGTGGCAGCGCCGGCCTGGCCGACGACGAGCGCTGTCCCGGTCGTCCCGGCGACCAGCGCCAGGGCGGCGAGCAGCGATGTCCTGGTGTGACTCATGAGTGCGGGTTTCCTTCTCTGGATGGGGAGTTACGGACAGAGGCCGCACGGACGATCGCGCGAGCCGACGTCTGGGCCACGCCTGGGGCACACGTGGCGTTCCAGTGGTCGGTGCGCCGGTACGTCCGGCATCTACTCGAAGGCGCGGCCGTGATGCCGGCTCTTCAAGGCCTCGGTTGTGCTGGGCGTCGCCGGGTCAGGCGCAGGGTCGCCCGGCGGTGTCTGAAGGCACCGACCGCCGACGCAGCACCCGTACGGGTCGTGCGGGGATTTCATGCCGCGGGTCTCGGTGTGGTCGACCAAGAGCTCGGCGGTGTCGCTGCGGTTCGAGCTGCCGTTCCCGGGCTTGCCGGCGGGCGTGATGCGGGAGTGGCGCAAAGTGAGTGCGGTGCGGCTCGGCGCTCGTGCACCGGTCGACGGAGCTGCCTCGGAGTTCGTGTCCACGGCGCACGCGGCCGTGGCTCTCCGGTCCGAGAGCACGGGGCAGAGCAGTGCTCGAGAGAGCGTCGCTGACTAAAAGTACTGAATGCGGGGGGTGTCGCATGAGCGAGTCCTTACAGCTTGGCGCGCCGCTACGGACGCGTCGCCTGATGGAACCGCTCCCACTGGTGGGGAGGAAGTTAGCGTCAACCGGCGAGGTTTCATAGGGCCCTGCGAAACTTTTCGCTGGATCAGCTCAGTTCGAACTTTGAAGTCCCCAGCGTCTTGACCGCGCTCGCCTCCATCCCCACGATGGGAGCGCTCCCACTGGATTCGGTCCTTGGCACCTCTCCGTGAGTCGCGTGGCGCAAGGAGGAACAGCACATGGATCCCGGACGCAAACGCAGAGCCGAACGGCGGGTTGGACCGCCGTCGCCGCCGCGGTCGTCCTGCCCCTGTCGATGCTCGCCACCGGCACGACCACCGCGAACACGGCGACCGTGCAGTGCAGCGTCGACTGCAAGACCAACGACTGGGGTTCCGGCTTCACCGCCGACCTCACCCTCACCAACCGCGCCACCGCCGCAATCGACGGCTGGACCCTGACCTACGGCTACACGGGCGACCGGCATTCCCCGTGCAAACGCAGATCACCAGAGCCATGGCAGCCCAATCCACCATGACCACCAACGACAACGCCCACACTTCCCCGCCCGTAACGGGAGCGCTCCCAACCATGGGGAGCAGAGCAATCGCCGGCAACTATGCCACTGGTGAATTCGTGTGCTCACCCCCCTCCAGCCAGTAAGATCGGTGATCTCTTGGGGGAGGTGGTCATGGGCAGGCGACGCCCGGGGACACCGACGCTGGAGGAGGTGGCTGCCCACGCGCGGGTGGGGCGGGGCACGGTCTCCCGCGTCATCAACAATGCGGCGGGCGTGAAGGATTCGACGCGTCGGGCCGTACAGCGGGCCATCGAGGAACTGGGTTACGTGCCCAATCTCGCCGCCCGTTCCCTGGCGGGACGGCGGGCCGACGCCGTCGCCCTGGTCATGACGGAGCCGGACTGGCGGCAGTTCGCGGAGCCCTTCTTCTCCGAGATCGTCAGCTCACTCGGGAACGCGCTCACAGACACGGGAATGCAACTGCTGCTGACCCTGGTCCGCTCGGACACCGAGCGGCAGCGCTTCCTCGAGTACGCGCGCGGCGGCCGGGTCGACGGCGTCCTGCTGATGTCCGTGCACGCCGGCGATCCCCTGCCGGACATGCTCGCCGAGGCCCGGCTGCCCACGGTGCTGCTGGGGCGCCGCTCCGGGGAGGAGTACGTCAGCTACGTCGACGCGGACAACATCGGGGGCGCCCGTAGCGCCGTCTCCCACCTTGTCCAGCGGGGCCGCAGAGTCATAGCCACCATCACCGGACCGCTCGACCTGTACGCCGCCCAGTGCCGGCTGCGCGGCTACGAAGAGGCCCTGAAACTCGCGGGCCTGAAGGGCGAGCCGACCCTTGTCGCCGAGAGCGACTTCACGACGGACAGCGGACGCCGCGCCATGGCCGAGCTCATCGAACGGCATCCGGACATCGACGGCGTCCTCGCCGCGTCGGACACCACGGCCGCGGGGGCTCTGGAGGCCCTGCGCGCGGCCGGACGCCGGGTGCCCGAGGATGTCTCCGTGGTCGGCTTCGACGACTTTCCGCTGGCCCAGCAGACCGCACCACCGCTGACCACGGTACGTCAGCCGATCGAGGAGATCGGGCGGGCCATGATCCGACTGCTCCTGGAGGAGATGGAGGAGGGCGCCGTGGCCTGGCGTCACGTCATCCTCCGTACGGAACTGGTGGTCCGCGAGTCGACCTGACCCGTCGGCGAACCCGTCCGGGGAGCGATACCGGAGCCGGCGCGCCACGTCTCGCACCCCTGTCCGACCTGCGGCTCCGAAATCGGTTCAACGGGTTCACGCCGACAGTCTTGTCATGAACCTGAACCATCCCTACAGTCCTGCCGAACCCAGGATTGGGAGCGCTCCCACTCGCAAGGTCATGGAAGCACTTCCCCATTACCCCCCATCCCTCTGAAGAGGATCCGCATGCGTCCTTCACCGCACCATGCCCACAGCGTGCGTGGCCTGCTCGGCGCGCTGCTCACCTCGCTCGTCTCGCTCACCGCGCTTCTGACCACCGCGACGGTGGCGCAGGCCGACACCTCCATCTGCCAACCCTTCGGTACGACGACCATCCAGGGCCGCTACGTGGTCCAGAACAACCGCTGGGGCACCAGTGCCACCCAGTGCATCACCGCGACGGAGTCGGGGTTCAAGATCTCCCAGGCCGACGGATCCGTCCCCACGAACGGAGCTCCGAAGTCGTACCCATCCGTCTACAACGGCTGCCACTACACCAACTGCTCACCCGGCACCAACCTCCCCGCTCAGCTCAGCACCGTCTCCACCGCGCCCACGAGCATCTCCTACACCTATGTGAACGATGCGGTGTACGACGCCGCGTACGACATCTGGCTCGACCCCACGCCGCGCACCGACGGCGTGAACCGGACCGAGATCATGATCTGGTTCAACAAGTTCGGATCCATCCAGCCCATCGGCTCCCCGGTCGGTAACGCCACCGTGGGCGGGCGCGAGTGGCAGGTGTGGTCAGGCAACAACGGCTCGAACGACGTGCTGTCGTTCGTCGCACCGTCGGCGCTCACCAGCTGGTCCTTCGACGTCATGGACTTCGCCCGGCAGGCCGTCTCGCGCGGACTCGCGCAGATCAACTGGTATCTGACGAGCGTTCAGGCGGGATTCGAGCCCTGGCAGAACGGCGCCGGCCTCGCCGTGACCTCGTTCTCCTCCGCCGTCAACACCGGGGCCTCCGGTGGCGGCCCGGGCAACCCCGGCGGCTCCACGTCCTGCAAGGTGGCGTACGCGACGAACGTCTGGCCGGGCGGCTTCACCGCAGACGTCACCATCACCAACACCGGCTCCTCCCCCGTCAACGGCTGGCAGCTCGCGTTCGCTCTCCCCTCCGGGCAGCGGATCACCAACGCCTGGAACGCGAACCTGTCCTCGTCGTCAGGAGCTGTCACGGCGAGCAACGTGGCCCACAACGGCCAGATCGCGGCCGGCGGCCAGGTGGCCTTCGGGTTCCAGGGAACTGCCGACGGAACCTTCGTCAGACCCTCCGGCTTCAGCCTGAACGGGAATGCCTGCACAGCCGTGTGACTTACGTTCAGCCTTCGGGGCCCGCCTGTCCGCCACACCGACCGGCGGGCCCCGAAGGGCGCATGGGAACGGCGCGCCGGCTTGGGACCGTCCCGTCAGAGAGCTTGGCCACCGCCTGCGGCCACGGCCAGCGGACGTCGCCCTGCGGTAGCAGCTGCAGGGCAGTGTTGGCCGCCGGTGCCACTGCCTGGCCGGAGTACCTGCAGTTGCCGCAGAGCCCGACCGCCGCCGACCCCCAGGCGGCCGCCCCGGGCAGAGCAAGATCCGGACCATTCCCGGGCCAACGACTCCGACGAGCTGCCCATAGCCGCCATGTGCGCAGGTCAGCGGTGCGTTGCCGCTGTACCACCATGAGACCAAGAACCTGTCGGCGCGTTCCCCCGACATCCATGGGGTGGGCCACTCTCTGAAATCACATACACACAACCTAAACATGACTCCCACGAGGCCGTGGGGGCGCGAAAGCGGCACACCCAGCGCTGACGAAACGGGGCCTCGCAGCGCACATGACCTTCGCTGCCGCAAGGTCGATACTGGTGGACAGGACGCCCGCCCCCGACTCCAAGACATCCCCGCGAAGACTGATGACCCGTCAATTAGGTCAGCGTTGGGTCAGCATCAGTACCGCCAGAACCCGCCTTCCAGCGCCCGGGACCGTCAAGATCAATAACCTGCCACACCTGGCTTGAACAGGAAAAATGCCGGTCAGGGACCCAACTGCTAGCCTATGAGGGAGACAGCCGTGAAGATGCTGATCAACGTCCCGGAAACCGTGGTGGCGGATGCGCTGCGGGGTCTGGCCGCCGCTCATCCCGATCTCACCGTCGACGTGGAGAACCGGGTGATCGTACGGCGGGACGCTCCCGTCGCCGGCCAGGTCGGGCTCGTGTCGGGCGGGGGCTCCGGGCACGAGCCGTTGCACGGCGGATTCGTGGGCCCCGGGATGCTGTCGGCGGCCTGTCCCGGTGAGGTGTTCACCTCTCCTGTCCCGGACCAGATGGCCCGGGCAGCCGCGGCCGTGGACAGCGGCGCCGGCGTCCTGTTCATCGTGAAGAACTACACGGGCGACGTGCTCAACTTCGACATGGCCGCCGAGCTCGCCGAGGACGAAGGCATCCAGGTCGGGAAGGTGCTCGTCAACGACGACGTCGCCGTCACCGACAGCCTCTACACCGCCGGCCGGCGCGGTACCGGCGCCACCCTCTTCGTGGAGAAGATCGCGGGCGCGGCCGCGGCCGAGGGACAGCCGCTGGAGCGGGTGGAGGCCATCGGGCGCCAGGTGAACGAGAACTCCCGCAGCTTCGGTGTCGCCCTGAGCGCCGTCACCACCCCGGCCAAGGGCACTCCCACCTTCGACCTGCCGCCCGGCGAACTGGAGTTGGGCATCGGGATTCACGGCGAGCCGGGCCGGGAGCGGCGGGCCATGATGACCTCGGGCGAGATCGCCGACTTCTCGGTCAGCGCCGTCCTGGAGGACCTGTCGCCGCGCAACCCGGTGCTCGTCCTGGTCAACGGCATGGGCGCGACCCCGCTGCTGGAGCTGTACGGCTTCAACGCCGAGGTCCAGCGCGTGCTCGCCGAGCGTGGTGTCACCGTCGCCCGCACGCTGGTCGGCAACTACGTCACCTCCCTGGACATGGCCGGCGCCTCGATCACCCTCTGCCAGGTCGACGAGGACCTGCTGCGGCTGTGGGACGCCCCGGTGAACACGCCGGCCCTGCGCTGGGGCATGTGAGCGAGGAAAAGCAGCGACCCGCGCCCGTACCGCAACGCAAGGAGATCCCGTGCTCGACGCCGACTTCTTCCGCCGCTGGATGGCGGCGACCGCCTCCTCCGTCGACCGCGAGGCCGAGCGGCTCACCGCCCTCGACTCCCCCATCGGGGACGCCGACCACGGCAGCAACCTCCAGCGCGGGTTCAGGGCGGTGGTGGCCGCGCTGGCGGAGGAGGCGCCCGACACCCCGGGTGCCGTACTGACGCTCGCCGGGCGCCGGCTGATCTCCACGGTCGGCGGCGCGTCGGGGCCGCTGTACGGCACGCTGCTGCGCAGTACCGGCAAGGCGCTCGGCGATGCGGCCGAGGTCAGCGAGGCTCAGCTCGCCGAGGCGCTGCGGGCCGGGGTGGACAAGGTCATGGCGCTCGGCGGGGCCGCGCCCGGCGACAAGACGATGATCGACGCCCTGGTGCCGGCCGTGGACGCGCTCGGCGACGGCTTCGGCGCCGCGCGGGCCGCCGCCGAGGAGGGTGCCCTGGCGACCACACCACTGCAGGCCCGCAAGGGCCGGGCGAGCTATCTCGGGGAGCGCAGCATCGGTCACCAGGACCCGGGGGCCACCTCGTCGGCGCTGCTCGTCGCGGGACTTCAGGAGGCAGCCGGTGAGTGACGACAAGCTGGTCGGGATCGTGCTGGTGTCGCACAGCGCGGAGGTCGCCGCCTCCGTCGCCGAGCTGGCCAAGGGCTTGGCGGGCGGCGGTACGGCGGTACCGGTCGCCGCGGCGGGCGGCACCGAGGGCGGTGGGCTCGGCACCAGCGCAGAGCTGATCGCGGCCGCCGCCGCGTCCGTGGACCGGGGTGCGGGCGTCGCCGTCCTCACCGACCTGGGCAGCGCTGTGCTCACGGTGAAGGCGCTGCTCGCCGAGGGCGACGAACTCCCGGACGGCACCCGCCTGGTGGATGCCCCGTTCGTCGAGGGCGCGGTCGCCGCGGTCGTGACGGCGGCCACCGGCGCGGACCTCGGCGCCGTGGAGGCGGCCGCCGTGGAGGCGTACTCCTACCGCAAGGTCTGACCACCCCTGGGGGTGTCCGGCGGCACATGACGATGCTGCCGCCGGTCCCCACTTCCGCACCTCACCTCGCCTCACCTCACCGCCGGGAAGCGCCTTCTCTCGCAGCCGACCCGATCCGCCGAACGGGCGCTGGTACCGCGGCGGTCCCGGCCCGCCGGAGCGGACCGAAAGCCAACCCCTTGCAGGCGCCGGTCCGGCAGCGTCGGAGGGGTTGCCGCGTTGCGCCGCCACACCGTCGCTCCAGGTCGGCGCGGCCCGGACCGCGCGTCCGTCCCGTACGCCGTACCACCGCGGTCCTGGCTGCCGCGGAACCGGAACTCACCGCCGTGCGCGATCCCTTGACCGGCACTTCCCACCTACTTGAAGCTACCGAACATTCGGTCGGTGGCGTGCCTTCGGCGACCCCACCGACTCCTCCTGGAGCAAGGGGTGATCAAGGTGTCGGAGACAACAAACCCCGATACGCAACAGCCGCCCGCCGGAGCCGGCGGCCCCGATCGGTCACGCCACCGCGGTGGGCATGTTCCTGACCGCCTGGCTCGTCGTCACGATCGTCTTGGACTTCGGCCGGCATCTCCTGCCGCTCTTCCCGCTGAACCGCCGACCGCCGGTCGGGGCGGCACAGCCCGTGTTGTCTGCGTGATCCGTACGGCTCGTGCCGCCCGTCGGCCCGCATGACAAGGAACGTGCCCATGAACACACCCATGAGGAACAATCGCCTGCGCGCCGGAGCGGCCGTGCTGGGTCTGCTCGGCGCCCTGACCTCAGGGCAGGCGGCCGATGCCGCCGTCCCGTCAAGGCACCGGGTGGCAGCCCGAGGCCGCCTCCTACGGGGTGAGCGCGCCGGTGCACACCACCGTCAGGATGGACGACGGGGTCAGCATCTCCGTCGAGGTGACCTATCCGACCGACCCGGCGAGCGGAGCGCGGGCGACCGGGAACTATCCGGTGCTGCTGACGCAGAACCCGTACGGCACGGCCCGCTCCGACCCGACCGGCACCGGTGACTATTTCGTGCGCCGCGGCTACATCTACGTGGCCTCCGCGGTACGCGGCACCGGCGCCTCCGGGGGCCAACTCGACTGGTTCGGCGGCCGCCAGGGCAAGGACGGGGCCGAACTCGTCGACTGGGCGGCCCACACGCTGTCCGGCGGCGACGGCCAGGTCGGTCTCGACGGCTGCTCGTACCTCGGGGTCAACCAGTGGTTCACCGCGGCCGCGGTGGGCAAGCACTCTCCCCTCAAGGCGATCACGCCGTTCTGCACGGACTCCGACTTCTACAACGACCTCACCGCCGACGGCGGCATCCCCACCACCTTCGTGGCCGGCATCGCACGGGCCGAGCCGCGCGGTCCGGAGGACGACCCCGCCACCGACCCCCAGTCCGTCACCATCGCCCAGCAGGAGAACGGCGGCTCGCGCTCGTACAACGACGCGTACTGGCAGGCGCGGAACGTGCAGAAGCTCATTCCGCGGATCGTCGCCAACGGCATCCCCGCGCTCACCGAGAGCGGCTGGAACGACCTGTTCCCCGGCGGCGACCTCGGCGCCTACGTCTCCGCGCAGAACGCGTACCACCACCGGCCGTTGAACACCCCCGTCACCGCCGGTCAGCGGGTCACCGGTCGCTACCAGGCGATCGTCGGCCCCTGGACGCACGGCGAACACGTCGACGAGAGCACCCTTCAGGCCATCCGCCTGGAGTGGTTCGACACCTGGCTCAAGGACGAGCCCACCGGTATGGCGTCCACCTCCACGCCCCTGCACCTGTTCGAGAACGGCGCGAACCGCTGGGTCGACAGTGCCGCCTGGCCCCCGTCGGACGACGCCCGGACCTACTACCTCGGCGACGGCACCCTCACCCGGGCAGGCCGTCGGCCGCCGGCCGCGACAGACTGACCTGGCCAGCGGCGAGTTCCGCGAACACCCTGACGTACACGACGGCTCCGCTGACCCGGGCCGCCGTCCTCGACGGGCCGACCGACGTCACCCTCTACGCCGAGTCGACCACACCCGAGACGGAACTCACCGCGACGCTGGACATCGTCGCGCCCGACGGAACCGTGACCAAGCAGGCCGATGGCATCCTGCTCGGCAGCCGGCGCGCGCTGGACTCCCGGGACAACTGGTACGGGGACAACGGCACCCTGCTGAAGCCGGGCCACCCCTTCACCCGGGCCTCCCAGCAGGCGGTGGTGCCGGGCAGGACCACGCGCTACGACATCTCGCTGCTGTCGAACCTCACCCGGATCCCGGTCGGCCACCGCATCCAGATCGTCATCGACAGCCAGCCGCCGGCCGGCTTCCACGCCTCGCTCATGCCCACCCCGCAGGAGCAGGCCGATCTGGCGGGCGGGATCTACACGGTCGAACGCTCCCCGCGGGCCGCGTCGTTCGTGAACCTGCCGCTGACCTCGCCGGACTCCTTCACGACCAGCCCCGTCAACTGGGGGCCGTCCTCCTGAGGAGCTGAAGTCCTCCTGTGGGGCCCGGTACCGGTGTGCGGCGCCGGGCCCCACAGGCGTGCGGTCAGCCGGCCGGCGAGGGCGGGGGCGACGTGGGGCGTCCTGTCAGGGCCGGTTACGCCCACCGTATGCCGGGACAACGGCTCCTGATCCGCTCCGCCGCCCCTAGGCAAGACCGTCCGCCACGACCGTGAGGGCCGCGCGCAGGGTCGCCGCGAGTTCGGCCTCCGCCGTGGCAGGGTCCGTCGTCCCCTCGGCGGCCCGCCAGGCGTAGTGCTCGACGGCCGCGCGCAGCGCCGCGTTGAACATGGCGGCCTGGATGGTGGGCCGCAGGTCCTCGGCGGGCAGCCCGGAGCGCTCGGCGAGGGCGCGGGCGAACGCGGGTTCGGCCTCGTCGTAGGTCTGCAGCCACTCCGCGCGCAGGCCCGGCTCGGTGCGGGTCAGCCGGACCAGGGCGCCGATGGTGGCGCGGTCGGGGCCCCGCACCAGGCGGCTGTCGGTCGGTACGGCGCTCTCGAAGGCCTCCTCCAGCGGCCGGCCCGGCCGCCAGGCCCGCAGACAGTCGGCGACCACCTCGATGCCGGCCGCGAACAGCGGTCGTACGCAGGCCTCCTTGCTCGGGAAGTAGCGCCACACCGTGCGGGCGGAGACCCCGACTGCCTGGCCGATCTGCTCACCCGTGGTCGCCGCCACCCCCTGGGCGACGAACAGGTCCACCGCGGCACGGGCGATCTCCAGTCTGGTCTCGGCCTTGCGCTCCTCGGTGAGGGGCGGCCGTCCCGTGCGTCCCGCTGCTGCGGTCATCTGTTCCTCCCGTGCCCCTGAGTGCTGCACGGAATTCTCCTCGAAGCCCGGGAAACCTCTCGCCACGACTTTATGTCAGTCAACGACATTAAGTCGTATGGTGTGACCGCAACCGGGCGCAGAGCGCCCTCGAACCACCTGATGGGAGCACCACATGGCCAGCGGACTCGACGGGCGCGCCGTCATCGTCACCGGCGCGGGATCGGGGATCGGGCGGGCCGCCGCCCTGGCCTTCGCCAGGGAGGGCGCCCGGGTCGTCGTCGCCGACCTGAACGCCGAGGTCGCGGGCGCCGCGGTCAAGGAGATCGAGGAGGCGGGCGGTACGGCCGTGGCCGTCACCGGCGACCTGAGCGAGCAGTCCGTGGTCGACGAGGTGGTCGCTACCGCCGTGGCGCGGTTCGGCGCGGTGGACGTGCTGGTGAACAACGCCGGGATCATGGACCGGATGTCGGCGCTGGGCGAGGTGAGCGACGCGGAGTGGGAGCGGGTGATACGGGTCAACCTCACCGCGCCGTTCCTGCTCACCCGCGCGGTGCTGCCGCACATGCTGGCGGCCGGCCGGGGCACGATCGTCAACACCGCCTCCGAGGCCGGTCTGCGCGGCAGCGCGGCCGGCGCCGCCTACACGGCCTCGAAGCACGGTGTCGTCGGCCTGACCAAGAACCTGGCGGTGATGTACCGCAACCAGGGCATCCGGGCCAACGCGATCGCGCCCGGCGGCACCAGGACCGGGATCCAGGTCGACCTGGCGGACGGTGCCCACGGGCCGGCCGCGCTCGGCCCGTACTTCGGCAACGTCGGCCAGGTCTCCGAACCCGAGGAGCAGGCGGCCGCGATCGTCTTCCTGGCCTCCGACGCGGCCGGCAGCATCAACGGCGCGATCCTGCCGGTGGACAACGGCTGGGCGGCCGTCTGACACCCTGCCGGGGGTGGCCCGGTCAGCCTCCCTCGGCGAACAGCGCCGCCAGGCGCTCCCCCTCCGCCTGCGCCGCGTCGCCGTCCTCGATGGGTTTGACCACGGAGTCCTTGAAGACGATGTAGGTGACACCGGACGGCACCCCGCCGACGCGTGGGTCGGGGTCCACACCCAGGCCCTTCGCGGTGGCGTACGACGCCTCGCCGATGATGTCGCTCGGTCCGGTGTCGCCGACGACGGCGTACTGAACCTGGTCCTTGTAGATCACGGCGGCGACCGCACCGCCCTGGATGCCGGACTTCCGGTAGTCCCAGCGGCTGCTGGGGCCCGGTACGACGACGTAGGGCAGCGTCTCGGCGTTGAGGTGGCTGCCGTCGGACTGCTGGAAGGCGGTGGCGGCGGAGAACGCCGGGTCGGCGGTGCGGTTGCAGTGCCCGGTGATCCGGCCGTCGCAGTCGATGTCGAGGTCGGCCTTCCAGAAGACGGCCTGCTCGGTGCCGCACACGGGGACGGTGGCGGCGGTTCCGGCGTCGGTGCGATAGCGGTCCTTGGAGACCTCGGTGCAGTCGCGCAGCCGGTCCAGTCGGTGCAGCAGGTCGATGGCGGTGATCCGGTGCCGGGCACCGGGGGCGGTGAGCGAGGCGGCGGGGGCGGGCAGTGTGGTCGGGGCGAGCAGGGCGGCGCCGGCCGTGGCCAGCGTCAGCGTCTGGAGACGCACGATGAGGGACCCTCTCCGTGGGGGACATGGAGTCAACCGGACCAATGTGGTGGGGGCGGGGCGGCCGGGCCAGGAAGAGGGGGCCGTACAGGGCCGTACGGAGCAACGAAGTGACACTCCGTGAGAATCCGTCAGGGGCCGGGGCGCTGAGCCGGTGTCAGCCCGGTCACCCCGGCCGCCCGCGTCGGCGCGGGATCAGCGACGACAGCGTTCCGCGCCACGGGCGCGAACTCCCCTTTCCTCTTGGGAAGTTCGGCCGTAGAGCCCTCAGCATACGTAACTCTCCCCCGCTGTCTCCAATACGGCCCTCTTGATGTCCGCATCCCGGGCAGGCCATATTGGTCCGGACCTTTGCCGTCCTGCCGTCCCCGGGGAGGCGGAACCGTGCGCCGAGTTGTCGTCCTGGTCTGCGCCCTCCTGTTCATGACGTCCTGTGGCTGGGGCGGGACCGCCGACGACGACAGCGGCCGGCAGCCCGGCGCCCCGACGGGGGTCACCGCGGCGGCCGGGAGCGCGACGAGCGTGCATGTGATGTGGAACGCGTTGCCGGCCGGCTCGGGAGTCCGCGGCTACGAGGTATATCGCGGCACCACGAAGGTCGATGAAGTGCCGGGGTCACAGCACATGGTGGACGTCACCAGGCTCAGGCCGTCCACCATGTATGCGTTCACCGTCCGGGCGCGGGGCGACGACGGCAGCCTCGGCCCGCGCAGCCGTGCGGTGCGGGCGACGACCCCGGCGGTGGTCGCGGCGGACCGTTCGGCGCCGACCCGGCCGGCGCACCCGAGCGGCCGGGCCGTGGGCAGCCGTGCGGTGCAGCTGTCCTGGGACGCCGCGAAGGACGATCGGGCGGTGGTGTCGTACGACATCTACCAGGGCGGTGCGAAGATCCACAGTGTGGGCGGAAACCAGACCGCGACCGTGGTCACGGGGCTGCGGCCGGGTACGCGCTATGTGTTCACCGTCCGGGCCCGGGACGCGGCCGACAACCTCTCGCCGGCCGGCGCGGCGGTGCGCCTGACCACACCGGGCAGCGACGACGGCCGGAACACCGCGCCGACCGGGTTCACGGCCGGGAGCCATGAGCAGAGCGGGGCGTACTACCTCGACCTGGCCTGGGATCCGCCGCGCGTGGACGGAGTGATCACGGAGTACCAGATCCGGCTCGACAGAGGTACGACGACCTCGCTGGTCTGGGGCGGCATCCCACCCACAGGCCACTCGACCTATAGCTTCTATGTGGGGCGGGACCATGGGGTGGTGCACCATGTGCGGCTGCGGGCGCGGCTACCGGACGGGACCTGGGGCGGGTGGTCGGCGCAGCGCGCCGTCACGACGGGGGCGTGAACCGCATCACGGTCTGGGCCGGACGGAGGAATAGGTCACCTGGACGGCCGCCCCCGGGTGCGGTGCGGGCCTGCGCCGCTTTGGCTGACCCTGAGGCAGCACGGGAGTCTCCGATCCTCGGCGGCGCAAGGGACGTTCCGCCTACCGTGCCGCCGGAGGGCAGCCACATGCGAAACTCACGACTTCTCCTCCGCTCCGGCCTGACCCTGGCGGCCGCCGCCGCGCTCCCGACCTGGCTCGCGGGCCCGTCCGCCGCGCTCTCGGGCATCTCGGTGAGCACCACCGGCACCACGGTCTCGGTGGTCACCAGCGCCTGCACGCAGAGCGGCGGCACCTGGGGCAACGCCTCGCTGCTCAACAGTGGCCAGACCGCCTTCGCCCAAGGGCGGCAAGCGGCTCTGGCAGGCACCACGGTGAGCCAGTCGGCCGCCTGGTCGGGGGTGTCGCCGGGCACCTACACGGTGGTCGTCGTCTGCTCCAACGGCGGAACGGCGGGCACCCAGTCGGTGATCGTGTCCGGAACCGCCGCGGCGCCGACGACCTCCTCCACCACCAGGTCGGCCGCGCCCTCCCGGGGCGTGATGGGCGGTCTGGGCGGGGCCGCCCGCGACTACGGCCCGCTCACGCTGGGCATCGGCGCGGCGCTGGTCGGCTCGGGCGTCATCGCCACGGGCTGGTACCTGCGCAAGCGCTCGAAGCCGTACCGGCTCTGACCCCGCTCAGGTCTCCGGGAGTTCGCCGAACTCCCGGAGGGCCTGGCTGAGCCACTGCGTCCAGAAGGACTCCAGGTCGATGCCGGCCCGCAGCACCAGGTGCCGCAGCCGGTCCTCGGGGGCGTCCTTGCCCGGCGGGAAGTCGCGCCGCTGGATCTCCTCGTACTCGGCCAACTGCCGTCGGTGCAGCTCCAGATGACGGTGAAGATCGGCTTCGAGTCCATCGGTGCCGACCACCGCCGCCGCGCGCAACCGCAGCAGCAGCACGTCGCGCTGCGGCTTGGGGTCCTGGGCGGCGGCGGTCCAGCGGGCCAGTTCGGCGCGGCCCGCGGGCAGCACCTCGTAGCTCTTCTTCTGCCCGCGGGCCGGCTGCTCGGCCGGCAGGGTGCGGATGTAGCCCTCGGCCTCCAGCTTGCCCAGCTCGCGATAGATCTGCTGGTGTGTCGCCGACCAGAAGTAGCCGATCGACCGGTCGAACCTGCGGGTCAGCTCCAGCCCCGACGACGGCTTCTCTAGCAGGGCGGTGAGGATCGCGTGCGGGAGTGACATGGGCTCATCCTAGGGACGGCCCCTACAGGGCGGCCGCCAGCTCGGTGCCCTGCTTGATGGCCCGCTTGGCGTCCAGCTCGGCGGCGACGTCGGCACCGCCGATGATGTGCACGCTGCAGCCGGCGGCGACCAGTTCCTCGTACAGGTCCCGGCGCGGTTCCTGCCCGGTGCACAGCACGACGGTGTCGACCTCCAGGACGGTGCTCTCCCCGTCGACGGTGACATGCAGTCCGGCGTCGTCGATCAGGTCGTACCGCACCCCCGGGACCATGGTGACGCCCCGGTGCTTGAGTTCGGCGCGGTGGATCCAGCCGGTGGTCTTGCCGAGGCCGGCGCCTACCTTGCCGGTCCGGCGCTGGAGCAGGTGGACGGTGCGCGGGGGCGCGGGGCGCTCGGGGGCGGTGAGGCCGCCGGGGGCCCGGTAGTCCATGTCGACGCCCCAGTGCCTGAAGTACGTCGCCGGGTCCTCGCTCGCCTTGTCGCCGCCGTCGGTGAGGTACTCGGCGACGTCGAAGCCGATGCCGCCGGCGCCGAGGATCGCGACCCGGTCGCCGACGGGGGCGCCGTCACGCAGCACGTCGAGGTAGCCGAGGACGCGGGGGTGGTCGACGCCGGGGATGTCGGGGGTGCGCGGGGTGACGCCGGTGGCGACGACGACCTCGTCGTAGCCGGTGACGTCCTCGGGCTCGACCATGGTGTTCAGGCGTACATCCACACCGTGGGCGTCCAGCTGGTGGCGGAAGTAGCGCAGGGTCTCGTCGAACTCCTGCTTGCCGGGGACCTTGCGGGCCACGTTCAGCTGGCCGCCGATCTCGGCCGCCGCGTCGAACAGGGTGACCTGGTGACCGCGTTCGGCGGCGGAGACCGCGCAGGCGAGGCCGGCCGGTCCCGCGCCGACGACCGCGACGCGCTTGCGCCGCCGGGTCGGGGCGAGGACCAGTTCGGTCTCGTGGCAGGCGCGCGGGTTGACCAGGCAGGAGGTGACCTTGCCGCTGAAGGTGTGGTCGAGGCAGGCCTGGTTGCAGCCGATGCACGTGTTGATCGCCTCGGGCGTGCCGGCCGCGGCCTTGTTGACGAAGTCGGGGTCGGCGAGCATCGGGCGGGCCACGGATACCATGTCGGCGCCGCCTCCGGCGAGCAACTCCTCGGCGAGTTCCGGGGTGTTGATGCGGTTCGTGGTGACCAGCGGGACGGAGACCTCGCCCATCAGCCGCTTGGTGACCCAGGTGTAGGCGCCGCGCGGCACCGAGGTGGCGATGGTGGGGATCCGGGCCTCGTGCCAGCCGATGCCGGTGTTGATGATGGTCGCCCCGGCGGCCTCGACGGCCTGGGCGAGGGTGATCACCTCGGCCAGGGACGAACCGCCCGGGACCAGGTCCAGCATGGACAGCCGGTAGACGATGATGAAGTCCGTGCCGACGGCCTCGCGCACCCGCCGGACGATCTCGACGGGGAACCGCATCCGGTTCTCGTAGGACCCGCCCCAGCGGTCGGTGCGGTGGTTGGTCCGGGCGGCGATGAACTCGTTGACGAGGTAGCCCTCGGAGCCCATGATCTCGACGCCGTCGTAGCCGGCCTGCCGGGCGAGGCGGGCGGCGCGGACGTAGTCGTCGATGGTCCGCTCGATGTCCTCGTCGGTGAGTTCACGGGGCGGGAAGGGGCTGATCGGGGCCTGGAGCGGGCTGGGCGCGACGAGGTCCCGGTGGTAGGCGTAACGGCCGAAGTGCAGGATCTGCATCGCGATCCGGCCGCCCTCGCGGTGCACGGCCTCGGTGACGGCGCGGTGCTGTCCGGCCTCTTCCTCCGTGGTGAGCTTGGCGCCGCCCTCGTAGGGCCGGCCCTCCTCGTTGGGCGCGATGCCGCCGGTGACGATGAGGCCCACTCCCCCGCGGGCCCGGGCCGCGTAGAACTCCGCCATCCGCTCGAAGCCGCGCTCGGCCTCCTCCAGGCCCACGTGCATGGAGCCCATGAGCACGCGGTTGGGCAGGGTCGTGAACCCCAGGTCGAGGGGTTTCAGCAGGTGCGGGTAACGGCTCATCGGGGCCTCCGTGCGCGGTGTCGTCGTACCAGTTCTAGAGGACCGCGCACGGATTATGCAACTAGTTGCACAAAGGCTCCGGGGTTACGTGTCTCAGATCACCGGACAGATCACCGGTCACCGGCTTTCGAGCAGGACGTGCAGTTCCCTCTCCTGGTCGCCCGAGGCGGAGGACAGGCTGCGCACCGTGAACAGGGAGTCGAGGGTCGTACGGAGCCGGTCGATCGCCCAGTAGCCGCCCTGCGCGTCGGCCTCGACCGAGGCCGCGAGCCGGGGCGGCGGGGTGCACTCGTGGGCGTCGGTGACCTCGAACGTGCCGAGCCACACCATCGGGCGGCTCTCATGGAGCTGCTGGGGCACGTCCTCGGCCTCCCGGTCGGACTCGAAGCACTGGCACAGCGCGTCGAACACGATCCGGGCGTCTTCCTTGCTGCATCCGCTGATCTCAAGCGAGACGGGTTCCTCGTGCAGTCGCTCAGGACCCATGGTGGTCGCTCCTCTCATGGCGATGGCGCGGTCTCACGGGTTCCCCCGCGAACCGCGCCATGCCAACAGAAAAGCACCGATTTCCCGGTGGTGCAGAACCCGGTTCACCACCCGGGCCGAGAACTCAGCCCCGCGTGAACTTGTACGTCTTGCTGTCGGTGAGGATGCAGAACCCGGGCGACATCACGATGACGCGCAGGGTGCCGGTGCGCCGGTCGTAGTCGATGCCCTCGGCCTCGAAGGTGCCCGAGCAGGAGCTGCGCAGCGGGAGCTGGCGCAGCGCGGTGACATGACCGGTGACGTTGCTCGACCCGGGCTGGGCGGACAGATCGATCTGCAGCAGGGGCTTGGTGTAGCCGAAGAGGCTGCCGTCGGGGTCGTCCGAGGAGCACAGCAGCGTGGTGGCGCCGGAGAAGTCGCAGCCCTGGACGTCACGCACGGCGTGGTCCAGGTTGACGACGGAGGCCAGCGGGAGGTTCGCGGACGGCGAGGTGCTCTTGTTGACGCCCGGAGTGGGGAAGACCAAGAAGCGGGTCATCGTGCCGTACTCGCCGGAGAGCATGTACTGGCCGTCGGGTGAGATCGCGTCCCAGGAGTTGTTGAGGGCCTCGCCGGAGGCGAGCGTGTGCACGTACTCCGACCAGGCGCCGCCGGGAGCCTGCACCCGGTACATCTTGGCGGTGCCGGAGTCGGCCTGGTACGGCTCGACGTAGTAGCCGTCGTACGACTCGTCGGGGTCGCCGACGTGGTTCCAGCCGCGGCTGGAGACGCCGATCGGGATGGTGCCGACGCCGGTGTAGCGGTTGGCACTGTTGGCGGGGACCTCGACCGAGGTCAGGCCCTGACTCTCGGTGAGCGGGTCGGCGCGGTCGGAGCCGGTCTCGGTCCAGGTGTCGGCGGCGGACGCCGGGCCGGTCGAGAGGGCGAAGGCCGCGGCGAGGGCGACCAGGGCGGTCAGACCTGCGCGACAACGTTGCCGGGTGGACGCGGGCATGGAAGCCTACTCCTCGGTTCGGGGGGTGGGACGCGCGTGCGGCGGTCAGTCTGACGTGCCCCTGACAGACATGTACAGACCAATGACGGAACGGGAAGGTGAACTCACGCCCCTGCCGCACCTGTGGTCGTTTCGCAGTACGGAAGCCGCCGTGTTGAGAGATGGTGGAAAAGTCGGCGGCGGCGGCGGAGAGTCGGGTGTGAGCGCGATAGAACAAGGGGAGTCGGCACGGGGGACGACGTGCCGTGCGCAGGTTCGAAGGCGGTGCGTGGGATGAGTCCAGCCGAGGCGTCAGCGGCCGAGGGCGAGGAGCCGGTGCGCGGACCCGTGCGTCCGGGCGGGCTGCTCGACGTCCTCGGCATGGCCTCGGTCGTGCTGGACGCCAAGGGGCGCATCGTGCTGTGGAGCCCCCAGGCCGAGGAGCTGTTCGGCTACCCGGCCCGCGAGGCGCTCGGCCAGTACGCGGCCCGGCTGATGGTGGACGAACGCCATATCGGTCTGGTCGGCAAGCTGTTCGCGGACGTGATGAGCACCGGGCAGAGCTGGGCGGGCGGCTTCCCGATCCGGCACAAGGACGGCTCCACCCATGTGGTGGAGTTCCGCAACATGCGGCTCACGGACGCCAACGGCGACGTCTTCGCGCTGGGCCTGGCCGCCGACCAGTCGACGGTGCGCCGGCTGGAGCAGGACGTGGCGCTGTCCGAGCGGATCGTGAAGCAGTCGCCGATCGGGCTGGCCGTCCTCGACACGGAGCTTCGGTTCGTCTCGGTCAACCCGGCACTGGAACGGATCAACGGGGTACCGGCCGAGGAGCACGTGGGGCGGACGCTCCGCGAGGTGCTGCCGCATATGGATGCCGACGCCCTGGAGTCGGCGTACCTGCGGGTGCTGCGGACCGGCGAGCCGGTGATCGACCAGCCCGCGGTGGGCAGTACGCCGGCCGACCCGGACGAGGAGCACATCTGGTCGCTGTCGGCCTACCGGCTGGAGGACGCGCTGAACAACGTCCTGGGCGTGGCGACCTCGGTGGTGGACATCACCGAGCCCTACCGGGCCGGTGTCGAGGCCGAGAACGCGCGCCGGCGCCTGGCCGTGATCGCCGACGCCTCGACCCGGATCGGCACCACCCTGGACCTGGAGCGCACCGCCGCCGAGCTGGCCGACGTCGCCGTGCCGGAGCTGGCCGACGTGGCGGTCGTGGACCTGCTGGACACGGTGGCCGAGGGCCGGCGCAGCACGCTCGGACCGGCCGAGCCGGCCATGCTCCGCGCTCTCGCCGTGCGCGCGGAGCTGGACGCGGACGCGGTGCAGGCGGCCGACGCGCCGGGCACGGTCGCCCGGTACGCCCCGGACCTGCTGGTCACCGAGTGCGTACGGACCGGTGAGGCGGTCCTGGTGCCGCAGGTCAAGGACGAGGACCTGCCGAGGATCGCCCGCTCCCCCGAGGCTGCCGAGCTGCTGGTCCGGGCCGGACTGCACTCGTACCTGGCCGTGCCGCTGATCGCCCGCGGCGAGGTACTGGGCGCCCTCGAACTCAAGCGCACCCGCAAGCCGGCGCCCTTCGACGAAGACGATCTGCTGCTGGCCCGGGAACTGGCCGCCCGCGCGGCCGTGCAGATCGACAACGCCCGCTGGTACCAGAACGCCCGCACCACCGCGCTCACCCTCCAGCGCAGCCTGCTCCCCACCCACCCCAGGGTCACCAACGGCCTGGAGGTGGCCTCGCGCTACCAGCCGGCCGGCGCCACCGTCGAGGTGGGCGGCGACTGGTTCGACGTCATCCCGCTGGACGGCGGCAGAACGGCCCTGGTGGTGGGCGACGTGATGGGCAGCGGCATCAACGCGGCCGCGACGATGGGCCGGCTGCGCACCGCGACCAACACGCTGGCCTCCCTCGGCCTCGACCCGGCCGTCCTGCTGGAACACCTGGACAAGACCACCTCAGGCCTCGACCACTCCATCGCGACCTGCGTGTACGCCGTGCACGACCCGCGGCTGCGGCAGTGCCGGATCGCCAACGCCGGCCATCTGCCGCCGGCCCGGGTCCGCCCCGGCCGGCCGCCGGAACTGCTCGATCTGCCCACCGGGGTCCCGCTGGGCGTCGGCGGGATCCCCTTCGCCACGACGACCGTGGACTTCGAGCCAGGCGACGAGCTGGTGTTCTACACCGACGGTCTGGTGGAGACCCGCAGCCACTCGCTGGACGAGCGGCTGGACGCGCTGCTGGCCCTCCTGGACGGCCCCGCCCGCCCGCTGGAGGAGGTCTGCGACCTGCTGCTGCGGGAGCTGCACCACCCCGACAACCACGACGACGTGGCGCTGCTCATCGCACGGGCGCTGGACCTGCCGTAGCCGCAAAGGGCGACGGCTCCGGGGCCGCCCGCCCGCGGGTTCATCGAATTCACAGGGACTGATTACCGGGTTCTTATCGGCGAACCACCACAATTCCAGAGAGGCACGCATCGCTGTGCCGCGTGCCGTTCGCCGATGGGAGCGAGCCGTGACGCACGAACCCGAGCAGGAACACCGCCGTGACGGCGACGGAACCGAGCCGTCGATCCCGCCGATGCCGGACCATCCCCCGCAGGCCGACCCGGGGTGGGAGGTGCTCGCCGGACCGGGACCGGACCGCGAACCGGGTGCGCGGGTGCGCGACCTGTGGCGCCGGCAGCCGGCCCGCGCGCGTGCCGTGACCGTGGCCTTCGCCGTCGGGGCACTGGCCCTGGGCGGCACCGCGGCGTTCGCCGCCGGCTCCGGAGGGAACGGCTCCGACACCCCGCCCGCGGCCTCGGGTGCACCGTCGGCGCCCTCGGCCCCGGACGGGCACGGCCCCGGGCACGGCCCGTTCGGCATGGGCGGCATGGGTGTGCACGGCGAGGCGACCGTCAAGGACCCGGACACCGGCAAGTACGTGGTACGGGTCTGGCAGCGGGGCACGGTCGAGAAGGTGGCCGACGACCAGGTCACCGTGAAGAGCGACGACGGCACGTCGTGGACGTGGACCGTGGGCTCGGACGTCAAGGTGCGCGGCGACGCCGACTCGCTCAAGAAGGACGCGACGGCGTTCCTGGTCGGCACCCGCGACGACGGCAAGCCGACCGCCTCCGCCGCCTTCTCGGGCGACTTCATGGGCCGGGGCGGCATGCATGACCACGGCGGCCCGTGGCAGCGCCCAGGCGACCGCTCACCGTCCCCGAGCCCCTCGGACAGCGGCGCGACGACCTAGTCCTGGTCCCGTACACCGATCACGACGTTGGCGTACAGCTCGTCCGACACCGCGAGCCGGGCGGTCAGACCGACGGCGGCGAAGGCGTCGACGGCTGCCTCGGCCTGGCGTTCGCTGGTCTCGACGAGGACGCAGCCGCCGGGCGCGAGCCACTCGGGCGCTCCGGCGGCGACCCTGCGCAGCACGTCGAGGCCGTCACCGCCGCCGTCGAGGGCGACCAGCGGCTCGTGGTCGCGGGCCTCGGCGGGCAGCAGGCCCACCTCGCCGCTGGGGACGTAGGGCACATTGGCCGCGAGGATGCCGACCCGGCCGCGCAGGGCGGCGGGCAGCGCGTCGAACAGGTCGCCGAGGTGTGCGTGTCCGCCGTAGGGGGCGATGTTGTGCCGCGCGCAGTCGACCGCGGCCGGTTCGATGTCGGCGGCGTGCAGTTCGGCGTCTCCGAGGGCGGCGGCGAGGGCCGCGCCCACCGCGCCGGAGCCGCAGCACAGGTCCACGACGACGGACGTGTGCGGGGCCTGCGCGAGGGCCTGGTCGACCAGGAACTCGGTACGGCGGCGGGGCACGAACACGCCCGGTTCCACGAGCACCCGCAGCCCGTGGAAGCCGGCCCAGCCGAGGACGTGTTCGAGGGGCTGTCCGGCGGCGCGCCGGTCCACCATCGTGGCCAGCTCGTCCGGGGTGCGGGCGGTGGCGAGGATCAGGTCCGCCTCGTCCTCGGCGAAGACGCAGCCCGCGGCGCGCAGCACGGAGACGACGGCGGTGGTGTCGGAGAGTGGCAGCATCACCGGGAGCCTATCCGGCCGCCGGTCCGACGGTCACACGCCGACCGTTTCCTCCTCTTCCGCCTCCGCCTCGGCCTCGGCCTCGGTCACCTCCGCCGTGAGCCCGGCGGGCGAGTCCGGTACGACCAGGCGCGCGGCCCTGGCCTTGGCCCGCTCGTACGCCGCCGCGAGAGCGGTGACCGCGAGGCCGGCCAGCAGCCAGACCGCGAGGGTCCACACGTGGCGGCCCAGGCCGTCGTCGCCGAAGTACAGCAGGCTGCGGACGCCCTCGACGAAGCCGGCGCCGTTCCAGAAGGTGTGCAGCGTGCCGAAGAAGCCGTTCTGCAGGTCGGGCCGGAACAACCCGCCGGAGCTGGTGAAGTTGAGCATCACGAAGAGCACCATCATGGCCAGCGTGGTCCACCGCTTCAGGAAGGTGTGCAGGCCGACGCCGATGAGCAGGATGCCCGCCGAGTAGAGCCAGGCCATGCCCCAGACGCCGGCCAGGTCGTGGTGGGCGAGGTGGAACACCGGTCCGGCGAGCAGCGCGCCGATGCCGCTGACGACGGCGGAGACGCCGAGCGCGAGCAGGGCGCGGATCCGCATGGGGAGCGTGCCGCCGGCCGCGCCGAGGGCTGCGACCGAGGCGTAGGAGCCGATGCTCACCGCGATGAGCAGGAAGAACAGGCCCTGTCCCGTGGGGTCGTCGGCGACCGGCCGGGCCACGTCGGTGACCTTGAGCGGGGCACCCTCCTGGGCGGCGACGGGGGTGAAGACCTTCTCGACGGCGGTGGCGTCCATGTCGGAGGCGGCACTGGCGACGATCAGCTCGGGCGCCTTGGCGCTCGGCACATAGGCGCCGGTCACGGTCCGGGACGTCAGCAGGTCGACGGCCGCGGCGCGGGTCGGGACGGTACGGACGTCGAGCCGGTCACCCGCGGTGTCCTTGACGGTCTGCGCGAACACCTTCGCCTCCGGTCCGGCGCCGACCACGGCGACGGGCATCTGGTGGGGTGCCGGGTGGACGAACGCTCCCAGGTACGCCAGTCCCATGCCCAGGCACATCAGCAGCGGGGTGATCAGGTGCGTGAGCACATGGCGCAGTGCCGGTGACCTCATCGCGTACGACCTCCATATCTTCCGGATCTTCCGGCCAAACTAGTTGGCTTATACAACTCACATTCAAGTTGTACTATACAACTAGAACGTCGGAGGAGGTATTCCCGTGAGGGTGTTGCTGGGGCAGGTGCCGCCGTCGAAGGTCCTCCCATGACGGCCGCCGAGGTTGCCGTCGAGACCATCCAGCGCGAGATGACGGCCTTCGCGCGCCGGGCCCGGGCGTCCGCCGGGCGCATGCACCCCGAGCTGTCGCTGGTGTCGTACACGCTCCTCGGGCATCTGGAGGAGCGCGGCGGCTGCCGGGCGACCGACCTGGCCGCGCACTACGCGCTGGACAAGTCGACGGTCAGCCGGCAGGTGGGGGCGCTGGAGCGGGCGGGGCTGATCGAGCGGCGCCTGGACCCGGAGGACCACCGGGTCCAGGTACTGCATCTCACGGCGGCAGGCCAGGAGATCCTGGCCCAGGTCACGGGCAGCCGCCGGGCCGCGTTCCGGGAGCGCCTGGCGGACTGGCCGGAGGATGACCTGGTCAGGTTCGCGGGATACCTGGAGCGCTACAACGCCGGGACGTCGGCGGGCACCGGCGAGGCCTGACCGAGCGTCTGCGGCACCCGGGCCGCCAGGAAGGCGGTACGGCGGCGCAGTCGGAAGCCGAGGGACTCGTACAGCCGGATCGCGGTGGTGTTCCCCGCGCCGGTGTGCAGGAACGGGGTCTCGCCGCGGGCCCGGATGCCGTACGCGACCGCGCGGATCAGCCGGGTCGCCAGGCCCTCGCCCCGGTACGCCGGGTCGGTGCAGACCGCGCTGATCTCGGTCCAGCCCGGCGGGTGCAGCCGCTCCCCCGCCATCGCGATCAGCCTGCCGTCCCGGCGAATGCCCAGGTAGGTGCCGAGTTCGATGGTGCGGGGCAGGAAGGGGCCCGGCCGGGTGCGCTCGATCAGGTCGAGGATCTCGGGTACGTCGGCTGGGCCGAGGCGGATCGCCTGCGGCTCCGGGACGGCGTCCATGCCCTCGTCCACCAGCTGCACGCCCGCGATGTTCATGGTGAGTTCCCAGCCCTCGGGGAGGTCGCCGCGGTAGCCGGGCAGCCCGACCTCCGTGCCGGGCCCGGCCAGAGCGGCGAGATCGGCCCAGTCGTCGGCGTCGGGCTCGTCGGGCAGGGCCAGCCACGGGGAGACGTCGACCGGGTAGCGCAGGATCCGTCCGCGCCGTTCGGCGAAGAGGGCGTGCGGGCCGGTGAGCGAGGCGAGAGCGGGGTTGTCCAGGATGTGCGGCGCGCCCTCGCGGGGCCCCGGGATGCTCATGCGGCGACCTCGATCACGACCTTGCCGCGCGCGTGCCCGTCCTCGACGGTGCGCAGCGCCTGGCCGGCCTCGTCGAGCGGGAAGGTCCGCGAGACATGCGGGTCGAGCTCACCGCCCACCACCAGTTCGGCCACCTCGTCGAGAACGGCCGCGGTACGGGCGCGTTCGACCCGGCTGCCGCCCAGCGCGGCGACGGTGTCCGGGGCGGCGCCCGCGGTGATCAGCTTGGTGCGGTCGGCGAGCAGATCGGCCGCCTCGGCGAGCACCTCGCCGCCGACCAGGTCGTACACCGCGTCCACGCCCTGGGGCGCGGCGGCCCGCACCCGCTCCGCCAGGCCGGGGCCGGAGGGCACGTGCACGGCGCCGAGCGATTCGACGAAGTCCTTCTTGGCCTCGCTCGCCAAGCCCACGACCCGCAGCCCCCAGGCGCGGGCGATCTGCACGGCCGCCGCGCCGACTCCGCCGCCCGCGCCGGTGACCAGCAGGGTCGCGCCCTCGGGCAGGTCGAGCTGGCGTACCCCGTCGTAGGCGGTGGCCGCGGCGACCGGCAGGGTGGCGGCGTCGGTGAAGGACAGCGCGGCCGGCTTGTGCGCCGTCACGGACGCCGTCAGCAGGGCGTACTCGGCGAACGCGCCGGCGGGCGCGTTGCCGAAGACCTCGTCGCCGACCGCGAACCCGCTCACGCCCTCGCCGACCTCCTCGACCACTCCGGCGGCCTCGCTGCCGAGCACGACCGGGAAGCGCGCCTCGCCCTCGCCCGGGCGGCGGAAACCGGTGCGCAGCTTCCAGTCGACGGGGTTGACCCCCGCCGCCCGCACCGCGACCAGCAGTTCACCGGGGCCGGGAACGGGACGGTCCACATCGGCGAAGGCCTCGGTCTCGGGCCCGCCGTGCCTGGTGTAGACGTACGCCTTGGGCATCGTTCTTCCTCGCTCTCGGATGCTGTCACCGGTGTCCCGGTACCGGCACTCTGGGCCAAGGACGATCGTCCGGCCGCTATTCCCGCGCCCTCGAATCGTTCATACGGCCGCAATGATCGTGGTCCTGACCTGGGCCGAACCCAGCGGGTCGGCCCAGGAGCGGCCTGCCGGGCGGCCTGCAGGTCGGCCTGGTGGGGGCGCGTGCGGGCCGGGTGACTCGGGGCGCCGGGGCCGGGGATGCGGCGCGTGGCGGAACGTGCGCTTCGGCCGGTGTCGCCTTGGTGGCTCCGGCAGGTGGGCCAGGTACTCCGTACGGGGTAACAGATCGATGTGGACGCCCGCGTGCAAGGGGGGCACGCTGGGAGCTGCGGACCGGCTGTCCGGCCCTACGGCTCCCGTGGCGGCGAGGAGGTCGACATGCGTACCCGAGTGCGTGGCTGGCGCTGGCGGCACAACCCGCTGCGGCGCAGGTCCGACCTGGTGGAGGCATGGATCGCGCTGTCCGTGGCGGTCCTGTTGTGCGTGGGTGCGCCCCTGGTGGGGGCGGTGGCGGGGCTGTGGGCCCATGAGCGGGCGCGGTCGGTGGCGACGATGGAGCGGGCCGAGCGGCACATGGTCCGGGCGGTGGTCGTCGGGAGCACGCCGGAGCAGCTCCCGACGGCGGAGGGCGGCGACCGGGAGCACGCCTATCAGACGGACGTCCGCTGGACCGAACCCGGCAAGGGGACGAAGACCGCCCTGGCCCGGGTGCCGGCCGGGACCCGGGCGGGTGACACCGTGGACGTGTGGTTCGACCGTCGGGGGCACGGTGTCGGCCCGCCACCCGACGAGGTCGCCGTCTGGCAGCACACGGTCACCGTGGGCCTGTGCGGGACGGGCGGCGCCGCGGCCGTGGTACTGCTCGGCCACGGTGTCGTCCGCCGGGTCGCGTTGCGGCACCGGCTCGCCGAGTGGGAGCAGGAGTGGGCACGCACCGGCCCGGACTGGACCCGCGGACGCGCCTGAGGCCCTGGAGATCCCGGCCCCGCAGATCCCCTGCCGCGCTGTCCGCGTACGACGACGTCCGCACCCCCACCCCGCATCCGCATCCGCACCCGCACCCGCACCCGCACCCGCGGTGCCCCGACCACCTGTGACGACGACCCGACCGCCCGGGCGCGCCCGGGCGGGGGGGGGCGGGCCGCCCGGCGCCCCGGGCCCCCGGGTGGACGGGCGGGGGGCGGGGGTGACGCTAGGGGCCGGGCGCG